>CABUSH010000004.1 GCA_902494195.1 uncultured Collinsella sp. | reverse complement strand
TCGGCGCTTTTCTGCGCGAGCTCGAGTTCGTGGATGGACATGATGACAGCCACATTCCGCGATTTCGCAAGGTGGCGAAGTATTCGCAGCAGGTCGATCTGGTAGCGGATATCGAGATAGAGCCGATCGGGGATAAAACCATAGCCCGCGCCAAAGAGCTCCTCGTCCACTGTGCGCGCCTTATTGTGTGCCCCGCCGCCTTCGGCACCATAAACGCCCGCAACGCAGAGCTCGTCGAGTTCGCACGCTCGCATGGTATCGAGGTCGTGCGAGCGTGCGAAGGCGCATCGGAGGATTCCCAATTAGAGTGAGAAGGATAAACTGGACTTTATTTTAAGGATCCTCAGGCTACAGCTCCTACGCCGGCGAGGTCTACAAGGCGCCGGAGAACCTCGTGAACAAGAATTTCCACGCCGACGAGCCCAACTAGGCCTAGTCCAAGCGAGATTCCAGACTCGACAGGCCGTTGAGAGTCAGATCGTTGGCGACCTCAGAGACGCGCTCGATAGGAACCGATCCGTCAGACAGTGCCCACGTGCGATAGATGCCGATGATACCCGACAGCAAAAACGCCAGATAGTAATCGAACATCTCGTCCTTGAGACCTTGTGGCAGCAGATCGCGCTCGGCAATCTCGTGCTCGAGCGGCGCACGAAGACGAGCCATAAAATCATCGAGCGGAATATTCTCGATCAGCTGACGATTGAGCACCAGGTTGTTGCACAGCGCCTCGTTTACGGTTTTAAAGAAGGTCGCCGCCGCGCCCAGGGTGGCGCTCGTTGGTGTCACCGTCCATGGAAGCAAGCGTTTTCTCGACCGAGTCGACAATCATCTCCACCACATCGACGGCAATGGCATCGAGCAGGCCGTCAACCGTGCCAAAGTGCACGTAGAAGGTCTTGCGGTCGACATTGGCCTCGCGCGCGATGGCACTCACCGTAATGTCTGCCAGCGGCTTTTCCATGAGCAGGCGCTCGAAAGCGGAAAGGATGGCATTACGGCTGCGAACAATGCGGCGGTCAAGACGCGGTTTGCTGGTTGCCATGGGCGTGTCCCTTCGATATGCGAGCATTCATCAACAGATGAGAGATAATCTACGTAAGAGGATTATCCCCCATACAGCACAAATATGCCCCGCATCATGAAGAACGCACGACTGTCCTACTGCGACTTAGGGCGCTTCTTCTTATTGAGTGCCGACGGAGATACGCGAATACCATCGCCTGTCTGGCGCACATAGGCTTTATGAGCCGGCTTAGCGGCCCCAGAAGCCTTCTGAGCGTGCTTCTTGGGATCAACGGTAACAGCATTCGTGGGGTGCGGCTTAGTGGGCGCAGAGGGCGTCTGAGACGTGCGGCCGAGTTTGCGCATCACGCGATCCCAGCGCGCATGGATGCTCTCGTTGTGGGGGCTCTTAAGGCCCAGCAGGGGCGCAGCCAAAATGGTCGGCGCAATGAACGTAATGAGGCGCCACAGCAGATAGCCGGCGGTCGAAGCCGACCCAAAGAAATGACCCAAGAACAATGCAAAGCCACCCTCAGCACCACCAGTTCCACCGGGCAAGGGGACCGCAGAGCTCAGAAGCTGGACAAAGGCGCTCGCGGCCATGACCGAGAAAAAGTCGACCTCGTGGTGGCCAAAGGCAAGCATCAGGAAATACGGCACCAGATAGAAAAACGCGAGCTGCAGCATGGTGATAAACACGGTGAGCAGCATGGAAGAAAAATGTCCGGCTGAAAGCTTGAACTTCTCGGAGAAGGAGTAGATCTCGCCGTCGACAAACGTGCGCCATCCCTCGATCTTAGTGGCCGAGACACCTATGCGCTCGAGCCAATTGATGATGCAATGGGCGACGCGCGTGACGGTCTTAGGCATGAGCGCGACGGCGAAGATGCCCAGCAAGATGCAGCAGTGCCCGCCAAAGCTAAAGACGCACAGCAGCGTCATGTCGCCATAGCGCTCGGCAAAAAACGGCATGCGAGCAAGCAGTAGGATAGCGCCCCAGGCAACGAGGCCAAACTGGTACACGATAAAGCGCGTGAACTGCGTGGCTCCGGCCTCGCCGACATTTTGGCCCGCCTTGGTCAGGCGGTAGATCTGGGCAGGAGTCGAGCCCATCATCATGGGCGTCAGGTTGCCAAAGAAGATGCCACTCGCCTCGACCGAGATCAGGTCGCGGATGCCGACGGGTGAATTGGGGTCGAGCCAGACAGCGATCGCATAGGCCACAATGCCAAAGAACAGATACATGAACATGCAAAGACACGCGACAACGAGCCAAGACGCCTGGACGCTCGACATAGCGGCCCAAAACTGTCCCATCTGCCCGGTTACCACCAGATAGACGATATAACCAACCAGCACGACGCCGATAAAGATGGCGCCGCGGCGTGCACTCTTATTGTCATCGCCGCCCGAGGCCTCAACCTCGACCTGGGGCTTAGACGTATGCTGAGAGGACTCCGTCATGAGACTCCTTCTAACAGTCAAAATATCTTGGATATTGTACCCGCAAGGGCCATAAGCAGAACGCAAAGCTCTGGTTCAAACGGGAATTGCAGACGGTTGTTTGATAATAAAAAAACCCGACCTTCCATGGGAAGACCGGGTATCAGATGCGTGGTAGCCCGTACCAGATTCGAACTGGTGATCTCCGCCTTGAGAGGGCGGCGTCCTAAACCGCTAGACGAACGGGCCATAAACCTCAGCAGAAAAGAAGTGGTAGCCCGTACCAGATTCGAACTGGTGATCTCCGCCTTGAGAGGGCGGCGTCCTAAACCGCTAGACGAACGGGCCACATGACATCTGCACTGCCGTGCTGCGAAGAAATATATTACGGGACAAAAAACATCAGCGCAAGAAGAAATTCCAAATTGCCGAAAAATTGTCGGCAGGTTATGGAACACACAGGTAAACTGGGTAGCTAATTCAAGTTGAGATGGACCAAAAGAGCTTCGCGCTCGTTGGGGATTTTGTCTTCGATCACGGCGTCGAGGGCGGAGTTGAGTAGCTGCCCCAGTTCCGGCCCGGGCTTGACTCCGGCACGGATCAGGTCGCCGCCGTTGATGGCGAGCATCTTGAGCGTATAGGGCTCCCCCGCCTCCAGTAGCTCGTGCGCCATCGCGCGCATCTCCTCAATCGTCTCGACGTAATAGAAGCACGACGGAGCCTTGCCGAGCGTGTCGGCACGCTTAAGATCCATGAGTTCGTCCATCAAACGCGGCGTGTCGACGCCCTCGCCCGAAAGCGCGCGCATCATATTGAGCAGGCAGGAGCGCTCGGGGCGCAGCGGCTTGTCGTGAAATTTGATGAGCAGGCACACATCGCGCACCAGGTCGTGCGAGAGCGCCAGGCGATCCATAATGACGCGCGCTTTCTTGGCGCCGAGCTCGGGATGACCGTAGAAGTGTCCGCTGCCGGCGTGATCGACCGTGAAACACTCGGGCTTGGACACATCGTGCAAAAACGCCGCCCACATCAGGCTCGACGAGGGCGCGACGCCGTCACACAGCGCCAGCTCCCCCGCCACCGTCAGCACACGGGCGATATGCTCGTAGACGTTAAACGCATGATAGACACTTCGCTGATCAAAGCCGCGACCCGCTGCCAACTCGGGCACAGAGGCACAGATGAGCTCGGGATAGCGAAGCATCGCGTCTCCCCCATGACCGGTCGAAAGAATGCCCTCGAGCTCAATACCCACACGCTCGCGCGCCACAGCATCGAGCAACGGCGCACACTCAGCAAGCGCGCGCTTTGTCTCGGGCTCAATCATAAAGTCCAGGCGGCAGGCAAAGCGTACCGCACGCAGCATGCGAAGGGCGTCCTCGTTAAAGCGACGCTTGGGATCGCCGACAGCGCGAATCAGCTTGCGCTCCAAGTCACCCTGGCCGTCGTAGCGGTCGACAAGCCCGCGCTCGGGATGCCAGGCCATGGCGTTGACGGTAAAGTCGCGGCGCGCCAGATCGTCCTCGAGCGAGGCGGCACGTTCCACACTCTGGGGATGGCGACCATCGGTGTAAAAGCCATCCAGACGGTACGTGGTGACCTCGATACGCTCGCCATCGGAAATAGCCGTGATTCCGCCAAATTTAATGCCCGACTCCACAACCGCGATGCCGGCGGCCTCGAGCGCCGCTTTGGACTCCTGCCACAGGCCGCTACAGCACATATCAACATCGTGGCTGGGGCACCCCATCAGGGCGTCGCGCACCCAACCACCCACGTACCAAGCCTCAAGACCAGCCGCCTCAAGCGCGCGCAGGACGCGCAGGGACGCATCGGACGGTTGAGTACCGTTGAGCGAAACATTGCACATGCCTATGGCCTCCTGCACTTGTGAGCGTAAATCGATGGTTCTCAAGAAGTCTAGCAAGAAACAAGAAAGCGCGCACACGCAATCGCGTCGTCAATTCCATAAAACGAGACAGCAGACGCCATATGCGTTCAGTGCACAAAAAACACCCGCCTCGGAGATCCAAAGCGGGTGTTCGGCAGCGATTTTTCGATGCGGCTAGCAGACCTGACGAACTTCGATGTTCTTCTTGTATTCGTCCACCTTGGCAAAGTCGCCCAGGCCCGGGCACTCGACCACGTTGGCGCCGGTGGCCATCGACAGACGGAGGGCATCCTCGACGCGCTTGGGAGCGTCGTGCCATACGGACAGGAAGGCAGCGAGCGAGGAATCGCCGGCGCACACCGTCGACAGCAGCTTGACGTCGAAGGTGCGATTGGCAAACCAGATGTGCTCGCCGTTGGAGAAGTACGCACCGGCGCCACCGAGGGTCAGCAGCACGTTCTTGGCGCCCTTAGCGTGCAGCTCGGCCATAGCGCCCTTGACGGACTCATCGTCGCCACCGCTCACCTTAATGCCAAAGATGTCGAGCAGCTCGTCGTCATTGGGCTTGATCAGCAGCGGCTCCATGGCAATGAGGTCTGCCAGCTGATGGCTCGAGATGTCGAGGACGAACTCGGCCCCCTTGGCCTTGACGCGGCGCAGGACCTCGGCCAAGAAGCCCTCGGAAGTGTTGGGAGGCAGCGAGCCGCTGATGACCAGGCAGGTCATGTCATCGAGCGAATCGATGAGCTCAAACATCTCCTGCTCGTTGGCCTCGTTGATGGCGGCACCGGCGTTGACCATGTTGTACTCGGTGTCGGGTCCGGCATTGAGGAACACGTTGACGCGCGTGATGCCGTCGGTCCAAACGGGCTTGACGGGCACGCCCAGGGCCTCGGCGCCCTTAACGATAAACTCGCCCGAGAAGCCGGCGAAAAAGCCCAGGATCGTGGTGTCGACACCGTAGTGATCGAGGGTGAACGAGACGTTGAGACCCTTGCCGTTGGGCGTGTAGACGGCGTTACGGGTACGCGTGACGGTGTTGGCAGCAAGGCCGTCGCAGGCGATGTTGTAGTCAATGGCGGGATTTGCAGTGAGCGTGTAAATCATGAATGTTCCTTTCACGAAGTAACGTGTTAATGAAAGTATATTCCACCCAACGGTAAAAGGCTAGGACAACTCGGTGAACGGTGTGGAAGCGATGAAGTACGGCAGAGCATCTCTCTCCAATAACGGAACAAAAAAGGCGCCCCAGCCGAAACCGGGGCGCCGCATGCGCACGAATATGTCGCGTTTCGATTACTGACGATCGAGCTTGCGGACAGCAACGCGCTTGCTGTACTCGTCGACGTGACCGAAGTCGCCGATGCCGACGGACTCGGCAACGTTGGCGCCGGTGGCCATAGCGAGCTTCATGGCCTCCTCGACGTTGTCGCGATCCCTGTACCACTTGTGCAGGAACGCAGCGAGGGTGCAGTCGCCGGCGCAGACAGAAGAAACCAGCTTGATGTTGAACTCACGCTTGGCGTACCAAATATCCTCGCCGTTGGAGAAGTAAGCGTCGCCGCGGCTACCACGGGTGAGCAGCACGTTCTGAACGCCAGCGTCGTGAGCCATCTTCATGGCAACGCGGACCTCGTCGTCGGTGTCGACCGGCACGCCGAAGATGGCCTTCATCTCGTGATGGTTCGGCTTGATGAGCAGCGGCTTCTTGTGAGCGAGCTCCTTGAGCTTGTCGGAGGACAGGTCCAGGACGACGTCGGCGCCACGAGCCTGAGCGTGCTCCATGACCTGAGCCAGGAAGTCGGGCGTAGCTTTGGGAGGCACGGAGCCGGAAACGATCAGGCACTCGAGATCGCCCGCGGTGTCCAGGATGTTGTAGAGCTCCTCCTGGTGCTGCGGCGTAATAGGAGCACCCGGGTTCAGGATGCCGTACTCGTGCTGGCCATCGTTGACGTAGGTGTTAATGCGCGTGATACCGTCGGTCCAGACCGGGCGGCAGAGGCAACCCAGGTTCATGACCTCCTCGACGATGAACTTGCCCGTGAAGCCAGCGAAGAAGCCGAGCGCGACGGTGTCGACGCCCATCTTCTTAAAGGCGAAGGACACGTCGAGGCCCTTGCCGTTAGCCGTGTAGCTGGCCGAGCCGGTGCGGACGTTCTCGTCGGGCTCGAGCGGAGAGCTCGAAACCGTCATGTCGACAGCCGGGTTAGCGGTTAGCGTGTAGAACATTTACAGTACCCCCTGTATATGTGAGGGCCGCGTGGCCGGCCCATTCCAACCACGCGGTTACCTCTGATACCAAATTAGCGAGCTGCGGACTCGAGCAGTGCCTTGACCTCGGCGGCGGTGTTGCAGGCGAGTGCCTTCTCGGCGAGCTCGTCGCACTCGGCCTTGGTCCACTGGCTGATGGTCTTGCGGGCGCGCAGGATCGACGGAGCGCTCATCGAGAACTCCTCCAGGCCCCAGCTGATCAGCAGCGGCTCGAGCAGCGGATCGGCAGCGGCCTCGCCGCACATACCGACCATGATGCCGGCCTTCACGCCGCTCTCGATGATGTTCTTGAGCGAGCGGAGCACGGCGGGATAGTAAACCTGGTACAGGTTGGAGATGGTGTCGTTACCACGGTCGGCGCACATGGTGTAGCCGATCAGGTCGTTGGTGCCGATGGAGAAGAAGTCGGCGACCTCGGCAAGACGGTCTGCGAGCAGCGAAGCGGCGGGCGTCTCGACCATGATGCCGACCTCGATGTTCTCGTTGAACTTGCGACCCTCTTCGGTCAGCTCGGCCTTGCACTGCTCGACGAGCTCCTTGACAGCCAAGACCTCCTCGACGCAGGTGACGAGTGGGATCATGATCTTGACGTCACCGAAGGCGCTAGCGCGCAGCAGAGCGCGGAGCTGGACCTTGTACTGGTCGGGATTGGCCAGGCAGTAACGCACGGCGCGGAAGCCCATGAAGGGGTTATCTTCCTTGACCATATGCAGATACGGAATCTCCTTGTCGCCACCCACATCGAGCGTGCGGATGATGACCGGAGCACCCTTGAGCGCGCTGGCGACCTTACGGTAGGCGTTGAACTGCTCCTCCTCGGAAGGAAGCTCAGCAGAGTCCATGAACAGGAACTCGGAGCGGAACAGACCGATGGCCTCGGCGTCGTGATCGAGCGCGTTGGGCACGTCATCGGGGTTACCGATGTTGCAGGCGATGATCTTCTTGATGCCATCGGCAGTCACGGACGGCTTGCCACGGAAGGCCTCGAGGGCCGCCTTCTCGGCAGCGAAGGCCTCGGCCTTGGCGGTATAGGCAGCGAGCGTCTCCTCGTCGGGATCGGCCTCGACGATACCCTTGCCACCGTCGACGACAACGGTCATACCGTTGCGCAGCGCGGTGCAGCTGTTGGAAACCGAAAGGACAGCCGGGATCTCGAGGGCGCGCGCGATGATCGCGGAGTGCGACGTGCGGCCACCGGTCTCGGTGACGATGCCGGCAACGTGGGCCTTATCGATCGTGGCGGTCATGGACGGCGTGAGGTCGTGCACGACAACGACGGTGTTCTCGGGCAGGACGGAAAGGTCGACGACCTCCTTGCCCAGCAGCTCGGCCAGAATACCGGTGCGGATGTCGGCGATGTCGGCCGCGCGCAGACGGAACATCTCGTCGTCCATGGACAGGAACATGTTCTCAAACATGGTCGAGGTGTCCATGAGCGCCTGCTCGGCGCAGGTACCGCCGTCAATGGCGGCGTTGATGGCGTCAGTCATGCCCGGGTCCTGAGCCAGGACAATGTGTCCGCTCATGATCTCGGCCTCGGCCTCGCCCACCGTCTCCTTCATATGGTCGGCCTGAGCCTGGGTCTTCTCGCAGAAGACCGAAAGAGCGGACTGATAGCGCTCCTTCTCTGCTGCCGAATCAGCAACCTCGTGCGGCTCAAACGTCAAGTCGGGATCGACGGCGACCATGACGGTGCCGATACCGATGCCCTCGGAAGCGTTGACTCCCTGATACATTCCCATTCCTCTCTCCGTGTCATGTGATAAAGCGTTTTGCCATATCCATGACAAAAGAGCGCAGCTACCTTACAACAGGTCACTGCGCCCCCAAATATGAACTTAGTTGTTCAACATGCGACCCGTTTGAGTTCTACTCGCCAAGACCGCTCTTGATGAGCTCGATGGCAGCAGCCAGAGCCTCGGCCTCGTCGGCGCCGTCGCACTTGACCTCGACCTCAGTACCGCAGGGGATACCAGCAGCCATGAGGGCCATCGGGGACTTGCCGTTGACCTCCTTCTCGGGGGTGACGACCGTCACGTCACAGGCGTACTTGCCCATGGTGGAGGCGAACAGACCAGCCGGACGCATGTGCAGACCCTGAGGATTAACGAGGGTAGCCTTCTCAGAAACCATAGTTGACTCCTTTTTGTGTTTAACCCCTGTCATGCATGTGGCAGGAGTCAGATTCACGACGTTGTTTATATTAACTCACATCAAACGGTTTTTCATTATGTTTCGCACGAATTGTTGGACAGATGTCGTTCCTGTACGCTTGCCTGCCGGGCGAGCTGCGGAAACTCGGTCGGTCCAGAACAATATCGGCGGAACGGAATTCTGGCTGAGGATCTGTTCGCGACAAAGACTCAATGGGCAGTTCCCTCTATGCCCTTCTGCAAGTTGCGGTGAAATAGGGACTGATTTTGCAGTTGAAACGTTTAAACGGTCCCTATTTCAACGCACCTTACAGAAAGGAATGAATAAAGGCGGGGGCTCCGGGTGGAGTCCTCGCCTTTATTACAGGGGGCGATGTTATTCGCGAGCTGGGGGATTAGACCAGGCGGGCGTTGATCGTCTTGGCGATCTCGGCGGCGTCGGTGGAACCCCTGACGGTGGCACGGAAGTCCTCGTCCATGAGCGCCTCGGCGACCTTGGACAGGATCTTGAGGTGCGTGGTGCCAGCCTGGGCACCGGGGATGAGCAGAGCGATGGTCACGTTGACGGGAGCGCCGTCCATGGTGTCCCAACCGGTCACGCCGGACTCGTCCTTGACGACGATAACAGCAGCCTCGGTAATGGCGTCGGACTTGGCATGCGGGATGGCGAAGCCCTCCATCATGCCCGTGGTGCCCTCGGCCTCGCGGGCCAGGAAGGCGTTCAACACGGCGTCGGCGTCGCTGGCGATACCGGCCTTGACAGCCTGGTTGGAAACGAAGCTCAGAGCCTCGTCACGAGAAGCGAAGTCCTCGGCAACAAAGACATTCTCGACCTTAACGAAGTCGGCAGCCTCGGCCTTGGGGGCCACGACGGCAGCGGCCTTGGGAGCCTCAACCGGCTTGGCTGCAGGAGCGGCCTTCTGGTTCTTCTCGAAGTCGTACTTCTTAAAGGCCACGAACAGGATGCCACCGACCACAGCGCCGATGAGGATCGCGAGAACCCACAGCGGACCGTTCTCGACAACGGGCAGGACCAGGAAGCCACCGTGAGGCGCCGGATCGTGAACGTTGAACATAATGGTCAGGATCGAAGCGATAGAAGAACCGAGCATCATGATGGGCATGACGGGCCAGATGTTCTTGGTCATGAACGGAATGGCGCCCTCGGTGATGTGGGTGCAACCAAGGATGAGGTTGACGACACCGGCGTCATGGTCCTCCTGGCTGAAGTACTTCTTGCCGACAACGACGGCGAAGGTGGTGATCAGCGGCGGAACGATGCAGGCGGCGGAGACGGCAGCCATGAAGTTGGTGCCGAAGTTGTAGGTATCGGTGCCAACACCGGCGGCCAGAGCCTCGGTGAGCATAGCGGTACCGGTGACGTAAGCAGCCTTGTTGACCGGACCGCCCATGTCAAAGGCGCACATGCAGCCGATGGCAAGACCCAGGACAACGGCGCCAGAGGCGGACAGGCCCTTGAGGAAGTCCATCATGGCGGTGTTGATGGCAGCCATGGGGCCGGAAATGCCGAGCATGACCAGGCCGACGATTGCCGTCGAGAACAGCGGGTAAAGGAAGATAGCCTTGAGGCCGTCCAAGTTCTTAGGCAGACCGGCAAAGACCTTCTCGAGCAGCAGGATGACATAACCGGCGAGGAAGCCACCGACGATGCCGCCCAGGAAGCCGAAGCCCACGCCGGCGCCACCGGCGTCGATCATGCCGGTCTCGGCGTTAACAGGCAGGCCCTGGATGGCGATCATACCGGCAACAAAGCCGGGGACGAGCGCCGGGCGCTTGCCGATGGACTCGGCGATGTAGGCGGAAAGCACCGGAACCATGAGGTTCATGGCGATGCCGCCGATGATCTTGAGCATCGCAGCAAAGCTGTTGTAGTCAGACGCCGTCGAATCGAAGGACGTAATGCCCCACAGGAACGAAACGGCGGTCAGAACACCACCGGCAACGACGAAGACCAGCATGTGGCTGACGCCGTTCATGAGGTGCTTGTAGATAATGTGGCCGATGGACTCCTTCTCCTCGACCTCGTCCTCGACATCGGCAGCGGCTGCAACCGTGCTGTCGCCCTTGGCGGCGAGCGCGCGGTCAATCAGCTTACCGGCGGCCTCAACGGACAGGGCCTTGGAAACACCAACGGAAACCATGGGCTTACCGGCGAAACGCTCAGCCTGGACATCCTTGTCTGCTGCGACGACGACGGCCTTGGCACCAGCGATCTCACTCTTGGTGAGCTCGTTCTCGACACCGACCTGGCCATGAGTCTCGACCTTAATGGTCAGACCGCGCTCGGCAGCTGCCTTCTCCAGCGCCTCCTTCGCCATGAAGGTGTGCGCAATGCCGGTCGGGCAACCGGTCGCGGCGATGATGTCAAACTTAGCCATGTGTCCCTCCTTCTTGAGTACAGCGCCCGCGGGCGCTCCCCTACACGCGCTTCGATGCGCGTTTTTCCACAACTGAAAGATACCAACCTACCGTCCGCGTGAGAAGAGCCAAGGTGCAAATCTCCGGTGAAAGGTTCTTTCATAACCGTAAACGGTAAGTGAAAGTTTACCATCAACACTTGAAACGGCAAGGTGTATCTTGTAATTGAAAATGCCCGTATACTATGGCATTGCAAATCAAGCTAGATTTTCATGCCAACCAGGAGCCATCCATGATCGATAGTAGCAAGAGCGCACTTTCCCTCATTAGTACCCATCAGGGATACAGCGAGTCCGAGCAGCGCATTGTCGACTATATATTGGAGCACCAGTCCGAGGCGCCACGTCTGACGGCCGCCCAACTTTCGCGTGCCGCTGCCACGTCCGAGGCGACCGTTTCGCGCTTCTGCCGCAAGCTGGGCTTTGGTAGCTTCCGCAGCTTTCAGTTTTCGTTGGCGAGGGATTTGGAAAGCCAGCGCAACGAGGGCCTGACCGACGAGGTCTCGCTCGACAATATGGAGCAGAGCCTCAAGAACATCCTGGCTGCCAAGGTGAGCGAGCTTAATGCGACTATCGACGGGATCGACCACGATACGCTGGCGGCTGTTGTGCATGCCCTTAAGCATGCAGGGGTTATTGAGTTTGCAGCTGTGGGCAATACGAACGCGGTCGCGCTCGATGCGACGTTTAAGTTTTCGCAGCTGGGCCTGCGCTGCATGGCGAGCACCATTAGCGAGACATCAATCGGCTTTGCGCTCACGTTACGCCCGGGTGACGTCATCGTGCTTATCTCAAACTCCGGCAAATCGCGCCGATTGAATCGCATGGCAAAAGCGGCTCGCAACTGCGGCGCAACCGTAGTCGTCATCAGCAGTGACAGCAAATCCCCACTCGCGCGCCTGGCAGACTACACTTTTAATACCGTCAACCACGAAGCGCTGCTGACGACGGGCGACTTTGCGTTCTCCAAGATCAGCGCCACGATGATCATCGAAGTCATCTACAACTTCCTGCTGCCCGAGATTAAAGACGCGCGTGAGCATATCAGCTACTACGAGGAGCTCATCCAGCCGGATAAGGTCGTTGAGTAAAACGCGTAGTGGGACAAAAATATCAGTCTATTTTGTCCCACCAACACCGATGATACGACCTAGCCTTGAGCTTCTTCGAGCATCTGTTTTGCGTGGGCCAAGCTTGCCTCGGACTGATCGCCGCTCAACATGCGGGCGATCTCGGCGGTACGCGCTTCACCGGTTACCTCGTCCAAATGCGTCTGGGGAACATCGCCCGGTTCCTTGCTGACGACATAATGCTTGTCAGCCATGACGGCGACCTGCGCCAAGTGGGTTACGACAATCACCTGATGCGTAGCGGCGAGATCTGCCAGCACGCCCGCGAGCGCACGCGCCGTAGAGCCACCGACACCAGCATCGACCTCGTCAAACACCAGCGTATCGACACCGTCCGCGTTACCGAGGACAACCTTGCTTGCCAGCATGACGCGGCTGAGCTCGCCGCCCGACGCAATGCGGCGCAGGGGACGTGGCGTCAAGCCGGCACCGCTGCGGTATAGCAGCTCGTAGCTCGAAGGACCAACGGGCGTCCACTCAGCACGGGGAAGATCGCGCGACTCCCAGACGAGCTCGGCGCCACCCATCTCCAGGCGAGCCATCTGGCGGCCGACCTCGTGACAGAAGCGCGGGGCCGCCGTATTGCGGGCGCGCTTAAGTGCCTTGGCAGCGGCAAACAACTCGCGCTCAGCGCTCCCGAGTGCCTCACGCGCCTTTTTGATCTGTTCATCGCCATCATCGACCAGGGACAGCAGCTCTTGCGAGCGATCGCGCATGGCAAAAACATCGTCCATGGTGGGGCCCCACTGACGCAACAGGCCCTTGAGGTCGGAATACCGCTCACGCATGCGAGCGAGCTCGCGCGGGTCGAAGGCGATGCCATCGCGATAGGCACGAAGCTCATTCGCGCAATCCTCAAGGGAGATACAGGCATCCGAAAGCGCATCGGCAATGTCGCCCAGCCTGCGATCGACGGCAGCCATACGGGAAAGCTCTGCCACGGCACTGTTCACGGCATCGAGCGCTCCCCCTTCGGCAGCAAGCGACGCATGGGCATCGTTAGCCGTGGCAACCAGTACCTCGGCATGTTCGGAGCGCGGCAGCAGTTCCTCGAGTTCCTCATACTCGCCCGGCTTGGGGTCGACCTCGCCGATGCGCTCGAGGGCAAAGCGCGCCTCCTCGACGCGGCTCCCCTGCGCGCGCGAGGCCTCTTCGACACGTCGAACCTCCTTGGCGGCAGCGCGCGATGCTTTAAAGCAGGCACGGTACGCATCCAGCGCCTTGAGCGCAGAGCGCCCCGCCCAGGCATCGACCATCGCAACGTGATGCGATGGATCGAGCAAGCGCTGATGCTCGTGTTGGCCGCACAGATCCATCATCACGCCAACGCGCTCCGAAAGCTCGCGCACGCTGGCGATGCGGCCGTCAATCTTCACGCGGCTGCGGCCCTCGGCAGAAAGGCTACGCTGCACGGTAAAGCCCTCCGTGTCGTGCGGCCCGTCAAACAGGCGCGCCTCGACGCTCGCCAGCGCCTCGCCCTCGCGCACCGTCGACGAATCCGCGCGCTCGCCCAAAATAAGCTTGAGCGCCGAGAGCAGCGCAGTCTTGCCGGCGCCGGTCTCACCGGTCAGGACAGTCAGGCCGGCACTCGGCACCAGCGTCGCCTCGCGAATGAGTGCAATGTTAGAAACCTGCAGCTCATCGATCATGACGGACTCCGTAGAATACGCGGCTCACCGAGTTATAGAAGCTCTCGGGGCCGTAATCCAGCAGCAGCACATCACCGGGCCCACGACGCACCGCCACGCTCTCAACGGTGCCATCACAGGTAATAAACTGTCCATCGATAGCGATCGCCGGAACGCTCGGACGGTCATCAGACATAAAGATTTCGACGACATCACTCGGCGAAGTCAAGAAGGCACGGGCCTGAATGGTGTGCGGCGCAATGGGTACGCAGACCATGCCAGTATAGTCGGGGCTCACGATGGGGCCACCGGCACTGAGCGCGTAGCCCGTAGAACCAGTCGCCGTCGAAACGACGACACCGTCACCGCGTAGGCGGTCGATATGATGGCCGGACACCGTGATGTCGAACTCGACCATATCGGACAGCGGACCGCGGGTAAGCGCCATGTCGTTGAGGGCGAAGGTGCGCACGACATCCTTCGTACCGTCTTCGCGCACGGACACGATATCCGCGGCGATGGTAGCGCGACGGCTCACATGCAGCTCGCCGGACAGGGCGTCGCTCACGACCTGCAGAATGTCGCGCTCCTCGGGACTCGCAGCCGTCAAAAAGCCCAGGTGACCATAGGAAAGACCGAGGATAGGAATCTCGCGATGGTTGAGGATGCGGGCAGCGCGCAGCAACGTACCGTCGCCGCCGAGCGTAATGACCAGATCGGAGCCGTCGATATCAGGCGTGCTTTGAATCTTCGATCGCTGGTCGGCAGCCCATGCGACCTCATAGCCCTGGCGCGTCAGCCAAAGCTCGAGCATCAGGCCGCTCTCGACCGCCTCTTGCTTGTAGTAATTGGGAACCAGAAAGACCTTCATAGCGTTGCAGCTTTCTCGCTCAAAACCGATACCTGGGATTGCAGCACGTCTTGCGAGCGGTCGCCAGATTCAAATCTCGTGCCGTACAGGAAAAACTCAACGTTGCCCTTGGCACCATGAATGGGCGACGCGCACACATCGACCGGGAACAGCCCCTTGGCAGCAAAGAGCTCAACCGCCGCCACGAGCGTATCGCGGCGCACAGCGGGATCGGTCACAATGCCGCCCTCGCCCACCAGCGCCGCCGGAGCTTCAAACTGTGGCTTTACGAGCGTGCAGAATGCACCCGTAGGCGCCAGGCACGCCAGTACCGCATCGATAATGTTCGCGATGCTGGTAAACGAGACATCACACACAGCCAGGTCGATGGCGCCGGGATAGCCAAGCTCAGGCAGCTGCGTCACGTTTGTGCGCTCATGCAGCGTCACGCGATCGTCCTGACGCAACGACCAATCGAACTGGGCGCGACCCACGTCCACAGAGACAACGGTCGCAGCTCCGCGCTTGAGCAGGCAATCGGTAAAACCCCCGGTAGAGCAGCCCACATCCAGACAGGCAAGGCCCGTCGGATTGATGCCAAACGCATCAAGCGCGCCTTCGAGCTTAAGACCGCCGCGGCCAACATAGGGAATGCGCCCCTTCACGTGCAGCGGCAGCCCCGGCATCACCTTAAGACCCGGCGAAGTCAAGCGCTCACCGCCACTCGAGACCAAGCCGGCCATAAGAGTGCGAAGGGCATCCGCGCGATCGGCGCAGATGCCCTGTGAAATCAGTTCGTCATCAAGACGCACGCGTTTCATGAATGCCATCAACCATTCGTATCCGGAGATGCAGCCTAGCTATCCTGGGATTCGTTTGCCGCATCCTCATCGTATTCTTGCTCGAGCTTGTCGGCCTCACGCGGCGTCAACTCAAACTTGTCGACCATATCGACCGCGCGGGAGCCCAGCTCAATCGCTTCGTCAAACAAATCGAGCGAACGCTCCAAGGAGGTATCCTTGGAGCGAACGGTAGCGATGATCTGATCCAGACGGTCCGAGATCTCATCAAAGTTACGGACAGAACCCTCTGGCATGGCTACTCCTCGACGGAGTCGATGTCAGCCTCGGCGGCGTCCGCATCCTCGGCCAGCACGCCAGCCTCAGCTTGGGCAACCGCAACCTTGGCGGCAGCCTCGGCAGCCTGTGCCTCCTCGCGAGCGCGATCTTCGGCCAGCAGCTCCTGGTATAGGTCCTCGCCCGGCAGCTCCTCGCTGCGAGCGATCTTGCCCAGCACGCCGTTGACGAACGACGCGGACTGGTCGGTGCCATAGGCCTTGGCAAGCTCGACGGCCTCGTTGATCACGATGGCGTCCGAGACCTCCTCGTCGGTGAGGAAACGCATCTCGTAAACAGCGATACGCAGCAGATTGCGGTCGGCGCCGGGCATGCGCATAAGATCCCAGTTCTTGGCAACGGATCGCAGAGCGCAGTCGATGCGGTCGATATGCTCGTAGGCACCGCGGCACAGCTCCAACGCATAGGGGTCGAGGGGACCCTTCGAGATCAGGAAATCACCCTCGAGGACGCGCTCGAGCGGGCTGTCCGTGGCCTCGGCCTGGAACAGCAGCTGCAGCGCCTGACTGCGGGCAAGCGTACGCCCGCGATAAACCTTAAGGCTCAAAGGTTACTCCTTGGGGAAAACGAGGCCGTCGATGCAAACGTCAACACGCTCAACCTCGACGCCCACCTGGGCATCGATGGCGGCGACCACGGCGGCGCGAACGGCCTCGGCGAGTTTCTTGAACGGATAGCCAAAGAACACCACGACACGCACGGTGAGTGCGAGCTTGTCGCCGACGACCTCGGCCTCGACCGCCGGCTCGGAAGCAGGGGCCTTGGACGAGAGCATCATGGAGACAAGGTTGGTGGCAAGGTCCTTGACGCCAACGGAGGCGATGCCCTCGACATCCGACACGGCGCGCGAGACGATGGCGGTCAGAACATCGGGCGAAATGCCGATGCCGTCAATCTTGATTTCCTGGGGCATGAGTCCTCCTAGAAGAGTTGGTTGCTAGACGCGGGAGACGAACTTGCCGTCGCGGGTGTCAACCTTGATGACCTCGCCCTCGTTGAGGTACATGGGGACCTGGATGACAGCGCCGGTGTCAATCGTGGCCGGCTTGGTGGAACCCTGGACGGTGTCGCCCTTAAAGCCCGGGTCGGTCTGGACGATGGTGGTCTCGATGAACATCGGGGGGGTCACGCCCATGAGCTCATCGTCGGCGAAGAGCAGCTGGCAGATGTCGTTCTCGCGCAGCCACTTGGAGTTCTCGCCCACCATGTCCTCGGGAACGGGAACCTGCTCATAGGACTCGTTGTCCATGAAGATGTAGTCGGCGCCATCGTTGTAGAGGTACTGGAACTCGCGGGTGGTAAGCATGACGCTCTCGAACTTGGTGCCGGCGTTGCAGGTGTTCTCGACGACGCGGCCGCTCTTGATGTCGCGGGTCTTGTAGCGCACAAACGCGCCGCCCTTGCCCGGCTTGACATGCTGGAACTCGACGATGGTGTAGACCTTGTCCTTGATGCGGAGACCGAGGCCGTTCTTGAAGTCGGCGGTAGAAATGGTAGGCATAGCGACCTTTCTTGTTATGGGCAGAACGCACAAGCGTCCAAATTACATACGACAGAAATTATACACTTGCAGACGGCGCCTGCAGCGAGCGCATAAAAAGAGAACGCGGGGCGTCCGAATCGATCCGAACGCCCCGCCCCAAACTATCTACCGAAGTAGACTAGCAGTCGATAACGTGCAGGTCGTGCGGGGTCTTGGTGAAGGGCTCGTAGCCGTTCTCGGTGACCACGCCGTAGTCCTCAAGGCGCACGCCGCCCACGCCGGGCAGGTAGACGCCGGGCTCCATGGTGACAACCGAGCCGATCTCGATGGTGTTCTTGCTGCGGTTGAAGTTGGGCAGCTCGTGGATGTCGATGCCCACGCCGTGGCCCAGACCATGGTTGTAGTAATCGCCATAGCCGGCATCGCCGATGATCTTCTTGGAAAGCTTGAAAATGTCGTTGCCCTCGACGCCCGGATGGATGGCGGCGACGCATTCCTCGTGCGTACGGCGCACGAGCGCATACAGGTCGAGCTGTTCCTGCGTGGGCTCGCCCATCACGACGGTGCGCGTCATATCGGAACGATAATCGCAGTAGCCCGCGCCGTAATCCATGAGGACAAAGTCGCCCTTCTCGATCACGCGGTCGCTCGGCACGGCATGCGGGTTGGCGGTGTTGGGACCGCTCGCTACGATGGAGCCGAAGGCAAGGCTGTCAGCGCCGTTGGCGAACATAAAGTTCTCGAGCTCGTTGCGAATCTGCTTCTCGGTCATACCGGGCTTAATAAAGCCGAGCATGTGCTGGAAGGCGGCGTCAGTGATCGACTGTGCATGGCGCATGAGCTCGATCTCCTCGGCATCCTTGATGGCGCGCATCTTGCGGATGTCGTCATGCATCAGCGGCAACATGCAGGCGACGGAACGATCCTCCAGACCACGCTGAATGCCCTGGTAGAAGTTGATCTGCATATCGTCCTCGACAGCGCAGACGCGGCACTTGTTGGCTGCGATCTTGCCGGCGACCCAACCGGGGATGGTGCCCTCGTCCATGTCATAGACCCAAGGGCTGCCGGCGGGCGTGTTCTCCTCAAAGCTGTTGAGGTAGCGCGAGTCGGTATGGAACAGGCACTGGTCAGCCGTAATAAACGCCGCGTGCGGGAACTCGAAGGTGTAGTCGAAGACGCCCTTCACGCCCGTGAGCCAACGAAGATTGGCCTCGTCGCGTACCACGATAGCGTCGTAGCCGCGCTCGACCATCAGGGCACGGACACGTTCGATACGACCGGCAGGACCGGCAGCAAACTCAGACATGCAGATTCCTTTCTTATTGTCTCTATAAAGACGGGACGGGTCTCAACCGAACGTCGGAATCGCATGCGAACCGCAACCGATTGGAAACCCGTCCCTCAACATGATACGAAAGACGATGGATGTCAATAAATCTTAGAGAAGTTCTTTGCGAGAAGCCAAGTAAGCGTGAGCATGGCGCTCAAGAACCTCGTCCTCAACGCTCGTTAGGCGAATGGCGCCGAGTGCCGCGGGCAGCGGCAGCATGCTGCGATTCGAGCGAGCGAACTGCTGCCTGCGGAACTCCTCGATATATGCGGCAGGCTCCAGATCGAGGGCAAGTTCCTCGATACCAAAGTCCTCTAGGCAGTCATCGACCTCAAAGACGTAATCGATATCGAAGTCGCAGGCATCATGTGCTAGGCGCGCCTCAAAGCGCATGCCCTCGGACAACAGCTGGTAGGCAGGAACCTGCGAAGCAGCATCGCCCAAGCAAGCGCGCAGGGTACGCTCCCCCGTCTTGCCAAAATCGAGCGCATGGCGGGCGCTCGGGTTCGTGGCCATCAGTACGTCCTTGCGGGCAGTCTGAGACCATTGAACTGCATTGACGAGCGCGACCTCCTCGCCCGCGAGAATCTCGGGAACGGTCTCAGTAAACTGATTCCAGCGGGACTTGCTGCTCGAAAGCATGGTGCCAACAAGCACCACATAGCCGAACTTGAGGTACTCGGGGTCCGCCTCGCGAACAAGGTCGAGGTCACACACGACCAAGCCCGGCTCAGGACGGAACGCGATAGCGGGAAGCGCATTCGCCGGCGAGGCGACGAGCGGCTTCATGGTCGTCGCGACCGTGAGCATGGCGTCGAAGGTCGTCGGCAGCAGCGCGCACTCGGTTCGGCCACACCACTGGTTGGCGCACCAGCTAACAACCGAGCAGGTTGCGGCATCGCCAACGGCGACAACCAGATCGTCGCAGGTAACGCCGTTGGCAGACAGGGCGCCAAAGATCGCATCGGCATCGGCCAGCGTGGCACCAGCAGGCGAAACCTCGAGGACTAGCGGCGACACGGCAAAACCGGCGTCGACCAGCGCATGTTCGACGACTTCACCAAAACGCTCGGATGTGGCGGTGTTCCAAACGACCATCGCGCGCTTAGGCTTGCCCACGGCCGAGGCAAACATACGCGACAGTTCATCGAACGCGCCCAATCCGACGCGGACATCGACGCTGCGGTTTTGGAAATTGATCAGTTGACGGCGAATCATAGCAGCCCACGCTCCAAAAGCATCTCGGCACAAAGGTAGGAAACGTCCTCGAAGGACTTGTTGCGAATATCAAGGGTAAGGTCGGCGGCCTGGCGATACAGCGGACGGCGATGCTCAAACAGGCGCGCAGCATGCTCGGGCGAACGGAAATCGGGGCGCGTGTCGGACCGACGAATCTGTCGAATCGAATCCTCGAAGTCGCCCTCGAGGTACACGCACGTACCCATTTCGTGCATCAGTTCAATATTCACCGGCGTTTCGACGATACCGCCCCCGCACGAAACCAACAGGCTGCGCTCGCTTTGGAGCGAACGGAGCGCCGAGGTCTCGAGCTCGCGAAAACGATCCTCGCCCTCGGTCTCAAAAATCTCGGTTACCGACTTGCCGCAACGGCGCACGACCAGACGGTCGGTATCGATAAAACGCCGCTTGAACATGGTGCCCACGTTGCGCGCAAGCGTCGACTTGCCCGCGCCCAAAAAGCCGATAAAGAAGATATGGTCGCAGCCGTGTTTGATGTGCTGGGACATGACGAGACCTATTCCTCGCAAGGAAGGTCGCGCAGGGCCCGGCGCTCAAAGATACGGAAGATCTGCGTATACCACAGGTCCTGCGTCGCCTGCGGCTTTACCAGGATGGTATCGACGCCGGCGAAGTTGCCGCTCCACACGTCCGTGTAGAGCTGATCACCGATCAGCACCGCCTCGTCAGCCGTGGCGCCGAGGCGCTTAAGACCCGCCTTGAGGGCAAACGGCGCCGGCTTCATGGCATGGCTGATGGCCTCGAGTCCCAGCTCGCGTGCTGATGCCATGACCTGGTCGCGATGCCAGTTGTTGGACACCATGCACAGCTTAAAGCCTTTGGCGCAGGCGGTATCGAGCCAAGCGGAAACCGCGGCGGGAACCTGCTCGGTGTCGCGCGGCACCAGGGTGTTATCGCGATCGAGCAGAATGGCGCGTTTGCCGTCGGCCCAAAGGGTATCAAGGTCGATGCGATCGACCGAGGCAACGTAACGTTTGGGGCTAAAAATCCTCATGCTAATTCCAAGACTGTTGATGCTCTTCGTAGGTTTGCGAGAAGTACTCCTCGTCCTGCGTAATGTAGAAATACAGGTCATCGGAGTCGGTCGGCTCAAGCGTGGCCTTGAGTGCCTCGAGCGACGGAGAGCAGATGGGCGTGGGCGGCAGGCCCTCGTGCTTATAGGTGTTATACGGACTATCGCTCTGCAGGTCGTCGGCGGTAACCTCGCCACCGGTGACATACATCATGGTCGCATCGCTGTTGAGATAGCGCAGACCATCGAGCTTGCCGGCAAGACGGTTGTAGAAGACCGAGGCCACGTGCGCACGTTGATCGGCGTTGAGGCCCTCGCGCTCAACGATAGAGGCCAAGTTGACGATGTCGTAGTCGGACATCTCCACACCGTAGCGTTCCTTGATCTTGGCTTCGCAGCTCGCAAAGTCAAGCGACTTGTACTCGGTCTTAAACTGATCGAGCATAGCGCGAATCACGCCATCGGCCGTCGGCAAATCACCCAACGAATAGGTCTTGGGGAACAAGAAACCCTCGAGCGAATCGTTGGCGGCGCCCTTAAGGAAGCTATAGTCGTCCACGTATTTGGAGGCCTTGGCCTGGTTGAGGAAGTCTTCCTTAGAGATGCTGTCGTAGGCCTGGGCCACACGGTCGGCGACTTGATCGACCGTCAGGCCCTCAGGGATAGTCAGCGCACTGGAGCCCGCGTTGGGGCCTTCCATGAGCTGCTGAACAACCTTGGTCGCATCCATGAGTGTGGTGAACGAATAATCACCGGGCTTGAGCGACATATCGGCGTTGAGCTTTTTCACCGCCGCATAGTAATCCTTGGGATTTTCTACGATATGGTTCTCGGAGAGAATCGAGGCGATCGTATCGCCTGAAGCACCATCGGGAATGGTCACCGTAACCTGCTGACCAGCCGTGACCTTCGTATCCTCACCGGCAAAGAAGCCCTTGACGGCCGGCACGACAAAGAAAGCGATCGCAGCAAGCGCGAGCACCGCCACCACAACGCCGATAATCATAGGCACCGGGGAGCTTTTCTTTTGAGCACCGCGACGAGCATGCGTGTTGTAGCTCGAGCGGGTCGCCGGAGCAACGCCATGCGAACCGCGAGCGTGATGCGAATGCGATTGAGGGACCTGAGTTCGCTGGGTAGGTGCCTGCTGCTTAAAGCGGGTACCGCCTGCAGGCTGGGCCGTACGAGCAGTGGGCTGTTGAGCCGCGTGAGAAGCCGAATGCTGAACCGAACGAGCAGAAGGCTGCTGACCCGTCCGTTGAACAGGTTGGGCCGAATGAGAGAAGGACTGCACCGAGCGCGCGGCAGACTGAGCTGCGCGCTGCGTCGGCTGTGCCGGACGCTGGCCAGGCTGGGCAGGGCGCGACGCCGGCTGCCGTGTACGATTCTGCTGGCGCGGATCGGAAGCGCTAGACATGCGAAACCTCCTCGTTTTTACGATCGAGCCACGTCTGCAAAAACAGGCTGGCGGCAATCATGTCGATCTTGCCCCTCATCTGCTTTTCGTTGAGGCCCTGCTCGCGCAGGATACGCTTGGCCTCTTGCGAAGACAGACGTTCGTCCTCAAACTCCAGCGGAAGATCGAGCTCGTCGGCAATCTTTTGCGCCACGGCGGCAACGCGCTCGGCCTGGGGGCCGGGCTCACCGGCCATGGTCAGGGGGCGTCCGCTTACCAGGATGTCGGGCTCATAGTCCTCAACCAGGTAGCGGAACGTCTTGGCCATACCGGTGACCTCGGCAGCCGGAAGCACCTTGACAGGCATCGCCATCTTGCCATCACGGCTCGAGACGGCGATGCCAATCCTGGTCTCCCCTATGTCCAGCGCGAGCGCAACCACAGCGACTTCTTAGATTCTTAGGCGCCGAGCGCGGTCTTAGCGGCCGCGAGGGCATCGGCGATGCCGGCAGCATTCTTGCCACCGGCCTGGGCCATGTTGGGACGACCGCCACCGCGACCGTCGACCAGACCCGCGATCTGCTTGATCACGTTACCGGCGTGGAAACCGGCCTTGACGGCGTCATCGGAGCCGGCAGCGAGCAGGGCCGGAGTGCCCTTCTCAGTCACGCTGGCGACGACACAAGCGACAGGGCCGGCGACCTTCTGATGCACGGTATCCCATACGTTGCGCAGGTCGGCAGCCTCAAGGCCCTGGAGCTCAGCGACAACGAGCTTATAGCCGTCGAGCTCGACGGCGCCCTCGATGGCGCTGGAGATGGCGTCGGAGGAGCCACCGGTCAGAGCCTTTTTGAGCTTGTTGGACGTCTCGCGCAGCTCAGCCTGCAGGTTCTCCACGCGGGCGGGAACCTCGTCGACGCGGCACTTGAGCGCAGCGGCGGCGGCGTCAACGAGCGCCAGGCGGTCGGCCATGTAGTCGAGGGCACCCTTAGAGGTCACGGCCTCGATACGGCGGACATTGGAGCCCGTGGAGGACTCGGAAATGATCTTGAACAGACCAATCTCTGCGGTATTGGCGGCATGGGTGCCACCACAGAGCTCGCGGGAGAACGGCTGGTCCTCAGCGCCCACGGAGACGACGCGGACGACATCGCCGTACTTCTCTCCAAACAGAGCGACAGCGCCGGCAGCCTTAGCCTCGTCGATGCCCATGACACGGGTCACGACCGGCTTGGAAGCGAAGATCTGCTGGTTGACCAGGTCCTCGACAGCCTTGAGCTGCTCGGAGGACAGGGCCTCGAAGTGCGTGAAGTCAAAGCGTAGGTGCTCGGGCGTCACCAGCGAGCCGGCCTGGGAGACGTGCTCGCCCAGGACCTGCTTAAGGGCAGCGTCGAGCAGGTGCGTGGCGGTGTGGTTGCGGCGCAGGAAGCCACGGCGCTCGGCGTCGAGCGCGGCGGTAACAGCGGCACCGACAGCCAGCGTGCCCTCGGCAACGTGCGCGACGTGGGCATACAGGCCGTTGTGGTTCTTGGTGTCGGCAACGGTCAGAACAACGCCCTCGGCGGAAAGCTTGCCGGCATCGCCCTGCTGGCCACCCATCTCGGCATAGAACGGGGTGCGGTCGAGCACAACCTCGACATCCTCGCCGGCGGCAGCGGACTCGACGGACTCGCCGTTGCGCACGATGGCGACAACCTTGGCGCCCTCGATCACATCGTTGTCATAGCCGTCGAACTCGGTCGCTGCGACCTTGTCCGAAAGCTCGACCCACACGTCGTTGAAGCTGCCCCAGGCGTCGCCCTTGGCATTGGCGCGGGCGCGGGCCTTCTGGTCCTCCATGCAGGCAGTGAAGCCGTCCATATCGACGTCGTGGCCAGCGGTGCCGGCGATCTCGACGGTCAGATCGATGGGGAAACCAAAGGTGTCGTGCAGTTTAAAGGCGACATCGCCCGAAAGCACGGCGCCCTCGGCAAGCGCTGCCAGGGCCTCGTCCAGATAGACGCGGCCGTTGTCGAGCGTCGTGGAGAAGCGCTCCTCCTCGGAGGCGACGATACCCTTGACGAGCGCGACATTCTTGAGCAGCTCGGGATAAGCCTCACCCATCTGAGCGTTAACCTCGTCGATGAACTTGGTCAGGAAGGCGCCCTCGATGCCCAGCAGGCGACCGTGGAACACGGCACGACGGAGCAGGCGGCGAAGGACGTACTCGCGACCCTCGTTACCGGGAAGGATGCCGTCCGAGATCATAAAGTCGACGGCACGGGAGTGGTCGGCGATGATACGCAGGGAGCGGCTGGCGCCAGAGTAATCGTCGGCGTCATAGGTCTTGCCGCTAATCTTCTCGCCCAGCTTGATGAGGTGCTGCATCAGATCGCCGTCGTAGTTGGCGGTCTTGTGCTGCATGATGGCGGCTATGCGCTCCAGGCCCATGCCCGTATCGAGGTTGCGGTGCGGCAGCTCCGGCATGGAGCCGTCCTCCTGGCGGTCGTACTGGGTAAAGACGAGGTTCCAGAACTCCAGGAAGCGGTCGCAGTCGCAGCCAGGCTTGCAGTCGGGGCTGCCGCAGCCGACCTCCTCGCCCATGTCAAAGTAGATCTCTGAGCACGGACCGCAGGGACCGGTGGGGCCAGCGGCCCAGAAGTTATCGTCCTCGCCCAGGCGGGAGATGTGGTCCTCAGCAACGCCCAGAGAACGCCACACGTCGTGGGTCTCGTCGTCCTCGGTAAAGACGGTGAAGTACAGGCGGTCGAGCGGCAGCTTGAACTCCTTGGTGATGAGCTCAAAGGCCCAGGCGCAAGCCTGCTGCTTGGAGACGCCGCCAAAGGAGAAGTCGCCGAGCATCTCAAAGAAGGACAGGTGACGGCCGTCCTCGCCGATGCAATCGATGTCGTTGGTGCGGACGCACTTCTGGCAGGAGATAGCGCCGATCTCCTTCATGGTCTTCTTGCCCTGGTAGTACTCCTTAAACTGGTTCATGCCGGCGTTGGCAAGCAGCAGCGAAGGATCGTCAGGGACGAGGGACGAAGAAGGATAGAGCTTAAGACCGCGCTCCTCAAAGAAGTTGAGGAACTTGGAGCGAATCTCGGCCGTAGTCATTGACGGGTAGTCAGCACTCATAGAGGGAATCTCCTCGGTTTCACATCGAAACAGTTCAAACGTAACGATATTACCATCCCGCCGCGCCTGTGCAAAAAAGAGGGTCGCCAAACAGCGACCCTCCAGCGAAAGTGCACGTTATTTAGTACTGCGCGATCCTTTGAAAAAGGACTGCTGTATAATTGCATATAAGATTCACCCGGAAGGAGCGATCGATGAAAAGCAAACGATTTGTCCTGAATGCACTTCTGGTTGTAGCACTTTTAGCGCTCTTAGCCTTCTCATGCTGGTACGCAAACCAACCATCATTTGGATACGTATTGTATACAGTAATGTCCGGCGATAAGGCTTATTACACTCTACGCGCAATTGACGTTCTCTTTTTCTATGTAGCCGGCCCCTTATCAATCGCTTTGGTCGCGTTTCTTGTCATTTACAACTTCAAGAAACGTTAATAGAACCTATTTAGAATCCGAATCGTCCATGGAGCCGTCGATGCCGGTTTTGGTTTCGTCGTTCATATTGAAATCGTCGTCTTTGGCGAAGGGATTCTTGAAAAAGCCCGTAGCATCGGGCTGAAGGCCCGAGAGCTTCATCCAGGGATTATCGAGCTCGGGTTTGGGCATGGCCTGGGCCTCGGGCGCGGTCTCGTTGCCGATGAGCTCGGACTCGTAGATGAAGGTGTCGTCGCCGAGCGCGTCGTAGGCGGCGACCGGGTTGCCATCGGCATCGCGGTACGGTGTGCCCTTAAACACGGCGCCGTCATAGGCCACAAGCTGGCGGCCGGTCTCATTCTCGAAGTAGTACACGAAGATACCCTTGAGGGCCGCACATAGCGGGATGGCAATAATCATGCCGATGGGGCCCATGAGTGCCGAGCCAATAACGAGCGCCGTGAGGCTCATGATGGGATGCACCTGCACCGAGCTCTGCATAACCTTAGGCGAAATCACGTTATCGGTGACGTTTTGCGCGACCATCGTCACGATGAGCGTCCATAACGCCAACATGGGACTGAACATGAAGCCGAGTACCGTGGCGATTGCTGCGCTCACCCAGGGACCGACGACCGGAACCAAATGCATGATGCCGGTAAAGATAGCCATGAGCGCCGCATACGGATGACCGATGATCAAAAAACCGATAAAGGCGAGGAAACCACCGCAGATGGACGTCACGACCATACCGCGCATGTAGCCGCCGACAGAGCGAGAAAGGATGGCGACCATAAAGCGGTACGAGGTCTCCTTCTCCTGACCGATGATGGTGCAAATCTCGTGATGCATGCGAGGGTAGTCGCAGGCCATCCAGTAGGCAAGCACCAGACCAAGGAAGATCACGAACAACTGCGAGGCCGTATTGGTGATGAGCGGGAACACACCGCGACCAAGCTCGGCAGCAATCTGAGACACATACTTCGATGCCACGGTAACCAGGGACGAAAGATTATCGTCCAAATACTCCTTGAGCGGCGTGTTGTTGAGCGTCTTGGCATGCGAGATCATCTCATTGAGATCGCCACCCGCAACACGAAGCTGCTCGGGCAGGCGGCTCAGGACTTCCATGATCTGACCAAAGAGAATCGGCGACAAGATGCAAACGACACCGACGAGCACGGCAACAACAACAATAAGCGCGATAAGCGAACCGATGCCGCGATTCACGCCATGGTGCTCGAGCCAGTTGGTGATCGGGGACATCACAAAAGCAATGATGGAGCCGACGGCAAGAAACTCAACAACCGGTGCCAGGATGCCCATAAGGTTAAAGATGACAGCAGCAATAACAATGCAGCCGACAACAGCCCAAATGCGCAGCGTCAGAATGCGGGTGTCGCGCAGCACGCGATCGGTTTGCTGGGGGTGCTCACTCATGAACGAATCATCACTCCGTCGGGGTCGATCTTGTCCTGAATCTTCTTAAGCGTGCGGCGCAGCAGACGCGAAACCTGTACCTGAGAAATACCCAGCTTCTTGGCGATCTCGATCTGGGTCATGCCCTTCACAAAGCGCAGCTCAATCACCTCGCGCTCGCGCGGCGAGAAATCACGGATGGCTTCCTCGATCACTAGGCGGTCATCGGTAAAGTCGAGCTCGTTGTCGTCGTCGGCGTAACGGTCGAGAATCGAGGGGGCATCGTCCGAATCGGACGCACCAGGAGCCTCGATGGGCACCGAGGTATAGGCCGAAGACGATTCCATGGCCTCCAGCACCTCATCGACCGTCACGTCCAAGTACTCAGCGATTTCCTCAACCTTAGGCGAGCGCTGTAGCTCGTTGGTGAGCTTATCGGTAGCCTGGTTGACCTTGGCCGAGAGCTCCTGCAAGCGACGGGGCACGCGCACGCTCCAGCCCTTGTCGCGGAAGTGACGCTTGATCTCGCCCAAGATGGTAGGCGTGGCAAACGTGGTGAACTCGAGTCCGCGCTCAGGGTCAAAGCGATCGATAGCCTTGAGCAGGCCCAAATAACCAACCTGCATCAGGTCATCGAGCGGCTCGCCGCGGTTCTTAAACTTGTTGGCAAGAAACCTTACCAGGTTCATGTGGGACATGACGAGCTGCTCGCGTGCGTCCGGGTCACCGGTCTCTTTATAGCGACGAAACAGCTCGCGGGTTTTCTCCTTGTCCCAAGCGGTCTTACCGCTCC
This sequence comes from uncultured Collinsella sp., assembly GCA_902494195.1. Lineage (GTDB taxonomy): Bacteria > Actinomycetota > Coriobacteriia > Coriobacteriales > Coriobacteriaceae > Collinsella. Next base: position 82,859 of record CABUSH010000004.1, on the reverse strand, counting down.
GGGAACGTTCGGTCATATTAGATATCCGCCTTGAGGTCGAGGGAAAGCGTCAGGGGCGCCGCAGTCTTTTCGTAGGAGTCGCACACGCTCGCCAAAATGAGCTCGGCATACACAGCGGCCTGGTCATCCTCGTCGACGGTGGCCTGGTCGCCAAAGGTAAAGGTCATGCCAACGTGAGATTCGTCGACATCGAATTTGATCGAGATGTCATCGGAATCAACAGCCGTGCAGCCGAAAATAAATGCTTCCTCGGCAGCCATACGAATGTCCTCGATGCGATCGACGGACATGGAGCAGAGCGCACCGACATTTGCCGCCGTCATGCGCACAAGGCGCGCCAGACGCGGGTCGCCGGCAACGGTCAGCGTAATGGGGCAAGTTGCTTCGCTACTCATCGCAGGACTCCTCAGAGGTCTCGGCGGGCGTGTAGGTGTAATACTGGGCTGCTTTAGCAGCAGGCTTCTGTGCATCATTGTCACCAGCAGCGACATCGTCCCCGGCTTCGCCAATCAGGACACGCTCGGTCGGCTGCTCGGCTTCTTCGGCAGCGGAAAGCTTGCACTCAGCGTCGGCCGCGGGAGCCTTCACCTTGTTAAAGAGTTTCTGCACGGCACCTGCCGCAGAATCAGTCACGCTCGACACAGCATTGCTGGCCTCGGCCATGCTACCGGTGACCTCAGAAATGTCGCGAACCACGGCTTCGACCTCTACGAGATTGGAGGTAAGGGCATCAACTGCCGTCTTGCTCGACTTAAGCAGCGGCTCCATCTGGGCAAGCGCCGGCGTAAGCTCATCGACAGCGCCATCGAGCTTTGCCACCACAGGCTGAGCCTCGGCGATGGTGTTGTTGAGGTCGTTAACGGTCTTATCGAGCGAGTCGACAACGGTGCGGGTCTTGCGCAGGGTAAGCGCGAGCTCAACGATGGCCCACACGCCGGCAACAGCGAGCAGCAGCAGGGCGATTTGAATGGGACTCATACAAGCCTCCCAAAGGAATCGATATACAGACGGTTTCCATGGTACCCCAAAGGGGACCGAACATGCCATGAGCAGCAACGTGGGACAAAATTATCAGCAGCTACTTCGGTGCATTCCCGCTGCGGTCGCGTTCACTTTGCTCTACGCGCCATTCTTCCCAACCGCGGCCGGCAGGCTGCCAAAATGCACCGCGTTCCAAGCCTTCGGGCAAATAGCGCTGATCGACCCAGCCTTCGGGATAATCGTGCGGATACTTATACACACCGTATTCATCGCTGCCCGGGCGATGGCGATCGCGCAGGTAGCTGGGCACCTCGCGAAGACCACTGCTGTGGATATCGGCTAGCGCCGCATCGATCGAGGCCTCGCACGCATTGGACTTGGGCGCCAAGCACACATAGAGCGCAGCTTGTGCAAGGTTAATGCGACATTCAGGATAGCCAATAACTTCAGCAGATTTAAAGGCAGCATGCGCCACCAAAAGCGCCTGCGGGTCGGCGTTGCCAACATCCTCAGAAGCGTGAATCATAATGCGGCGAGCGATAAACTTAGGATCCTCCCCAGCATCGATCATGCGCGCGAGCCAATAGATCGTGGCATCGGGGTCGCTACCGCGCATAGACTTAATAAACGCACTGATGATGTCGTAGTGCATGTCGCCGTTTTTGTCATACGTAAAGCCGCGACGCGGGTTGGCGATCTTCACGTCATCCACGGTGATGGGATAGCGCTCCCCCGCCGCAGGCGCTGGCGTTCCCTCGGTATCGGGACGCGTGACGGCAATCTCGCTCGCAAGCTCAAGCGTCGTGAGCGCCGAGCGAGCGTCACCCGCTGCCAGCGTGCAAATGGTCTTGACCGTATCCTCATCGGCCGAGAACTTACCGTTCAAACCCTGCGGTGCCTCAAGCGCACGTTCAATAAGCGTGGCGATATCCTCATCCTTCAGATGCTCAAGCTCCACGACGCGACCACGTGAGAGCAGTGCCGAGTTGACCTCGAAGTACGGGTTCTCTGTCGTAGCGCCAATCATAATGACGGTACGGTTCTCAACTGCATGCAGCAAGGCATCCTGCTGCGACTTAGAGAAGCGGTGAATCTCATCGATGAATAGAATGGTGCGGCGGTCGTACGTATTCAGGCGCGTCTTGGCCTCATCAATTACACGACGCAGGTCCTTCACGGTACCCGTGACGGCGCTGACCTCGACAAACTCGCTCTTGGTATGGTTGGCGATAATGTGGGCCAGCGTCGTCTTGCCCGTACCGGCAGGCCCGTACAGAATCACGCTCGAAAGCACGTCGTGCTCGATCGCGGCACGCAGCCATGAACCCTTACCGACGGCCTTTTGCTGGCCCACGTACTCGTCGAGCGAATTGGGGCGCATGCGCACCGCAAGCGGCGCATTCTGAAAGGAACGCTCGCGCGTCGAAGCAGAAAAAAGGTCGTCCATAGCCATCCCGTGTATTAATCAAATACGTTTTCCACTAACAGTATACCGAATTAATACGAACTACCGTTCGTTAATATAGGTACGATGCGGAAACTTTAGACCCGGGAACAGCTTGCTCGTCAGTTCGCAGAAATAACCGTCCGTCATGCTCGCGATATAATCCACCACGGCTTGATCCTTGTCGTCCTGCCAGGCATAGGCGCGATCGTAGTAGGAAAGCTGCTGCTCGATGCGAGAAATGTGGTGTTTAAAGATATACGAGGACTCGTCACCTTCGTTTATATCCTGCAGGCAACGGTCGTAAAGCTTTTCGAAGGCTTCGCGCAGCTCCGCCTCGGAGTCGCCTTCGATACCGCCCTTGCTATAGATCTTCTCGTAGTTCTCGCGCTTGGCCCGGCGGATCTCCTCAAACAGGTCCTCGCTCATCTCGATGCGCGGCTTACCATAGCTATGCTCCACGATATCGATGGAAGCGTGCGTAAGGATCCAGCTGTTGTAGGCACCGCCCCGGCCATCATCAAAAGCGTCGGGTGACAGCAGGCCCGCCGCGATCGCATCCTGACGGTCACGACCGACGTAGGCAAGAATATCCGAGATGCGAACGACGCAGCCCTCGAGCGTCATGGGACGCAGATGCTCAATTGCGCTATAGCCCGTGGCAATGCAATCCTCAACCGTCTGGTCAAACTGGTCAAAGGAGCCCATGTCCGAGAGCTCAAACACACGCTGCTCGTACTCGCCGTTATGGCATAGCACGCCGTCGAGCGTCTGGAGCGACACGTTGCGGCCATACAACGCGTCGAGCACGCGAACCGACTGCACGTTATGGAAAAAATAACGCCCCGTACGCTCATGATAGATATCGTTGAGGAAGCGCTCGCCGGAATGGCCGAAAGGCGTGTGTCCCAAGTCGTGGCCCAGGCCAATCGCCTCGATCAGATCGCAATTGAGCCCCAGGGCGCGACCGATATCGCGCGCAATGCGCGAGACAAGCTGCACGTGCAAACCGCGGCGTGACAGATCGTCATTGCTACGAAAGCTAAAGACCTGCGTTTTGCCCGCATACCGGGTGTAAGCCGGAAGATGAAGTATCTTTTCGGTATCGCGCATAAACGCCGGACGCATAAGCGTGCCTTTGTCGGTAGTGCGATCAATACGACGAATGACCTGATCATCGTTGCAACGATACGGGTTGACATAGCCCGAAGCACGATCGGCGGCAATGCGCTCGACAAGCTCGGGCGACAACGCTGAGGGAATACGGTCCATGCGCGCCTTAATGACGGCCGTTTCTTGATTAGATTCCATGGCATGCTCCTTAAGAAGGATGCGCAATCGGTTACAAAGTGCAGCCCACGACCTCGATTATGGCAAAAATCGGCACTAAAAACGGGAGCAATGGCAGGGAGCGCGATTTTGTGAAGAGGCAGGAAAGGGCCAGAGCCAGGAGTGCGACGGCAAATGCCACGATGCCACCCATAGGGTCGAGCGTGCAAAGCGCGAAGAGCGCCTTGGCATCCCCCATGCCGATGCCCGGGATTTGGCGAAGACGACGCCAGAGGGACTCAGTCAGCACGAGAGCAAGATACACAATGACGGCAAGACCCGCGTGGTCAAGCGCTGTGTTAACGCCTTTGTCGAGCCAAACGCCCACTAACGCCGTCACCGCACACGCACCGGCAAGTTCATTGGGAAAACGTCGCTGACGGGCATCAATCGCCGCGCCGGCAAAGATGCAAATCCAAAACGGGATATAAAACATCGAGTACCTCCTCGAGCTGCATCGCAAAAGCAAAAACCACCACAAAGGTGCCTGTCCCCTTTGCGGTGGTTTTGGTGGTGGTTATTTGGCGCCTTGCATGACCTCGTCGAGGGTGACGTTTACGGCATGCTGGGTAGGAACCCAGTCGACCTTCAGGAACAGCGCGGCCACCGTGATGGGGATATAGCTGAACATAAAGATCGGGAAGGTAAACAGGTTAGTCACCAGACGCCACTTTTGCGCGCAGTGAATGTGCTTGTACTCAAAGATAGTCGTGAGCAGCGCCAGGATAAAGAAGGTCTGATACATCATGGCGAAGGTCATAATGAGCGAAGCGGCGCACGCCTGCATCTCGACTTCGGTAGCCAAGAAACCATGCGAAAGGCCACCCACAATCAAGAACGTCGCATTAGCGAGCATCGAGATCAGCGATAGCAGCATACCCGGGGCGATCGTCATGAACATGTCGTAGGCGGCAAAGCGATGATAGCGGAACGTCGACTTGACCAGATGCTTGCCGTAGGTAAAGAACACCTGGTAAAAGCCCTTGGTCCAGCGCATACGCTGCTTCCAGGATGCCTTGAACGTCACGGGTTGCTCGTCAAAGAACTCCGCCGGCGCATAGCCAATGCGAATACCGTGAATAGCGCAGAACGTAGTGAACTGAATGTCCTCGGTCAGCGTGTGGAACTGCCAGCCGTGCATGCCCTCAATAACACTGGCGGAGATGAGGTAGCCCGAACCCGAGACGGCGCAAGACGTCTTACAGATATTACGCGCGTTGTTGAGAAAGCGCGCCTCGCGCAAATACCAGGTAGCATTAGCTGCCGAGATCCACGAGCTGCCAAAATTCTTGGAGTTGCGATAGCTCGTGACCACATGGAATCCCTGGTCAAAGGCATCGTTCATCTTGGACACGTAATCGCGGGAGATAACGTTATCGGCATCGAAGATAAAGTAGCCTTCAAACGTGTCGGGATACTCGTTAAGGATGCGGTCGAAGCCAAAGTCCATGACCCAGCTCTTACCCTTACGGGCAAGATCATTGCGCTCGTAAACAATGGCACCTGCCTCGCGCGCGAGCTGTGCGGTGTTGTCGGTGCAGGCGTCGGCAACCACGAAGACCTCGATAAGCTCGGACGGATAATCCTGGTCCTTGATGGAGCGAACAAGGTTGGCGATCACGGCCTCCTCGTTATGCGCCGCGATAAAGAAAGCATAACGATGGAGTTTTTTGGCCTTGGGAGGCGCGACCTCGCCACGAAGAGCGCCAATGACAAAGAAGACCACCTGGTACAGAAAGCAGACCGTGAGCAGCGTGACGACAATCTGGTTGAAGACCACGATGGGTGTGTTGGTTTGTAAAAAGGCGAGCATGCAGGCTCCCGAGAACGCGTTACGTAAACAACCGTATATCTTACCGCAGGCTTACCGAGTTCAAGAAACCACCTAATACTGGCTAGGCTTCGAGCAGACCGAGCTGAGAGACGATTTCGTCACCGGCGGCAGTGCGACCGAGCGAGCGCGGAGCCAGATCGTCAAGAACCGCAGCGAGATCCCAGGGCAACTCGTCGCGGCACTCAATGCGCTCCCCCGTCACGGGATGGTCGAACGCCACGCGCCAGGAATGAAGGAACTGCCTGGTCAGACCCTGATCGGCACGCGCATCGCACTTGCCGTAGAGCGGATCGCCCACGCAGGCGTGGTTGATATGGCGCATGTGCACACGAATCTGGTGCGTTCTGCCGGTAAACAGGTGGCACTCGACAAGCGTGTAGCCGTCGTCGAAACGCGTGGAATCAAAGCGCTCGAGCACCTTGAAGGTCGTAATGGCCTGACGGGCAAAGGGGTCGTCCGAAACCGCCATCTTGACGCGGTCGCGCGTGGAACGGGCAATACCGGTATTGATGGTGCCCTCGTCCATGGCGATGTGCCCGTGGACAAGCGTGATATAGCGACGATCGAGCGTGCGCGTGCGGATAAGATTTTGAAGCGCGCGCTGGGTGTCGTCGTCTTTTGCCGCGAGCATAAGGCCCGAGGTATCGCGATCCAGGCGGTGCACGATGCCGGGTCGGTCCTCACCCTGCACGGTGCCCAGATGGTCGATACCGCAGTGATAGACCAGGGCATTCGCGAGCGTACCGCTCTCATGACCATGCGCAGGATGGCACACCAGGCCGCGCTGCTTGGAGAGCACAATGAGATAATCGTCCTCATAGCGAATGTCGAGCGGGATGGCCTCGGGAATCACATCGGTGGGATCGTGCGGCTCGGGCAAATCGACCGAAATACGGTCGCCGGCTCGCACGGCGTACTTTTTGGACAGGCAGGTCTCGCCATTGACAGCGACGGCGCCGCCCTCGATCAGATGCGCACAGGCAGAACGCGTAGGACAGCCGTCATTGGCGCCCAGATAAGCGTCAAGACGCTGACCGGCGGCATCGTCGGCAACAAGAATATGGATGTCGGCCATTAGCGCTCGTTCCTTTCGCGAATTTTGCGGGCACGCTCCCCGCGTTGCTGGGCCTTGCGCTTGGCGCGGGCCTCGTCACGGGCGTTAAGCTCAGCGGTCGCGTCGACCTCACGGGCCGCGGGGCTCAAGAACATGTATCCGAAGAGGGCGAGCACGACGCCCAAGGTAATGCCGATATCGGCCACATTGAAGACGGGGAAGTCGATGAAGGTGGTGGCAATAAAATCGGTCACGAAGCCAAAGGCCAAACGATCGATAGCGTTGCCAATAGCACCGCCCGCAACCATCGCCATGCCCACGACCTCAAGATGGGCGAGCTGGGATGCACGGAGCAAGTACACGGCAATGGCGACAATGACCGCAAGCGCCAACACAGCGAAAGTGACGCCATGACCCTCGCCCATGCTAAAGGCGGCTCCGATATTGCGGACAAACATAAAGTCGATAACACCGGGGATAACGGTCACATGCAAAGCGTCGCCCACGGCACGAACCGCAAGCTTGGTCAGCTGGTCAACAAGCAACACAGCCAGCGCCACCCCACCAGCAACACCCAACCGCCAACGCAAAGGCGGCGTCATATCCCCAGCACGACCCAAATCAATCCCCTACCCTCAAGAACATCGAATTACGTTTAATACAAAGAACTATCTTATATTGCCATACGCAGAACGCACGACATATCCACCAACGCAAGCGAAATAACCAGCTAAAAACGAAAGCGACATTCCGAATAACGGAATGTCGCTTAATAGCTTTCGACTAAAAACGCAAGTCGAAAGAAAGCCTCTAGCTCCAGCAATGGAAACGCCGCGTTATCGTCACCAACAGCGAAAACGTCCCTAAGCGAGCAAGGTGACGTGAAAGAGGAGGGAAGCGTACTTTGGTACGCGACCGACGATTGAACGTCAGATTGCCGCTTAGGGGCGTTTGCAGCGTCGGTAGGTTACGGCGTTCTACGAACGCCGTAACCTACAAAGCATCGGCGCAGCGCTTGCAAATATGCGCGTGGCCGTTGTACTCGCCAACGGTGGTGCGGTAGTTCCAGCAACGGTCGCAGCACTCGCCCTCGGCTGCCTCGATGGCAACGGAGAGCTCCTCGCCCTGGGTCAGCTCAACATCGGAGACGATGTAGAACTCGGCCAGGTCGACGGCCTTATCACCGGTCAGCAGCGCGTACATCTCTGCGGGAACGACCGCCTTGACGCGAACCTGCTGGCTCTTGGTGAAAGTGCCGGCAGAACGGGCATCCTCAAGGGCCTTGGTCACGGCGCTACGTAACTCGAGTGAAGCCTCAAGCACGCCCTCGAACTCATTGGCCTCGTCGACCGTGATGGGCGACTTGTACCAATCGAGCAGCGCGGCGTACTTCTGGTGGTCGACGCAACCGGCGGGCGCATAGGCCATGGCCTCGTCGACCGTGTAGGACAGGATCGGCTGCAGGTCGCGCATGAGCATCGAGAAGAGCTCGGCAAGCACGGTCTGGGCGCTGCGGCGCTCGAGAGAGCCGGGCTTGTCACAGTACAGACGGTCCTTCAGGGCATCGAGGTACACGTTGGAAAGCTCGGTAACCACGAAGTCGTAAAGTGCACGGTAAGCGCGCGGGAACTCGTAGCAAGAGTAAGCGTCGTCGACCTCGGCCTGAACCTGGGTCAGACGGGCAACCATGAGCTTGTCGAGCGGCAGCAGGTCGGCAAAGGCGACGCCGTCGGTCTCGGGCTCAAACTGACCCTCGAGCTCGGAGAGCAAGAAGCGCAGTGTGTTGCGGAAACGACGGTAGGCATCGGATGTACGAGCAAGGATCTCGTGGTCGATGGAGACGTCGGAGCTGGTGTCGACGGAGGCAACCCACAGACGGATGATGTCAGCGCCCATCTCGTCGCAGACCTTGTTGGGGTCGATGACATTGCCGAGCGACTTGGACATCTTGCGGCCCTGGCCGTCGAGGGTGAAGCCCTGCGAGACAACCGCCTTGTACGGAGCGTGGCCGTTGGCGCCCACCGAGGTGAGCAGCGAGCTTTGGAACCAACCGCGGTGCTGGTCGGAGCCCTCGAGGTACACATCAGCCGGATACTCCAGCTCGGGACGGTACTCGCAGACGGCCTTCCAAGAGACGCCGGAATCCCACCACACGTCGAGGATGTCCTTATCGGCCTTGAGGTGATGGCCGCCGCACTTGGGGCAGACGCAGGCCTCGCCCAGGTAGCTCTCGGGAGCGTCGGTGAACCAGGCGTCGGAGCCCTTCTCGTGGAAGAGCTTGATGACGGCGTCGAGCGTGGCGTCGTTCATGACCTTCTCACCGCAGTCGGCGCAGGTGTAGCTCGGGATGGGCACGCCCCAGTTGCGCTGACGGCTGATGCACCAGTCGGGACGCTGCTCGACCATAGCGCCAATGCGGTTTGCCGCGTGGGCCGGATACCACTTGACGTTCTCGCGGACCTCTTTGCCAGCCTGCTCGCGCAAACCGGTCTTGTCCATAGAGACGAACCACTGGTCGGTAGCTCGGAAGAGCACCGGGTGCTTGCAGCGCCAGCAGTGCGGATAGCTGTGCGTGATCTTCTTCTCAAGTACCAGGGTGCCGCGCTCGCGCAGGAACTCGATGATGTGCGGGTTGGCCTCATCGGTATCCATACCGCTGAAGGGGCCACCGGTACCAAACTCCTCGCCGGTGTAGAACTTGCCGTCGTCATCGACCGGCATGCAGATGTCGGTGATGCCCTCCTTGAGGCAGGCAAAGTAGTCGTCGACGCCGTGGCCGGGCGAGTTGTGGACGATACCGGTACCGTCATCGACACCGACGTAATCGGCCAGCAGCGCCACGCCCTCAACGCCGTCAAAGATCGGCTGCTTGTAGTGGATGTGGTGGAAGGTCTCGGCGGGAACCACGTAGGGCTTGCCGTCGACCATGACCGGGGTGTACTCCCAGCCAAACTCCTCACAGCACTTAGGAGCCAAGTCCTCAAGCATGACCTCGGCACGACCGTCGTGCTCAACGGCGACATAGGCGGCGCCGGGCTTAAGGGAAACAGCCTGGTCGGAGGGGATGGTCCACGGCGTGGTCGTCCAGATGATAAAGTCAACCGGGCCGTCGAAGTTCTCGAGGCCGGCGGGCTTGGAAGTCATCTCAAAGCGAACGAAGATAGAAGGGCTCGTCTCATCAGAGTACTCAATCTCGGCCTCGGCGAGTGCGGTGTGGCAGTGCTTGCACCAGTGAACCGGCTTGTGGCCGCGATAGATCATGCCCTTGTCGAACATGGCCTTGAAGACCTCGATATCGGCGGCGTCATGCTGGTGATAGAGCGTCAGATACGGGTTGTCCCAGTCGCCGAGCACGCCCAGGCGACGGAAGCCGGCCTTCTGCAGCTCGATGTTCTCGACAGCGAACTCGTTGCAGAGCTCACGAATCTTGGCCGTGGGAGTCTGGTTGAACTTCTCGGTGCCAAGCTTCTCCTCGACCTTGTGCTCGATCGGCTGGCCGTGGCAGTCCCAACCGGGGACATAGGGAACCTCATAGCCCTGCATCATCCAGTAACGGTTAATCATGTCCTTAGAGATCTTGTTCATGGCGTGGCCGATGTGGATCGGGCCGTTGGCGTACGGAGGGCCGTCGTGCAGCACGAACTTCTTGTGACCCTCGTTCTTCTTCAGAACCTGCTCGTAGACCTTGTTGTCCTGCCAGTCCTTGAGTCGCTTGGGCTCGGACTTGGAAAGACCGGCACGCATGGGAAAACCGGTCTTGGGCAGATTCATCGTCTGCTTGTACTCGTTTGCCACGGTACCCCTTTCATGTCGTGGGCGCGCACGCCCGTTGGGCACCAAAAAGGCGCCCGTCCCTGCAAGCTGGGACGAAGCGCCACAAAAACGGGCTGTACGCCCGCAAAAGCTCTTCGCTTAACCACCCAGCTTAGATGCCCTCGCCCGCGTATTCGCGCGCTCGCATCCGTTACTCGGCTGGCCTGTATCGACGACCATCTCGGCGATGTCTACTAAGACGTGCCTGTATGGCGCGTCCGTTGGGACCGCAGCTCCGGGGTGATTTTCATCGGTCGCATGCACGGGTTCTCAGCGCTCCCCGCTCTCTGTAGCATGCGGACGGCCGACTACTCGTCCCCATCAACGCTTCTGCGGTGTATGCTAGCACGTTCCGCGCCGGCGAAAAACCCTCAACACTGGTTTTATACGTTCAAAATTCTCGCTATTACAGCCCTGCTCTAGGAGCAAAATACCTGAAAGCACTCTATCGAACGAAAGAAGGTTGCTATGCGCACGATTGGAATGAGCGACTACACCGTTGGCGAGGATTGCTTTGACGAGCTGTCCGCCGCACTGGCGGAGTACGGCGCGAAGAAGGTAGCCATCATTGGCGGCAAGCGAGCCCTGGCTGCAGCGCTGCCGGGCATCGAGGCGACACTTGAAGGTACCGACGTCCAAATTCTGGAGACGCGCGTCTACGGCACCAACAGTACGCGCGCAAATATCGCCAAGGTCGTAAACTCCCCTGCCTGCCAGGAAGCTGACGTGCTTATCGCATGCGGCGGCGGCAAGGCGCTCGACACCGTGAAGACCGCAGCTATCGAGCTCAAGAAGATCGTCTTTACGGTCCCGACGATCTGTTCCAACTGCTCCGCCGCGACCGCCATTGCCGTCGTGTACAACGACGACGGCTCGCTCGAGGGCTATTCGTACCCCAACCGACCGGCGCACATCTTCATCAACCCCAAGATCATCGCCGAGGCACCGGCAGAGTATTTCTGGGCCGGCGTAGGCGATGCCCTGTCTAAGCAGCCCGAGGTCGAGTACGCCACGAGCGCCGGCAACCTGGAGCACACCGCCGGTCTTGGCCTGGCGCTCGCCCACACCTGTTCCGAGCCACTGTTTACCTATGGCGTCCAGGGTCTTGAGGACGTGCGCCAGAACCTGTCGAGCGAGGCCGTCAAGCAGATCGCGCTCGACATCGTGGTCAACACGGGCTACGTCTCCAACCTGACCAACCAAAACGATTACTACTACAACTCGAGCGTGGCGCACGCGTTCTACAACGCCACCTGCAGCATTCCGCGCGAGGGCTCCTACCTACACGGCGAGGTCGTGAGCCTGGGCGTGCTGGTGCTGTTTGCCTATACGGGCGATACCGAGAACCTTGAGCGCTATGCCGCCTTTAACAAGCAGATGGGGCTGCCCGTGACGCTGGAGCAGGCCGGGCTTTCCGAGGCCGACATCCCGGCCCTGTGCGAGTACGCGCACGCCACCAACGAGTGGAAGCAGGGAAACCCCGAGCCCTTCACCGACGAGAAGTTCGCCGCCGCCATCAAGGCCGCCGACGCCTACGGCCACACCCTCCTCGCCTAACCGACCAAAAAGGGACAGGTTTATTTTGGCAGGTTTTATCTGGGCAAACGCCATTTCTAATTGGTGAAATAGTTTATCTCGACAGCAAATGGGGTAGCCATTCAAATGATGGCTACCCCATTCTTTTGCTATTCCAACATGCTCGGGTCAAATTCACTTGCGGGAATCACACGGTACCCGTGGCGCAGGAGCAGGTCGACGAAAACGCCGTTACCCGCGGTGAGCGTACCGCTAAAGGTGCCATCGTAGACGCGACCCGCACCGCACGAGGGGCTACGGTCCTGCAGAATGCACACGGCGATCTCTTCCGGCCCACCCGCCTGCTCGCACATATCGAGCGCACGTTGAGCGCCCAGGCGAAACTCACGATCGACCGAGGCGCCCTCGCAGGTACGGACCTCGCCGTTCACAATCTCGGACGGCTTGCGCGGCGTGGGCAGGCCGCCAAAGACCTCAGGACACACCAAGAGGACCTCGGTCCCCGTGAGCTCGCATGCCTCGACCAGCTCGCGATGGTAGTTGTCGAGCCCGTTATACTTGCAGCTCTCGCCCATCAAGCAGGCACTTACCACGATCTTCATATACAACTCTTCCCACGCAAAACGCCCCATTTGAGATGGACACTCAAATGGGGCGATCAACACTGCGCAACCAGTATTACTGCTGCTTTGGCATCAGCGGATTCTCGCGCGTGAGGAGATTCATAAACTCCTCGCCCGTGATCGTCTCCTTCTTGTACAGATAACGAGCCAGCTCGTGGAGCTTAAACTTGTTCTCCTTCAGAATCTGCAGAGCGCGGTCGTGCGCATCCTCGATCAGCTTGGCGACAATCGCGTCCACACGTTCGGCCGTACCGGGGGCGCAGGTGAGCGACGTGTCCTGGTTGAGGTACGCATTCTGGACGGTACCGAGCGCCATCATGCCAAACTCATCGGACATACCAAAGCGCGTCACCATGTTGCGGGCGAGCTTGGTTGCTTGCTCGATATCGTTGGCTGCGCCGGTTGTCATCTCGCCAAAGATGAGCTCCTCGGCGGCACGTCCGCCGCAGTAGACGGCGAGCTTGTCCAGGACCTCCTGACGTGTGGTCAGGAAGCGCTCATCCTCCTCGACCTGCATGGTGTAGCCCAGAGCACCGCTCGTGCGCGGCACGATGGTGATCTTGGTGACCGGCGCAGAGCCCTTCTGGCGAGCGGCAACGATGGCATGGCCGATCTCGTGGTACGAAACGACCTGTTTCTCGTGGTCGGACAGCACCGTAGACTTGCGCTGCTGACCGGCGATGACGACCTCCACCGACTCCTCAAAGTCGTCCTGCGTAGCGCGCTTGCGACCCTCACGGACGGCACGCAGGGCGCCCTCGTTGATGATGTTGGCCAGGTCGGCGCCCGAGGCACCGGGCGTGGCGCGGGCAATCGCGGTCAGGTCGATCGGCGGCTGCGTCTTCACGCTCTTGGCATGCAGCTCAAGAATGTTCTTACGGCCGGTTAGGTCGGGCAACTCAACGGGGATACGGCGGTCAAAACGGCCGGGGCGCAGCAGAGCGGGATCGAGGCTGTCGGGACGGTTGGTGGCAGCGAGGACGACAATACCCTTGTGGTTATCGAAGCCGTCCATCTCGGTCAGCAGCTGATTGAGCGTCTGCTCGCGCTCGTCGTTGCCGCTAAAGCCGCCGCCATCGCGCTTCTTGCCGATGGTATCAATCTCATCGATAAAGACAATGCACGGGGCCTTTTCCTTGGCCTGCTTAAACAGGTCGCGAACTTTAGCGGCACCGCGGCCGACGAACATCTCGACGAACTCAGAACCAGAAATACTAAAGAACGGCACGCCCGCCTCGCCGGCCACAGCCTTGGCAAGCAGGGTTTTACCAGTACCCGGAGGGCCGACAAGCAGAGCACCACGCGGCAGCTTGGCGCCGATCTCCTCGTAGCGCTGCGGCTTCTCCAGAAAGTCAACGACCTCCTTGAGGGACTCCTTGGCCTCTTCCTGGCCGGCGACATCCTTAAAGGTCACGCCCACGTCCTTGGAGGCGATCACGCGCGCGCCGGACTTGCCCAGTCCACCGCCGCCAAAACCACCGCCGCCAAAGTTCATCGACGGACCGTCATCGCCCATGGCCTTCTTCATGCGGCGGTTGAGCCACCAGCCGATCAGGAAGAAAATCGCAATGGGAAGAATGAGGGTGAGCAGGTAGTAGGTCATCAAACCCGAGTTCTTATCGGGAACGACCGACTCCAGCGACGCGCCAGATTCAAGCACGCGATCGGTAAAGCCCGCGTCATTCGGCACGCCGGTCGTCTTGTAGGCGACGTTCTCGTCCTCGCCCTTCTTGGTGTAATAAATCGTGTAATCGTCCGTGTTGTACTCGACCTTGTCGACGCTCTTCTTATCGAGCGCTTTGACAAACGTCGAATAATCGGTCTTCGTAATCTGCTGCGTGTGACCGATGTTGGGGAACAGAACGGTCGAGAGCACGAGGTAGACGACGAAGGCGATGAGCACGTAGAGGATCATATTCCGTCTACGTTTGTTGTCATCCATCTCCATCTGCTTGAACTCCATCTACTGGGGTTGATAATGTTTTCTAGAATACCCAACCCGGACGGCGATAAACCGACGCCGGGCACGAAAGGACAGAGATGGCATCACTGGAAGTCGGCAAGGTTCAAATCTATACGGGCGACGGCAAGGGCAAGACGACAGCTGCGCTGGGGCTCGCACTGCGCGCCACGGGCTATGGACTTAACGTGCTCATGCTTCAGTTTGCCAAGAAGCTGCACTGCGCCGAACATGATGCGGCGCCGCGCCTGGGGCTGCGTATTGTGCAGGCCGATCGCGACACGCCCGAGGCTTGCGCCGCACAGATCATGGAGCTCGCACGCGAGCAGATTTCACAGGTCGACGTGCTGATCTTGGATGAGCTGGGGGAAGCCATGCGACGGGGCTTTGTGACGCGCGAAGATGTCGAAGCGTTGATCGCAATGAAACCGACCACCACGGAGCTCGTGCTCACCGGCCGCGGCTTGCTACCCCTCGCCGACCTTGCCGACCTAGTAACCGAAATGCGCCCCGTCAAACACTACTTCGACGAAGGCCTCCTAGCCCGCCAAGGCATCGAATACTAGCCATTGCGGACGTCCATTACAGTCGAAATTGTCAGCCCGGGACCGTCTCGGGCTACGATTGAGGCGCGCCCAGAACGGGCCGCCGACCGGGCGCCCGCGCACGGCCGAACGTCCCTGCCCCCGAGAGGGCCTGTTGGGTGCTGCCGGCGCGGGACGCGCCGCCCCCGACGGCTGATAGGAAAATGCCGGGCAGGTGCCGCGGCTGGTAATGTGAGTGCCGAGGGGGAGGCCATCCGGTCGAACGACTACCGGAAGGATACCACCGTGAAAGCGCCATCCACCAGACCCGCGGCCGTGCTCGGCCTGGACGTCGGCAAGTCGTCGCACTGGGCCTGCCTGATCGACCGCGACGGGGAGGTGCTGGCCAGCGCCCCCGTCCGCAACAGGGAGGCCGAGCTCGACGCGCTGTTCGCCTCCGCGCCCGCCGGCACGCTCGTCGTCGTCGACCAGTTCCGCAACATAGGGTCCCTCGCCGTGAGGCGGGCCCGCGCCGCGGGGCTCGGGGTCGCCTACCTGCCCGGGCTAGCCGCCAGCCGCGCCGCGGGCCTGTTCGCCGGCGAGGCCAAGACCGACGAGCGCGACGCCGCGGTGATCGCGCGGACCGCCCTGGGCGTGCCGGACTCCCTGTCGGGGGTCCCGGGCCGCGGCGAGGCCCTCGAGGCCGCCCGCGCCCTCTCGTCGCAGCGCGACCACGTCGTCGCCTGCGCGACCAGGGACAAGAACCGCCTGCGCGCGGTGCTGCTCGAGTCCTGCCCGGCCCTCGAGGCCGCGGTCGACCTGTCGGACCGGCGGTGGCTGGAGCTGCTCGCCGGGTTCGGCGGAGCGTGGGGGATCGCCCGCTCCGGGGCCGAGGGCCCGCAGGCCGAGGCCGCCGGGGAGGCCGCGGCCGCCTCCACCGCGCCCCCGCCGGCGCTCGTCGAGGCCGAGAACAGGCAGGTCAGGTTCCTGGCCGCCCGGATATCGGAGGCCCTCGACGAGGCCGGGGCCCTCGAGGCCGAGACGGCGGCGCTGCTCGAGGGCGACGAGACCTACGCGTGCCTGCTCACCGTGCCCGGCATCGGCCCGAGGACCGCGGCGCAGCTCGCGGTGTCGGTCGACATCGGGAGGTTCCCGGACCACGACCACCTGGCCTCGTACTGCGGCATAGCCCCGAGGGTGAGGAGCTCCGGCACGTCGGTGAGGTCGGTCAGGGCGTCCAGGCGCGGCGACGCGAGGCTCAAGTCCCTGCTGATCTTCTCGTGCAACAGCCTGGTGAGGTCCTCGGGGCGCTACGGCGAGTACTACCGGGCCTGCAGGGCGCGGGGCATGGGGCACGGGCGGGCGCTCAAGGCCGTCGCGAGGAAGCGGCTCAGGGCGATATACGCCGTGATGCGCGACCGGGTGCCCTACCGGGAGTAGCCCCGACGGTTGACAAAACTATAGGAACACCCAATGGCTATGCAGTGGCGCGGCCGAGCCAGTTGCCGCTGTGATGGTAGACGGTGAACATCATGGCGGTGATTACCCAGGTTACGGGGTAGACCAGCAGCAGGTGCTCAAGCGACGGATCGAACGGCATAATCGCAAACACCCAGATCACCCTGAGCACGACGGTGCCAAAAATCGTGAGCAGCATGGGCTGCAAGCTCACGCCGGCGCCGCGAATGGATCCCGACGCATTCTCGATAATCGAGAAAATCGCATAGAACGGCGCAATGAAATGGAGGATGGTCGTGGTGTACGCCGAAATCGAAGCATCGTCGACAAAAAGACGCGACAACGGACCCGAGAACACCAGCAGCACGGCAGACAGGCCACCAATGAGCATAAACGACAGCACGAGCGACGTATGGTAGCCCTTGCGCATGCGCTCGTAGTTGCGCGCGCCAAAGTTCTGTGCCGAGAATGTGGTGATCGACACGCCAAGCGCCTCGGTAACCATCCAGACAATGCCATCCAGGCGGCCCGAAAGACCCCACGCCGTGGTGACATCGGCACCAAACGAGTTGACCGACACCTGAATCAAAACGTTGGAAATCGAGTACGCAGCAGACTGAAAGCCAAGTGGCAGACCACACGAGATCATGCTCTTACAAATAGCAGGATCAATGCCGAGTTTGGACAGTGAAAGCCGCCACGCACCCGGTGCGTGCATCATACGAATCACGATCATCGTGGCGTTGGAGCAAATGGTCAGCGCCACCGCGATGCCGCAGCCCAGAGCCTCCATATGCAGCACGGCAACGAAGATGACATCCAGCACCGCATTAACAAGGCAGCCGGAAGCGATGATCACAGCAGGCCCGCGCGTGTCGCCCACGGCGCGCAGCAATGCCGTTCCCATATTGAGCAGCAGCGCCGCAACCATGGCGGCAAAATAGCAACGAGCATAGGCCACGCCCTCGGCCAATAGTTCATGCGGTGTGTTCATAAGTACCAGCATGGGCTCAACGAACACTATGCCAAGAATCGAGAAAACGATACCGCCCACCAGCGCGAGCGTCATGGCCGTATGGACCGATCGGCTCAGGCGCTCGTCATCGTGCTGACCAAAAAACTGACCGGTAATAACGGCACATCCAGCACCAACACCGACGCAAAAACCGATGCAGAGCTCTGTAAGCACCATCGTGGCCTGAATGCCACCCAGCGCGAGCTTGCCGCCAAACTGACCGACGATATAGGTACCGATAAGCGTGTATGCCTGCTGAAAGAACGAACTAAAGAAAATGGGAACGTACAGCGACAGCAGCTGCTGCCAAATGACACCCTGCGTTACATCGATAGCCGTAGATTTCTTAGCCACACGCCCTCCCCACTAGCGTACGTCATACAACAAAACATCAATTGAACGGCAAAGCCGCTATCAGCTTAACACCAACCGAAGGCAGCAGAAACGCCCTTGGCGGCAAAGCTCGAGAGCACCCCGCTAGTGATACAGCCCCGGCTGGTAGTGGTACTCGTTGCTCACATGCGGGCACAGCTGCCAAAAGGCGACAGCACTTGCCGCGGCCACGTTGAGCGAATCGACCCCATGCGTCATCGGAATACGCACGGCGCGATCACAGCCTGCAATGGTCTTGGCGCCCAAGCCAGCACCCTCGGTGCCCATAAAGATTGCCAGGCGGTCAATCTCCTGCAGCGCGGAATCGTCCAACGACACCGAATCATCCGTCAACGCCATGGCGGCACACGAAAAGCCGGCATCGTGCAGCGCCGCCAGCCCATCATGCGGCCATACGCGCGCCTCGCTGCCAATGCGCGTCCAGGGCACCTGGAACACCGTGCCCATGCTCACGCGGGCCGAGCGACGGTACAGCGGGTCACAGCAAGTGGGGCTCACCAAAATGCCATCGACGTTCAGCGCAGCCGCCGATCGGAAAATCGCGCCGACGTTGGTGTGGTCGACAATGCCCTCGAGCACGCACACGCGCACCGGGCGCTCCCCAGCCGCCTCGACGACGCCACCCAAGAACTCGGCTACCGGAATCTGACGCGGACGACGGAATGCCGCGAGCGCACCGCGCGTCACGTTAAAGCCCGTCAGCTGCTCCATAAGCTCCATCGAGGCCACGAACACGGGAACTGGGCCCGCGCCCTCGCGCACAACCAGGCGCTCAAACAGCGGCACCATCTGGTCGAGCCAGCGCTCGCCCAAAAGAAAGCTCACCGGCTCGTATCCGGCGCGCACCGCGCGCTCGATAACCTTGGCACTCTCGGCGATAAAGATGCCCTTTTGCGGCTCCAGCACGCAGCGCAGCTCGCGCTCGGTCAGTCGCACGTAGGCATCGAGCCGCTCGTCCTCGAGCGAATCGATTCGGAGCACCTCAACGGCATCAGTCATAGCAGCCAGCCCGTACCTTTCTTTACAGCACATCTATACCAAACGAGGCGACGCTAAGCGCCGCCCCATGCATTCAAATAATCCGATGATACCGTTCACGCCAGACGATTTACGCCTCAACGCGACGATACGTCACGAACTCATAATCGAGACCCTCGTCACCCTCGCCCGCGGCAATCGTAGCAACACCGCAACGCCGCGCAATCTCCCACGCGGGATCGGCATCCAGATCGGGAAAGTACGTATCCACGTCATGCACGCAATGGTTGTGCGTAACCTCGGCCTCCACGCAATACGGCAAAAACTGTCGATATACCTCGCCGCCGCCAATCACCCACGCAACGGGTTCATCGGCTACCGCGGCGAGCGCTTCGTCGATGCTATGCACAACGTCGACACCCTCGGCAGCAAAGCCCTCGTCGCGGGTGAGCACGATATTGCGGCGATTCTTGAGCGGTCGTCCGCCGGGAAAACTCAACAGCGTCTTGCGCCCCATAATGACCGGGCAACCTTTGGTGCATGCCACAAAATGACGCATGTCGGCACGGTTGGATACCACCATGTCGCCCTCGCACCCAATACCCCAGTCGTCGCACACGGCGACGATGGCAGAAAGCTTACACGTCATGCGCGTCACCTACACCGCAATGGGGATGTTCTTAACCTGCGGACCGTGCTCGTAGCCCTCAACGATCAGGTCATCGGTCGTAAACGCATAGAAATCATGCACATCCGGGTTGAGCGTTACCTTGGGCGCGGCAAACTGCGGACGCTCGATAAGCTCGCGGACGATATCGACATGACGGTCGTAAATGTGGGCATCGGCAATCACGTGCAGCAGCTCGCCAGCGATCATATCGACCGACTGCGCCACCATCATGAGCAGAATGGCGTACTGGCACACATTCCAGTTGTTCGCGGCCAAAATGTCCTGGCTACGCTGGTTGAGAATCATGTTGAGCGTCGGCTTGTCGTCCTGAGGACGCTGCGTGACGTTATAGGTCACGCTGTAGGCGCACGGATACAGATGCATCTCGGACAGATCGCTGAACACGTACGTGTTCGTCATAATACGACGGCTGTACGGCGTGTGCTTGAGGTCGTACAGCACGCGGTCCATCTGGTCAAAGTCACCCTCGGGATAATGGCTCTTCTGCCCAATCTGATACCCGTAGGCCTTGCCGATAGAGCCGGTCTCGTCGGCCCACTCATCCCAAATATGGCTGTTGAGGTCATGCACATTATTGGACTTCTTTTGATAGATCCATAGGATCTCATCCATAGCGGACTTGAGCGCCGTACGACGCAGCGTAAGCGCGGGGAACTCCTCGCGCAGGTCATAGCGCGCCGTAACGCCAAAGTTTTTAATGGTATAGGCAGGGGTGCCGTCCTCCCACACCGGGCGGACCTTTTGGCCCTCGGTCGTGGTGCCATGGTCCAAGATATCGCGGCACATGAATACAAACTGTTGATCAGCTTTGCTCATTGACCCTCCTGTCAGTCGCCTACAAGCGAGATTCATTGTAGCCCAGGCGCACGCGGCCCCACAGCCCAAACATAAGCCCTCATTTTCTGACATATGCCAGAAATTCCTTGCGCAAATCCACACGTTCGCTATTCTATTGTTGACATATGTCAGATTTGGAGAGTGTATGGCAGGA
Source organism: uncultured Collinsella sp. (assembly GCA_902494195.1). Lineage (GTDB taxonomy): Bacteria > Actinomycetota > Coriobacteriia > Coriobacteriales > Coriobacteriaceae > Collinsella. The sequence goes on along the minus strand of CABUSH010000004.1, from coordinate 62,235 downwards.
AGACGCGAAAAATTGCGCCGCGTCGGGATCATCCCCGAATATCGCGGTTTTACCCCCGATGGCCTGGCGAGCGGCGATGCCATCGACATGACGGTCGACGAGCTCGAGGTCCTACGCCTATGTGACCTGGAAGGACTCAATCAGGAGGAAGTCGCCCAGCACATGGGCATTGCCCGCGCCACGGTGGCGGCAATCTGCAGCCGCGCGCATCGCAAGGTGGCAAACGCGTTGGTCAATGGACGGGCGATTGTCATCGAGGGCGGCAATATCGCATACTCCCCCATCACCACGACAACGGCCGCATGGCCAGCAAAGGAGGTCGGCACCATGAGGGTGGCAACGACGTACGACAACGGCAACATCTTTATGCACTTTGGCCGCAGCGAGCAGTTCAAGATTTACGACATTCAGGATGGCAAGGTGCTCAACGAGCAGGTCGTGGGCACCGGCGGCACCGGTCACGGCGCCCTGGCGGGCCTGCTTGCAAACGGTGGCGTTGACACGCTCATTTGCGGCGGTATCGGCGGCGGTGCCATCAACGCGCTCATCCAGGCCGGCATCACGGTCTATGCGGGCGCCCAGGGCAACTGCGACGCCTGCGTCGAGGCACTCATTGCCGGCACGCTCGCACAGACCGGCGAGGCCACCTGTGACTGCCACGGCCACGACCACGAGCACATCCAAGAGCACGGCGGATCCTGCGGTTGCCATGGCCATCACGAGAACGAGGGCCACGAGGGCTGTGGCTGCCACTAGCGGCAAATGCTCTGGCGCCAAGACGTGCCATTCGCGCAACAAGCCACACAACGGCGAAGGCCGCCTGGAGTACCATCCAGGCGGCCTTCGCCATACACGACTCAACCAGTCGTTACTTCTTATTGCGCATCTGCGCTTCCATCTGGCGCAGCAGGTCCATATCGGACTTAGGACCGCCCGTTCCCAGGCCACCCATGCCGCCCAGGCCCATAGCGTCCAGGCCAGGGATATTGGGCATGCGCATCTTCTTGCCCTTCTTGCCCTTTTTGCCCTTCTTGCCGCCGCCCTGTGCCTGATTGGCCATCGTGCGCATGCGGCCCATCATCTTGTTCATCTCACCCCACTGCTTCATAAGGCTATTGACCTCGGTGGGGGTCACGCCAGCGCCCTTGGCAATGCGGGCACGGCGCTGACCGTTGATGATGGAGGGACGCAGGCGCTCCTCCTTGGTCATCGACATGATGATGGCCTCGTTCTTATCGAAGATGCCCTCGTCCAGGTTGCCACCCATCTGGTTGAGCGCACGCTGCCCGCCGGGGAGCATGCCCAGGATGCCCTTCATGCCGCCCATCTTCTTGACGGCCTTCATCTGGTCGAGCATGTCGTTCATGGTGAAGCCCTCGCGCAGCATTCGCTCGGCAGCCTCGAGCTGCTCGGCGTCGGCCGCCTCCTGGGCCTTCTCGATAATGCCGACAACGTCGCCCATGCCAAGAATGCGCTTGGCCATACGATCAGGATAGAACGGCTCCAGCGAATCGGGCTTCTCGCCCATGCTCACAAACTTGATGGGCTTGCCGGTCACCTGTCGCACGGAAAGCGCGCCGCCGCCACGGGCATCGCCGTCGAGCTTGGAGATGATCACGCCGTCAAAGTCGGTGCGCTCGGCAAAGGTCGAGACGACGTTGACGATATCCTGGCCGGTCATGGCATCGACGACCATCAGCACCTGATCGGGCTTGACGGCCTTCTTGATGTCCACGGCCTCCTGCATCATCTGCTCATCGATCTGCAGGCGGCCAGCGGTATCGACGATGACCACGTCACGCAGGTGGTCGACGGCCTCCTGGATGGCGCCCTTGGCGATATCGACCGGGTGCGCGCCGTCACCGCGGAAGACCGGCACGCCGATCTCGCCGCCAAGCGTGGCCAGCTGGTCGGCAGCGGCGGGACGGTAAACGTCGCACGCGGCGAGCAGCGGCGAGCGGCCCTGCTTCTTGAGCAGGTAGGCCAGCTTTACGGCCGCCGTGGTCTTACCGGAGCCCTGCAGGCCCACGAGCATGATGACATTGGGAATGCGGTTACTAAAGACGAGCTTGCTCTCTGTGGAGCCGAGCATCTCGGTGAGCTCGTCGAGCACGATCTTGACGACGTTTTGCGCCGGCGACAGCGACTCCATGACCTCTGCGGTCATGCAGCGCTCCTTGGTCTTGGCGACGAACTCCTTGACGACCTTGAAGTTGACGTCGGCCTCGAGCAGCGCCATGCGAATGTCGCGCATGGCCGAGGTGATATCGGCCTCGGTCAGCTTGCCCTTGCCACGCAGGCGGTCAAATGTGTCGTTGAGGCGATCGCTCAGGGAATCAAACACTAGTCACTCCTTAATTGGACTCGCCCACCAGGGCGCGGCAGAAATCTTTGGCATTGAACTCCTGCAGGTCATCGACCTGCTCGCCCACGCCCACGCGCAGGATCGGGAGCTTGAGCTTCTCGGCCACGGCCATGGCGATACCGCCCTTAGCCGTGCCGTCGAGCTTAGTCATGATAATACCGTCCAAGCCCAGTGCCTCGTTAAACTCGAGCGCCTGGTTCAGACCGTTCTGGCCGGTGGCGGCATCGATCACGAGCACGACTGAGACGGGCATGGGGCCGGCGGCCATATTGGCGGCGCGCTTACGTGTCACGTTAACCACCTTGGCAAGCTCGCGCATGAGCTCGGGGCTCGTGTGCAGACGACCGGCAGTGTCGATAAGCACCAGGTCGCTGCCGCGCTTGTCGGCCTCGTCGAGCACGTCGTAGCAAACACTTGCCGGGTCGGAGCCACGGTCGCGCTTGATGACGGGGACGCCGGCGCGCTGGCCCCACACATCGAGCTGCTCGATGGCGGCAGCGCGGAACGTATCGGCAGAACCGATCACGACGTTCTTGCCGCGGGCGGACATGGCGCTCGCGATCTTACCGACCGTGGTGGTCTTGCCGGCACCGTTAATGCCCACAAACAGCACGCAGCTCGGCGTATCGGAGAACGGATCGCGCTCGATGGGCACAAAGTGCTGCTCAAGCTGCTCGGCCAGGGCACGGCGAAGCTGAGGAGCGGTCTTGAGGTTCTTCTTGGCCGCGGCATCGCGCAGGTCATCGGACACCTTGATCGCGACCTCAGCACCCATGTCACCCATGACGAGAGTGTCCTCTAGGTCCTCCCAAAAATCCTCGTCGACCTCACCGCCAAAGTAGAAGACCTCGTTGAGGGCCTCGCGGCTGCGCTCAAGTCCGCGCGAGAGTGCTTCAAAGAATCCCATTATGCATTCACGACCTTTCCGGTTTCGCGATCGAGTTTTTGCGAGACGACGCGACTGACGCCGTCGGCTTGCATCGAGACGCCGTAGAGAACGTCAGCGTCCTCCATAGTACGGCGCTGATGCGAGATAACCAAGAGCTGCGTATCGGAACGCAACACGTCGAGGGCGCCGATAAGCTTGGACAGGTTTGCGTCATCGAGTGCCGCCTCGACCTCGTCCAGCACATAGAACGGCACCGTGCGCGTGCGGTACACGGCAAAGAGCAGGGCGAGCGCCGTCAGGCTCTTCTCGCCACCCGACATGAGCATCATCTTGGTGATGCGCTTGCCGCGCGGCTGCGCCACGACCTCGATACCCGTCTCGGCAGGATGCTCGGGATCGGTCATCTCCAGATGAGCCTGACCGCCCGGGAAGAGCATGGCGAAGATCTCACGGAAGTTCGCGTCGACCTTCTCAAACGTCACCAGGAACGCCTTCCGCATCTTGCGGTCGATCGCCACGGTGATCTTGGTGAGCGCCTTGCGCGCGCTCTCCAGATCGGCAAGTTGCTCCTCGATGTAATCGGCACGGCGCTTGAGCTGCTCGTACTCCTCCATGGCAACCTGGTTCACAGGGCCCAGGTTGTTGATCTGACGCACGAGCTGGTTGAGCTCGCGCTCAGCAGCGTCACGGTCGGTGGGCGCAGGAAGCATGAGCGCTTCCTCGAGTACCGTGGTGCCATCGGCGGTAATGGCCTTAATGGCGGCCTCTACCTGCACCTCGAGCTTGCCACGCGCGACCTTGAACTCGTTTTGCGTGGCGGAGGCGGTATCGACCCGCTCCTTAGCGCGGGTAACCTCTGCCTTGGCATCCTCGATGGTCTTCTTGAGCGAAGCGGAGTCCGCCTCCTCCAGAGAGGCCTGGTCACGCAGGCGCGCTGCCCAATCCGACGCGCGTTCCAACAGGGCAGAATAGCGTTCGTGCATGGGGTCGACGCGCAGGCGCAGCAGCTCGAGCGAGCGCGAAGCCTGGCGTGTTCCGCGGATACGACGGTCGATGCCCTCAAGACGATGCTCCAGGTCGGGCACGCGGCCCTTCAGCGAACGCAGGCGTTCGCTCGTCTGGGCTAGGCGGACCTTGGCGTCGGCGAGCTTGCCGGCAGCCTCGGAATCGTCACGGCGAACGCGGTCGAGTTCGTCGTTGGCCTCGGCAATCTGCAAGCCCAGATCGCTTGCCTGCGCGCGGGCCTCGTCACGCGAACGGGTAAGTTCATCCACGCGCGGACGTGCGGCACGAACGGCCTCGGCAGCCTGCTCGCGGCGCTTAGAAATCCGTACCCGCTCGACCTCGGCATTGTTGGCACTCTGCTCCAGGCGGCCGATCTCGGACAGCAGGGAGCGACGCTCGCCCTCAAGGCGGGCAATCTCGCCGGCAGCATCGCCCTCGGCAGCACGGGCCTCCTCAACAGCCGCATTGGCCTCGACGACCTGATCAGAAACATGCTCAAACGCGGCAGCAAGATCGGGCTCCAGGCCTTCCAGCTCGCGGATACGACGCTTGCGCTCCAGGGCGCCCGAAGCCTCGCCGGCATCGAGGCCCACGCGCACCAGGCCGCCACAGCTTACGCGAGCGCCATCGGGAGTCACGTAGGTCACACCGTCAACGACAGGCGCGGCCAGCGCGGCAGCCAAGTCATCGACCATGTAATAGCCGCCGAGCAGCGCCTCGACGACGGGTCCGTAGCCTGCGCGCACGGACAGACGATCAACCAGACGGGTACCGGCAGCGCCCTCGGCGGCAGCAGAGCCGCTCACGCCGCGCGCCACCAGCAGCGCCTCGCCTGAGGCCTTCTTCTGGCCCAGAGCCGCACGACCGGCACGCTCAAGCGTGGTGGCGTCATCAAACAACAGGGCATCGATATCGCCGGCGAGCAATTGCTCAACCAGGCCCTCAAGCTCGCGCGGGGCCTCGAGCACGTCGCCCAGACGACCCGAGACATCGTCGCCCAGCGCACCCACCAGCCGGCTTACGAGCGGCGAGCTGTCGGCCATGCGGGCATCGAGTTTCTTATGACTGGCAAGCTCCGAGCGCACCTCGGATAACTTGTTGCGCGCCTCACTCTCGCGGGCACGCAGGTCCTTCAGGGCCGCGCGTGCCGCCTCGGTGGCCTCACGCGCATCGACCTGAGCCTGGCGCGCTTCCTCAAGAGCGCCCTCAAGCTCCTCGGCGCGGTCGCGACGGCTCTCGAGCGAGGCCGTGACCTCCTCGAGCTGCTCGTCAATCTGCTCCAGGCGCGAGGCATACATGTTGTCCTCGACCTCGGCATTGCTCAAGGAATCCTTCACCTTAGCGAGCTCGAGCGCGGCGTTATCGGCCACACGCTGCACATCGCGCTGCTCACGCGTGAGCTGCGAAATCTGATTGTCGAGCGCAACGCGACGCTCGTGGAGCTCAGCGGCAGCAGGACCAGCGGCGTCAACGTCCTCCTGGGCCTGCATGTGCGCACCGGTCACTTCCTCAAGCTGCGCACGCGCGTCCTCGAGCTCCTCGACCACGCGACGACGCTGATGCTCGGAGCTCGAAATCTGCCCGCGCATGTCAGACAGGCGCGACACCATGTTGTGGCCCTTTTCCTCGAGCAGGCGCATGTCGGAGTTAATGCGGCCGACCACATCTTGCATATGACGGCGCTGCTCGCCTAGGTCGCCCACAAACAGGCCCTTTTCCTCGAGCATGACCTGAAGCTTCTCGAGCTCGCGCTCCTTTTCGCCCAAGCGGTACTGCGCAAGCTCAAGCTCGGCCGCGCCCTCTTTGGAGCGGCTCTCCAGGTCGTTCCACTGCGACTGCAGCGAACGCAGCTCGTCAACGGCCAGCATCTGCGTAAGCTCGTTCGCGCGCGAGGACAGCTCTTTGTACTTGCGCGCGCGATCGACCTGACGCTCCAGCGGTCGCAGCTGACGGGCGATTTCCTTATTGATGTCGCGGGCACGCGTCAGGTGCTCGTCCATCGACTTAATCTTTTTGAGCGCACGCTCCTTGCGGCGCTTGTGCTTGGAGATGCCGGCAGCCTCCTCAATAAGGGCACGGCGCTCCTCGGGGCGGCTCTGCAAAATGGCATCGAGCTTGCCCTGGCTGATGATGGAATGCGTATCCTTGCCCAGTCCCGAATCGTGCAGGATATCCTGGATGTCCATCAGGCGGCACGGGCTCGAATTGATGAGGTACTCACTCTCACCCGAACGATACATGCGGCGGGTGATAGCCACCTCGTCAAAGTCGACGGGAAGCATATGGTCCGAGTTATCGAGCACCAGCGTGACCTCGGCCACACCCACCGGCTTGCGCGCCGACGAGCCCGAGAAGATGACGTCTTCCATGGCCTGGCCGCGCAGCTGCTTGGCGCTCTGCTCGCCCAGGACCCACAGAATCGAGTCGGAGATGTTCGATTTTCCCGAGCCGTTGGGACCGACGATGACGGTCAGGCCCGGCTCAAACGTCATATGGGCGCGGTCGGCAAACGACTTGAACCCTTTGAGCGTGAGGGACTTGAGATACACGGCTCCTCGCTTAAACAGGCTTCTTGTTGAGAATCACGCCGTTGGTGGTGTAACCCATGCGATCAAGCGCCTCGAGCGCAGCGGCACCCTCGGCCTCCTTCTTGGAGGAACCGGTGCCGCGGCCCTGGCGGATACCGTCGATGAGCACCACGGCGGTAAAGGTCGGTGCGTGCGCCGGGCCCTCAGAGCCAACGAGCTTGTACGCCGGAGGCTCGTGGCCGTCGGCCTGCACGCACTCCTGCAAGAACGACTTAGGGTTCGCGGGATGCTCGGCACGCTCGGAAGCCAGGTGCGGCTTGAGTGTACGGTGGATAAACTCCGCCGCCGCATCCCAGCCGGCATCCAGGTACAGGGCGCCCACGAGCGACTCGTAGACGTTCTCGAGCGCCGAATGCAGACCGCGCGCGCCCGTGCCGGTCTCGGAGGCACCAAAGATGATGATGTCGTCGATGCCCAGCTCATGGGACACCTCGGACAGCGTGGCGCCCGAGACGAGCGACACCTTCAGACGCGTAAGCTTGCCCTCGTCAAACTCCGGATAGGACTCAAAGAGCGAGCGGGCAACCACGGCGCCCAAAATGGAATCGCCCAAAAACTCAAGGCGCTCATAGCTCGCCGAGACGGGCTGACCTTCCACGGCAGAAGGGTGCGTGAGCGCCGCGCGCAGCAGCACCTTGTTATTGAACTCGTGGCCCAGGATTTCCTGGGCGCGCGCGAGTCGTTGAGATAAAGCCAAGACTTAGGCCTCCTTGGCGTTTTCAATAGCGTCGACAGCGTCGGCGACAGAGTTGAGCGACAGCAGGGTCTCGTCATCGATCTCGAGGTCGAACTCGTCCTCGATGGCCGTCACCAACTGCAGACGCTCGAGCGAATCGGCATCGAGATCGTCAAAGGTAGTCTCGTCGCTAATGTCGGCGACATCGACGCCCAGAACGTCAGCGGCGACTTCGGCGATCTTATCGAAGATTTCGGAGCGGTCCATAGCGCTTCCTCTCGTATTGCGTGAACATCAACGAGCTGGCGCCGCAAGCGCAGCGCCAAGACACGGTTTTGATTCTACCCCACGACGAAGGCCGCGAGGCACATAACAGCGCTCTAACTCGCTCCTACAAAACGATGCCGTCCATAGAGTTGGCGACGTTCTCGACCAGCCCGGCGCGCACGGCCTCCGCCGCGGCGAGCGTACCGTTTTTGACGGCCTCGACCGAGGTGGCACCGTGGCCGATCAGGACCACGCCACGCAGGCCCAGCAGAATGGCGCCGCCCTTAGCATCGCCCGAGAGCTTTGCCTTGATCTCGCGCATCTGCTTTTTGATGAGCAACGCGGCGATCTTGGTGCCCAGCGAAGCCATAAAGGCACCCTTGAGCTCTTGCAGCAAAAACTTAGCGGCGCCCTCGGTTGCCTTAAGCGCGATGTTACCCGACATGCCATCGGCAACGACGACGTCAAAGTTACCCGAGGTCAGGTCGGTGCCCTCGCAGTTGCCCACAAAGCCGGGAACGGCGGCCTTCATGGCAGGGAAGCACGCCTTGGTAAAGTTGGAGCCCTTCTCGTCCTCGGTGCCGTTGCCGAGCAAACCGACGCGGGGATGCTCAATGCCCAGGACGACGCGCGCATAGGCGCTACCCATCTGGGCAAAACGCACCATGTCGTCGACCTCGACATCGGGGTTGGCGCCCATGTCGCACAGTACCGTCAGGCCGCCGGCGCGGTTGGGCAATGCATTGGTGAGGCACGGACGCACCGGCTGCTTCTTGCCCTCGGCCTGATATCTAAATGGCGTCACATAGGCGGTAGCGGCAGCGGTCATGGCGCCGGTGGAGCCGGCAGAGAAGAACGCGTCCGCGTTGCCCTTCTTGATAGCGCGGCAGGCAAGTACGATCGAGGACTTACGCTTGGTCATCACAGCTCGAATGGGATCGTCATCCATGGCGATGACATCGGGCGCCTCCAAGGCCTCGACGCGAGCGTGAGCCGCGGCAAAGGGGTTCACGATCTCTGCGGGACCGACGGCCAAGACCTCGATATCGGGATCCGCCGCAAGCGCCGCCTCGATACCGTCGAGGACAACCTGAGGCTTCTCGTCTCCGCCCACAACGTCTACACAAACGCGAACGTTACTCATATACATGCTCCTTATACAAAAATGGCCGACTCATTGAGCCGGCCATTGTGGTTCCAGTTGGAACGGCATCGCATCCAGAGTATACAGTTACTCGGTAACGATAACCTCGCGGTCCTTGTAGAAACCGCAGCTGGGGCACACGTGGTGCGGGAGCTTGACAGCACCGCAACGGGGGCACGTGGACTGAGCCGCAGCCGAGATCTTCATGTTGGCGGAACGGCGGGTGTGAGTGCGGATACGACCCTGCTTTTGTTTAGGTACGGGCATAGTGACCTTCCTTATGAACTATCCAGTGTGGCGATTACGCGCAAGTAGCGATACTACCACAGTTTTACTCGTCAAGCTTGAGATTCTTCAATGCTGCAAATGGATTTTCCGTGGCAGCGGCCCATTCGGCCTCTGCTTGAGCGGCGCAATCGCATTGCTCGACGTTGAGATTGATGCCGCAAGTGGGGCATAGGCCGCGACAATCGGGCTTGCACAGGACAACGAACGGCGTGTCCATGACGACCGCGTCGTTGATGGGCTCACCCAGATCGACGATGCGATCCTCGCCCAGTAACTCGTAGCCGTCTTCGTAGGCCTCGGGGTCCTCGGGCTCCTCAAAGAGGTAGAACTCCTCGATCTCGCCGGCGATATCAAACGAGGCGGGCTCCAGGCAACGGTCGCACTCGCCGGTGGCGTGCGCGCGGACCATGCCCGTGAGCAAGACACCGGTACCGGCATTGGTAAAGACAACGTCGTAGTCGATGCCGTCCTGAAGCTGGTACTCCTTATCGCCCACCGTGTAGGTGGCGACATCGACCTTACCGGTCAGCGGATACGAATCTCCAGGAAACTCGAGCTGCTCGGAAAGATCGACGGTAACGCTCGGGAACTCAGCCATTACCACTGACCATTCTGCTGGGCGGCACCCTCGTTGAGCTGCTGACGGCAACGGGTCACCGTGCCGGTCAGGCTCTTGAGGTTCTCCTCGAGGTGCGTAAAGACCTGCTCGGCGTAGTCCTCGGCGGCATAGCGTGTCTCGCGCTCATACTGCTGGGCACGGTCGCGGATATCGTCGGCCTGCTGCTGCGCTAAGCGGACGATCTCCTGCTCACCGGCAATGGTGAGGGCCTGCTGTTGAGCATCGGCGATGATGGAATCGGCCTGAGCGGCGGCGGAAGCCATAAGCTCCTCGCGCTCCTTGAGGATACGGCGGGACTTCTGCCATTCCTCGGGATAGCTCATGCGGATCTCGTCGAGGATGTTAAAGAAGACGTCGGCGTCGATAACCTTCATCTGGGCGTTCTTGCCGAACGGCGTCTTAGCCTCTTCGATGAGCCCCTCGAGCTCGTCGACAAGACTCACGATCCTGTCGCCAGGAAAATTCTCGCCCGGCATCCGGTCTCCTTTCATAGGTAACATATCATCGTGTTAGTTTACCACATGCCACCAGGCATTAAAAAACGTCACGAAAAGCGATGTTTGAGCGCCTTGACCACATTGGGCGGAACAAAATTAGAGACGTCGCTGCCGAGCGAGGCAATCTGGCGAACCACCGAGCTCGAGATATAGCCGTACTGCGGCGCACTCATGACAAAAATGGACTCCAGCTCGCTATCCAGGCGGTAGTTGAGGTCGGCCTGCTGCAGCTCGTACTCAAAGTCGGTCATGGCACGCAGGCCCTTGACCACGGCTCCTGCTCCCTGTTCGCGGGCAAAATCAACCAAGAGGCCAGTGAAGGGCAGCACCTCGACGCCGTCAATATCGCCGAGCGCCTCACGGGCCAGCGCCACACGCTCGTCGAGCATAAACGTGGTGCCGACGCCGTTTTTGCCCTGCGATTCGGCCACGGCGACGATCACGCTGGGAAAGATGCGGCGGGCACGGCGAATCACGTCGATGTGGCCAAACGTGATGGGATCGAAGGTGCCCGGGACGATTACGCGGTTAATGGTGTCACTCATGGGCATCCTCCGTGGGTGCGTCGCTATCGTTGCCATCATCCTCGCCGTTGCCAACCCAGCGCAGCAAGTCAACCGAGGTTATGCCGTAACGCTTCTCGCGCACGGTCTCAAAGCCTGCCGGATGTGCGCCCGCATCGGCCGCGGCGTGCTCAAAGAGCACGTAGGCACCCTGCGCCAGCATGCCTTGCTGAGCTAGGTTTTGCAGCAGCTCCTCGACTGGGTCAGCACCAAAAGCATAAGGCGGGTCGAGCAGGACCAGGTCAAAGGGACCGCCCGGCACACGGCCGCGCGAAGCGCTTGCCAGCACGTCACCCGTCACCACGCGCCAGCGCGCACGGTCGCGGCAGAGCGACTCGATATTCTTGGTAATCAGACGAGCAGCGTTGCGATCGATCTCGAACGTGGTGAGCGAGCGGGCACCGCGCGAGAGCATCTCAATGCCCAAGGCGCCGGAGCCGCCAAAGGCGTCCAGCACGCGGATCTCGTCCAGATCGAAGTCGAATGCCGACATGACCATAGATGCGCACGCCTCGCGCACGCGATCGGTCGTGGGGCGGGTGACATCGCGACCACGGGGCTCCTCGATCTTACGACCGCGCCATTCGCCGCCGATGATTCTCATCCTCCGCTGACCTCCTTAAAGATGTGTCGATACCGCGTGGCGACCGCATCGCGCAAGGGGCGCGTCGCCACGGAGTCAAGGTTGCAAGCATACCGCAAGAGCTCGACCGCGTCCAAATGGGACCACTCGATCAATTCCTCGTCGGCATCGAGGTCAACAAAGCGCAAGGTCACGCCGCCATGCTGGCGGTAACCCAGGATTTCGCCCTCGTGGCGCAGACGCAGGTCCATCTGGGCGAGCGTAAAGCCGTCCGAGGTCTTCTCGAGCGACTGGAGGCGGTCTTGTGCCGTCGACGCGCCACCGTTGCCCTTGGAGTGCGTCATGACCAGGCACGTACCCGACACGCTGCCGCGGCCTACGCGCCCGCGCAGCTGGTGCAAGGCCGCCAAACCAAAGCGCTCGCCGTTCTCGATGACCATGACGGTGGCGTTGGGCACGTCAACGCCCACCTCGACCACCGTGGTCGAGACGAGCACATCGATCTCGCCACGCTTAAAGGCATCGATGACCCGGTCCCTTTCCCCCGCCGGCGTGCGGCCGTGAAGACGCTCGATGGAAAGCCCCGGTAATGCCAGACGAAGGCGTTCGAGCTCGGTCGCCGTGTCATGCAACGGCACGGGCACGGTCACGCGGCCTTCGTCGTCGCGAGCGATGCCGGGTACGTCTTCGAGCTCATCGGCCGAATCGCTCGGCTCCACGAGCGGACAGATCACGTAGGCTTGCTGCCCCTTTTCGTGCGCCTCGCGAATGGCGCCATAGGCCAGGTCGCGACTCGACTCGGTGAGGACGCGCGTCGTCACGCCGGCACCCGGAACGGGACGATGGCGGATGATGCTCGTATCCAGGTCGCCGTACACCGAAAGCGCCAGCGTGCGCGGGATGGGCGTTGCAGTCATGACCAGCAAGTCGGCACCCGGGCCTTTTGCGCGCAGGGCGTTACGCTGCCCCACGCCAAAGCGGTGCTGCTCGTCGATCACCACAAGCGACAAATGCTTGAACGTGACGTTCTCGGAAAGCACCGCATGGGTACCAAAGAGCACGTCGAGCTCGCCAGACTGGAGCCGCGCATGAATCTGTTCACGCTCGGCCGCCGGCGTGGCGCCCGTCAGGAGCGCCCAGGTCATGCCAGCCTGCGAGAGCAAGGGGCCGGTCTTATCGGCATATTGACGCGCCAGCACGCCCGTGGGCGCCATAACGCACGCCTGAGTGCCGCTATCGGCCGCAACCGCCAACGCACAGGCGGCAACGGCGGTCTTACCGGTACCGACGTCGCCCAGCAGCAGACGGTTCATCACACGACTGCCATCGCACATGTCATGCAGGATGTCTTGAAATGCAGCCTCCTGCTCATCGCTCAGCGAAAACGGCAGGGCCTGTTTAAGCGCAGCAAAATGTTCGCCCGCGGCATGCGCATAAGGCACCACGTCAACCATACCGCCATCGTTGCGCAGACGCAGCGCGAGCTGCAAGCAGAGGCACTCCTCGTAGGCAAGGCGACGACGCGCGATATCGCGCTCGGCCATGCTCGATGGAAAGTGAATTGAGCGCAGCGCGCGGGCATTGCTCATCAGGCGGCGCTTGACGCGCAAGCGTGCGGGAATCGGATCGAAGGGATTGCCGACAACCTCGAGCGCGCCGCTAACGATGCGGCGCATCCACGCCTGGCTCACGCCATCGCTCACGTAATGGACCGGCAGGATAGTGCCCGCGGCACGCCCGCCCTCGAGCTTTTCAAAGTGCGGCGAGGCCATCTGCTTAAAACCGTAGGCAAACTCGACCTTGCCCATCACGGCCAGGCGGTCGCCCTGCTTAAGCTGTTGGGCAATCCAAGGCTGACGGAAAAAGGCAACCTGTAGCACGCCCGTCTCGTCCACGAGCGAGACCTCAGTCACCTGCATACGCGGACGGGGCTGCTTTTGGACAATACGATCGACGGTGGCGATGATGGTGCACACGGTACCGATGGGCGCCATCTCGATGGACCACGAGCGAGTGAAGTCCAGGTAGCGATGAGGAATATGGAGAAGGAGGTCCCCCACCGTCCGAATTCCCAGACGGCGAAGGGCCTCCTCACGTTTACCCGAAACATATTTGAGTCGCGCGATATCCTCGTCGAGCGCATTGCTCTGGGCAAAACGCTCCGAGACACGCGGCACGGAGCACAGCTCGGACATGGGCAGAGCCTACTCGATCGAGAAGATCACGGGATAGAGCGGCTGCTCGCCACGATGGGCGTCGATCTCCAGATCGGGCTGAGCCTCCTCGATAGCGTCGACGATCTCCTGGAAGGCCTCGTCGGACAGCTCCTCGCCGGCCAGAATCGTCAGCGCGTCGCCCTCCTCTTCCTCCTGCATACGGTTGATGCAGTCGAGCGTGACCTGTTTCACGTCGGAGCCGACCACATCGATGGAGCCGGCGATGATGCCCATGACGTCACCGGAGTGAATCGGCGAGCCGTCGGAGGCGCTGGAGTCGCGCACGGCGCGGGTGACCTCGCCATCGCGGACCTCGCTGATGGCGTCGACCATAGCGGCAACAGCATCCTCGAGCTCGGAATCGGGCAGGACCGCGAACAGCGCGGAGAAAGCCTGCGGGACGGTCTTGGTGGGAACGACGGCGACCTTCTTGTCGGTGCAGGCGGAGGCAGCGGCCTCGGCGGCCATGCGGATGTTACCGTTGTTGGGCAGGATGATGACCGAGGTCGCATTGACCTGGTCCACCGCGCCCAGCAGGTCGGCAGTCGAAGGGTTCATGGTCTGGCCACCCGACACGATCACATCGACGCCGAGGGACTTGAGGATGTCGGCCTCACCGGAACCGGCGGCAACGGCGACAAAGCCCAGGGCCTTCGCGGGCTCGGCGGCCTTCTCCTGGTCCTCGTGGATTTTAGCGGTACGGTCGTGGGCCTCCATCTCCATGTTGTGGATAAAGACCTCATAGATCTGACCGAGCTGAAGCATGTGCTCGAGCACCAGGTTGGGGGTGTTGGAGTGCACGTGGATCTTGTAGTCGGGATAGGCACCAACGAGCAGCTCACAGTCGCCCATAGAGCCCAGGAACTTCAGGCACTCATCCTCGTCAAAAGGAGCGTCAGCCTTAAAGAGGAACTCGTTGCAGTAGCGGAACTCCGAGCCCTCCCAGTCGTCGTTAGCCTCGATCTCAACACGACCAAGAGCGGCGTCGCGGGCAGAGCCGGCGGAATCAAACGTAGCGGAGAAATCCTCGACCAAGGTGCTGCGGCCAAGAGCGGCGGCAACAAAGTTCTCCAAGAAGATGGCAAAGCCAAAGGCGCCGGAGTCGACCACGCCGTTCTCCTTGAGGACGGGCAGCAGGTCGGGCGTGCGAGCGACGGACTGGTAGGCCTCGACAACGATAGCGTCGAGCGCATCCTCGGCAGAGAACTTCTTCTTCTCGCACTCGTCTGCCTTGGTCGAAACATCACGCAGGACCGTGAGGATCGTACCCTCGATGGGCTTACGAACAGCCTGGAAGGCAACCTTGACGGCACGACGGAAGGCGAAGGCGATATTGGCGGACGTAATGGGCTCATCGGCAGAGACAAGGCCCTCGGCCACACCGCGCAGGATCTGCGAGGTGATGACGCCGGAGTTACCGCGGGCGCCCATGAGGGAGCCGTGGGTGATGGCGCCGGCAATGGCCTCCATGTCGGCATCGGCGGGAAGGGCGGAAAGCTCCTTGGTCACCGAGGCGAGCGTGAGCGACATGTTGGTGCCGGTGTCACCGTCGGGTACGGGGAAGACGTTGAGCTTGTTGATCTCCTCGGCCTTTTCGGAAACGGCAGCCGCAGCGATCGGAAAACAGGTGCGAATGGTCTTTGCAATCATGAGTGGTGAAATCTCCGTATTCGGATGCTAGTTCAGACGGCTCTTGAGCGCGTCGATGTGAATGCCGATCTTAAGGCTGGCGGGATCGATTTGGGCGATCTCCTGCAGGGTGAAGGCGACGGAGCTCGAAAGATTGTGGCAGACGGACTTCATGTTGACGCCGTTCTCGAGCACGACGTGAAGGTCGACCGTAAGGCCGTTCTCGTCGGCGGAAACAAGCACGCCCTTGCGGAGGCGCTGGCCGGCAAGCAGGCGCACGCTCTCGGCGCCCTGCAGCTGTTCGGCCATACCGACGACGCCGTAGCACGTCATCGCGGCATAACCGGCAATATCGGCAATAACGTCGTTCGAGACGCTCAGGCTGCCGTTAATGGTCTCAGACACAAGAATCTCCTTTTCTGGTGCTCGCGGCACCATGTCGTGGGAGCAATCATTCCAACATTTTACAACGACCGCGCCATGTTAAGGCCACGGGGTTCGCGATTACATCCTCGACACGAAATGTTGATACGGTAACGTTCGCCGCCGGCGATCGCGGCATGAAAAAACCCGCCGCATAAGCGACGGGTTTTAAAACCTGGCTCCCCGGGTAGGACTCGAACCTACAACAGCGCGGTTAACAGCCGCGTGCTCTACCATTGAGCTACCGAGGAATTTAAAAGCCCAGCGAAATGGGCTGAGAAATTCTGGCTCCCCGGGTAGGACTCGAACCTACAACAGCGCGGTTAACAGCCGCGTGCTCTACCATTGAGCTACCGAGGAATAGGTGCGTGCTCTCAAGCAACGAAGTTTATTATACGGACGATTGGGCGAAGGGCAAGAACTTTTTTAAGAAATTTTCTCGCCATGATCCCTTGGGGACGGCCTAATTGCCGGCACCGGCAACGGAAACGCCGATGTTTTGACAATGCCAGCGAGCGGGCACCAGAGCGAACAAATTGGCATGAAAAGAGGACGGCATAGACCTTCTGGTCATGCCGTCCTCTCTGAATGACAAGTTGTCACTCTGGTGCCCGCGCAGCGTCGGCCAGTTACGGCGTTTGGTAAAACGCCGTAACTACTAAGACTCGATATAGTCTTTCAACTTGCTCGAGCGACTCGGGTGGCGGAGCTTGGCCAGGGTCTTGGACTCGATCTGGCGGATACGCTCGCGCGTGACGCCAAACTCGCGACCGACTTCCTCGAGCGTGCGGGGATGTCCGTCAACGAGACCAAAGCGCAGCTCGATAACCTTGCGCTCACGATCGGCAAGCGAATCGAGCACCTGGGTGAGCTGCTCCTGCAGCATGGAGAAGCTGGCGGCATCGGGCGGAACGATAGCCTGGGAGTCCTCGATGAAGTCGCCCAGCTGGGAATCCTCTTCCTCACCGATCGGGGTCTCGAGCGACACAGGCTCCTGCGAAATCTTCTGGATCTCGCGGACGCGGTCGGCGCTCATGTCCATCTCAGCACCGATCTCCTCAGGGGTCGGGTCGCGACCCAGATCCTGGAGGAGCTGGCGTTGCACGCGGACGAGCTTGTTGATGGTCTCGACCATGTGCACGGGAATACGGATGGTACGGGCCTGGTCGGCAATAGCGCGCGTAATGGCCTGACGGATCCACCACGTGGCGTACGTGGAGAACTTAAAGCCCTTCTGGTAGTCGAACTTCTCGACGGCACGGATCAGACCGAGGTTACCCTCCTGGATCAGATCCAGGAACAGCATGCCACGGCCGACATAGCGCTTGGCGATGGAGACGACCAGACGCAGGTTTGCGCTAATGAGCGCCTGCTTGGCCTCAAGACCAACGTTCTCGATACGCGTAAGACGACGCATCTCGGAGCGTGTGAGTTCAATCTCGCCCGCATCGGCAGCCTCGAGCTTCTCGGTAGCCTCGAGACCGGCCTCGATCTTCATGGCCAAATCGACCTCTTCAGATGCGGTCAGCAGGTCGACCTTACCGATCTCCTTGAGGTACATACGAACCGGGTCGCCGGTCAGCATCACCGTGGAGGCATCGATGCCGCGCACGCGCGAACGCGAACGAGACGTGCGCACGGTGCGCTTCTTCTTGCTCTTGGAAGAGCCCATCTCGGCGTCGGCCTGGCGGGCCATCTTAAGCTCGTGATCGTCGAGCGAGCCGGAATCGTGCTCGTCGTCGTCATCGAAATCGTCGGTATCGTTATCGTCATCGTCGACGCCCATCGGGGCGTCGTCGTTTCCGCTCGCGGAGATAATCTGGATGCCGCTGTTGCGCAGCGCGGAATATACCGCGTTGAGCTGCTCATCGGAGACATCGATATCCTTCAGGGCGACCTGAATCTCGTCCTCGGTTACCGAAGTCCTGTTTGAGCCGTTGCCCATGAGCTTTGCAACGTAGGATTCCAGCCCAGTACCCGTGCTCTCAGTCTTTTTTGGCACAGATTCTCCCTTCGTAGTCCACAGGACTCAATACTTTAGCACACACGTAGACCTCTATACCCAAAATAAAGACAGGATATAGGCGAGAATACGCTGGTTGACCACAACATCTAGGCCTGATCGGCACCTGCGGTCTCCAAACCGATCAAACGGAACGGGTCGGCCACGCCACCGATCGACTTTTGGAGTTCGCGCTGGCGCTGTGAATCTTGCACCGCCTGCATCGTCAGCACGCGACGGGCCTCATCATCGAGTGAACGGTCCTGGCGCAGCTTGGCCTGTGCGGCACGCATGCGACGCTTGATGGTGTAGAGCTCGAGCGTATCAAGCATAAACACGATGTTCGTCTCGGTGGGGTGCTTGCTCGTCGCGGAGATGCGCCCGGCACTCACAAGCGTTGCCGCATCGGGACACACTGAGCGCGCCGCATCCATGCAGGCTGCAGGATCGGTTCCCGGCGGCGTTGCCAGAACGGCCCATGCAATGGACTCGTGACGCGGGTCAACCCACTCGATGGAGCAGATGCGGTCGGCATACGTGCGGAACAGGTCGGGGTAGCTCGTGAGCATCGTCAACAGCTCGCGCTCCCCTGCCAAGGACTTGCGTTCAAGATCGGTAAGAACCATCGGCGCCGCCGCAGCCGGTGCGCCCGAACCGTCAGCCACAGGCACAGCGCCCATACCATCAGGCACATCGATCGGCGGCAGGTCGTCGACGACCTCCACGGGCGCGGCGCCGTAGGCATCGAGCGGGACGTAGTCGTACGGCTCTTCTTCGACCGGCGCGGACACCGGCGGCGTCGCGCCCGATGCCCAAGCACCGCGACCGGCATCGCGAGAACCCGACGCCCGACCGCCCGCGCTACCGGACCGCTCAGTCTGTGCCCGCTGGCGCTCATAGTTCTGCTCACGACGTCGTTCCGCATCCTCGCGCTTGGCGACATCGCGAAACACACGACCCGAGCTCGCGCGCACCGTCTCCAGATCCAAACCCAGCAGATCGGCAATCTGGATAAAGTACGTGTCGATCATATAGCTGTTGCGCAACGGATAGATAAGCGTCAGCGCATCTTCCAGCGCCTTAGCGCGACCGCCCGGCGTGGTGATGTCACTCGACTCCTGCAGCGAACGGTAGACAAAGTCCATAAGCGGCTCGGCAGCGTCGATGCGCGTCTGCAGTGCCTCGCCACCATGTGCGGTGATGAACTCCATGGGGTCGTTGCCGTCGGGGAGCACCACGCAGCGCAGGTCCATGGAATCCTGCTCGATAAACTGAATCGCGCGACGGGCGGCCTTCTGGCCCGCTGCATCGCCGTCGAACATATACACGATGCGCTTGGCAAAGCGAGTGAGCGTCTTGACGTGATGCTCCGTGAGCGCGGTGCCCAGCGTGGCGACAACGTTTTTAATCCCCGCCTCCCAGCAGGCGATGCAATCGGTATAGCCCTCTACCACGATGGCGGTATCCTGCGCGACGATAAACTCCTTGGCCCAATTAAAGCCGTAGAGGTTTCGCTTTTTATGAAACACGCTCGTCTCGGCGGTGTTGAGATACTTAGGCTGGCCGTCGCCCATAATGCGACCGCCAAAGGCAATGTTGTGACCCTGCTCGTCAAAGATGGGGAACATCACGCGGTCGTAAAAGCGGTCGGCAAGCTGCCCGCGCCCGCGACTCACGGCAACGTTGGCGTCGATCATCTCCTGCGGGGTAAAACCCGCCTGGGACAGGTGCGACACCAGCGCGTTACGGCCCGGTGCAAAGCCCAGGCAGTAGCGGCGGCAGACGTCGCCGCCCATGCCGCGGCTGGCAAAGTACTCGCGCGGACGGCCGTCCTTACCGCGCATGAGCATGGTGTGGTAGAACTGGGCGGTCTCGGCGCACAGATCGTAGATGCGGGCACGCTTGGTGCCGCGCTCGCGGCGATCTCCGGTGTCATGCAGCTCAATACCCGCGCGATCGGCCAAGTAACAGATTGACTCGGGAAAGCTCAGGTTCTCGCGCTTCATGATATACGTGAAAACGTCGCCACCCTCGCCGCAACCAAAGCAATGCCACACCTGCGTGGCGGGGATAATGTGGAAGGACGGCGTCTTCTCGCCATGGAAGGGGCAGCATCCCCAAAACTCATGGCCGCGAGGCTTGAGCTCGACCGTTTCCTGCACGATGGCAACCAGGTCAGACGCAGCGCGTACCTGGTCTTTTTCCTCATCGCTAATCACGGATGCTCACCCCCTGATCGCCCAAGTTGTGACGAATATCCTCGATATTACCCTCGACGGTCGCGATCAACTCATCCAGCGAATCGAACACACGCGAGGGACGCAGCCAGCGCGTAAACGCCAGCGAAACGGAAGCGCCGTACAGGTCGCCCGTATAACCAATTAAATTAGCCTCGAGATGCGCAGATGCCGCATCGTCAGCATACGTTGGCGGCAGGCCGACGTTCACAGCAGCGGGCCACGCGGTGTCATCGACCAGCACCAGACCCTCATACACGCCATCGGCTGGCACCTGAATGCCGTCGGGAACCTGCAAGTTTGCCGTGGGAAAGCCCATGCCAGAACCCTCGTGACGGCCGCGAATAACACCGCCACGCACCATATACGGACGGCCGAGTAACCCAGCAGCAAGCTCCACATGGCCCTGTCCCAGCTCATGACGAATGCGGGTGGCGCAAATGGCCTCACCGCCCTCGCAAAGCAGGTCGTGACCATACACGTCAACGCCGTGCTCGGAACCCCAGGAGCGCATCTCGGCAACACCAGAAGCACCGCCACGACCCAGCCTAAAGTCACTGCCAACGCGAATCGATCGAATGTCGACCAGACGCGACACCAGCGAGAGAAAATCAACATGGTCAAGCGCCGCAACCTCAGGCGTAAAGGGAACGGCCACCACCGCATCGACCCCGGTTTGAGCCAAGGCATGCAGACGGTCGGCCGTCGTCATCAATTTTTGAGCGGGCAAAGGGCTCACCACAACGTCCGGGTCGGGATCGAAGGTAACCACGACCGCCTTACAGCCATGGGCACGGGCATCACGGACAAGCGCTTCGATGAGTTCCTGGTGTCCACGGTGAACGCCGTCGAACACGCCAATGGCGATTGAAGCGGCACCCAAGTGCTCACACTCATCAAACGTATCGGCAGCAACGATGCGAGCCTCGTCCGACTCGCCCGCGAAAAAGACACGCGCGAGCTCGCGAGCGGACAACATCATCGAACACCGCCGATTGCCTGCGGAAACACGTGCTCCATGACAAAGCGGCCGCCCTCAATGCGGGCGAGCGCCTTGAGTCCCCCATCGAGCACCAACGCAAACGGCGCCTTCGAGGCATCGAAATCGGCAAGCGCACGCTCAACGGGAATGCGTCGGCCGCAGAGCAGGTCGTCGGCAAGATTGCCCGGCAAGTCAACACGTGTGGCGCCCAGGGCCGCAATGGGATCCAGGGCAAAGCCAGCCGCGGACTCGGGAGAAAGCTCCTCGACCGCATGACAAGCGCCAATGGAAACAACACCGGAGGCCGTGCGGCGCAGCGCGGAAATGTGCGCGGCGCTCTCGCAGGCGCGGCCCAAGTCGCGAGCGAGCGCACGGATATAGGTGCCCTTGCTTACCGAAAACGCCACGGTCCACACACACGTATCACCCTCGCCGCCCACGGCGATCAGGTCGGCGGCATAAACCTCGACGGGGCGCGGAGGTAGATCCACCGCATTGCCCTCACGAGCAGACTTGTAGGCGCGAACGCCATTGACCGAGATAGCCGAAAAAGCCGGCGGCACCTGCATCTGCGGGCCCAGCATGGCGGCTAAGCGCTCACGAGCATAGACAGAATCGCGGAGCTCGTTGGCAACAGCCACCGTGCGGACGGCCTCGCCCTCCGCATCATCGGTATTGGTCTCGGCGCCAAACGAGATGTCGGCGACGTAGCTTTTGGTATCGAGCGTGAGCATGCCCAGCAGACGGGTGGCCTGACCCACGCCCACCACCATGACACCCGATGCCATAGGGTCGAGCGTGCCGGCATGGCCGACGCGCCGCTCATGGAGGGCGCGTCGGCATTGCGAGACCACATCGTGGGACGTGCAGCCCACCGGCTTATCGACGGCGAGCAGCATATTCAGTTGAGAAGGCGTACGACGAGCCATGTACCATCCAAAAAGTTAAAGCTCGACGGTCACCGAAGTGGGATCCTCCCCAACCAGTTCGGCCAGCATGGGAAGTGCCACGGTGAGCGTCTCGAGAATCGTTCCGTTGTTGGAGAAACCGGCGGCAGCGGGATGTCCGCCTCCGCCAAAGGCAGCAGCGATCTCGGACACGTTAAGGTCGCCCTTGGAGCGCAGGTTGCCGCGCACCTTGGTATCGCCCTCAATGCCCTTCAGGAACAGGCAGACCTCCACGCCCATCACCGAGCGCACCACGTCAACCAGGCCGTCGCACTCATCCGAGGTGACACCGCAAGCCTCAAGGTCACTCTGGTACGCGTAGCTATACGCCACGCGCCCGTGGGCCACCGTCTTGATGCGGCCCATAACGATGGACTTGAGGTGCAAAAACTCAACGCGCATGCTCTGATATACCTCGAGTGCCACACGCGCCGGATCGGCACCGTGAGCAACCAGTCGCGAGGCCGCATGGAACGCAGCAGCATCGGCGTTTTGGTACTGGAAACGACCGGTGTCGGTCACCAAGCCGCACAGCAAGCAAGTCGCGACGCCATCACGGGCGACAATGCCACAATTGTCCAAGAAACGGTCAATGATCATGGCGCAGGCTGCAGCTTCGACGCGCCTCAGACTGAGCTCGGCAAACTCCTCACGCGCCGGATGGTGGTCGAAACACACCACATGCTTGGAGCGACGAAGCACCTCGGCGGAATTATTGAGACGCTCGACGACCGGTACGTCCACCGAGATGAACAGGTCCGGATTGCCAGTGTACGCAGATGCCGGCACCAGGCGATCGGAGCCTTCCATAAAGCGGTAGATACGCGGAACCGGGTCATCGTCTGCCAGCAGCAGAGCAATGTCCTTGTTGGGGAAAAACTTCATGAGCGAAAGGCCCAGACCCAATACGGAGCCCAAGGCATCGCCATCGGGAGAAGTATGTCCCGAAATCGCAATGGAGGACGCACCCTCGATGAGCTCGAGGATGCGTCGCTGAATATCTGCAGACTCGCACGAGGCGAGGTCGGCGGAATTAGTCATCTAAAGCTGCCTCCTGGGCGGCATCCGCTATCGGATAGCCGTCCTCGTCCTTTTCGATCGCAAGCGTGGCGGGAACGTTTTCCAGCGCACGCGTGATGCGCTCGGCCTCATCGGTCGAACGATCGATGCGAAAATCGAGCTCGGGCGTGACACGCCAATCGAGCGAGCGAGCCAACAGGCTGCGAATACGGCCCTTGGCGCTTGCGAGCGCCTCCATGACCTCGTCGTAGCGGCTCGCATCGCACGACACGTACACGCGCGCGAACGAACGGTCCACCGCGACCTCGACCGCGGTCAAAGTAACCAGGTCGAGACGCGGATCGGAAACCTCAAAGAGCAGGATATAACCAAGCTTCTCGCGAAGCTGCTCGCCCAGACGGCGGGTTGCCTGCGTTTGCTTCATAGCGCTACCCCCTACTCGGTACGGGCAACCTGGTCGATGCGGTAACCCTCGATCTGGTCGCCGGGCTTGATGTCCTGGAAGTTCTCCAAGCCAATGCCGCCCTCGGAACCGCTCTTGAGGCTCTTGGCCTCGTCCTTGTAGTGGCGCATCGAGGCGATCTTGCCGTTGAAGACCACGATGCCGTCGCGCACCAGGCGCACGGAATCGGTCGCGGCGATCTCGCCCTCTTCGACGCGGACACCGGCGGCGATACCGACTTTGGGCACCTTGAAGGTGTCCAGGACGGTCGCGGTACCCGTGGCGACCTCGACCTCGGTGGGCTTGAGCATGCCGATACGGGCCGCGTCGAGCTCCTCGAGGCACTTGTAGATGACGTCGTAGCAACGGATCTCGACACCCTCGCGCTCGGCGGCGGAGCGGGCCTTACCGTCGGGACGGACGCCAAAGCCGATGATGATGGCGTTGGAGGCGTCGGCCAGGACGACGTCGGTCTCGTTGATGGCGCCGACGGCGGAGTGGATCGTGTTGATGCGAACCTCGGACTGATCCATCTTGTCGAGCGAGTCCTGAAGGGCCTCGATGGAACCCTGGACGTCGGCCTTGATGATCAGGTTGAGCTCCTTGACCTCGGCGTCGGCAATGGTCTCGAAGAGGTTCTCGAGCGTGACGTGCTTGACGCGGCTCTGCTCCTCGATACGGGCCTTGAGCGAACGCTCGTCGGCAAGGGCGCGAGCCTCGCGCTCATCCTCGAACACGCGGAACTCGTCGCCGGCGTTGGGCACGGACTGCAGGCCCAGGATCTCGACAGCGTCGGAGGGACCGGCCTCGGTGACGGCGCGACCCTTGGGGTCGAGCATGGCGCGGACGCGGCCGTAGGTGAGGCCAGCGACCAGCGTATCGCCCACGTGCAGGGTACCGCGGGTCACGAGCACGGTAGCGACCGAGCCGCGGCCCTTGTCGAGCTTGGCCTCGAGGACGTTGCCGGAGGCAAAGGTGTCCGGGTTAGCCTTGAGCTCGAGCACGTCTGCCTGGAGCAGCACGGTCTCCAGAAGGTCATCAATGCCGATCTTCTGCTTGGCCGAGATGTTGACGAACATGTTCTGTCCGCCCCACTCCTCGGGGATGACGCCGTACTCGGTGAGCTCCTGGCGCACGCGGTCGGGGTTGGCGCCGGGCTTATCGATCTTGTTGACGGCGACGACGATGGGAACGCCGGCAGCCTTGGCGTGGTTGATCGACTCGACCGTCTGGGGCATGACGCCGTCGTCGGCGGCGACGATCAGGATGACGATGTCGGTCACCTTGGCGCCACGGGCACGCATGGCCGTAAAGGTAGCGTGACCCGGGGTATCGATGAAGGTGATCTTGCGGTCGTTGATCATGACCTGCGAAGCGCCGATGGCCTGCGTAATGCCGCCCGCCTCGCCGGCAGCAACGCCGGTGTGACGGATGGCGTCGAGCAGCGACGTCTTGCCGTGGTCGACGTGACCCATGACGGTGACGACCGGGGCGCGCGGCTTAAGGTCGGCGGGATCGTCGTAGAACGAGAAGGTGTTCTCCTCCTCGGGGGTGATGATCTTGATCTGACGGCCCAGGTCGTCGGCAACGAGCTCGACGAGGTCGTCGGACATAGACTGCGTCATGGTGAGCGGCGTACCCAGCAGGAACAGGCGCTTGATGATGTCGTTGGCCGGAACGTCGAGCGCCTCGGCAAGCTCCTGGACGGTAACGCCCTGAGAGACCTTGATGGCGTCGAGGTCCTCGGGGTTCACGCCCTGGGCCAGCGCCTCCTCTATCTTGCGCTCCTCCTGAGCCTTGGCAGCCTCGCGTTCGCGCTTCTCCTTGCGCTTCTTGCGGCGACCGGTGGACTCGCGAGAGGCCTCCTCGACGGCAGCACGAGCCTCCTCGAGCACCTTCTCGCGGCTGTACTCCTCGGCCTCGCGAGCCATGCGGCTGTAGTGGTCCTCTTCGTTGTTGTGACCGCCCTTGCGCTTCTTGCCCTTGCCCTGCTTATCGGGGTTGGGGAAGTCCATGCCGGCAGCGACGTTGTTGCTGGCGTTGGTGCGATGGCTGTGCGGACGGCTCTCAGAGGCGTTGCGCTCGGAGTTGTTGTCGGAAGCGTTGCGATCGTTACGACGGCCACCGCGGCGGTCGTTGTTGCCGCCACGACGGTTACCGCGCTCGGCGGCGCGCTCGGCCTTGGCCTTGTCCTCGGCGTCCTTCTTCTCCTTGAGCACGGTCTCCTGTGCGGCGATCTGGTCGAGCAGCGAACGGAAGCGCGAACCGGAGTCGGAAGCGGGAACGGCGCGGCGCTGAGCCTCGCGGGCAGCCTCCTCCTTCTCGCGGGCAAGGCGCTCCTGCTCGGCCTTCTTCTTGGCCTCAGCCTCGGCACGGGCAGCCTCCTCGGCAGCCTGGGCTGCGGCAAACTGGCGGCGCTCCTCCTCGCGTGCCTTCTCGGCAGCGATGCGCTCGCGCTCGGCCTCGGCGGCGCGTGCGGCCTCCTCAGCGGCAGCTGCCTGCTCCTCGGCCTGCTTGGCGGCCTCGACTTCCTGGGCGCGGGCCTCGATCACCGAGGCGAGCTGCTTGCGGACCATGGCAACGTAGGCGTCCTCCAGGGTGGAGGAAGCGGACTTAGCGGGAATCTTCATATCGGCGAGATGACCCATCAGTTCCTTGGAGGTCATGCCGAACTCTTTGGCCAGGGTGGACACACGGACTTTTGCCATATGACTTCACCTACCCTTTCTGGCACCTTGGGTGCCTAGAGACTGAACGAGCGTGGGAGACGCGCCGGGACCCACCCGGCGCGACCGCGCGCTAGATCAGGTCCTCCGCATCATCGAAGGCGTCGGTGTCGTGGACACCGCAGAAACGGGAGCCGGGACGAGCCTGGTTGCGGCACTGGATGCCGTCCTCGGACACGTACTCGCAGCGGCGGACGTCCTCGTCCTCCTCGTCACCGATCAGGTCGGCGGCGGGCTCCTCGTGAACGGGAACGTTCTTGAGGATATCGGCGGCAAGCGTCTCGGACTTGATGTCGATGTGCCAGCCGGTCAGGCGCGCGGCGAGGCGGGCGTTCTGGCCCTCCTTGCCGATGGCGAGGGACAGCTGGTCGTCGGGCACGATGACGCCGGCGTAGGCCTTCTCCTCGTCGATGAGGACGCGGGTGACCTTAGCGGGCGACAGGGCGTTGGCGACGTAGACGGCAGGATCGGCATCCCACAGGATGACGTCGACGCGCTCGCCACGGAGCTCGCCCACGACAGCGCGAACACGGCTGCCCTTGGGGCCGACGCAGGCGCCCACGGGATCCAGACGGTCGTCGAGCGAGTGGACGGCGACCTTGGAGCGCTGGCCGGGCTCGCGCGCGATCGACTTGATCTGGACGGTGCCTTCATAGATCTCGGGCACCTCCTGCTCAAACAGACGACGCATGAGCTCGGGGTGGGTACGGGAGATGACAATCGGCGGACGGCTGTGCTCGCCACGAACCGGCTGCAGGTTGGAGTTGGGGTCGCGAACGTCGATGATCACGGCCTTGATGTGCTGATTGTGCAGGTAGCGCTCGCCCATCGGACGCTCATTGCGCTCGTTCTCGTAACGACGCTGATCGAAGTGCGGCAGCTCGGCCTCGACGCCCTCGCGGATCTTGACGATCGTGAAGTCGGGCGTGGACTGCAGCACGGTGCCGCTGATGAGGTCACCGATGCGGCCGGAGAACTCCTCGTAGATCTGCTCGCGGGCGGAGTTACGCACGATGGCGTTGATCTCTGCCTTGGCGTGCTGGGCGGCGATGCGGCTCGTGTTCTTGGGGGTGACGTCGATCTCCTCGAACTCGGTGAAGTTGCCCTCCTCGTCCATGGAATCGTCGATCGGCTCCAGGCGGTAGACGTAGATCTTGCCGGTGGTGCGGTCGATGGTCACCTTGGCGCCCCACTCAAGGTGCAGGATCTCGGCATAGCTCTTGGCGAGCGACTGCTCCAGGCGGTCGATCAGGTAGAGCTGGTCGATGTGCTTCTCCTGGCAAAGCTCCATCAGGGCGGACATCATGTCGGATGCTGCCATCTTACTTTCCTTCCTTCGCGGGCTTGAAGTCGTAGGTGGGCTTCAACTTGCACTTTTTAACATCAGAAAAATCGAGGGTAACAGACTCGCCGTCCTCGAGCTCGAGGGTCACGTTCGTCTCGGTAGCGGCGGCAATCTTGCCGGCGTACTTGCGACGGCCCTCGGTGGCGGTGGAGGTGAGCTCACAGTTTTCGCCCACAAAGCGGGCAAAGTCACTCGGGCGGCGCAGCGGGCGCGCCATACCCGGGCTCGACACCTCGAGCGTATAGCTCGAAGAGATGGGGTCGAGCTCCTCAATTACATCGCCGACCCACTTGGTGTTGGCCGTGACGTCGTTGAGCGACAGGCTCTGACCCTCGGCACCCTCGATACGCACGCGCACGCAGGGGGCCTTGGTGGCACCCACGAGCTCGACGTCGACGATGTCGACATCGTGCTGGGGGGCGACGGCCTCGAGCGCGTCGATGATCGCCTGCTCGGTCTTGGTCTTGACCATTGCGGCACCTCCATCCATACAAAAAAGAAGCGGGGCCGAAACCCCACTTCTTTCAATTACAACTTCATTTGCAAGCAAACTATACCAATAGCTGCGGAAACGTGCAAGCACAGTACGAACCTGCAGGTCAGCGTGCGCACAGCTTCTCCACAAGAATAGGACAATTGGCCGAAGGCACCTAGGCAGGTACATGCAAAACGAGGGACGACCCAATCGGATCGCCCCTCGTTTATTGCATGTCAGCTATTCGCGCAGCGCTTACTTGACCACCAGGTTGACCAGCTTGCCGGGCACGCAGATGGCCTTGACGACCGTCTTGCCCTCGAGCCACTTGGCGACGGCGGCCTCGGCGGCAGCCTGCATATCCTCATTGGAAGCATCGCGGGCAACGTCAACACGACCGCGGACCTTGCCGAGTACCTGGACGACGATCTGCACCGTGTCCTCGATGGACTCGGCCAGGTCAAACTCAGGCCAGGCGGCGGTGTAGGCGTTGCCCTCGCAGCCGAGCGCCTCGTGCCACAGCTCGTCGGCCCAGAACGGGCAGATGGGGGCGAGGACGCTCACGATATCCTTAGCCACACCGTAGCACAGCGCCTTGTCACGGGAAGCGCTCTCGGTGGCATTGAGGTAGGCGCTCGCCGCGTTGACGAGCTCCATGACGGCCGAGATCGCGGTGTTGAACTGGCCGCGATCGAAGTCCTCGGTGCACTTGGCGATGGTGCGGTGACGCTCGCGATAGAGCTTCATCGCAACCTCGTCGAGCGTGGACTTGTCGAAGGCCACGTTGGCGTCGCCGGACTGGACGAGCTGCCAAACGATACGCCAGGCGCGCTTGATGAAACGGTTGGCGCCCTCAACGGCCTTGGGATCCCAGTCGAAGTCCTTCTCGGGCGGAGCGATAAACAGGATCGCCAAACGCATGGTGTCGGCGCCGTAGGGCTCGATGACCGAGCTCGGAGGCACGACATTGCCCTTAGACTTGGACATGGTGTCACCGTTCTCGTCCTTGACCATGCCCTGGCACAGCAGGTTGGTGAAGGGCTCGTCCACGCTCAGCAGGCCCAGGTCGCGCAGGGCCTTGGTAAAGAAGCGACTGTAAAGCAGGTGCAGAATGGCATGCTCGATACCGCCGATGTAGTTATCGACGGGCATCCAACGGTCGGCGGCCTCGCGGGAGAAGGGCAGCTCGGTGTTGTGCGGGTCGGTATAGCGCAGGTAATACCAGCTGGAGCAGGTGAAGGTGTCCATGGTATCGGTCTCGCGCTTGGCCGGGCGGCCGCAGACCGGGCAGGTGGTCTCGTAGAACTCCTTGCACTCGGCGAGGGTCTCGCCGGCGCCCAGGTCAAGGTTCTCGGGCAGCGTCACCGGCAGCTGGTCCTCGGGCACGGGGACGATGCCGCAGTGCTCGCAGTGGATGGCCGGGATGGGGTTGCCCCAATAGCGCTGGCGGCTGATGAGCCAGTCGCGCAGACGGAACTCGACCTTGCGACGACCGCAGCCCATGGCCTCGAGGTCGGCCACGATCGCAGCCTCGCCCTCGGAGTGCTTGCCGCCGCGCATGCCAGTGTACTTGCCGGACTGGACGAGCGTGCCCTCGGCAGCGTGAGCGCAATCCCAGTCGACGGTCTCGGCATGGAAGGTATCGATGGTCTCACCGCTGGCCTCGACGGCAGCGCGATCGTCATCGTCCAGGATGATCGGCACGATCGGCAGGTCGTACTTACGGGCAAACTCAAAGTCGCGCTGGTCGCCACAGGGAACGGCCATGACGGCACCGGTGCCGTAGTCGGCAACGACATAATCGGCAACCCACACGGGGACCTTCTCGCCGTTGACGGGGTTTACCACATAGCGGCCCGTGAAGGCGCCGTGCTTCTCGAGGGTGCCCTGGGCACGCTCGACGGCAGAGATATGCTTGGCATCCTCGACGATCTTGGTGACGGCCTCCTCGTACTCCGTGCCCTCGACGAGCTCATGCAGGCCGGCGTACTCGGGAGCCAGGACAAAGAAGGAGACGCCAAAAAGGGTATCGGCACGCGTGGTGAAGACGGTGATCTTGCCCTCGTCGCCCTCGATGGGCTCGCCATCCTGGTCGCACAGGGTAAAGTCGACCTCGGCGCCCTCGGAGCGGCCGATCCAGTTGGCCTGCATCTGCTTGACGCGCTCGGGCCAGCCGGGGAGCTTCTCCAAGTCGTCGAGCAGCTCCTGGGAGTACTCGGTAATCTTGAAGTACCACTGCTCAAGGTCGCGCTTCTCGGGCTCGGTGCCGCAGCGCCAGCACTTGCCCTCGGTAACCTGCTCGTTGGCCAGAACGGTCTTACAGGTGGGGCACCAGTTGACCGGGTTCTTCTTACGGTAGACCAGGCCCTTTTCCCACATCTTCTCAAAGATCCACTGGCCCCAGCGGTAGTAGTCGGGGCTGCAGGTCTTGACCATGCGATCCAGATCGTAGGAGAAGCCCATGCGCTTCATCGTGGCGAGCGCCTGGTCCATGTTCTTATACGTCCAGGCGGCAGCCTGTGTGTTGTGCTTGATGGCAGCGTTCTCGGCGGGCAGGCCAAAGGCGTCAAAGCCGATGGGGTGCAGCACGTCAAAGCCGCGCATACGAGCCTGACGGGCCATGGCATCGCCGATGGTGTAGTTGCGCGCGTGGCCCATGTGCAGGTCGCCCGACGGATACGGGAACATCTCGAGCACGTACTTCTTGGGCTTGCTGTCGTCGGTGTCGACGGCAAAGAGGTTGGAATCCTCCCAGGCCTTCATCCACCGGGACTCGATGGCCTGCGCGTCGTAGGCAGGAATCTCGTCCTTATGATCTGTGCAATCGCACATATCAGCTCCTTTAATCTTAGCTGGGGTCGGTCGGCTTAGCTTTGTTCGCTACTGCGGACAGTCCTGCGCAAGACGAAGAGCACATTTAGTGCTCTTCTTTGCGTGCGGAACTTGTAGCGAACAAAGCTAAGCCGACCGACCCTAAGGTTAACTTGACTGATGATAGCAAATACGACAAGCGAGATGCCTGCGACTTGCACGCATCTCGCTTTATCTAAATAACGTGGTTTTGAATCAACCACTAATTGTTACCCGCCCAAGCATGGTCGGGTTTTCCAAGTGCCGCAGATTGCCATGAAAGAGGAGCGACGCGTACTTTGGTACGCGAGCGACGGTTTGAACGGCAAGGTGCGGTGCTTGGGAAAGCCGCTTAGCGGTAGCTGACGCTTTGCTGGGAGTCCTTGACGACTACGTCGTGGGCGCCGCCTTCGACGATGGAGGTGGAGCTGACCAGCGTTAGACGTGCCTTTTCCTGGAGCTCGGGGATCGAGAGAGCACCGCAGTTGCACATCGTGGACTTAACCTTGTAGAGCGTGCCGCCCACGCCGTCCTTGAGGGAACCGGCGTAGGGAACGTAGGAGTCGACGCCCTCGACGAAGCTGAGCTTCGCGGCGCCGCCCAGGTCGTAGCGCTGCCAGTTGCGGGCACGCGCAGAACCCTCGCCCCAGTACTCCTTCATGTACTGGCCGTTCACGTTGACGCGCTCGGTCGGGCTCTCATCGAAGCGGGCGAAGTAGCGGCCCAGCATCATGAAGTCGGCACCCATGGCAAGGGCGAGCGTCATGTGGTAGTCGTAGACGATGCCGCCGTCGGAGCACACGGGCACGTAGACACCGGTCTCCTCGTAGTACTCGTCACGAGCGCGGCAGACGTCGATCAGCGCGGTGGCCTGGCCGCGGCCAATGCCCTTGGTCTCGCGGGTAATGCAGATGGAACCGCCGCCGATACCGACCTTGATGAAGTCGGCACCGCAGTCGGCAAGGAAGCGGAAGCCCTCGGCGTCGACGACGTTACCGGCGCCGACCTTAACGTCCTCGCCATAGTTGGCGCGGATCCACTCGATGGTGCGCTTCTGCCACTCGCTGAAGCCCTCGGAGGAGTCGATGCACAGAACGTCGGCACCGGCCTCGATGAGCAGCGGCACGCGCTCGGCATAGTCGCGGGTGTTGATACCGGCGCCGACCATGTAGCGCTTGTCGCCATCGAGCAGCTCGTTGGGGTTGGTCTTGTGGCTGTCGTAGTCCTTGCGGAAGACAATACCCATCAGGTGATCGTTGTCGTCGACGATCGGCAGGGCGTTGAGCTTGTTGTCCCAGATGACGTCGTTGGCAACCTTGAGGCTGATGTTCTTGTCGCCCACGATGAGCTGCTCACGCGGGGTCATGAACTCGGAGACCTTCGTCTGGTGGTCATCGCGGCTGGGGCGATAGTCACGGCTGGTGACGATGCCCAGGAGCTTACCCTTGGGAGTGCCGTCGTCGGTGACCGGCATAGTGGAGTGACCGGTCTTCTCCTTGAGCTCGATGACCTGCTCCATGGTCATGTCGGGGGTCAGCGTGGAATCGGACTGAACGAAGCCGGCCTTGTGATCCTTGACGGCCTTGACCATAGCGGCCTCGGACTCGGCGCTCTGGGAACCGTAAATGAAGGACAGGCCACCCTCGGTAGCGAGCGCGACACCCATATCGACGCCCGAGACGGACTGCATGATGGCGGAAACCATGGGGATGTTCAGGGTGATTGCCGGCTTCTCACCGCGCTTAAAGCGGGTTAGCGGCGTCTTAAGAGAGACGTTGTTGGGGATGCACTGCGAGGACGAGTAACCAGGAACCAGCAGATACTCCGAAAACGTGTGGGACTCACCGGGAAAGAACGTAGCCATGTTTCTCCTTTTTCCATGCGACCGGTCGGCTGCAGGCCTCGTAGGACCCAGCCCAACCTTGGGCGCCCAATACTGGGGAAGTATCTTAACGCACTTTGACTGCTACAATGCATGATTTAAGAAGAGCACACGAGGGTTTGACGCAGGCTATGCGTTTGCCCAGCAAACACTTTAGCGGGGAGACGTGGAGCACATGGAGTACAAGACGACGGCAAAGTTGGTCATTCAAGCGTGCGACAAGGATCTGCCGGGCGTGTTCGGCCACGGCTGCGTCTTGCTGCTGCAGGGTATTGCCCGCGAGCACTCGCTCAACCGCGCCGCCAAGAGCATGGGCATGGCGTATTCCAAGGCCTGGCGCATTGTAAACGAGGCCGAAGGTCAGCTGGGCTGCAAGCTCATCGAGCGCGACGGCGCCCGCGGATCCACCCTCACCCCCGCCGGCGAGCGAGCCATAGCGGTCTACGAAGAGCTGCAGGCCGACATTAACAACGTCATCGCCACCAAAGCCAACGCCCTCATCGCCAGCATCAAAGAGTAGCCAATTTGGGACGGGGCTTTTTTAGCTGGTCGGTCACCATAGATGATTATTCTGGGACGGGGATTAAAAAATCATTGTGTACCTAATGATTTTTTAATCCCCGTCCCAGAATAATCATCGGAGGGCATTGTCTAGGGTGGCGGCCACGATCAAGGGGTCGTCGGTACCGGCGAAGAGGCGGATGGTGCTCCCCTGCTTGCCGCGTGGGGCCGAAAGGCGCGTCGTTGCGCCGCCGGCGGGCGATGTGCGAAACTCCCCGGGCAAAGCATCGAACAGCTCGCCCGCGCTACGTTCGATAAGATCAAACTCAACTGCCGGTCCAAAGCCGTGCTCGAGGATTCCCGTTGCAGCCGCATGGTCGGGATGCGAACTCAGCCCGGGATAGCGAACGTTGCGCACCATCTCGTTGGCGGCCAGATACTCGGCCAGCGCACGGGCGCGGTCGAAATGCGCCTGCATGCGGACGTTAAGCGAGGAAAGCCCACGCTCCAGCACGTCGGTCTCCTCGGCAGAAAGGTCGAGCGCCGACGCACCGCAGCCTGCAAACAATACGTGCGCGCACTCGGCAGCGGCATCCACACGATGGCGCTTGAGCTGCGAGCGCGCCACCGAAGCAGCAACGAGCTTGCGTGGAGCCTCACCGGCGCACACACGGTCAAGCGCTTCGAACGACAGCGCAGCACCCAGCCGCAGCGGATCGCAGCCAAAAGCCGACGCCACGGTGTTGTCAACAAC
The DNA here is from genome assembly GCA_902494195.1 of uncultured Collinsella sp. Lineage (GTDB taxonomy): Bacteria > Actinomycetota > Coriobacteriia > Coriobacteriales > Coriobacteriaceae > Collinsella. Next base: position 28,320 of record CABUSH010000004.1, on the reverse strand, counting down.
CAGCAGCGCATGGGCCTCACGCGCCGCCCGACCCAGCGCACGCAGATCGGGCACACGCAGACCAAACCCGCCGATGGAGTTGACGAACCACCACAGGTGCGGACCCTCGGCATCAAACGAAGCATCAAAGCCCTCGGATGCGGCGGCAAACGCCTCGGCGGACGGCGAGCCCACGAGCACAACATCGCAGTCATCAAAGCCGCTCGCAAACGCATCGGCAAAGTCATCCGCAAAGGCCACCAGACGATCGCCGGGCCGTACAATCCCCAGCAACGACAGCGCTGCCGGCACATGCGACGCCGCAAGCAACCGCGCCTCACGCGCGCTGGCCCTCAAAGCCCAGGCCTCTTCTAGCTGCTGTACGCCCATACGGCACCTTCCCTCCATAACAAAAACCCACGATGCGGATGTTTCCCGCATCGTGGGCTACGGCTGCAGTATAGCGCCGATATGCGATGAATCGCTTAGATGTTGAGCGCGTGGTAGGTCACATTCGCGCCCGGAGCGTCAACGGTCACGCCATAGGCCTCGGGATAGATGCGCGTCGAGAACACGAGCGCACCATCGTTCACAAACACCTCGACCGAGGAAACATCGCCAACAATGCGCACGTTACTAACCTCGTCGACGGACTCCCAACGCACGGTACGACCGCAGCCGGCAGAAGCGCGACTCTCATCGGTAAATCGCATCTCAAAGCGCGAGGGCAGTTCGCCCTCGGCGGGAACAAGCACCAGCTTTAGCTCGCCATCAACGGTCGCGGTAAACGCGCCGTCGACACCGTCAACAACAACGTCAAAACAGGTATCGCCGGCAACCTCCAACGAGCCCTCCCCCACACGCACCGAGGCATAATGGCGCTCGATCTCGCGCGCCGGCTGCTGCAGTACCACGCCGCCAGCACCGGCTGTAAGCTCACGCGGCACCGTCATGCAGTGCTGCCAGCCGCACGCCACGGTGGGGTCGTTGCCATAGGTCGGCTCATCGGGCATGCCCATCCAGCCGATTAGAATATGGCGACCGTCCTCGGCCGTGAACTCCTGCGGAGCATAGAAGTCAAAACCGGCGTCCCACAGGCGGAACTCGCCCAGCTCATAAGCGTCATTGCCGCCCGTAATGTCGCCCGTTACAGGCATGTAGCCCGCTGCATATACATTGCCGCGGTCCCAACGACCGCCCTTGAGGCCCTGGGGCGAGAAGGACAGCCACTTCGCCGGTACACCGCCATCCGCCTCAAGCTCAAGGTATCCCGGGCACTCCCACATAAAGCCAAAGCGCTCGGGCGTAGACACACGGCTCTCGAGCTCCCAACTCAGCATATCGGCCGAGCCATACACCAGGATCTCACCCACATCGCGCCCGGCACCCTCGCCGTGCATGGCGCAAAATCGACTATCGACATGCGGACCGTCCACGCGACGACGCGCGCCCAGCACCATGTGGTAACGCCCATCATCATCGCGCCACACCTTGGGGTCACGCACGTGGCAGGTCAAATCCTCGGGATAATCCTCGGACGCCAGCACCACGCGCTTTTGGCTGAACTCCCGACCGGCAAGGCCATCAACGCTCTCGACATAAACAGTATCGGCGCGGCGGCCGGTATTGACGTAGTCGTACGTGCCGTCCGCATCGGGAAGCTTAACGTTGCCCGTATAGAGCACGCGAATGCGACCGTCCTCGGCAAGCGCGGAGCCCGAATACACACCGTGGCAATCGAACGGCTCGTCGGGCAGCAACGGAGCGCCAACATAGTCCCACGTCATAAGGTCGCGGCTCGTCGCATGGCCCCAGGCCTTAACGCCACCCTCGACATCAAACGGCGCATACTGAAAATAGGCATGGAACACGCCGCCTGCCTGGCAAAGACCGTTGGGGTCGTTGAGCCAGCCCGCCGGCGGCATTATATGGAAGCGCTGGCCATACGCGCCATGGCCGCACTCAGAGGCGGCGGCGTCAACAGCGGCGACCAGCTTTGCAAGGTCGCGACCAAGTGCATTAGACATATCAAAGTCCTAACGGATCGAAAGCAACAAGGCACCAGAGATCGGCACCAGATACGAGAAACGCCCGCGAGCATACGACCCGCGGGCATCCCCTCAATCAAAAGCTCTTAGGCCTGCTCGGAAGCCTTGGGCTCGTCCTTGTACAGGACAAACGAGATAGCAAAGGAAACCAGCGCGGCGACCGCAAACATGATCGCGTACTGCACGGGCTGGGCCAGGCACAGCAGGATACCGAAGATACCGGTAACGCCCGTGCCGGAGGCAGCCAGCGAAGTGAGCGCGCAGACCAGGGCACCGCAACCGCCGCCGATGCAGCCGGCGATGAAGGGCTTAAAGAGGCGCAGGTTCACACCAAAGATGGCAGGCTCGGTAATGCCCATGAAGGCGGACAGGGCCGAAGGAAGCGCCAGTCCCTTGATCTTGGCATCGCGGGTCTTAAAGGCAACGGCGAGCGCGGCACCACCCTGAGCGATGTTGGCGGCGCTGGCGATGGGCAGCCAATAGGTCACGCCGTACTGGGCGAGCTGGCCCAGGTCGATGGCGGTGTACATCTGGTGGATACCGGTAACGACCGTGGGGGCATAGAACAGGCCGACGATAAAGGAACCGATGCCGAAGGGCAGGGTCAGCAGGGCCTGGATCAGACCGAGGATGGCGTTCTCGGCCCAGACAAAGATGGGGCCGACGGCAACGAGCGTCACGAGCACGGTCACGAACACCGAGACGAGCGGGGTCACAAAGAGGTCAAACATCTCGGGAACGATCTTGTGCAGACGCTTCTCGAGGAAGGCGAGAATGGCGCAGGCGATAACGATGGGGATCACATGCCCCTGATAGCCGACCCACTCAAAGCTGTACACGCCGGGAATGACGGTGACCATGGTCTGCACGCCCTCGGAGGCAACCGTGTAGGCGCTCTGCAGCGAGGAGTTGATGAACGCACCGCCGACGACGGCACCCAGATACGGGTTGGCGCCAAAGGCCTTTGCGGCGGAGTAGCCGATCAGGATCTGCAGAATGCCGAAGGACGTGCCCGAGACCAGGTCGGCGATCTTGTAGATAAAGTTATTGGTGTCGAGCGCGATAAAGCCGTTGGAGGCCATAAAGTTGAGGGCGCTCATAATGCCCAGCAGCAAGCCCGAAGCCACGATGGCGGGGATGATGGGGACAAAGACGTCGCCGAGCACCTTAATGGCACGCATAAAGATGTTCTGCTGCTGCGCCGCGGCCTCCTTGACCTCGGCCTTGGTGGCAGCCTCGACGCCGCTGACCGCAATGAACTCGTCGTAGACCTTGTTGACGGTGCCAGTGCCAAAAATAATCTGGAGCTGGCCTTGGGCCTCAAAGACGCCCTTGGCGCCGTCGATATTCTCGAGGGCCTCCGTGTCGACCTTGGCGTTATCGGCAATCACCAGGCGCAGACGCGTGGCGCAGTGTGCGGCCGAAACAACGTTGCCGGCGCCTCCGACGTTGTCGAGCACCTCTTGGGCTGATTTACGGTAGTCCATGACTTCCCTTTCCTCCAACGGGCGCATGTACACCCGGCCATCTTTGATACTTACACTGTAAACGATTTCAGTTTCATATGTCTGTAATCGTTTTCACTTTAGGGTGAACGGTAGGAATAGGCCGGCGAATGGTAGTTTTAAGGCAAAAACAGACGACTCAGAGGCAGGCAGACGTCCAAGGCCTAGACATTCATAAGCTGATGGCCGAGCTTGAGCGTCTTTAGACCGCTCTCCCCCTCCACGCCATCGAGCGTGTTGATCAGCATATTGGTCGCCTCGACGCCACTGGTCAGGTAGCCATAATGCACGGTGGGAATGCCGCCCGTCAGCGCGCGCAAAAACGCGTTGTCGCCAAAACCGCTTACGCGATGCATGCCCTCGCCCACGCCGCGAACCTCATCGATGGCACGAAGCGCGCCCGCCGCCATGGTATCGGTCGCGCACGCGATAAACGAAACATCGGGAGCGGCAGAAAGCAGTTCACGCGCCGCACCATAGCCCGAGTCGAGCGTAAACGAGCCCAGACGAATCAAGGCGGCATCGAGCGGGTTACCCGCGGCGCGCAAGCCGGCCTCAAAACCGCGACGGCGGTCATAACCAGCCGCGCGGTCCTCCTCGGTAACCCCAATGTAAGCGATCTTGCCGTCCACGCGACCCGCAAGCGCATGGCCCAGCTCAAAAGCGGCCTCGTAATCGTCGTGATACACGCACGCCGCGCCCTCGACATGTTGACCGATCAGCACAATGGGCACACGGCACGAGTCAATCGCGCGACGGTGCTCGTCGGTGATCATGGTTGCCGCCAGCACAATGCCGTCAACCGGATGGTTTTGGAATAAATCGAGGTATTCGAGCTCGCGATCGGCCGCATTATCGGTATTGGCAAGCAGCATCTGGTAGCCACGGCGACCGAGCACCTGGCCAATGCCGGCGGTAATGCGGCTCACGGATTCCGAGTTGATCTTGGGCACGATGACGCCGATGAGCTTGGTGGAGCCGGTGCGCAGCGCGCGAGCCTGACTGGACCGCACGTATCCGGTCAGTTCAATCGCCTGCTTAATGCGCTGGGCCTTGTCCGCCGAGATATATCCGCCGTTGAGGTAGCGCGAGACGGCGGCGCTCGAAACGCCGGCCAACTCGGCCACATCTTTCATCTTTACCACGAGCACCCCTGTCATTGAAATCGCTTTCACCATAATACCCGTGAAGACGGCATCCGAACAAAATCGGCCCACCCAGGTCGAGCAAACGTCAGCGAGCGGGCAACTGCCGTGGCGAGGTGCCGCGAAAGAGGAGCGAAGCGTACTTTATGTACGCGAGCGACGGTTTGAGCGGCAGATCGCCCGGCAGATGCCCGCGCAGCGTCGAGCGGTCCGGCGTTTGTTAAAACGCCGGAACATAATTAGCCGTGGTATTCGCCGTTGTACTGGATGAGTGTGAGGTCCTCCACGCCGTCAAGCGCGCGAATAGCGTCCGCATAGGGCATGTCAACGCCGTCCGAGAAGAGCTCGACGGCCATCTCGACTTTGTCGCCGCGCATCGTCTTAGACTTGACGGTGAACTTGGTGCGCCCAAACGCGCGCACGATATCGTCGCCGGTGGTCTGGCCCGTGTAGTGGATGACCATCATGTACACGCGCGCCTTGTCCTGGTGGCTCGCAAAGCCGGCGATCATCACCACGATCACCACTGCCGTAAGCCCCACGAGCGCATACATGCCGGCGCCTGCCGTAATGCCCGTGGTAATGGCCCAAAACAGATACAGCAGGTCGAGCGGGTCCTTGACCGCCGTACGGTAACGGACGATGGACAGAGCACCGACCATACCGAGCGAGATGACCACGTTGGTCGAGATCGCGAGCGTGACCATGCAGGTGAGCACGCACATGCCCACGAGCGTCACGGCAAAGCTACGCGAATACACCACGCCGGTAAAAAAGCGCTTGTACACGTAATAGATCAGGATGCCCATGGCGAGCGCCACGAGCAGCGAAAGGCCAATCTTGGCAGGGTCGACCTGACCGAACGCCTCCAAGACGGAGTTCTTAAAAAAGTCCCTGGTGCTCATGGTCTAAATATCCCCTCGGTTCCCAAAATCCGATTCCCAGTAATTAAATCCGCGCAGGTAGGCGGTCTTGTCATAACACAGGCAGTACTTAGAGACCGCCGTGAGTTCGGCCGCGCCCGGCGGCACCATATCGCGCACCAGCTGCGGACAAAACTCGGTAAACTTGACCTCCATCACCAGCTTGCCGGGCTCCAGGACCGGCAGCGCGGGCAGCGTCGCGTCAAAGATATCGAAGCTTCCCACCGCGGCACGCACGTTCATGTCAAACGTGATGCGAACGGTGCCCTCGTCCATCACCCACGGCTCGCGCTCGTAATCCACGATGGTCCGCGGGCGCATCATGTTACAGATGCACTCGATGTAGAACTCGCGGCAGAGTTGGTGCGGGCTCCTCAGCAAAAAGTCGTAGTCTCCGGCCAAGATCTGCTCAAACTCGTCGCGCGTGAGCGGCGCGTCCTCCTTGTAGATCCAGCTGCCGTACTTCTTTTTGCGCTCGAGCTTAATCACCTTGTCGCTGCCGTTATAGATGCGCACGCGATACTTTTTGCGCATGAGAATACCGGCGTCTTTTTCCTCGTAGGCCGAGTTGCAGTAGTCGTCAAAGTACAGGCTGCGAATGGTGTAACCGCCCGCCCGCGCATGCTTGTCCAGCTTAAACACCGGCGCCATGCGACAGGCAAGTGCGGTGTGCTCGCCCTCGTTAATGAGATATTTGAGCTCGTGGCGGTAACGCTCCTGCGTGGCACGCACAGGCGGGGCCGCCAAGCGCTCAAGCAGAGCGCTAGCCCTCCTCATACGTATCCTCCACGACCTTACCGCCGCCTTGTACGTAAAAGCACTTCATGCCGTAGTGCTTGCCGTCATCGGTCACATAGTAGTCAAACGCATCTTGCGTATAGCCATCGGAGTTGGTGGCACGCACGCGCACAAAATACTGGCCGGTATCGGGCGCATCGCAGGTCACCTCGGGAAGCAGCACGTCCTCGGCCTTAAAGACCACATCGCCAATAGCATAGTCGCGCGCAAGCTCCACGGTGTAGCGAATGTCGCGCGCCTCAAAGTCGTAGGACGCATCCCAATTAATACGAAGCTTACCGTTATCGATCTGCGGCACGCCGATGTAGAACGGCATGGGCTTTTTAAAACTCTCGCGAAAGCTCTTGTAGTTCTCCTCGATCTCGGAGGGAATCGCCGCGGCGATCTGCTCGTATTGGTCCTTGGTGACAGGCAGATTGTCGATATCGGGCGAAGCAAAGACCAGAGATTCAGTCACCTCGCGGTAGTGCTTGATCATCTTGGCCAGGCGAGTCTCGGTCAAATACGAGCGCAAGTCCTTGACGGCACGGTCGAGTTCGCTGCGGAACGACTTGCTGCGCAACGCGCGGTTAAACAGCACGTTGCCCCAGTAGTTGCTTGCACCGCGCTCCCAACTCGCGTAGTCCGAAAACCCGGTAAGAGAAAGCTCCAGCTTACGCAGCATGCCGTCGTTATCCCAATCCAAAAAGTACCAGGTGTTTGAGTTGAGCGGGCTGTACAGATAGCAGTTACGGTTCTGCGTATCGCAGTTGCCCGTCAGGATCTGAAACGCCAGCCAATAGACCAGATTCTCGGTATCAAAGTAGGTATCGAGCACGTCATCGATCTTTTGCGACTCATCGTTGAGCGCATCGAGCATCTCGATGAGCTTGGTGTGGTCCGAATCGCCCTTAATCTCGAGCATGCCCTCAAACGCCGTCTGGTTATAGTCGGGGTCATCCGCCAGCTTAATGGTGTCCTCGTAGCGATGGAAATCGAAGCTGTTCACCTTGTACAGGTGCCCGCTCTTATCCAGGCCATGTGCCTTAAGCGCCGTCTTGTTAAGCTGCTCCACCTGCGTAAACAGGCCGTAGTCCTCAAAGGTGTCGTTGGTCTTTTCGGTCTGGTCGCACACCCACAGATGCACAAACTGCGTGCGCAGACCCATCATCTGGGGAATCCCACGGATAAGGTCGTAGGCCATCTTGTTGCGAAAACGCATTCCCTCGCCCATGTGCTTGTTGAGCGCAATCGCGCGCTGTTGGCGCCAGGTACCCTTGCCCTTTTTGAGCTCCACCTTGTAATTCTTTTGCGAGTTCATGCTCGACGTCTGGCCGCGCACCTGCACGGTGGCATTGGGCGCTTCCTCGCCATAGCCAACCTCGCCGGCAACTGGGCCCTCTTCGTCGCCCGGCTGCAGCAGGCCCATAACCTGATAGCGCGTCACACCCATGTCGGCATAGTCATACACCGAGTACGTGTTGATCTCGGCCCAGCTGTGGTCGGTGTTCTCGGAGCTGTTGCCGCGCGAGACCGTCAGGTACATGGTTACAATGCCCGAGTCGTCGTAGACCTCGTACAGCTCGTCCTTATCGCGCAGGTGCTTGGTACCGTCCGAGGACTCGGCCTTTTTAATCTTGTCCTGCTTTTTGACCTTGTTGGTCGAGGAGTCTTCCTGCACCGAGCAGCCCGAAAGCAACAGCGCACCGGCAGCCGCCTCAAACAGGCGACGGCGGGACATCATTCTATCGGTCATCAGAACCTCCCCAATGGTTGCGATACACGTGAACTACAGCGCGCTCAAACGCACCATGTGGCTCACCCTTATGGCGACCTTCCTCATAGCGCTGCTCGGCACGGTCGAGCAAGCGGCCCAGGTGTGTAAAGCAACCCGTTTTGTCGGTCGCCACAATAGGCTGCTGGCTCAGGATACGATACGGCAAGTTGGCGGTATAGGTATCGAGCCGCAGCAGCGCCACGATAAAAAACACCGCTGCACCCAACAAAAAGCCAAAGCCGTAAAACTGCTGCGGCAAAAGCAACGACACCGCAGTCGCCAGCCCGGCAACGCCCGCAAACAGCCCCGAGGCCAGCACGGCCCCCTTGTAGTCGGTAAAGTACAACAAGATGAGCAACACCGTATTGCCCACGGCATACAGGCCGTAGCCCACGCACAACGTGCGAAAATACCCGTGCATCAGGTTATTAAAGCCCAACGGTAGGGCCGACAGCACCGTGGTCTCGAGCGAGATGACCGCCGCCGTCACAAACAGCTGCTTGAGCGCACAAAACCGCAGTTCTCGGTTGAGCGTGGCAAGCATTTCCTCCTCGGCCACCACAATGTCGCCCACCACGCCACCGTCGTTGAACAGGCTGTAGTAGTCGCGGTAGCGCGGATAGAAATTGACCTCGACTGAGACCACAAAGTTGACGGACGTGACCAGGATCGTCAAAAACGCGATGAGCGCCGGCACATCGTGGTAGGGCGCACCATAAAACAAGCCCTTGACCTGCACGCCAATGGGACCGGCCCAAATTATCACCAAGTGTGCAAAGAGGCCTAGGTTGGTAAACAAGCCCGTGAGCGCCAACGGAATAAACTGATCAAGCCACCGTAAAAAGAGCCAGGGGCTGCGGTCGCTCTGCGGAAAATACCGGTACAGCAGCACCACGTCCCAGGCGAGCATGACGCCGTAGCCCAGAGCAATTGACGCCAACAGGCTCTCGACCGGCGGCAGCCCCAGCACCAGCGCGGTCAGGGCGCACAGGCACGCCACGCCAATGGCAGCCGCAAAGCTGCATAGGATACCGCGGTAATCCTTGATGGCCGTGAGGTAACTCATGCCGTTCCAGTTGATGATCATAATGTTGAACAGCCACAGGCACAGCAGCCCCTGCAGCAGCGTGGCGCCCGAGAACAGCAGAAAGACGCCGTAGAGCACCGTGCCCACAACGAGCATGATGGCATTAGATCCCCAAAACGAAGGCAGGATCTCATCCTCGCGCTCGGCAAAAAGCATATCGGCCAAAAAGCGCGTGACCGGCATAGAGAAAAAGCTTGTGAGCGTGAGCGACGCCAGCAGCGTATAGGTCACCATGCACACCAGCAGGTCTTGGTTGGCGCGTCCCACGCCCCACAGACCGCACAGCACCAAGATGCCCACCTGGAGCAGCACGCCCAACAGCATGGGGCCCGTGCACACAATGCCAGCGTAGCCATAGGCGCGCATCGTGGCAAACAGACCCTTGCGCCTAAACAGGCGCTTGAGCTCAAAACCGATTCCGGCCACCGGCTACTCCCCCTCTCTGGACAGGTCAAACGCACGCGCCGTCTCATCGTATAGCGCGCGATAGTTGGCGAGCATCTGCTCGTGCAAGAAGTACGTGGCAACGCGACGCTGCCCGCGCTCCCCCATCTCAATGCGACGAGCGCGGCTTGTGCACATGCGTTCCATGGCATCGGCCAAGCCCTTGCGATACATAGGCGGCGTCACAAAACCCGCCACGCCAAAGTCGTCGCCCGGGGCGCCTTCGAGAAGCTCGCGACAGCAGCCCACCTCGGTCGTCACGCAGGGACGGCGCGCTGCAAGCGACTCCAGCACGCTGAGCGGCTGGCCCTCGGAGATGCTCGTCAAAATGGTAAAGTCGAGCTTTTCCATGTACTCGACCACGTTGACGCGGCCGGTAAAGATCAGGTCACGCACGCCCAGGGTTTCGACCAGCGCGTGGCACTCGGCGCCGTACTCCTCGTCGTCCACGCCGCCCATGATGTGCAGGCGCACCTTGGGCAGGCGCTCGTGCAGCTCAAAGAAGGCATAGATCATGGTCTTAACATCCTTGATGGGCGCCAGGCGCACCACCGCGCCAATGTCCACCCAGCCGTCATCGGTCTTTAAGGGAATATCCTTAAAGCGATCGAACTGGATGCCGTTGGGGATGACCAGGCATTTGTCCGCATCGCAGCCCATATCAATCTGCGTCTTGCGGGCGTTATGGAACAAACTCGTCACGCGGAAGGCGCGGCGGTAGATCTCCTCCGAAAGCAGGTAGAAAAAGCGAATCCAGCGGTCCTTAAAGGACGGCACCACCCAATCGGCGCGAATGATCTCTTCCTCGCGCTCGCGGGTATAGATGCCATGCTCGGTCAGCAGCACCGGCGCATGGTGAACGCTTGAGCCCAGGCAGGCGAGCAGGCCACCGTAGCCGGTCGAGATGGCATGGTACACATCGGCCACCGGCACCTCGCTGCCCAACAGGTAGAGCACGGGCAGCAACATGGAGCGCATGGTGTGGAATGCATCGGCAAAGGGCGTGTAGGGATACTCGGCCAGGCACACGTCGCGAAAGATATCCATAAACGTGCGGCTCTGCAAAAACGAGAGCGGATGCACGCGACGGCGGTGGAAGATATCGAATAACACGTCCCAGTCCGGATTGGAGAGCGACACCAGACGGCGTAGCGCCTCGCGCTCACGGTCGTTAAAACTGGCTTCATGTTGCTCGCCCGAAAGCCGCAGGGCATCGTCCAGGAACACCTCGTGCACCTCGACCACGTTGCCGGGCAGCTCGTAGACAAATTTGCCGCGGTCGGCAGCATGCGCGCCGATCACCCACAGCACAAACTCGTGCTCGGGCATGGCCGTTATGTAGCCATGCATCCAGGTAGATACGCCGCCGTGCACATAGGGGTAGCAACCCTCGAGTACCAAGCAGATTCTCATTTGTCGCCACCCTCCTTGCGCTCAATCATCACGGTCTTATCATTTGCCTTGAGCAGATACAGATCGCCCGTAAGGTGCGTCAGTTCGCCATCCGTCACCGCACCCGGCTCGCCATTATTGGCGCGGAACATGAGCCACGCCTCGTCGTGGAAATTGCCCAGACTAAGCGTCCAGGCATCCGCGCTGGTATCCACGCTCACCGTCACGGACGAAAAGCGCTGGATGGCACCGGAGCACTCCGACGCCGTCTGGTGCCGCAGGTCGGGCGCCGACGTGGTAAGCCAGTCCAGGTAGTCGGTCAGGCCGCCCTTGTAGACCTCCCAGCCCTCTTTGGCGCCGCGATCCGGATCGAGCAGGTCGTCCGGGTGCATAAAGTGCGTACTCACGTAGTGCATGTTGAGCTCGGACACGGCTGCCAGACGCATATAGGAATCGTTGACCATGCCGCCCGAAACAATACGTGGCTGCTCCACAATGCCATCGCTCGCCACGCCAAATTCCTGCACGTAGGGCAGGTCGGTACCATCCTCAAAATACGTACTGGCAATGGTCTTAATGCGCGGAACATCGGTACCGATAAGCTTGCGCGCGCGAGCCGAAAGAATATTCGACGGCGGCACGTAAACCGAGCCATGAGCATTGGGCAGGACCTCGTCCTGAAACGCGATAAGTTCGTTGAGCGAAGCGACGAGTGTCTCTTTGTTCTTCCAGGTCTTGTAGACGTACAACGTACCATAGTCGGTGTCCCAGAGCGCAAGCGGCTGATGGTTGTAGCCGTGAAAGCCCAGCTCGCCGCCCATCTGCAGCAGCATGCCGCCAAAATATCGAAACTGCGTGGTATCGGCCTGTCGCGCGGGCTCGGTCTGGTTGACCGCGTCCTCGTAGTTTTCGATCATCACGCCGGTATAGCGAATGCCATATTTTTGCGCGAGCTTTTGCAGATCGGGCCACCAGACCTTGGTGTAAAAATCGGCAATGGAAAGGCCGTAGTCACGCTTGATATAAGTACCATCGCCCGAGGGCACGGGGCTAGGAAAGTCGTCCAAATAGAACACGGCGCTGTTGATGACCGGATAGGCCGTAGCATCACCCAGCAGGCTGATCGCCGCGGCGTAAAAACCGCGCATGACCTTGTCATAGATACCGATATTGCACACCACGGTGCGCCCGCTACCGCAGTCATTAGACCAAATGAGCGGGGCGCCCGCATCGCCAGTCGTAGCCCACTCACGCGCCGTCTCGCGCAGCGATACTGAAAGCGACGAATCAAAGGGGTCCGAGAGCTCGTAGCGCTCTCCCCCGCCCAGCATAAAGTCCTCGCTCGGCACAATGCTTTCGGCTTTTACATAGTCATATCCGGCCGATTCAATGCCAAGCTTGGAGGCAATCACTTGAAGATAGCTCGAGTTATCCGGCGGCATAGCGAGCATAAGCGAACCGCCGGCACTCACCCAACTCATAATGTCGCTCAGGTGCGTACCGAGCCCATCGAGCGACGGCATGAGCAAAATCACGCGATCGAAGGAGGCCAGCGAGGGAATGGCATCCGCACCATCCAGGGCAAGTTCCACGTCGCGGTGCGCGATCTTCATGTCGAGCAGGATCTGGTCGAACTGTTCCTTTACGTCCTCGACGCCAGCTTGATCGGAATCGGTAATGACCAGGCACGTGGGCTTTTGGCCAAAGATTGCCGAGGAGGCCGGCACCGCATCGTTGGCGGCAAGCATCCCCAGCTTATGCTGGCCCGCACTGTACTGCACGCCGGCACGCTCCACCAGCAGCACGGCGGCCATGACGATAAAAACAGCCCACACCACGAGCAGTCCCATCCAACGAAAGCGGCCTGCTCGGTCGCGGACATGTTGCACCACGCTCATCTGGCCTCCTCCCCGTCGCGCCAAAACGCCAACTTTTCGCGGTTGTCGGCGCTTAAATATACATGTTGCTTGTCAATCGCATCGATCACACGGTGGACCTCGTCACCATCGCGGCGCATCACGGCCAGGCGCAGGCAAAGCATCCAAACCTCCTGCTCCTCGGGCACGTCGAGCACCAGCTGGTCGATCACGGCCTGCGCCTCGTCGATCTGTCCGACATCGGCCAGCGCCGTCGCGTATCGAATGCGCAGCTCAAAAGTGTCTTCGCGCTCGCAGCGACGCGCAAGCAGGCGCGCGTACTGTTGGCGCTGAATCTGAGCCACGCGCCCCTCAGCCAAACCAGAGCCCAAATATTCACCAAGAAAATCGCAGTATTCGTTGAGGTTTTGCGCGCTCGGGTCCGTCTTAAAGGCACGCTCCAGCTGCTGCAGTTTAAGGTCGGACTCCTTGGAGATCTGCGCCACCGCCGTCGCGGCATAGTGCGCCACCTCAACGTCATCGTTAAGCTTAGCCGCCTGCAGCTGCGCCAGGTACGCGTCGGGTTCCTCGGTGAGCATGGAGAGCATTAGGCGGCGCCGGTATGCCGGGTCGTTGACGATGAGCGCCTCCTCGAGCGGCACTACGCCTGAATCGTCCTCACCACTCGGTACCGACATACTACGATGCAGGTCGTCGTTGAAGCGCAGCGATTCCAGCTCAGACTCTTTCAGCCCCTCGCGAAACACCGCGCTGCGGACCGATAGCAGAACCACCAGCAACGGGCCCCACAGCGGCACCAGCACTATCACAGCCAGCATGTGCCCGCGCACCGGCAGCAGGCCCAGCTTCATGAGCGTCCACAGCATCAGGCAAACCAGCGCATGAATCAGCAGCAAGACGGCAGCAACGACAAGCGAGATCAAGCGGCACCCCCCTCACCGTCACCGGTGTAAGCGATGTGCTGCAGCAGCGCCACGATGTCCTCGCCGTCGACGGGCTCCACCGCAATATGCTTTGCGCTCAGGCGCTCGCGGATAATGGGCAGATCGCACGCCTTTGCCTGGCGCATAAGCAGGTAGAGCACGTCGCCGTCGACCAAGCCCGCCGCGTCGCTCTCGCGAATTGCCGACCCAATTGCGCCCACCAGCTCGCCGACAGGTTCCATGCCCGGTACCACGCGCAGGAGCAAAAAACTCCCCATCTTGCTATCTGCCAGCGCCTGCTCCGCCGCGAGCTCTTGGCCAAAGGCAGCCTGCTTGAGCACGCAAGTGCCGTCAACGCAGCGTTTATCCTGCGCCACCGCCTCATAATCAAAGGCACGGCCCAGCGCACTTTCGACCAGGCCGCACAAGATGCGGAACAGGTTTTGATAATAGAGGGTCATTTGGTTTTCGGCCGCACTACGTACAAAGATCAACACGGCGGGTGCCCCGTCGCGCTCGATCGCATATCCAAACATGGGAAGCCCCGGCGTCAGCTCGCGGTTCACCCACAGGTTCGAACGACCCCCGTCGCCCAAAAGAGGTGCAAGCTGCTCAAGCGCGAGCGAGCGTGCGGCATTTTCGGCAATCGCGGGACTTGCTGCCACCAGGCGTGCAAATGCCCCGCCCGAAACATGGTAGATCGCCACGAAATCGTTCTCGAGGATCTCGCCCAAAAGCTCGCAGCACTTGCGATAGATGTCGCGTGGGTTGAGCACGTCGAGCTCCTGCGTCACCGCAAAGATCTTGCCAAAGCTGTCGTGGCGACCCACGATCTGGCGCCTGTACGCGCGCTTATCCTCGATCGCGTCGTGGTAGAGCTGCGTAAGAAACGTATTACGGTTGCGCACGAGCTCGTTTTGATCGCGCTCCGCCCTAATGGCTTCGCTGTTGCGCAGCTGCACATAGCCGCACACGGCACCCACCACAAAGTACGCAATATACGGCAGCCAGTTGGACGGCTCGTAGAACAGCCCCTGGAAGGTATAGCCGTACTGAGTAAAGTAGCTCGCGGCCAAACCCACCGACGCCAGCAGCGCCGCAACCAGGCCAAAATCGAGCCCATACAGCGTGCCGATCAGTACCACGTACAGCAGGCGGTAGTCGAGCACGTTAAGCTGAGCAGACTGCGAAAACACCAGCTCCAGGCCCTCAAAGAGCACCCAGGCCAGCGCGGTCTCCAGGCATTTGATGGGCAGTGTCCGCCCGCGCATGCGGTCGATGGCGGCACGCAGCGGATGGCGCTTGCCCGCGAGGGTCTGCTCCCAGCGGGCGTGTATGGTCGAAAGATCGCGCAGCACGTCATAGCGCTGGAACCACCCGTAGCGCGTGCGGACGGTATCGCTCGGAGCAATGGAGACGACGGCGTCCCCGTCGTAGGTAATGTCGAGCCCCGGGAACAAGCCCTTGAGCGCCTCGCCCAGGTCTCCCACGGTGTGGGCAAAGCTATCCGGAACCTCGAGTTCCTCGAATGTGGCATCCCAGCTGTCGAAGATGCGACGCACCAGAACGGCCAGCTCCTCGGCGCAGAGGGCACCGAGCGGTGAGTCCGCCCCAGCCCTCATGACAGCAGAGCCTTGCGAGCACGCCTCGAACAGCGGGGTCAAAATCGGGTCTTCCAGCGTGGGCGAGGCGGTGTACAGATACGGCACGCGCAAGATCTTGGCCTGAATGCCGTCGCGGACCGCATAGTAGCGGCACAGGTCGTTGGCCGCACGGGCAATGATGCCCTTGCCGTTTTGCCCCGCAACGTCCACCGCACCGTCCGCTCCCATGGGACCAGTCACAAACAGCAGCTGAATCTGGCGACCCATGCAAGCTCGAAAGACGGAGCGCAGCAGCTCGATGTCGCCAACGGCCTCGGTATGCGGCGTGAGATAGGTAGAGAGGTAGACCACACGGTCGAATTCGTAAGCCTGGTCCAGGTGCTGCAGCAGCTCTTTCCAAGACGCATGGAGCGACGACCCGTCGCGGCGCGCCTCGTTGGCCGCCACGACCTGAACATGGTCACCGGGAAACGCCTTGGCACAAAAGTCGTCATCGACATACGCGGTATTGCCAACAACCAGCACTTCCACCGTGCGCTCCCCCTCCCCAAATTTAGCTTTTGCCATGGTAAACATGCGTATTGTACGCTGTCAATGTAGGCCAAAGGCAACTTTAAAGCTGTTTTAAGAACTTTTTCAGACGGGAAGCGACTCGCGCCTGAGCCAGAGAGCCCTACACGTGCCGCTGCACGGCGGAGAAAGGCGAATCCACTACCCCTCAGGCATAATTCCTGAGCAAAATCAAGCAGAGCACACGGCTTTTTGCGCCACTTTAAGACGTAATCGGGATGTGGCGAGAGGCCAAATTCGGAAGTGCGGGGAAAACCAAAGGAATGCTGACCAGACCCCCGTTTTAGGCTTCCGCGACCTGCGGTTTTGATACAAAAAAAAACCGCGTTGTGCTCGAAGGTTTTCGATTTTTCCCCGCACTTCTGTAATTACATCTCTGGATCGAGGGCGCAGGCAATGGTGACGACATCCACGATAGCGCCCCCCTATGCCTGATACCAAAATCGTTCCATAGGGACCCGTTTCCCAATGGGACGATTCTTCACAAAGGGCATTAAGGCGCATGAGAACATGGTAGAGGCAAGCAAGCGCGCTTCCACGTTTTCGCCCATGGTGACCACGGTATAATCCAACGAGACAAGCAACGAACGGGAAAGGCAGCGCGGATGAACCTGGGCAGCGAGAGCGAGACCGTCGAGTTCAAGAAGTCCACTGGCGAGCATAAAGAAGCACTGCAAGCCATCAGCGCCATGCTGAACAAGCACGGCCGCGGCGAGCTCTACTTCGGCGTGAAGGACAACGGCGATGTCATCGGCCAGGATGTCAGCGACGCAACGCTGCGCCAGGTGACGTCGTGGGTGTCCGACAAGATCGAGCCCGCGGTGTTCCCGACGGTCGAGTGCCTCGACGCCGATGATGGGCTGCGATACATCAAAATTGCCTTCTCAGGTGCCGACGCCCCCTACTCCGCCGACGGACGCTACTTCACCCGCGTGGGGACTTCGAACAAAGCGCTGTCGGCCTCGGAGCTGAGCGCCATGGTCGTCAAGCGTGAGCGCGCCCGTAGCCCGTGGGACTCGCTGCCGTCCGGCAGGCCCGTCTCCGACGCCGACGAGCAGGCGGTGCGTGACTTCGTCGCGCGCGGCGGCAGGGCCGGACGCGTGGGCGGCGGGTTCGCCGGCGTGGAGGACACCTTGGCAAGGCTCGACCTCGTCGCGCCCGACGGCAGCCTAAGAAACGCCGCGGTGGAGCTGTTCTGCGAGGGATCCGACACCTACCCCAGGATGAAGCTGGGGCTTCTGGGCGGCAACACCAAGGCCAAGATCCTCGACCTGCGCCGCGAGTGCGGCACCATGCTCAAGCTGCTCGACTTCGCCGAGTACTTCGTGACGTCGAACATCAGGCGCGAGTTCGTCATCGGCGAGACGGGCATGTACCGCAAGGAGATCCCCGAGATCCCGGCCGAGGCCATCCGCGAGGCGGTTGCCAACGCGCTGTGCCACCGCGACTACACCACCGGCACCGCCGTCGAGGTCAACGTGTTCATGGACACCGTCCAGATCGTGAGCCCGGGCCTGTTCCCCGAGGGCGACTCGCCGCAAGAGCACCTAGACGGTACCGCGAGCGAGTTCGGCCTCCGAAACCCCGCGATCGCGCGCACCCTGTTCCGCGCCGGCGTCATCGAGCAGTACGGCACGGGCATACCGCGCATCAAGGAGGCCTGCGAGGCAGCCGGCGTGAGGTTCCGCTTCGAGCAGACCGTCAACAGCACCGTCGTCGTCTTCGAGCGTCCTGGGTTACAGAAAGCGGCCTTCAGGAGAACCGCGGCCGACAACCGACCGCTCCTCAGCGAGCGCGAACGAGCAGCGATGGCAATTGCCGCCGCTCAGGGGAAAATCACGACCTCCGACCTCGCGCGGGAGTCCAATGTCGGTAGGAAAACGGCCTCGAAGACTCTGAAAGACCTTGCCGGGCGAGGCCTGTTGGAATGGGTAGGGAAAAGCCCGAAAGACCCGCACCAGTTCTACAGGATGCCAAGCGAAGTTTGAGGCTGCAGGTCCTAGCCGGGAAACAGGCCCATTGCGTTTGCTGCCCTCCCCCTGCTGGGCACTACTGAGTAATCTACTGGGCACTGCTGAGTAATCTACTGAGTAGTGCCCAAGCGCGAGTTGGCAAGTCCGCCGAAGCCCAGAGAAACGGCTCCGAAGAATATACTGACCGCTACTGACCGCTACTGATCGCGGCATTCGGCAGGCCCGCCGAATGCCGCGATCTCCCGAGACTAGCAGAGCCGCCCTTATTGTTAGCGCTGCCGAAGCAAGCCCTACTTCAGCAGCAACTTGAATTTTCGTGCGATGAGCCTCCCCGGAGCCAAGAGCCTTTTGCCCTAATCACAACACCGCAATTCAAGCACCGCAGAAAACTCCATTAGCGATGAACCAGCCACTTGAAGACGTGATCAAGGTGCGGCAAGGGGTCAAATTCGGAAGTGCGGGGAAAATCGAAGAAATGCTAACCAGGCCCCAGTTTTCGCTTCCGCGAACTGCGGTTTTGGTGCTAAAAATCGCGTTGTGCTCGAAGGTTCTCGATTTTCCCCGCACTTCCGTAATTACATCCTTGGATCGAGAGTGCAGGCAACAATGACGTCATCCGCGATAGCACCCAACAGTCACGGACGTACAAAAGGCCGTTGCCGGAAGCCTCCATACAACGACTCTTCTTTGCGCGCGCCACGCTCGCAATGCTCCATTAAATGTAACTAATTGATTTGCTATATACCATTCATAATGGCACATAGCAAATCAATTAGTTACATGTGGAGGCAGAACATGAGGGAGTACGTCGAGAAGCAGCTGCACACTAGAGTCGATTGCGAGCCCAACGACGCCTCGGAAATAACGACGCAAAACTCTTTCCGAAAGTGTAGGTGAGCGAAATGGCGACTCATGCATACGATGACCTTTATTCTTATCTAGCCGCATTCAAGAACAGCTCTCTTGCCGAAATAATTGCGTACCTAGAAGAACTGGGGCAAAGGAGGTTCGACGCCTTTATTAGGGGCCTTGCACCCCTTATCCCAATCGAAAAAATCGAAAATCAATCCCTGTTCAATTTTTCTGTTGACTCCACCCTTGAAGGAGGCAAATTCCCCTGCACTGACTATGCCTGTCGAGAGCAAAACATTTACCATTTGGCAAAGTTCTCAGCATTGTATGCAGATAAAACACTGATTCATTGCCCTATAGAATCGGCATTCGAAATGGGGCACGATGATTATGTCTCAGTCGATGAACTTGCATTCGGGATCTATTTGACCATGCGAGTCGAAGACATAGTCAAAGCTGGAATACTCGGATTTTCGAGCAATTACATTCCTCTTTGCAAAGATTGCCTAGCGCGACAAATCGAAAGAGAATCAAAAGCAAAAGGATTGATATCGAGTTATTGGGATGAACTCGTACGACAATTCTGTTCCTCTACCTCGTGCACTTTAAAACAAGCACCAGATGGGAATCTGTATGTAGCGATTGAGGGAATGGATGCATATGGGTCCCATGATGAGATGGATGTCGATTTCCTGGTAATCCCGTCTGAATACGAATCGCTCTATGCAAGCCAAGGCGAAACGCGATTGGATAGAGACATGCTGGAGAAAGGCGGCATCTTGACTATCCTACTGCCATTGTTGGACGATTGCTTTCAAGCCCTCGTCAATCCCTATTTTTCGAATAGCTCGTATTTAACCACTCGTCCAGCTCAGATTGAGTTCCTCGAGTCCGCAACTTCCACCCTTTATCCTCGAAAAGATCAGACCATACCCATTCGCCGGTTATCTTGCCCCCTCCCCATTGCTGAAAATGCAACGTTGCGTAGCATCCTTGATTGCCGCATTAGAAACGAAGAGTCGTTTCTTGTGTTTAGGGATACCTTGTCCAAAGGCCTGAGCGAAAGGCCCATCGACACCTCGACATTAGCTGACCTGAAGAACGACCTAATTGAGCCCGAGCTTCACAAGATATCTTTAGTGATGAAAAACGAGCGATCCCGATTAGTCACCTCCGCAGGCATTGAAGCCGCTATCGGAATTGCGAGCTTTACATTGGGGCAATACGGAATCGCATCACCTTCTGATGCCATGGCCTTCCTCGGGGCTGCCGGCATAGGGGCCGTTGCACCTCAATCCGCAGATTTCTTGCGAGAAGCCAAGGCAAAAGAGAACCCCATGTATTTCCTCTGGAAGCTCAATAGAAACAACCGTCTGTAACCTAAGGGGCAGAACACCGCAGTCGCCGAGCATATCTCGATCATTAAATAAAGGCAGCACTAGAAAGGATGCGAATCGTGAAGAACCGATTCCCTTTACGAATGCCTAATGCAGTAAAAATCACTGGTAGATCCGAGCAGTTTAACCAAGACGACAAGAGCGCGCTCAGATTGCTGTCTGCAGTAGCTAGCCAAGTATAGATACCATCCTGTTTCCAAATTCGGTCCTACGATAAACCCTTTCTTCTTTCTCAATTTCGTCGGGATCGTCGAAGATGAGCGTCGTATCTACTACGTCCCACTGCTGCCGATGGATATCCTCAATCAGCAATCCCAGTCCGGTTAATCGAAGAAGAACTTCTGCATCTCTGCCTCTGAGCGTCTGAAAAGTTTCCTTTTCTCGAAGCATTTCGTAGTCTCCAGGTAGAAATCTGTCCAAAGTCTCTGCAAACAAACGAAGATCGTCCCAGCTAATTTCTTTATCTAGGTAGGCCTCATAAATCTTTGCTAGTCGCCGCGCTTTGTCCTCCTCAATGTATCTTTCGAGCAGGATAAGCAGGTACTCAATATCGCGCTTCCTATTTGACTCTTCAAAGTATTGCTTGTACTTGTTCCATGAGCCATTTTCAAAAGAGTCGCGGTTGAACTCATCGAGGAAACACGCATACTTCTTCAGCAGATGCGCATTGTGGATATTGTTTCCGATTTTGTAGATGCTCACTAGGCTTGAGATGACGGGGATGTCCTTCAAGAACTCGTTTTGGAGAATTTCGTCCAGGCCAACCTCTGCGATATTCGAAATAAGTTCGAGAGAGTCGCTGCAAATAGTCGGCCTTGCGTCGTCTTGCAAGCGCGATAGACCGGCCTTAGTTGATTCCTCTGCGTTTGCCATAAGATTACCTTTCATAATAATTTGCCAGTTTTGGCATGCGTTTGCAGCGCCGCTTTTCTGAAAGTGGCTCCGATTTAAATGCCATCCCCCGAATAAGCGCTCAGGTTCGATTCAACAAGTGCATTGGTTGAAAAGAGCTTTAGACCCCCTTCGAGGTAAAAGTCGCTTGTGCAGAGCAACCAAATCATCTTGTCGAGCTTGTAGGCAGTGGCCTCGGGGTCCACGCCGCCCTTCCGCGCCGCGCGCGCGGCTTCGAAATAGCAACGAGCCACTTCGACCTCGCTGTCAGTGGTAGCGTAAAACTGAACAGTATTCAGTAGGCCGTTGACACAAACATCGACGAGCGGCTGCTGAACAAGCCCGAGGACCTGTTCAGGGCGATGCAGCTCGAGCTCATGGAGCTGCACCACGGTTCGCCCTCGACCGTCTTCTGCACGCAGTGCAGGTCGAAGGGCTAGGCAGGAGCCCCGAGGCTTTTCCTAATTCTAGGTGTTAAAGTCGATTACTGCCTGTCGTGGAATAGCCCCCACTTTTCGTCTTCGATGTCTCCTTCAATTGATGACTTCACTTTTGACAGCCATTCTCTGTGTTTTAAATATGCAACACCTGCGGGCAGCTGAGCAGCAATCGAGTCAATCGCCTCAATCTCCTTGAGCTTTGCTGGAATAAAGCCTTTTTCAGGGGACCCGCTCATTGAAGATCGACGGAGATCCAAATGGTTGATCGATATCCCGTCTTTATCGAGCGTCAGAATGAGGGTGATAGCCCTAACCCTCGCCTCGTCATTGCAATCGGACAAGGCCCAGCTTATTCTATCGAGACTATTTGCGTCGGCGATCCTTTCGCGGATGGTATATTCCAGGCGCTCCCAAAAAATATCGCTCGAGAGCGCATTTGCATCATGAACGGGAAACAAAAAGGCTATTTCATACCTGCCGAGTGGTTTGCTCAGCGCTTCATCGATCATTGCTTTCAGCAGATTCCAAGCGTGATCGTCCTGGACGGTCCAAAACGAGCTGATTCTTCGCAGGAGATCGTGCCTTTGTCGGTAGTCGAGGTTGGCAGCGTATTCCAAAAAACGGTCAATCATTGAACTGTCAAGGCGTAAAAGGCAGCGTAGGAAAGCGAGGTTATAGTCGAAAGAAGGGCGTCCTTCAAGTGCGAGAAAATACAGGTTGACAGCCGGTGAGGGATTGGATCCGAAGTACGAATCTAGAGCGGAGACGCGCTTTTCGTCTCCGCAGTTGCCGAAAAACCGCCAAACCTCATCATTGTGTGTATGTTCGGAAAACCTAAAAGCATATTTGAGCATATAGCCAGGATGCTTTGGCTCGACTATCTCCAAATCTTCCAAGCAGAGATGCGTTCTGCCGTCATCGAGTCTTGCGAGGATCTCGTCGAGCTCCTCCTTGTCGGGCCCGCTCTTTATTGCTAGCAAATCAAGATAGTCAAACAGGGCCGGATGGTCACTCACGTCGAGCACCGCGCCCAGCTCGTTTCTAAGGACCCTCCTGCCGATGGCTTCAGCAAGGTAATCAAGTGCTTCATACGGAACGGGGATCGTCGAGGGCAACGATGCGATATTGCGTGCGATTATGCTTGAAGCGGTATCTGGGGTCCTTTTGGCAATTTCCAGAAGGACTTTTCCGATAGCCCTGCCCGACTCCCACTCTTTACCGGAAATCTCATAATCTTCGGCCAGCTTTCCCAGGGCTTCGGTCAGTCGTTCTAGCGGTAACTCTTCCGCGGATATTCTAGGTTCTTTCTCTTCGAGAGACCAAGAGTTCTCCAAGCCAAGCGCGTCGAATGTGCTCTGGCGGAACACATCGAGGCTCAGAGGGGAGTTCTGCGCGCATGTTTCGTAAATCTGGTTGATGCTTAAGCCGCATGAAAGATCGGTTGTCGAGTCTTCGCTTATATATTTGGGGAATAGCTCTTCGATCCTCGAGAGCACCGAATGCATGTTTTCTGCGTGCTCCGCTTCAGGTTCTTTGCCATAGAACGAGAAGTGCTGCCGAAAGGTGGATTTAACTTGCCTGCTGAATTCGGTTTCGACTAGAACGGAGAGCGCCCGGAAGCAATGGGCGTGGAGCTCGGCCAACTCTGATGTGAAACTGAAGGTCAGGGTGTTGTATGTGTACGTTATGCCATTTTGCCAAACGCGCTGGGCCCTTGAAGAGAGGTATGAACTCGTCAAGACGATCAGACATGCTGCAACATTACGGGAATGCGATTGTTGATATTTTTGAGCGAGGGCATCGAGTTTGCTGTTTTCCAAATCGAATCCCGTACGATCGAGATCATAAGCGAAAGCACCGTCTGGTCCGCATGCCCAGTTGTACTCGGCCGCTCGCTCGGTGCCTCTTTCTACACACGTCACGAACAACTCTAAGGCTGTTTGCGAATACTCGCTCGAGCTCATCAGGGATACGGAAATATGCAGGGGCATAGATCCGTCGGATGTCGAATTCATGCCGAGAATATCTTCCGATACGTCAGCGCAAGCAGCGCTTTCGATGCGGTTTGAGGCAAAGGCGAGCGCCTGTATGGGAAGGAGTTGATTGAATGTGATTATGAACTGATCGGCAATTCGCGCATCCCGATTCTTAATTTCATCCCAAGCTTTCCCGCATTCCCTTCGAAGGTAGTCGTACACGCTCGCACTTCCGCACACTTCAGCCATTGACTTGGCGGCTTTGAGATACGGCGCGTTCGGCATTTCTGCGGTATGCAGAATGAAATCCGCAAAACTGCCGTTCCCTTCTTTTGCGAAGTGGCGGCATATCAAGAAGTCACGAAGATTCTGCTCTTCCATTCTTATGGCTAGCACGCCACCAGCGGAGGTAAGGATCGTGACGATTTCCTGGTCGTTCAATCTGGATGCAAAATCCCGAATCTCGGCATCGTCGTACTCCAGGCCCAAGAGTTCCTCGTAACAAGGGTCTCCTTCAATAAGATCGCAGCAATCGTAGATTGCAAGGACCTCTGCGAGACGCTGCTCCCTGCTGGAGTACCCAGCTAAGGCGGAATTCATATAGATGTTCAGAAGATCGTATGGCTCTTGGATGGCTTCGAAATTGCCGTCTGCTATGGGGCTTGCTGCCATGATAGCCAAGCGCAGGTTTCCGTTTGCGATTGCCGATACTCTCTCCCTCAGTGCTAGGTTTTTTATGTTGTATTCGGTCTCGAGTATCGCTTCAATGTTTTCCGCGGTTAGAGGCTCCAGCTCTATTTCTTTGAAATTTAGATAGCTGCCGATTTTCGCGGTCAACTCGCTTCGGTGCATCTTCCTGCAGGTGAGGACAATCTTTAGCTTTTTGTTTTCCAAGCAGATTCCCAGCAAGTGCTCAAGTGACAGGTTGCCGTTTGCATCATCGACCAGAAGGATAATGTTTTCCGACTCCGACAAAATCAGCTCAATATCATCGTCGAGATGCGACGAATACCTAGAGTCCAAGATCAGAAGATCCCAGTGATGCCGATTGCTGAATGAGAGGCATGCGTCGAGGGCGATCTTGGTTTTCCCCGATCCAGACTGCCCCTGAATCACTACTGCCCTACTTTGCTCTATCGATTCGATGATGCCTGAAAACTCGGAATCCCTGTGCATGAGGGGCTTCGACAGGTCGGTTGTGAAACGGCCGTTCAGGCTTCGCTCGATGAAGCGGTCTGGGGCGATGAATGACCCCTTTCCGAGCGGAATGCCCAAAACCGTATGCGCTAGCGCAGGGAATTTTCTATCAAGGTCGCTCGCAATTGTCTCTGGCCCGATTATTTCTATCCGTGGATCGATGGCGCGGACTTCCTCGAGTACCAGAGGTGAAAGGCGAAAGTATGTGTGGCACAGGATGATTCGATCTATGAGTTGCGGATCGATGCCGGTTTTGCTCCTGTCAAGGCAGTCTATAGCATCATTTAGCAGCTTATTGCGGATGTCGGATTTAGAGGTTGTGTATGCCGCGAAGATGTAGTGTCCATTCTCTCCTACGGAGTACATATCTGGCACTCCGGTCGTAGTTTTATCCGTGCCGCATTGGGATCCCAATTCAATGATGTTGTTAAGCGAATATCTCCTATATAGATACTGATTTGCTAGTGTTTGAAAACGCCCGCCTTCGATCTGCCTTAGCTCTTCTTGGATCTGATTTATATGGGACATTTTGCTCCTCGCGGTAAATTCGCCTTTTGATTTCTCTTTTCTTACTCTAGTCCACCTAGCTCAGCAAGTCTTGCACGCTCGAGGGCCGAGTCGACGACGTCCTCGAAGTCGAGCCCCGCCGCATAGGGAGATCCGGCGACAATGACTGGGATAAAAAAACTCTAATCAAGGCCAGAATCTTTAATAGCATGCTGTTTTACCACAGACGGCAGAATCTGGCTTGAACGGTTAATTATAGCCCCCGACAGAAAGAGCGGTGCTTCCTCGCTATCGTCTCCGCGCTCGAGAAGCAGAATCGCAAGGCAATCGAGGTGGTCGAGGAGTGCGGTGGGTTGTTACCGTCAATGGGAATTCGGTCAACGCCAACCATCAATCATGCCGTATTATTCAGAGTTAGAATTTTCGCCCCACGATACTAAGCCGGTGACCATCCAATGATTTTTGGCATCGATATAGACACCGCCAATCTGATTGTCCAAGCATTCATCGGAGCCGCTACCTTGGGGACCTTGATTGCCGCATTCTGTCAAAACAACCAGACCAAAAGAAACAGGGAGGACGATATCAAGCGGCATCAGCCATCCCGCATATCGGCATGGTACGAAGAAGGTCGAAACCGAATCGATCAGCCCGATGACAACCGATTCTTCTGGCAGTTCGTCGTGCTTCGAAACGAAAGCGAGTCCCCCGTCTACGACGCAATCGTCACCTGCGTCGGGATTAGCGGAGCCGGCCCTTCTTTCAAAGGAGAGGACAACGGTCCCGCTTTTCCCGACCGCGTCTGCGTCGGCACGCTTCCTCCTGGAGCATGGTACATATGGCTCCCAACGGGAGGGCACGGAATGGGAGTGCGCACGGCGCCCGAAACGGCTTTCGTCGACGCGAATGGGATTCCATGGGTTCGGCGAGGCAACGGAAGGCTCGAGGAGATCTCTATGGAGCCGACCTCGTTCTACAGGCTGCCTCTCCCCTTGTCCTGGCACGGATGCAAGAAGCTGACCGAGTAGAAGTCGTCGACGCCGTACGCGTAGCCCTCGAAGGGCGCCTCGTCCAGGCCGCGCCAGCCGGCGGCGGCGCGATAGTCCGCGATCTCGTCGGCAAGGGCCCTCGCCATAAGCACGACGTGCTCGACCGCAAACCCGTTATTCGACTTCTCTGGGTGCTTCTTGACGTGGTCGCTGGAAAAGTAGCCCAACGAGATTTCGCTCACGGGTCCGTCGCCGTTGGCGAACGCGGCCACATTGACCGTCTTGCGCCTGAAGAGGGTATCGAGTGCCTTGGTGAGGGGCTCGGCGGTGGACAGCATGGCGGGGCCTCCCTACGTACGAGGGAGATTGAATTGAGGGTTTGATGCTACTGTCCGCTACTGCCCGCGGCACTCAGCAAGCCAGCCGAATGCCGCGGTCTCCCGAGACTAGCGGAGCCGCCCTTATTGCTAACACTGCCAAAGCAAGCCCCACTTCGTCAGTAACTTGGACGGGTGTCCCAGCAGCAGCGCGTGGCACCTAGAAGCGCTGTTCCCAGCAGGAATAGCGCTAAGGAGGCGGCGATCCAGTTGCTGTCGGCGGTCTTGGGGAGCGTGGCGGCGGCGCTAGCAGTCTTGGCCCTGGATGGCGTGGACGCCGTGGTCTTGGTAACTGTCGTCTTGCTTGTCGTGGTCGTCTTGGGCGTCGCAGTCGCGGGCCTAGGGACGGGATCCGTCGCGGACCCGGCGCCGGGCCGCTCAACGGTTGGGCCGGCGCCACCGGCCGGCTCGCCCGCGCCACCGGGCACCTCGCGCCCGTCGGCCTCCCCCGCCGGCGCCGCGGCGCCCTCGGACTCGATCACCACATGCGGCGCCATGGCCCCTGGGGCATCCACCACCCCGCCGGCGCCGAAGGCCCCGCCCACTGGCGTCACAAATCGCGCGGACATAAGCGACCCGCCCGTGCATGCGACGCCGCCATCGGCACCGGCCGCATCGAGCCGCGAGGCGTCGACGGACAGCCCGCGCCCGGCCGGGCCGACGCGCTTCGATCGCGCCGCCAAGAAGGCGATACGGGAGTCGGGTCGGGTGGCCGGTAACGCCTATCGTTAGATGCTGCGCGACCGGTTCCTCTGCCGCGTGTTCGCCGGCGTCGGGGAGCGGTTCGTGCTCAAAGGCGGCAGCGGCCCTCTGGCCCGCATACCCGACGCGAGAAAGACGCGCGACCTTTTGACCAGGGAGCAAATTGCGATTCACTTGTCGTCTTCCGGTCTAGGAACACCGAGGTCAGAGTTGTAGAGCACCTCGCCCAGCCTTTGGCTCTCGGCGGCGTAGCCCCCGACAAGGGACGCGAGCTCGGACTTGAAGGAGCTGATCGTCTCGGAGTCGAGGATGAGAGCCAGCTTGGCCACCATTGTCGAGAAGTCCTCGTCCCTCACGGGCCCGACCCTGGCGCACCAAAGCGGCTCGTCGCGGGCGCAGATGTTGCGGAAGTCCACGAGGGTGCGCAGGGCGATGAGCCCGGCCAGGTCCTCGTCGTAATGGCTCGGCCCCACCATGTAGTCCTTGGCATCGGTGTAGTTGGCGATTTTCAGGTAGGCATCGAGCTCCCGATAGGCCTCCGAAAAGGTGTAGGCGGCGACCGAGCGCACGCGGGCCTCCGCCTTGAGGAGGTACTTGAAGGTAAGGTTGCGCAGGTCGCGGTCGAAGAGGAAAAGGCCGTAGAGGTCTCCGAATCCCGTTCCCTCGGCGTAGACGTCGTGACCCGCCTCGGCGCTGGCCTCCTTGTCGAGGAACGGCTCCTTGTACCCGTTGACAACGCAATAGTAGTCCTCGCCGAGGAGGGCGTAGGCGGCGTACTCCGGCATGGAGAGCCCCCTGGACTCGAGGATGGCCACCTGCTCTTCGAGGGTCTTGAACGGCTTGCGGGCCGAACAGCGATTCTAGGTAGGCCAAAGCGCAAGGGCGATTGACCGAGCTGCCATGCACTTTCTAGGTAGGGGCAATTGCGACGTGTATGCCGCAAAGTAGGGGCGCACGCGGCGCACAAG
>CABUSH010000003.1 GCA_902494195.1 uncultured Collinsella sp. | reverse complement strand
TCGGGCGGCAGGTTGAGGAGCTCGTCGCCGGGACGGTGCAGGCAGACCTTCCTGAGCTTGCCGATCTCGGAAGGCACGTGCAGACCTTTCGTCATGGCCTCCTACCTTTCTTTCGGGCCTTTCGGCCGAATCTCTCAGCGCCCTTCCGTAACGGGCACTGCTTGCTGACAGCTCTAGTTATATCCAAATTCCACCCGCAATTCCACCTCGCCCCCGAACGGTCAACAAAGTGCGATGAACGGTATATCGCATGTGATTCCCCCATGATGTACTTCGGCGTTCTAAAGTAACTTTTCTAAGGTAAACGCTCTTTTTTCTTAAAAACCATTTGCGATTGCGTCTCTAAACTTTTGATTCAGAATTGCATAGCTAAATCGGTTTTATGTATATAAATGATGTTTGTTTACGTTTCCGCCTGCATTCAATGATATTCAGCTATCCATCATTCTTATTCACACTTACGTACCAGTTGAGTGAGGATATAGACCGCTTGCAGACGAGCAGGGCGTCAGTCCTATGACTCGTCAGCGTAAGAAGTAGGTAAAGATACCGTTCACGCGATACGTTCGTGCCAGCGGTCGACTAAATTGAGACAATAGTGAATAAGAGTTAGGCTACCGTCCCCTACGGGGACTGAACGGACAGATGCATATGCCGAGCAAAATCGAAAAGAAGCAAGCCGCTGCAAAGCTGCGCAAGCCGCCGCGCGACTTCTCGTACACGCAAAACCGAGAGCTTAGCTGGCTGCGCTTTAACAACCGCGTGCTCGACGAAGCCTTCGATGAGACCGTTCCGCTGTTCGAGCGTCTAAAGTTCGTGTCGATTTTCGAGTCTAACCTCGACGAGTTTCTCATGGTGCGCGTGGGCGGCCTGTCCGATCTGGCAGAGCTCAAAAAACAGCCTGTCGACAACAAGAGCAATATGACCGCCTCCGAACAGGTCGATGCTGTCATGGCCGAAATGCCCGGGCTCCTTACTCGTTGGGAATCCATCTTTAAGAGCATCGAAGGCAAGCTCGACACCTTGGGCGTTCACCGCGCCCGCATCGATTCGCTTACGCCCGAGGAGCGCACCTTCGTAACCCGCTACTTCCAGGCCTACGTGTCGCCGGTCATCTCGCCGCTGGTCATCGATCCGCGCCACCCCTTCCCCAACCTGCGCAACGGCGCGCTCTATCTGGCCTGTGGTCTGGACGGCGCCACCGACGAGGAGAGCCTGCTGGGCCTTATCGAGATTCCCGCCTCGATGAACCGCGTGGTCGAGATTCCCTCGCCCACCGGCACCTACTCCTACATCTTGCTCGAGGACGTCATTCTCGCCTGCCTGGACAGCTGCTTTGGCTCCTATAAGCCGCTGGATCGTGCGCTGATCCGCGTCACCCGCAACGCCGACATCGATCCGGACGGCGAGGGCGTCGAAGAGGAAGAGGACTACCGCCAGCACATGAAGCGCATCCTCAAGAAGCGCCTGCGCCTGCAGCCGGTAGTGCTCGCCGTCTCGGGGTCGCTCGAGAAGGCGACGCTCAAGACTATCCGCAAGGCGCTCGAGCTCTCGCGTCGCTCGGTCTTTACCTGCGATATCCCGCTCGACCTGGGCTACGTCTTTGGCATTGAGGGCAAGATTCCCGAGCACCTGCGCAACGAGCTGCTCTTTACGCCGTTTAAGCCGCAGCCCAACCCCAACATCGACATGACCCGCTCCATCCGCGAACAGGTGCTGCAGGGCGACAAGCTGCTCTTTTATCCCTACGAGGCCATGAACCCCTTCCTGGATCTGGTGCACGAGGCCGCCTACGACCCCGAGTGCATCTCGCTGCGCATCACGCTCTACCGCGTGGCCAAGCAGAGCCGCCTGTGCGAATCGCTGATCGATGCTGCCGAGAACGGCAAAGAGGTCACGGTGCTCATGGAACTTCGTGCCCGCTTTGACGAGCAGAACAACATCGAGTGGGCCGAGCGTCTGGAAGAGGCGGGCTGCACCGTCATCTATGGTTCCGAGGGCTTTAAATGCCACTCAAAGATCTGCCAGCTCACCTATCGCGAGGGCATGGCGCTCACCCGTCTCACGCTTTTGGGCACCGGCAACTTTAACGAGAAGACGGCCAAACTCTACAGCGACTTTATGCTCATGACCGCCCATCCCGGCATCGGTGAAGACGCCAACCTGTTCTTCCGCAATCTGTCGCTGGGCAACCTGCGCGGCGACTACCGCTTCCTGGGTGTGGCGCCCGTCGGACTGAAACCGCTCATCATGCGCGGCCTGGATCGCGAGATCCAGCGCGCCCTTGCCGGCGAGCCCGCCCGCGTGTTCTTTAAGCTCAACTCGCTGACCGACCGCGAGGTCATCGACAAAATCGCCGAGGCATCGTGCGCAGGAGTCCGCGTGGACATGATCATCCGCGGTATCTCGTGCCTCAAGCCCGGTGTTCCGGGCAAGACCGAGAACGTGCATGTCCGTTCTATCGTCGGACGCTTTTTGGAGCATGCGCGCGTTTACGCCTTTGGCGTGGACTCGGACATGATCTATCTGAGCTCGGCCGACATGATGACGCGCAACACCGAGCACCGCGTGGAGATCGCCTTCCCCGTGCTCGACCCCACCTGCCGCGCCCTAGTACACGAGTACATGGGCATGCAGCTGCGCGACAACGTGAAGGCCCGCAGCCTCACGAGCGACGGCACCTGGGTCCCCGTAGAGCGTGCAGAGGGTGAGAAACCCTTCAACTCGCAGGAAGCTCTACTGGAGCGTGCCTATCGCAACGCCGAGGCCGCGCCCGAGCCCGTCATTGAGGCGGAACCTGCCCCCGAGGCCGAGCCGCAGCCAGTAGCACCCAAGGTCCAAGAGGTCCAGGCGACCGTCATTGAGCCCGAGCCTGCACCTGCACCTCGGCCCGAGACGCAGGTCACCAAGC
The DNA here is from genome assembly GCA_902494195.1 of uncultured Collinsella sp. Classification (GTDB taxonomy): domain Bacteria; phylum Actinomycetota; class Coriobacteriia; order Coriobacteriales; family Coriobacteriaceae; genus Collinsella. The sequence goes on along the minus strand of CABUSH010000003.1, from coordinate 110,782 downwards.
CCGCACCCGAGACGAGCGCCCGTCGCGATAAGCCCGCTGGCAAGACCAAGGCCATCGAGCGCCATCGCCCCGGTCGCGTGCGCATGGGCCTGGGCCTGATCGGCCTGGGTCTTAAGACGCTCATTACCGGCAAGACGAAATAGTCGTTTGTAGAAGCAGTTTGTAGAAGCGCCCCGCATTTGAGGAAAGCCTCGGATGCGGGGCGCTTTTCCCTGCTACCATGGTGCGAACAACAACGCGAATGACAGGCAGGAATATGAAGCTCACTATAGAATCGATGACCTACGGCGCCGACGGGCTGGCGCACGCCGACAACGGCAAGGCCGTCTTTGTGCAGGGCGCCGTGGCAGGCGACACCGTCGAGGCCGAGGTCGTACAGGACGGCAAGTCGTTCATGCGTGCCCGCACCACCGAGATTCTGGAGCCAAGCCCCGATCGCATTCAGCCTCCCTGCCCCTTCGTGGGCATCTGCGGCGGCTGCTCGTGGGGCAATCTCTCACGCACGGCACAGCTCGCCGCCAAGGAGCAAAACCTGCGCTCCACGCTCGAGCGCATCGGCAAGTTCGCTCCTGAGCAGGTCGATGAGTTGGTACAGCCCATCTGCCACACCAAGGACGACTGGGGCTACCGCAATAAAATCGAGCTCGAACCGACCGTCGTCAACGGTCGCGTGCGCCTTGGCATGCACGGTGTCGACCCCAGCAAAATCGTGACCGTCGATACGTGCCCGCTGTTCGATAAGCGCTTCCCGAAGGCGCTCAAATCGGTCGTCGGCGCACTCAACTATCTAAGCGGCAGCCATGACTTGGGGCTCGAACGCGTGGGCATTCGCGCATCGCGCCGCACCAAGGCACTCGAGGTCGCACTCTGGACGCCCACAGGCTCTTTTCCGCGCTCGCAGGTCTCCCGCGTGCTGGCGGACGCCGCTCATCCCACGAGCATCGTGCGCGTGATGAGCAAGGGCGAAAAGAAGGCCCGTCGTGTCTCCAAGGTCGAAATGCTCGCCGGAGAGGGCTCATGGACCGAGAATATCGCCGAGGGTCAGATGCGCTTGTCTGCCCCGTCTTTTTTCCAGGTCAACACCAAGGGTGCCGAGATTTTGATCGATCTTGTCATGGAAGCGCTCGACCCGCAGGAAGACGAGCTTGCCGTGGACCTGTACTGCGGTGCCGGCACCTTTACCCTGCCGCTCGCCCGCCGCTGCGACTTTGTCGCCGCCGTCGAGGCCTACGGCCCCGCCGTGCGCGACCTGCGCCGTAACCTGGAGATCAACAAGCTCGATAACGTCGACGTCATTGGCGGAGACGCGGTGCGCGAGTTCCCCGACCAGGATGCCGACGTCTTGGTGGTCGACCCGCCGCGTGCAGGCCTCGCCCCCGAGGCGATCGACCTTATCGCCAGCACGAGTGCTCGCGATGTCGCCTACGTGAGCTGCGACCCGGCCACCCTGGCGCGCGATCTCAAACGCTTTGTCGAAGAAGGCACCTTCTCCCCTGTAAAGATCACGCCAGTCGACCTGTTCCCACAAACCTTCCACTGCGAGACCGTCGTCCACCTTAAGCGCAACTAGCCACTTAATCATTGCTCAGAAAAATCATTGGGAAATCGAGCGTGGCAAGCGGAGGTCTTCGGGGTATAAGACGGCTAATTGTATGCCGCCTATGAAAGGAACCCTCATGCCCAGCGTTGCCGTTCTCGCCGCCGATGGCTTTGAAACTATTGAATGCTTGACCATGGTCGATGTCATGCGTCGCGGCGGCGTACGTGCCACGCTCGTCTCGATCATGCCCACGCGTGAGGTCGTAAGTTCGCTGCAGATCCCCGTGACCTGCGATGCGCTCTTTGATGAGATCGACTTTGACGAATACGACTGTGTCGTGCTGCCCGGCGGCCTACCCGGTGCTACCAACCTGCGCGCCGATCAGCGCGTCTGCGACGTGGTCCACGAGTTCGCCGCAACCAAGCACGTCGCCGCCATCTGCGCCGCCCCGTTTATCCTGGGCGAGCTCGACCTGCTCGAGGGGCGCCATGCCACGTGCTTCCCTGGCTTTGAGAAAAGCTTCCCCGAAGGCGCCTATACCGGCGAGAAGGTCACGCAAGACGGCAACATCATCACTGCCAGCGGCATGGCACAGTCACTCCCCTTTGCATTGGAGCTGCTGCGCACGCTCGCCGGCGACAAGGCCGTCGAGAAGGTTGCCGAGGGCATTCAGCTATGATTTTGGCTTCGCAATCACCGCGCCGCATCGACTTGATGCGCGAGGCGGGCTATGACATTCGCATCATTCCTGCCGATATCGACGAAACGCCGTTTGATGGCGAGGCCCCGCTTACGCTCGTTGAACGCTTAGCACGCGCAAAAGCCGCCGCCGTTGCCGCCGAGCATGCCGAGCCCAATGAGCTGACGGTCGCGGCCGACACCATCGTCACCTTTGACGGCAAGATTCTGGGCAAGCCGGCAACCGAGGACGAGGCGCGCACCATGCTCCGTGAGCTTTCGGGCCGCACGCACCAGGTCGCAACCGGCGTCTGCATCGTTAAGGCAGGCGATACGGCCGCCCCGCATGCCGCCGAGAGCCTGTCCTTTGTCGATGTGACCGACGTGACGTTCTACGAGCTCACCGACGAGCAGATCGAGCACTACGTCGCCTCGGGTGAGCCCATGGACAAGGCCGGCGCCTACGGCATTCAGGGCACAGGAGGACGCATGCTCGTGCACGATATTTCGGGCGACTTCTATAACGTGGTGGGCCTACCCATCGCCCGCGTCGCGCGCGCGATTCAAAAACTCTCGTAATTGCATCTGGCGCTGGGTATCCCCCGGCGCCTACAATTTTGGCGTACCGTACGGATCCCGACCGGGCACAAGGCGCGGCGGAAAACCGATAGGAGTTAAACATGGATACACTGCTCGAGGCCATTGACGTCTGCGATGTCGATGGCTTTTGCTATGGCAACTATACGGACGAGGAGGCCGGCACCGGTTGCACCGTAATCGTGGCACCCGAGGGCGCCACCGGCGGCGTTGACGTTCGCGGCGGTGCTCCAGCATCGCGCGAAACCGACCTGCTGCGACCCGAGAACACCGTCGACAAGGTCCACGCCGTCTGCCTTTCGGGTGGATCGGCCTTTGGCCTCGAGGCTGCAAGCGGCGTCGCTCGCGAGCTTGAGAGCCGCGGCATCGGCCTTCCCGTCGGCCCCACGCAGGTGCCCATCGTGTGCTCCAGCTGTATCTTCGACCTCGCCTATGGCGACCCGACCGTGCGCCCCGACATTGAGGCCGGCATCGCCGCCGTGCGCGAAGCGCTCGACCACACCCCCGCCACGCTCGAGCAGGGCAACGTGGGCGCCGGCACCGGCGCCACTGTAGGCAAGCTCATGGGGCCTGCCACCTGCATGAAGGCCGGCCTTGGAACTGCTGCCGTGGCGCTCGGCCCCGTCAAGGTGGGCGCCGTGGTCTCGGTCAACGCCTGCGGCAACGTCGTCGACCCCTTCACCGGCGAGTGGGTCGCCGGTATGCGCGCCGCAGCCGATAGCGACCAGATCGTCGACATGGAACTCGCAGCCTTTGCCGCCGCCGGATCCATGCAGATGCCGCTCGACCGCACCAACACCACCATCAGCTGCATCGTCACAAACGTGGAACTCACTAAGGCACAAGCCACCAAGGTCTCCCAGATGGCCGCAGACGCCTACGCACACGCCATCCGTCCCACGCACACCACCAACGACGGCGACACCATCTACACCCTCGCCAGCGGCAAACTGGGCGCCCAGGCAAGCGCCGCCGTTCCCCTAGACCTGCTGGGCATGCTCGCAGTAAGGGCCCTGGAAACTGCCATCGTAAACGGAGCCAAAACCGCCAAAACCTCCCACGGCATCCCCGGCGCCGCGAAGTAACCTAACCTGACCGGTTGCCCGGTGGGGCTTGGTTATGTTTGCTGCTCTACAGTCCTGGCTCGCACGAAGAGCACATTAAGTGCTCTTCGGCTCGTGCGGAACTCGCGACAAACATAACCAAGCCCCACCGGGCAACCTACCAACCAGATTCTTTTCAGCCCAGGCCCCTGTGTACCGCGCGTCGAAGATCTTCAAATTCAACTAGCTGACAATCGATTCTTATAGCAGAGGCCCCTTGGCCTTTAGTTTGATACAAGTTCCGCACGAGCCGGAAAGCACTTAATGTGCTTTCCGTGCGAGCAGGACTGTTCGCAGTAGCAAACTAAAGGCCAAGGGGCCCAGTCAACCTATCAGCAGCGATTACTCAGCAGCTAGTTGAATTTAAAGATCTTTGAGGCAAGACGGTATAGGCCGAGTGTAGTTTTGTCTCCGGCCCGTCCGCGCAGATTGGTGAAGAACCCGACCACGCCGTAGCGGGCACGACGATACATGCGCTCGTCGTAGGCCTTCAAATCATTCCACAGCGTCTTTAGGCGCTCGTCGGCGCAATCTTCCTCGGAAAGCTTGGTAAGCACCGAGCAGATCGCCATCATCATGGTGAAGTAGCCCATCATGTACGAACGCAGGCGCGACGACTCAACATCGCTGTACAGGTGGTACGACTCCATCATGATACGCGTAACACGGAACTGCTGGTCCAGACGCTTGACCATCGTTGCCTCGTTGACGCTCTGACCTTCGCGGCCGATAAAGTAGCGGTAGAGGTCGATGTCGGCGTAGTACATGGTCTTGCAACGCGGCAGTGGCACGTAGGCGTAGATGTTGTCCACATAGAACGTGTGCGGCGGCATGGGAAGGTTGGACTCGCGCAGCACATCCGTGCGATAGCACAGGCTGTGCATGAGTAGGTTCTGGTCCAGGCGGAAATGACCGATCTGATCCCAGGAAAAGATCTTTTTGCGCGGCAGGGCAAATTTGTAGCCAATAGCGGTATGCGTGCCCTCGTAAACCTTCTCGTACACGTAGTTCGAGATAAACAGGTCAACGCGCTGATCGCGCTCTTCAAAGCCACGCAGAATCGACAGCATAGTCGAAAGAGCCGCAGCGTCGAGCCAGTCATCCGAGTCGACAACCTTGTAGTAGGTGCCCTGCGCCTCGCGCAGACCCGAAAGGACGGCAATACCGTGACCGCCATTCTCCTGGTGCACCGCGCGGATGATTCCAGGATAACGGGCCTCCCACTCGTCGGCCTTGGCGGCCGTCTCGTCCTTGGAGCCGTCGTCCACCACGATAATCTCGATATCGGTGGCGTAATTGCTCCCCTCCAAGATGGAGGTGATGCAATGGTCCATGTCCTTGGCGGCGTTATACGAGGGAATACCGAATGTTATGACTTTATGCATGGCAGGCGATAATCTCATCCGAAAGATCGAGGGCGGAATTGGTCACAGCGTCCATATCGTAGTAACGATACTCGGCCAGACGACCCACCGGGTGGAAGTTCGTCAGGTTCTGGACGCGCTCAAGATAGCGCTCATAGAGCTCACGGTTCTCGGGCTCAAGAATGGCGTAGTACGGCGTCTCGTCCGAGCCGGGCGTATAGGCCTTAGAGTACTCCTTCATGATGGTGGTCTTGCCGGGCAGGACCTGACCGGTCATGTTCTTGAACTCGGTGATACGCGTGTAGTCCTCGCTCGTGGTGTAGTTGACGGTGCCCACGGGCTGGAACTGGTCCATATCGAGCGTCTCGAACTTCATATCGAGCGTGCGGTACGGCAACGCACCCAAGTCGAGGTTGAACAGCTCATCGAGCGGACCGGTATAGACAATCTCGCCGCCGTAGACCTTGCCGTCGATCTTGACGGTAGTCTCGTCGATTTCAAAGAGGTCACGGGCGTCCACGTCGCAGAACACGTCGATCAGGTCGTGGTCGAGCATGTGCTCAAAGAGCGCCGTGTAGCCCTCCTGCGGCATGCCCTGGAAGGGAGCTTGCGGGAAGTAGCGGTCATCATCGCCCACAAAGACGGGAACGCGGCCGGTGATCGAGGGATCGATCTGATCGGGCGTCTGGCCCCACTGCTTCATGGTGTAATGCAAAAAGACGTTCTCGTAGACGTAATCGGCGACCTCGGCCAAGTCGGGGTCGTTCTTCTTACGCAGCTCCATAATGGGCACCTTGACATCCTTGCCAAAGGTCTCCACGAGCTTCTGATACAGCTCCTCGCCGCGCTCGTCACCAAAGGCGAGCTTGAGACTCGCATGGTTGAAGGGCACGGGCATAAGGGTACCGTTGATGTTGGCGAGCACCTTGTGCTGATAATCCGTCCACTTGGTAAAGCGCGACAGGAAATTGTGCACGCGCTCGTTAAAGGTGTGATAGATATGCGGACCGTACTCGTGGATCAGGATTCCGGCCTCGTCAGTGCAGTCATAGGCATTGCCCGCAATGTGGCTACGGCGCTCCAAAACGGCAACACGATAGCCGATGGTCTCGGCAAGACGGCGGGCGCAAACGGCACCGGCATATCCAGCACCGACGACAATCATGTCGTACGCGCCGGCGTTAAAGCCTTCAGGCAGGCCTGAGGTAATCTGCATCGATACTCCTTGTCAAAAGCCACGGGCTCGTTAGCTGGGCTTTTCTCGAACATTCTTCGAGACATATTTATCAGAGCGATTATAGCGCTAATGCGTCCTATAATGAGCTTGCCACACAAGGAAAGCTCAAGCATCGCGGCGTACATAATTGAAAGGTAAACCCGCTAGCAGCGGGTTTATTCGTGAACAGCCGGGCGCCTGGAGCTTAGCGAAACGCTTGTAAGGAGTAACATGAGCGATTTCCTTAACCGTATGAAGTCTGCCGCCAAGGCCGACCTTAAGACGATCGTCCTGCCCGAGGGCGAGGATCCGCGCACCATCGTCGCGGCCACCAAGATCATCGAGGAGGGCCTGGCAAAGATCGTCATCCTGGGCAACCCCGACGAGATCGACGTTCCCGGCGCCACCGTCATCGACCCGCGCAATGCCGAGAAGCACGAGGAGTACGCGCAGAAGTTTGCCGAGCTCCGCGCCAAGAAGGGCGTTACCATCGAGCAGGCTCGCGCCCAGGTGATGGACGCCACCTACTTTGGCACCATGATGGTCAAGATGGGCGATGCCGACGGCCTGGTCTCCGGCGCCTGCCACTCCACCGCCGACACCCTGCGCCCTGCGCTTCAGATCCTCAAGACCGCCCCGGGCACCAAGCTGGTCTCGGCCTTCTTCGTGATGTGCACCGACACCCCGCAGTTCGGTACCGACGGCACGCTGATCTTCGCCGACTGCGGCCTCAACATCAACCCGTCCTCCGACGAGCTCTCCGAGATCGCCATCGCCTCGGCCCACTCCTGGTCCACCTTCATGGGCAACGTTGAGCCGCACGTGGCCATGCTCTCCTACTCCACCATGGGCTCCGCCGGTGGCGAGGTCGCAAAGAAGGTCCAGGAGGCCGTGAAGTTCTGCAAGGAGAAGGCTCCCGAGCTCGCCATCGACGGCGACCTGCAGCTCGACGCCGCCATCGTCCCCACCGTCGCCCAGCTCAAGGCCCCCGGCTCCTCCGTCGCCGGTAAGGCCAACGTGCTCGTGTTCCCCGACCTCGAGGCCGGCAACATCGGCTACAAGCTGGTCCAGCGCTTCGCCGGTGCTGACGCCTACGGCCCCATCCTGCAGGGCATCGCCAAGCCGGTTAACGACCTGTCGCGCGGCTGCTCTGCCGACGACATCGTGGGTGTCGTGGCCATCACCGCCGTCCAGGCTCAGATGGCTGAGTAGCGAACATATCCCCTCGGGACCCTACAGGGTAAAGCTCTGAAAACGTCCTCGGACATGTCGGAAGCCCCCGCTGCGCACTACGTGCGGCGGGGGCTTCCTCCGTCCTGTGGAATATTTTCAGAGCTTTACCCTGTAGGGTCCCTGCCGTCACGTGGCAGTCAGGGTATCTGGAGTGGACGGCGGCTTGGCTACGAGCTGAGGCTGAAGATCTGGATGGCCGGGTGCCGTTGCTGGGAGTGCAGGCGTTACTGGCGATGGTCACTTTGGGACTGGTATTTCCGCCTGCTAGCAAAAAGGCCTCCGGAGCTGTTGCTCTGGAGGCCTTTCGTTTACTTGCAAATGCGCGCGTTAGTTGTTCTTGGTCAGGCGCTCGACGTCGTGGGCGATCATGTATTCCTCGTCGGTGGGGATGACCATGACCGTAACGGCTGAACCGGCGGCGCTGATGACCTGCGGGCCGTTGCCCACGGCCTCGCGGTTCTTATTGTTGTCGATGCGTACGCCCAGCCACTCAAAGCAGTCGCAGAAGGCCTTGCGGATCGACCAGTCGTTCTCGCCGATGCCGGCGGTAAAGGTGATGGTGTCCACGCCCGCCATGGAAGCGATCATGGAGCCAGCCTGCTGCATGGCCTTGTAGGCGAACATATCGAAGGCGAGCAGGCAGCGCTCGTCGCCCTCGGAGGCGCGTGTACGGATGTCGCGGGCGTCGTTGGAGATGCCCGAGATGGCAAGCAGACCAGACTGCTTGTTCATCATGTCATCGACTTCCTGATAGCTGTAGCCGCCCTCGCGCTGGAGGTAGCACACGGTGGCCGGATCAATGGAACCGCAGCGAGTGCCCATCATCAGGCCGTCGAGCGGCGTGAGGCCCATCGTGGTGTCGCGGCACACGCCGTCCTCGATAGCAGCGAGCGAAGCACCGTTACCCAAGTGGCACGAAAGCAGACGGTGGCAGCGCGAACCCAGGATCTCCTTGGCCATCATCCACTCATAGCGGTGGCTCGTGCCGTGGGCGCCGTACTTGCGCACGTGGTACTTGTCGCACACGTCCTTGGGCAGCGCGTAGGTATAGGCGACCTCGGGCATGGTCATATGGAACGAGGTATCGAAGACCGCCACGTTGGGCAGCTTCGGATACTTCTCACGGCAATACTCAATCGCCGCGGCCTCGCCGTAGTTGTGCAGCGGGGCGAGCGGGGCCACCTCGAGAATCTTGGCCATAACCTCGTCGTCGACAACTGCGGAATCATCGAAGTGCCAGCCGCCCTGAACGATACGATGACCAATGCCATCAATCGTAAAGTCGGTCTTCTCGAGCTCCTCGAGCACACGAGCGATAGCAGAGCGATGATCGGGGAAAGGGACCTCCTCGGTCTGCTTGGCGCCACCGTTCTCGGAGTGGCCAAAGATGCCCATGTCCGAACCGATACGTTCGCAGTTGCCCTTGGCGAAAACCTCGCGGGTATCGGTATCCAAAAGCTGATATTTAAGGCTTGAGCTGCCGGCGTTGACAACAAGTACGTTCATGAGACTCCTTTGCAGTGCAATACGGTCGACGCAGACCCCTTAAGGCGGCCGCATTTTAATAAGAAGTTATCACAACTTGATAAATAGCTATCAAGCATATCGCCCAACGAGCACAAAAGAGGGGCCGAACGGCGCTCGGTCGTCCACCCCTCCCCTCTTGCAATTACTTGCCGTTGACGATGCGCTCGACGTCGGAAGCGATCATGAACTCCTCGTCCGTGGGGATGACGAAAATCTTGACCTTGGAATCCTTGGCGGACAGGCACCAAGCGCCGTCGCCGCGCAGGGCGTTGCGGGCATGGTCCATCTTGACGCCCATAAAGGCCAGACGGTCGGCCACGCCAGCGCGGACAGCCGGAGCGTGCTCGCCGATGCCGGCGGTAAAGACCAGGGTGTCCATGCCGCACATGGAAGCAGCCATCTCGGCAGCCTTGGCGGCAATCTTGTAGACAAACATGTCGAAGGCGAGCTGAGCATCGGGGTCACCAGCGGCGGCGAGCTCCTCGACGTTGCGGCAGTCGTTGGTCTTGCCGCCGGTCACAGCCAAAAGGCCGGACTTCTTGTTCATCATCTCGTCGACCTCGTCGAAGGTGTAGCCACCCTCGCGCTGCAGGTAGCACACGGTAGCCGGGTCGATGGAGCCGCAGCGGGTGCCCATCATGACGCCATCGAGCGGGGTGAGGCCCATGGTGGTGTCCATGCACTTGCCGTCCTCGATAGCGCACAGGGAAGCGCCGGAGCCGATATGGCACACGACGACCTTGCGGGCCTCGCCGTTGGTCATCTCGGCGACCTTCTTGGAGATGTAACGGTAGCTGGTGCCGTGGGCGCCGTACTTACGGATGTGCAGCTTGTCGCAAACGTCCTTGGGTAGAGCGTAAGTCTTGGCGACCTCGGGCATGTTGAAGTGGAAAGCGGTGTCATAGACCGTGACGTTGGGCAGGTCGGGATACTGCTCCAGGCAGAACTCGATAACGTTGGCCTCGGGGTTGTTGTGGAGCGGCGCCAGCGGGGCGACCTCGCGGATCTTAGCGAGAACGTCCTCGTCGACGAGGGAGGAATCGCCAAAGTACCAACCGCCCTGAACGATGCGATGGCCGATGCCCTCGATCTTGACGCCGTTGGCCTCGAGGTCCTTCAGGACGACCTCGATGGCGACCTTGTGGTCGGGGAACTCGATGTTCTCGGTCACCTTCTTGGAACCGTTAGCAGCGTGGGTGAAGGTACCGCCGGTAAAGCAGACGCGCTCGCAGGAGCCCTTTGCGGACACCTTGTGGGACTTGGTGTCGATGACCTGATACTTAAGGGTCGAAGATCCCGCGTTGACGACCAGAACGTTCATGTGTCTCCCTACTAACAGGCGGTGTGGCGCCGCCAGGTTACATACGCTTCAATAATAAACCCAAACGCCCTCGCGCTCGGGTTTATTGGCGTTGATATATAAGTTATCGGTGTCTAAATACTCATGTCCTTTGGCTTGTAAGACGAAATAGCGCGGGGATATACACCAAAGAAGAAATCCCGAGCGCGACAAGCAATACGACTCGAATGCCCGCAGCGCTGCTCAACACAGCGTTGAGCAGATAGAAAAGAACAGCACCCACCGCCACCATCTGGCTTTGAACCGAAATCAATGAACAGCGCATCGAAGAATCAGCAGCATTTTGAAAAATTGAGTATTTAATTGGAGCAAACAACGAGTACGCAACCGTCTGCAGCACATAGAACACGGGCAGCAAATTAGCCGGAGTAAGGGGGATCAAAAACAAAGCTGTCAATACTAAGCGAATGATGCCGCAAATACGCGCAAAACGGCCCTTGTCGACATGAGCAATCACACTGGGCACAATAAGCCCCATGGAGGCCGAGGCAAGGAGCTGGACCGCAATGGTCACACCCGAAGCGACGGAATTCATTCCGCGGCCCGCAAGCAGCAGTGAGAAAAAGTCTTCCAGGGCGACAAAAGCAAATGCCTGAGAACAGTCCATGATGAACGCTGAACGAAGAATGCCATTACACGCAATAGCGGCACCGATCATCTTCGGGCTAATTCCACGCTCAGGTGCCCCCGCAGTGCCCCCTCTTCGCATCTCAGGAATGCAGACAACGACAACCAACGTCAACACCATTGCGATGATATCTGCCGAAAGACCAATGAGATATGCACCGACAGACGAAATGAAACCACCCACGCAAGCGGAGATGGCATGAGAGGCATAGAAAACAAATCGCTCAACGACATTAAGTCTTACGAGCTGGTCCTGAGAGACGCTGTCAATGTAAATCGCTTCTATGGATCCGCTCAGACATGCAACGGCAAAACCTTTGAGAGCGAACGCACCGATTAAAAGCAGAGGGAAACGGACGAGAAGCAGGGCAGCGTAGTATCCAAGCATCCCCACGACGCCAACGAGACCGCTTGTCTTTCGTCCAAACCTATCAGCAATATAGCCAGTGGGAACTTCGAGGATGAACTTGCTCACTTGATATGCAATCATCATGCTAGAAATCGCCACTATCGAGAATCCGACGAATTCAAGGTAAACCGTCAGAAAATACAAAATGGTGCTGAAGTTCGACAGAAAAACGAACGTCATATAAAGCAAAACCGTACGGTTTTTCATGCTCCGCCCTCCAAGAGTCAACAATCTGAATCGGAATCTTGGAAAAGCATGAGGGCAAAGCCGTCAGTCATGTGTTACAAGGCGTCAACATTCACTTGACAACACGAGGCCAAATGGCCTCACGAAGCAAGATGACGCAATAGGTGAAGAAATACCGTCTGGTGTCGATCGGTCCAGGCATTTTGTCGATAGCAAAAGTAGATGGGCAAGGCTACGTCATGCGAGCCTTCAATAGAGCACTCGCTCACTTCCAATCCATCTGATGCGAGAGAAGAGCCAGAAAAACTCAATATCAATCCCCCGGCTTGAAGAAACTCAGCCTGCGCCCTGCTTCCGTATTCGACATCGCGAAAGCGGAAATTAACCAGCTGAGCTTCGGGACATTGATTGATTGCATTGAGACAGGGTGACAAATTAATGGGAACAGCGAGCCTGCCGCCCAGTAACTCACGAATGGTCATAGCGTCAACAGATTGATGACCAGCTGGGCATGAAAGAACCCTGAGCTCCTTTTCACCCATATATTTTGAAGAAAGGACGCTGTCCCGTGGTTCCTCAAACGAGATAGCCGCGTCCGAAATTCCAAGTATAAGTGATTCAAAGCATGTTGCCGTTGGCTGATGCCACACATCAAGATGAATCTGAGGGTGCGAGCTTTCAAACGAGTCGTACCAGTTTTCGGAAAAAAGGAGCCCCCGCCCGTGAAGACAGGGGGCGTAAAGACGGAAATGGCCGTCGGGCGAAACGCCGCCGTTCCCCGATTGAGCGTACTTTTTGAGATCGTCGACTTGCGCCAGGATCACGCGTGCACGACGCGCAAATTCTCTGCCCGCCGGAGACAAAACAGCCTCCCCCGCCGATCGGTCGAGCAAAACAATCTGATACTCAGATTCCAACTTTTTTATTGCCGACGAAACGGCCTGCGGACTCACGTGAACGGCGCGAGCTGCTTTGCGCACGCCGCCATAGTTCGCTACAGCTTGAAGGTATTCGAGTTGAGAGAGCTGCATAGATTACTCCAAAGGCAGCCAAGTCGACGGCCTACGCGCCCTCAGATGAGGTTCTCGCCCAGGTTCTTGCCACCGAGAACGTGCATGTGGAAGTGCATGACGGTCTGGCCGGCGTTGACGCCCTTGTTGGAGATGACGCGGAAACCGTCCTCCAAGCCCTTGGCCTTAGCGACCTCCTGGATGGCGTGAGCCATGGCGCCCATGGTCTCGGCAGGTACGTTGTCGGCGATGTCACTGTAATGCTTCTTGGGGATCACGAGCGTATGGACCGGCGCCTGGGGATTGAGGTCGTCGAAGGCGATGACCTGGTCATCCTCATAGACAACGGTCGAGGGGGTCTCGTGGTTGGCAATTTTGCAGAAGATACAATCGCACATAGTTGGTTCCTTTCTCACAGACCAAGGTAATTATATTTGGTCGGGATGGCTAGAACGAGAGGTTGTCGTCGGTGTTGGCGGCTTCGCCGTCGGCGAGCACGTCGTTGCCGTCGACGTCCTTAAGAAGCACCGAGACCTTCTGCTCGGCATCGGACAGGCGGGTGCGCAGGCTCTTGAGGAGCTCGACGCCGCGGGTATAGCTCTCGAGCGATTCCTCGAGCTCCATATCGCCCGACTCCAAGCTGCGAATGATGAGCTCCAACTCCTGCGAGGCCTGCTTGTACGTAAGCTGCTCGACCGGGGTTTTCTCTGCCATATCTGTTTCCTTTCCTAAAGGTTTATCGCTATGAAACGCGGTCTACTCGACCGTATCGACCGTTGCTGCCACGTTGCCGTCTGCCATGCGCACGCGAATGGCGTCGCCGGGCTTAAAAGTCTTGGCGCTCGTAGCCACACCGTCATCGCTGTACGCGATGGAGTAACCGCGGGCAAGCACCTTGAGCGGCGACAGGGCATCGAGCGAGGCTGCCGCACGGCCCAGGTCGGACGCGGGCTTGTTGAGCATCGTGCGCCCCTGATGCTCCAGACGGGAACTCGCAAGCGCGAGCGCATGGCGCTTGCCATCGAGCCCCGAGGTGCTTGCAACCAGACGCTCGGGCAGGCGCTCAAAGTTGGAGCGGAATGTCCCGACCGAGCGCACTATAGCGCCCGACAGGCGATCGGCAGTCAGCGCAAGCTCCGATTCGCGACGCTCGACCATAAACGTTGGGTCGTTGAGGCACGGGCGGCACGCAGCCGCATCGAGCGCATCGCCCAAGCGAGCCGTATAGGTATCCCAGGCACGGCGACCGCGCTGATCGAGCATCTCCAGGTCGACCTGGGCCGACCCAATCATCGATGCCATCGCGGCACCCAGACGCTGATGGCGCGCCTCGAGCACATCGGCCAGCTCCGTCATAGCCGGCGCCACCGATTCTGCCGCCGCCGTAGGCGTGGAGGCGCGGCGGTCGCTCACCATGTCGCAAATCGAGGTATCGGGCTCATGGCCAATGCCGGTCACCACGGGCACGGGACAAGCCGCCACCGCGCGGGCAAGCTCCTCGTCGTTGAAGGTCATGAGGTCCTCAAAGGAGCCGCCGCCGCGTACCAACAAGATGCAGTCGGGCGCCGGCGTAATGGAAGCGGCGCGGCGCAAGCCCTCAATAAGCTCGGCCGGCGCACCCTCGCCTTGAACCTTGGCGCCCACGCAGACGAGCTCGACGAGCGGATTGCGACGACGCAATGTGCGCTTGACGTCGTCGATTACCGCACCGGAAAGCGAGGTGACGACCGCCACGCGTGAGCAGAACACCGGGATGCGGCGTTTGCGCGCTTCGTCCATCAGGCCCTCGCGGCGTAGCTTTTCGGCCAGTTGCGCCACTTGTTGACGCAGCAGACCCTCCCCCGCCAGCGAAAACGAGCGAGCGACAAAGCTCATACGACCCGTGGGCTTATAGAGGTTGAAGCTGCCCTTAAAGCTCACCTGCATGCCGTCGCGCAGATCGAAGGTACGCTTGAGATAGGCGCCCTTCCAGATGATGCAGTCGACGGCGGCCGAGTCGTCTTTAATCTGGAAGTAGCAGTGGCCGCTTCGGGCGTTGGGACCACGGAAACCCGTGACCTCGCCCAGAACGCTCAGCTGCGGAATGGCATCGAGCGCACCAGCGGCGATCTCCACCGCCTGGCTCACGCTGAGCTCCTTGCGCTCCTGATCGTCCGAGCCGTCAAATTCGGCGGAAACAGCATTGCCGGTTAGGTTCCAGCCTGCCACGCAGCCTCCTTTCGTTATCGCGCACAGAGGCTCCGGCCCCGTGCAAATTTAAGTCCAACACATAGTACAGCGCCGCGAGGACACGAATCCCCGCGGCGCCTGCCTGTCCCATTTGTTATCGGTTGGAGTTTCTGTTGTAGCGAGCCATAAGATAGAGCAGCTGAATAATCGAGGTGAGCGCCGCAGCCACATAGGTAAGCGCGGCGGCCGTCAGCACCTTCTTGGCACCGTTGACCTGCTTGGAGCTCATACCCGACTGCTCAATATACGCCACGGCGCGCCGACTAGCATCAATCTCGACCGGCAGCGTAACCAGTTGGAACAGCACGCTAAACGAGAAGAAGATCAGCGCGAGGGTCGTGAGCCCGGCAATGTTCATAAACAGGCCCAAGAGCAACACGATGGTCCAGGTGTTCTGGGTAAAGTTGACGACCGGCACGAGGGCGGTGCGAACCTTCATCATGGCGTAACCGCTTTGACGCTGGGCGGCATGGCCCGCCTCGTGGCAGGCGACGGCAACGCTTGCGACCGACCCGCCCGAACGGTTGGCATCCGAGAGATACAGGTTATTGTCCTGCGGGTTGTAATGGTCGGTGAGCTCGCCGGCGACACCCTTGATACCCACGGCGTTGCAGCCGTTGGCGTCGAGCATGCGGCGAGCGACCGTGGCGCCCGTGTCGCCGTCCGAGCGAACCTTGGACCAGGTTTTGTACGTCGAGTTGATATAGTTCTGTGCGGCAAGGCCAAGCACCGTGCAGACAAGAACAACCAGCAGGTACAGCGGGTCGATGCCAAAGCCGTATCCATAGTAATAAGGCATGCGAATTCCTCCGAATCGAGTTACACGTTGGAGGCATTCTACCCACTCAAACGGCTAGGCTTCCTTACAGCAATTCGATTTTTCCGTCCTTCACCGTCAGCCCCATATTGCCGGAGAGCAGATCGTCCAGGCGCGAACCCACAAGCTCAAAACGCCAGCCTTCGCGCAGGGGGCTCTGCTCGGGATGTTCAATGTAGTCGGCCAGGTCATCGCGCGAGGCAATGACCGAGGTCGCCACGCCCGAGCGCTCGGCAACCAGGCGGATGAGCGCGTACATGAGATCCGTCACGCTCTCCAACTCCGGAGAGATCTGATGATGCCCGCGCACCATGAGCGGCAGGCGATCGTGCGGGCAGCTCGCGCCGCGCTTGATGGCCATGAGCGCACCGTCCACGTCGCGCTCCCCCAACTGATCGGTACCGCGAATGCTACGGAACTCCTCAACGCGCACGGGATTGCGCTTAACGAGCGCCAGCAGCGTATCGTCGGACATGACCCACTTGCGCGGGATGTTACGGCGCTCGGCGCGATCCTCGCGCCAGGCGGCGAGCTCGCGTGCGATGCCCAACTGGTGACGGCTGCACGAATTGATGCGTTTGACCTTGCGGAACGCCTCGTGACGATCGGCGCGATAGTGCGACTCGTCAGCCAGCGGGCGCAGCTCGTCGAGCACCCAGTCCACACGGCCCAGCTCGCGCAGGCGGCTCATCATCTCGGTATAGGCGACGATCAGGTACTTGACGTCATCAATCGCATACTCAATCTGCTTATCGGTCAGTGGGCGGCGCGACCAGTCGGTCAGCGACTCGGTCTTGGGCAGCGATACGCCGCAGAACGTCTGGACAAGCGCGCCATACGAAATCTGCTGACGCTCGCCCAAAAAGGCGGCGGCCACCTGCGTGTCAAAAATGGGACGCGGCAGTACGCCCACGGTATGGAGCATGACCTCCATATCCTGCGAGCACGCGTGGAAGACCTTGGTCACGCTCTCGTCGGCCATAAGCTCGGCCAGCGGCGATAGGTCGTCGATCACCAGGGGATCGACCGCGACGCTCTCGGCAGGGGTGGCAATCTGAACCAGGCACAGGCGCGGATGGAACGTGCGCTCGCGCAAAAACTCGGTATCGACGGCGATCGCGTCGAACTCACGGGCGCGCTGGCAAAAGTCGAGTAGAGCCTGATGTGTGGAAATGTACATATCAACCCATCGAATAAGGTTAGGCCCGAAAAACACGGGTAGGATATCGGCATTGCCTTACAACTATACTCGGTTAGTCACAGAACGGGAACGTAAGTATGCGCTGCCTTATCATCCACAACCCGGCATCGGGCCCTAGCTCAGATGAAATCTACGCATTCACGCACGCCCTCGCGCAGGGCGGCGACGAGGTCGTGATGCGTTTTATCGGCGATGGCATGGAGCCCGAGGACGCCGTGGCAGACGTGCGCGAGTTTGACCGCGTGGTCGTTTCGGGCGGCGACGGCACCGTCTCCAACGTGCTCGATCAGATGCGCGGATGCGGTGTCCCCACGCTCGTCTTCCCCTCCGGTACGGCCTGCCTGTTCTTTAACAACATCGGTAATGCCCCCGAGGCAGCGGCGCTTGCCAAGGCTTGCCGCGCCGGTCGCACGGTCAAAGTGGACATGGGCGAGCTCTTTTGGCTCGACGAGAACGGCAACGAGAAGCGCCACGGCTTTATCATCATCGCCGGCTCGGGCTTCGACGCCGAGATCATGATGAAGGCCGCTCCCACCAAAAACGACATCGGCGAGATCGCCTACTTCCTCTCCGCGCTCGCCACGCCCAACCCCACGGTGGCGCACTTTACGATTGAGCATGACGGCATAGTCGAGGAGCTCGATGGCATCTGCTGCATGGCCGGCAACACCTCGGTCATCCAAAACGACATCAACCTGTTCCCCGACTGCCGCATGAACGATGGCATGGTCGACATTGCGGTCATCGAACCCGTGCGCACCGTGCAGCTGTTGCCTACTGTGATCACCGCCGCACTCGACCCCGCCGGCAAGGTACTAGGCCGCCCGCAGTTCAAGATCATCCAGACCAAGGAAGCCAAGATCACCTGCACGCCGTCGCTGGGCATGCAGTTCGATGGCGAGATCATCTCCAGCAACTCGGGCGTCTTTGGAGCCCGCGCGCTTCCGCAATGCCTCGACCTCATCGTCGACGAATTCTCACCGCTTGGTAAATAGGAGGACCCCATGAACGACAATCCCCTGCTCGGCTTTATCATCATCGTTTTGGCCATGCTCGTCGGCTATGCGATCAACGTGATCCACCGCCGGAAGAAGTAATTCCACATTGGTATAATATTCATCCAGTTATCGTCTCCCCTGCTGTTTATGCATTTGCCAAACAGCAGGGGATTTTCATTTCGGGCATTCTCGGCTACTTTATTCGACTACAGTAATTACAGGGCGTCTTTATTAAAGTAAAGCTATATGCTGAGTACAATTAACCGCTCATCGCATATTTCATCACGCTTATCGAGTAAGTATTTTTCATAGATGAATATTGTTTCCAGTTCGTTACGCTAATGAGGTGTCTATATTGGCTGAAGCCCTCTGGCGACAGAAGGCTTTCGCACGCTGGGAGGGAAAATGAGGAAAACTCACCCCGTCAACGCGCTCAAGAAGCTTGGCATAGGCCTCGCCTTTGGAGCTGCAACCATCATGTCCATGCCGACGTCTGCGCTCGCCTGCACGCAGATGTACATGGGCAAGAACCTTACGGCCGACGGCAACACGTACTACGGCCGCGCCGAGGACTTTGGCCCGCGCTACCTCAAGCACTTTGGCATTGAGCCGTCGCATGCCCCCGGGTATACCTACGGCTCAGACGAGTCCGACTTCTCATACAGGTCGACCAAGACTACATATCGTTATAGCTACGTGCGCGATCATCCTTCGCAGTGGCACGGGCGCTATGATGCCTACTCTGAGGCAGGCATCAACGAGAAGGGCGTGTCCTGCTCCGCAACGCTGACCACCAACATGAACGATAAAGCCGCCAAGGCAGACCCCCTGACCGACACTGGCATTGGCGAGTATAGCTACGGCAGCGTTATCTTAGGCGAAAGTGCCAAAGCACGTGAGGGTGTCGAGCTCCTCGGCAAGATCATCGACGAGCAGGGCGCCAACGGCAACGATCAGATTATCATCGCCGACAGCAACGAGACTTGGCTGTTTGCCGCACTTTCCGGCCACCAGTGGATCGCCATGAAGCTCGCCGATGACGTCGCCTCACTCAACCCCAACATCGGCGGACTCAATTACGATGTCAACCTTGATGACGCCGAGAACTGCCTCCACTCCGAGGGCATCCAGACCATGCCCGAGAAAAATGGCTTCGCCGAGTACACCGACGGCAAGCTCGACGTTGCCAAGACCTATGGCAAAAGCGTCGCCGATTCCGGCGTTCATCAGTGGACTCGCTATGTCCAGGGCCGCGATTACTTCATGGCCCCGTTGACCAAGGGTGCGGATTACGACATCGTCACGGTTAAACCGAAAAAAGGCCCCGACCAAATCGGAGCCATGGTCAGCGAGATCCAGCCCCTGTTCTTCAAGCCCGGCAAGTCCGACTGGAACACCTTTGAGATGATCCGTGCATTTGGCAACCGCGGCGAAAATGTCCCCGGCCTCAACGCCAACACCGACGGTGTCTACGCCATCGGCACCGAAAGAAGCACCGAGACCAACCTCTTCCAGATCCGTCAGGGCATGGACCCCGAGATCGCGACCATTCAGTGGGAGATGCTCTCCCGCGCCGCCTACTCCGTCGCTATTCCTCTGTACTCTGCACTGCTCACCGAGGTCAGCCCCTACTTCAGCAATCAGGATGTCTCCTACGCTCACTGCGAAGAGACGGACATCGTGAACAACGAGGAGCCCGAGAACTCCATCAACTACGTCCTCATGGACATTAGTTCCCTCTGCTACGAGCACCGCGAGCAGCTCGGCACCGGCGTTCGCGCCTACCTCGACGCTCTCCAGAACGAGCTCATCGAGCAGAACCTCCAGGTCGACAAGGCCATGCAGGCTGCCGAGGGCACCGAGGCCCGCACCGCCTTGGCCAACAAGGCTGGCAAGGCTGCCACCGAGAACACCTACGTCAAGTGCAAGGCCCTGCTCCAGGAGATGCGCGCCTATCTGAAGGCTGGGGATTTCAGCACGCCCTTCACCCCGAGCGACCTGAACACCGAGACCCATGGCCTCAAGGAGTCCATCACCTACGCCAAGGACGCTCTTGCCACCGACCCGGTAACCCCGGATCAGCCTGGCACTCCCGAGCAGCCTGGTACTCCTGAGCGGCCCGGTACCCCCGAGCAGCCCGGTACCCCCGAGCAGCCCGGTAAGCCCGAGCAGCCCACCACCAAGCCCGAGAAGCCTGGCAAGTCGGACACCACGACCACGGTAACCACCAACAAGACGAACACCAAGGGCGGCCTGCCCACCACCGGTGATCGTTTTGATGGCCGCGTGGTGGCTGCATTCGCCATCGCTGGCGTTGCCGTTATCTCCGCGGGCGGTTACTTCCTCTACCGTCGCAATAAGGAGTAACGTCTTAGCTGGGCGGGCAAGGCAGCAATGGCAGCCTCGCCCGCCCAGCCCGCTCTTTTGACCGGCGGGAAACCCGCCTGAAATCTTTTCAAAAAAGATTTCCCCGCACGCACTTCGCTGTGCTATAGTGCAGCGCAACAGCAACTAGGTGCGACCGTGCCACGGTATCACGAAAGGAGCCACCAACATGAAGAACACGATGAAGTCTCTCAACAACTGGTGGTGGCGTGATGCGAATACGATCGGTCGACAGTGAGTCCCTCACGCCTGTTTTTGCGCTCTAGGTGATTGGAAGGCCTCCGGTTTCGACCGGGGGCCTTTTTCTATCTCGAGCCCGATCGCATTCGCATCACGCGCCCCCGCTTTTCTCTTGCACCCCCCCTTCCGAAAGGATTTTCACCATGTCTCAGAACACCACCGCCACCCAGCCCCGCACCGTCCAGACCGCCGACCGCGGCAAACTCGACGTCCGCGCCCTCGTCCTGCTCGCCATCCTGCTCGCCGCCGGCTTCATCCTCAACTTCACCGTCGGCAAGGCCATCTCAGGCATCTCGGGCGGCATGATCAGCCCCGAGTTCATCATCTCGGCCTTCTGCCTCACCATCCTGGTCGTTCGCCCCAACATCGGCCAGGCGCTCGTCATTGGCCTCATCTCGGCTGCCGTAATCCAGATCACCACCACTTCGCCGTTCGTCGATTTTGCCGCTGAGGGCATCGCCGCCATGCTCATGGCCGGCATCGTCAACGCCGCCGGCAAGAACGGTCAGGTCAAGCCCGCGATCGCCATTGTCGCAACCTTCCTGACCACCTTTGTCTCCGGCGTCATCTTCATGGTCATCAAGATGGCCATGCTCGGCGTGGTAGGCGAGCTCGCCGCCGCCATGTTGCCCGTCGTCGCCATGACCGCCGTCTTTAACGCCATTCTGGTCGGCGCCCTCTACTTGCCCATCCAGAAGGCCCTTAGGCTCAACTAACCCGCTCGGCTTTACGAGCCACCCCATCTTGGCGTTCATTCGTCGCTCGCGTACCCAAGTACGCTTCGCTCCTCTTTCGCGCCAACCTGGGCCCCCTCGTAAAGCCGTCTCCGTGCTTCACCACCAAAGACCGTCCCAAACAACGAGCTTTTTTGGGACGGTCTTAAACAACTGGTCATTTAAGACTGTCCCCAATGACTATGAAAGGTATCCATGGAAACGATCATCAACGTCGACGATGTCTCGTTCTCCTATGGCACGCAGACCGAGCAGGCGCTCAGCCACATCTCGCTCAGCGTGAACAAGGGAGATTTCATCGGCATCATCGGGCCCTCGGGCGCCGGCAAGTCCACGCTTGCCGCCTGTCTGTCGGGTGCCGTGCCCCACCACTACACCGGCACGTTCTTTGGGTCCGTCATGGTTGACGACCACGACACCTGCGAAGTCTCGCTCACCGATGTGTCGCAGATCGTCGGCAGCGTGTTGCAGGACATCGACACACAGATGGTCGCCTCGGCCGTCGAGGACGAGATGCTCTTTGGCCTCGAGAACTTTGGCGTTCCCCACGACCAGATCGAGCGGCGCGTGAGCGAAACGCTCGAGACCGTCGGCATCAGCGACCTGCGCGACCGCGAGATCGCCACCCTCTCGGGCGGACAGAAGCAAAAGGTAGCCATCGCCGCCATCCTCGCCATGCGTCCGCGCGTCTTGGTTCTCGACGAGCCCACCGCGGCACTCGACCCCGCTAGCTCCACGTTGGTCTTCGAGACGCTGCGTGAGGCAAACCGCGCACTTGGAATCACCATCGTCGTCGTTGAGCAAAAGGTCGCCCTGCTCTCGGAGTACTGCAACCGCGTGCTCGTGCTCAACCATGGCGAAATCGCGCTGCAGGGCGAGCCACACGAGGTCTTCGCGCATACCGACGAGCTCCGTGCCATCGGCGTCGACTGCCCTCGCGTCACGCGTATCTTCAATAGCCTCGAGGCCGATGGCCTGGTAAGCGGCACCCCCTGCTTGGATGTCGATGAGGCCGAGCGCC
Source organism: uncultured Collinsella sp. (assembly GCA_902494195.1). Lineage (GTDB taxonomy): Bacteria > Actinomycetota > Coriobacteriia > Coriobacteriales > Coriobacteriaceae > Collinsella. The sequence continues at coordinate 88,307 of CABUSH010000003.1, read as the reverse complement.
TGATTTCGGGCATCGTCGACCCCGCACACGCGGCTATCGAAGCCCAGGCGCCCGCCGGTTCCCCGCATGCACCGTCGTTGCGTCCTCATGCCAAGGACGCCGAACCCGTACTCACCTTCGACCATGTTGAGTTTGCCTATCCCAATGGCGGAGCCGCCGTACACGACCTTAGCCTGACGCTCTATCCTGGCGAGCTCGTGGGCATCGTCGGCCAAAACGGCGCCGGCAAGACCACGCTCACCAAACTGCTCACAGGCCTGCTTAAGCCCGCCTCGGGCAGCGTGCGCGTCACGGGACTGGATACCGCAGCCGTTCCCACGAGCCGCATCGCTCGCGAGGTCGCGACCCTCTTCCAAAACCCCGACCGCCAGATCTGCAAGGATACCGTACTCGACGAGGTCGCCTTTGGCCTGGAGCTTGGCGGCATCGACCGTGCCGAGGCACTGCGTCGCGCCCAGCTCGTCATCGACCGATTTGGCCTGCCTGCCGATGAGGCGCCTTTCTCGCTTTCGCGCGGCCAGCGACAAATGGTGGCGCTTGCCTCCGTCGTAGTGGTTGAGCCCAAGATCGTCGTGCTCGACGAGCCCACGAGCGGCCTTGATTACCGCGAGTGCATGACCGTCATGGAAACAGTGCGCACCATGGCCGAGCGCGGTTGCGCCGTTATCATGGTCTGCCACGATATGGAAGTCGTCTCGGATTTTGCCGAGCGCATTGTGGTAATGGCCGACGGTCGCATCCTCGACCGCGGCCGCACGCACGAGCTATTCTCGAACATCGATCTCATGCGGCGTGCCTACGTGGAGCCTCCCCAGGTTATTGAACTCTCGCGCCGTCTGGCATCTTCCGTCTCGCCCGCTTTTGCGCAGGTGAGCGAGGTCACCGATGTCGTTCGAATTACCAAGGAGATGGTCCACCGTGGTTAACGTCATCGACTACATGCCGGGCGATACGCTGCTGCATCGCCTGAACCCCGTCGTCAAACTGGGCCTCGCCGCTGCCATCATCGTCGGCATCTTCTTGTCTGACACCTACGTGGCGCTGCTGGGCTTTTTGGCACTCACCCTTGCTCTGGGTGCCTATGCCGGTGTCGTCGACCGTCTGTTCTCGCTGCTCAAGTTGCTGATTCCGCTCGCGCTTATCATGCTGGCGCTCCAGCTGGCCTTTATGCGCGATGGCAACGTGGTGTGGGGTTTTATCACCGACACGGGCCTCGTCACAGGATCGAAGGCCTGCCTGCGCCTGCTGGGTGTGGCGTTACCACTCATCCTCATGCTCATGGTGACCAAGCTCAACGACCTTGCCAACGCCTGCGTCGAGGTGCTGCACGTGCCGTATCGCTATGCCTTCACCTTTACCACGGCGCTGCGCTTTGTGCCGGTGTTTGGTCAGGAGATGAACGCCATCATGGAGGCGCAGACCGCACGCGGCGTCGAGTACGACACCAAGAACCCCATCAAGAAGCTTAAGCTCATGCTGCCACTGTGCGTGCCACTGCTCATCTCGAGCGTGGGCAAGACCGATGCCACAGCCTTGGCGGCAGAACAGCGCGGCTTCTATCTGCGTACGCGCGCCAGCTCGTACAAGCGCTACCCCATCAAGGGTCTGGACATCGCCGTGCTCATCGTCAGCATCGCCCTCATCGCCATCGGCTTCCTGTTCTAGTTCACCACCGACAGCAACCGCCCAACGCAAAAGGCCTCGGCTCGCACCAAACGAGCCGAGGCCTTTACTGTGTCACCAGATAAAACCTACCAAAATTAACCTGTTCCCTTTTGGCAGGTCGGAAGCTAGAGGCGGTAGGGGGCGCCGCTGCGGATGATGGATTCGCGCACCAGGACATCCATGGCGTCGAGGGTGATCTCGGGCATCTCTCGGTACTTTTGCAGCACCGAGAGCTCGGTGCAGGCCAGAATGACGCGGTCGCAGCCGCTACGGGCGAACTCCCACATCACGCGGTCGAACTTATCCATATCGGGCTCACGCCCGGCCTTCACATCATCGTAGATAAGCGACATCACATCGTTCTGACGTTTCTCGCTGGGATAGACAACCTCAACACCCGCAGCCTTACATTCGCGGCCGTAGACGCCCGCGCCCACGGTGCCATCGGTTCCCATAATGCCAATCTTGTGCACCGGCTCGGCCGGTATACTCAGCTTGGGATCGAACTCGCACTCCCCCATCACCGCACCGGCCAGAGCATAGCGCACCGACTCACGCGGCATGTGGATAATCGGCACCTTCGTAAACGACTGGATCTGGTCGTAGAAGTAGTGCGACGTGTTGCAGGGAATGGCAATGTGCGCACAGCCCAGCGACTCGAGTGCCTGGGCACACTCTTTCATGGTCGCCAGCAGCTTGGCATGCTCGCCGGTCTTAATGGCCAACGTGCGGTCGGGCATGGTCGACTTGGAGAGCACCACCATGTCGATATGTTCCTGATCGCAGGCAGCAGCCGTATGACGCACCACCTGGTCGTAGTAATACGACGTGGCCTCGGCGCCCATGCCACCGATAACTCCCAGCTTTTCCATCGCCGCCTCCTTGGTGACGCTTGCGCAATTGCGCGTATCATACCCGCGCCCGCCCGATGCAAACCGGACGGGCGCCGCGCTCATCTACTTGTAATACGTCTTGAACAGCTTAAAGTGGCGCAGCTTGGTGTGCCACATGCGCAGCCAGCGGTTAAAGACAAAGTCGCCCTTCATAAACGAAGGGTCGGCGCCCTTGCCTTCCTTGTCCAGGCGATGCACCTTAGCGCGCAGCTCGGGATCCTTGACGTACTTGTCGACGACACCCATGGGAACGACCATCCACAGGGCCTCGTCCTGCGCCGTCACAAACTCCGGCTCAAACGGGCGGTTGAACACATACTCGTCCACCACATACTTGGCAACGTTAAAGCCGCTGTTGGTGACGTAGTAGTTGCTGCGGCCCTGACGCGTGTTGAAATCGAAGAACTTAAACGAGCCGTCGCGCTCGTCATACTTAACGTCAAAATTGGAATAGCCCACAAAGTGAAGGTCCTCGAGCAACTTGCACACGCCGCCCATGAGCTCGTCATTGGGCTCGGTGATGATGCAGGCGTGATTACCGACGCCATGGGGCTGATGCTCCTCGAGCAGCACGTGACCCAGGCACATCATGCGGACCTTGCCGTTGCGGTCGGAATAGCTGGTGAGCACGCGCATGTACTCGTCGTTGCCGGGCACGCGATCCTGCAAGATCAGGTCGTCGGTGTAGCCGCTGGCATACGAATCGCGAATGACCTGTTCCAGCTCGGCGCGGTCGGCAATCTCATAGGCCTTCTTCTGGCCCTCGAACTCATGCTGCCACCACATGATGCCGTCAGAAGGCTTCAGAATCATCGGGTAAGGAAAATCGATCTGGTCGAGCACCTCGGCAGGTGCCTCGCCTTGGGCGTTCAGCATCGCCATGGTGAAGGTAAAGGTATGCGGATAGGGCACGCCATGCTTCTCGCACAGCTCGTAGAAGATCTCCTTCTTCTGGCACTGCTCAAGCATGCTATAGGGAGCGTAAGGCGCTACGATGTTATCCGCCAACTCATGGGCATCCTTGGCCTGAGCCACGAGGGCAACATAGTTGTCGCCACAGCCCACAAGGACAATCGTCTTGTCGGCATGCGCTTGGGCAATGCCGTTGACGGTTTTGAGCATCACGGGCATGGTGTCGATATCCACGTTGGGCGTGTAGTCGATAATCTGGCTGCGGTACGCGGGACCCGTCTGGTACTTGCCAAAGACCAGGCTCTTGACCTGGTACTCCTCGTAGAAGGCGCGCGCCACCGAATAGGCGTTGATGTCGCCACCGAGCAGCACGGGAATGAACTCGCGCTCTGTAAATTGCAATGCCATGGAAACTTCCTATCATGAACTGCCCACACAACGGGCGGTCTTTGCGCAACTGATTTATTCTAGCGTGCCAAGCCGCCGGCGCCCAAAGCTCCACCGTATCTATGGCAATCGACGCAATCGTCCAGCACGAAGGCGGCGCTCACCGTTGTATGACAATGGGCAATGAACCTACCATTGTTGTAGGATTCAACATGTTGCCCGCCCCGTCGAAAGGTGCACCGTGCCCCAGGCTCATCCGATCAACAACCCCATCATTGACGCCGCCAAGCGCGAACTTGCGGATCGTGCCCGGACGGCAGCTCCCCTACGCACCGCAAACGATGCTTACAACGGGCCTGCTCGTATCGTCTCAATCAACACGTCGGAGCACAAAGGCACTCGCAAGTCGCCCGTCGCCGATGGACGCGACACCGTCATCGAGCAATTTGGCCTCGCTACCGATGCGCACGCCGGACATTGGCACCGCCAGGTCTCTTTTTTAGCCGCGGAGTCCATCCAGACGGCGCAGGCACGCGGGCTCGACGTACACGAGGGTGACTTTGGAGAGAACTTCACAACCCGGGGCATCAACCTGCTCTCGCTCCCCTTGGGCACGCAGCTCAAGCTTGGCAGCGAGGTGCTTGTCGAAATCAGTCAGATCGGCAAGGTCTGCCACACACGCTGTGCCATCTACTATCTAGCCGGCGACTGCATCTTTCCCCACGAGGGCGTTTTCGGCGTGGTACTAAAGGGCGGAGAGGTCCATATCGGCGACGATATCCAGGTAGTCAAACTCGGCGACGGCACCTGTTCGTTCACCCCCGCCGAGGCGCTCGAAGAGATTGAGCAGGCTCGCCAGGAGGGCACGCTGTAGTTGTAAAACCCCACGTTGAGATAGCTTTTACAGCCCCAAACCCCTCTTAAACAGGCCCCCGTAACGTTAAAGTTGAACTCTATGGTTTCTCAACAATTCATCATAACTGCAGGTCAAAGCCAAAGCCTCAAGTTCAACTTGACCCTTTGGAACCTTTAAGGTTCAAGTTGAGGTCGAAAGCAGTAGTAGAATACCGTTCGAACCATAACCTACGATTGATTGCAGAGGGACTGGATGCAGCATTCGAATCATCGCACCGCAGCGCTCATTGCGTCGAAGCCGGCTCGTATCATCACGAGCGCCGCGCTCGCCGTTGCGCTGACGGCCACGCCGATGCTCTCCCCCGTTGCGGCGTATGCCGCCTCGCAGGCAACGCAGGACCAGCTTTCCGCAGCCCAGCAGAAGATCGAAGCCGCCACGAGCGCCTACAACGACGCCCGCACCAAACTCGATGACCTGCAAAAGCAGATTGACTCCAATGAGGCGAGCATCGAGGAAATCGAGGCTAAGCTTCCCGAGCAGCAGGCCAAGGCAAGCTCTGCCATGCGCGATCTGTACAAGTATCAGAAGGGCACCAATCCCATCGTGAGCTTCCTGGTCAACGCGCAGAGCCTGGGTGAGTTCATCACGACCTGCAAATACACCAACCAGATCACGAGCTCGAGCGTCGACGAGATCGAAGAGCTCAATAACATGCAAACCGAACTTGAGCAGAACAAGGCCGAGCTCCAGCAGGCCAAGTCACAGCTTGAGGCAGAGCAGAAAAACGCCGAGGATGCGCTGGCGCAGGCCCAGCAGCTCCGCAGCGAGGCACAGGCAAAAGCCGAGCAGGAAAATGCCGCCGAGCTTGCCAAGCTTGAGGCCGATAAGGCCGCTGCCGCCGAGAAGCTCTCGGGCGAGGGCGTAAGCGGCAGCAATTCCAGCAGCCAGGCCACCAACACCAACACCACCATCGACACCACGGTGAACAACTCCAATACCGGTAGTTCCGATTACGATTCGTTCATTAATGAGTGGACGAGCCGTATCGACAATTATCTCGCCGGCTCCCCCATGGCAGGCCAGGGCTACAACTTTGCCGTCGCCGCTTGGAATACCGGTGTCGACCCCCGTTGGTCCCCCGCCATCGCCTGCATCGAGAGCACCAAGGGTGCTTATTGCGCCAATTCTTATAACGCCTGGGGCTGGAGTGCACGTGGCGGCGGTTGGCGCAGCTTTGGCAGCTGGAGCGAGGGCATCTCCGCTCACGTTGCCTATCTGGGCGCCAACTACGGCTCCACCCTTACCCCGGCTGCGGCCAAAAAGTACTGCCCGCCCACGTGGCAGGACTGGTACAACAAAGTCGCCGCTCAGATGAACCGCATCTAAGTGCAACTGCAAAGGGCCCCAACGGGGCCCTTTTCTTTTAGGTAGCGGAGGTATCGACGACGCCGGTCGCATTGGCAACCGCGACTATGACGATCATGCATAGGAGCAGCACACCCAATGCCTTGAGCCAGAGTTTCGCGAGTTTCTTGCCGCGATAGCTGTCGAGCAGTGCGAATCGCCGACGAAGACGGCGCTTATCGAGCAGCGCAAAATGCATAAGCACCATAAGGCCATCGACAAAGAAAAAATACTCGATTATGAGAAGCCACGTCGGGTAGCTTTGGTTTGCTCCCGTGGGGTGAAAGACGGCAAAGTGACTTCCGGCAAAGAACACAAGCAGCGAGAAGCAGACGAGCGTATTCCAAATACGCCCCAGAGACTCCGGAACGCGAGAGAGCAGACCGCATGCAGCGGAGGCGGCAGGCCTAGGAAGCCCTGTGGGGTTCTGGAGCCCTTGGGGCGTCAACACCGTCTCCGAGGCCGGAGTACGGACAGGCGCAGACGCAGGAGGCCGCACGGGGCGACTTAGATCGTATGCCGCGCGCGTCGCCCGTCCCAACGCTTCCGCGCTCGCAAAACGCTTGGCCGGGTCGAGCGCCATCGACATGCAGACGGCATCGGCAAGTGGGGTGGGAATGCCACGCGCCTCGCATTGCTCGCGCATGTCGAGCCCTGGTTTAGGGTCGACTCCCGTCAAGCAGAAGAACAACAGGGCGCCAAGTGCGTAGACGTCGCTGCGCACACTCGTCTGCCCAAACCCATACTGCTCGGGCGGCGCATAGGGTCGCGTGCCAAACTTGACGGTGTCGGCATCGGCGCCATCGCGCCATACGCGCGCGATCCCCAAGTCGATAATCACCAGCGATGAAAACGTCAGGCCGTCATCAGGCGTATAGTTGGCACCTGTCACGATGATATTCGACGGCTTGAGGTCGCGATGGATCACCGGCGCCGACGTCTCCCCCGCTATTGCAAAACCGGCATGGAGCTCGCCCACGGCATCGCATAGGGCAGGATACAATTCACGCGCATAATCGGGGGTGGCTCCCAGACGGTACACCAGCGCCCCGAGCGTCTCCCCTTCGATGTATTCCATAACCACGTTGAGCTCGTCGCCCACACGACGACAATCGACGATTCTGGGCAGGTGCTCAAAACGCCTGCCTGCCCGCTGAGCGGCAAACAGACGCTCGTATGCCCCGCCGATTTGAGCCGAAGCATCGATGCGTTTGCGGACAAAGGGACCGAGCGAACTACCGCCGGTTCCTTCAAAGTACACGAGCTCGGTTGTTTCAACGGACGAGCGCTTAAGTACACGCTCCACGCGATAGCTGTCGTCGCGATCGAGCGACGCCAGGTGCTCGGCAAGCGCTGCGGTCAGCTCGTCATTGGAATATGTTGGGGTCTGAGTATCCATAGCCTCCATCATAGCGCAGGGCGCAGACACCCCATGGCATCCGCACCCCGTTCGTTTGCATCGCTGTTCGACAGCTCCGCCGGCTCAGATATCAGCCGCTAACTCACCGTCTCCTCGCCAAAGCGATACAGTTCCTCGTTGACCTTTTGGAGGCTGCACCCGCGATCGATGCAAAAGATGATAATCGCATCGCGGCGGTCCTTGCAGTTAAGGACGCTTACCCCGGCAGCCGTCAGCGCACGGTTGGTCTCTTTGAGCGTCAGCGCCATCGCAAAGGCAATCTGCAGCACCTTATTGCAACTCGGATGACGCGCGCCGGTAAAGATCTGATAGCCAAAGGTCTCATTGAGATCGGCCATGCGAACCACGCGCGAACGCTCCAAGCCCTTTTCCTGCAGCAGCTGCATCAGGTAGTCCGAAAGCGACGGGGCGGCAAAGTCGTGTTCTTTGATATAGCCATCGATGTTTGGCGCGTCGAGAAGTTCATTGAGTAACTCGTCAGTCAACTTTTTATCGGGCATACGACCTCACCTCCCCCTGTGCATGCAACATGCTAGAAACCGCTCACATCCGAGCGCTCCCAACTGACGACCTGATCGGGAGACACCGTACCCAGCGCCTCGAACTTCCAGGAGCCGCCCGCCTTCAGATGATTGGTGTTTGCAAGAGCCGTTCCAACCTGGTTGCCATCGGCATCGTACAGAACATATTCAATCTGAATGTAGCTCTTTTCCTTGTCCGTGTTATTGGTCAGCGTGCCCGTGATCTTATAGGTAAACTGATTGGAAGTGTCTTCAGCCTCGTCAGCAATGGTATACGGTTCTTGCGGTTCTTTTCGCTCCTCAGCCTGCTGTGTCGTCTCGGCAGGTTTTGCCGAATCGCTCGCAGACGAATCGGTTAAGTTGTCGCCCATAGAGCCCACGGCACCGACAATAACCAGCACCACGATGATGCCTAGGACAATCTTGCCGATCGGCTTCTTTCCCTCTTTTGCCATTATTCATCCTTCCTACGATCCGGCTACCGTGCCGGCACACAGCACATCGTAGGAAGGATTGAACTTGAATTCATTAGCTGAGAGCTAAGGTTGCGGTAAACGACCAATGCAGTTATCCAAACGCCGAGCAAACGCACTTTGCGCGACCGTCTGCCAGCAGTGATCAACCCACCGTGACGGATTCCCCGGTAAAAGCACTGATCATCAACAGGACAAAGAAAACAAGGTAGCTGACACTCAGCAGGTACGCAATGATCAGAAAGACGACCCAGCCGACATTGGTTTTACCGTCGGCACGGCGTTGCTCGCGATTGCGGCAGAGCCAAATCGTCACGCCGATGGCAGTGATAAACAGCACGAGCGCCGCCGCGGCAAGCCCAGCAAGCGCAAACATCACGCCAATGCTCACAGCAATAACCGGAAGCAGCAGCAGGCCGCACCCGCACCCACCAGGACTATACACGGCAGTCTGTCGGCGCCTCATCATCACTCCAAGTCAAGCAATCGTTTGTAGACATCGAGGCCTTTGAGCAGGATTTCCTCGTCGAAGAGCATGCTATCGGTATGCAGAGCGCTTGTGGCATAGGCGGGGCAGCCATCCGAATCACTCGGGTTGTCTTGGTCCTCTGGCATACCCGTGCCCAGCAGGAAAAACACGCCCGGCAGATGGCGCTGATAGAACGCGAAATCCTCGGCGATCAGCAGCGGCTCGTCCACAAGTTGCAGCTCGGGCAAGGCAGGCGCAATGTGGGCAAACAACTCGGGGTCGTTATCGACTGGCGGATAGCCCTCGGCAAAGTCGAGATCGTACGTACAGCCCGTTGCGGTGCACGCCTCGTCGAGCGCACGGCGTACGCCCTCGCGCGCACGGTCGAACATGGCGTCCGTAAACACACGCAAGCTACCGGCAACATGGGCCTCCCCCGCCACCGCATTGCAGACGGTGCCTGCCTGCAGCAGGCCGAACTTGCCAATGCAGGGCTCATCGGCACCCAACTCGTCCATGAGCTCGCGCTCGGAAACTAAGAACTTGGCCGCTGCCAGCGCGGCATCGCGCGATTCCTCGACTGGAACGCCGTAGGTCTTGGCGATATGGATACTCGTTCCATGGATATGAATGTGCGTCTCGCTTGAGCGCGCCAGCAGCGGACCGGGGCAGCTCGCCAACGTGCCGGCGGGCAGATCGGGCCACACATGAAAGCCAAAAATGCGGTCGGCCCCATAGCGCTCGAACACACCACTCTCGCATACCGTCTTGGCACCACCGGTCGTTTCCTCGGCCGGCTGGAACACAAAGAGAACGTTGCGCCTAATGGCGCCCGGCTGTTCGCGAATCGTACGGTCAACATACGTCGCGGCGGCAAGCGCCATGGCCATGTGTCCGTCATGTCCGCAAGCGTGCATCTTGCCGGGATGGGTTGAGGCAAAGGCCGCTCCCGTCGCCTCCGCGATGGGCAGCGCATCCATATCGGCGCGAATCGCCGTGGCATGCGCGGCATCAACACCGGCGTCGAAGAAAGCACAGACGCAGCTGGGGCACGGATGGGTCACCTCGCAAGCGAGCGGTGCCAGCACGCCCTCGATATAGGCAATGGTTTGCGGAAGATCGAAATCGAGCTCCGGAATGCGATGGAGATCGCGGCGATAGCGACGGAGTTCTTGGAGCTCGGTCATAGAGGATCCCTTCGTGAGGCACATCTGTTGCAACTTATTGTGATACAGGATTGTGGCGCACATGTTTCCAGCATATCCCTGCATTTTTTAAACGTTATATACGAATACTCTTGTTTGGTAAAGTGCAACGTGATAGGGTCTTTACCACTTGATAGAGGCGCGGGCACGAAGAGCCGCGGGCGAGCCGGCAGGCTTTGACCCCGTGGGGAGGCGAAACCCGCCGAACTGGGTTTTTCGGGCACGAACAACCTGGTGGGCCTGTGGGAAACACCCACAGGACTGTCTGCAGCAATGCGGGAGCGCTATCCGGACATTGGGTCCACGCTATGCGGATTCGATGCGCAGATGGCGCCGTCTGGATAGCGAGGTTTACGGGACATGGTATTGACCCCCAACGAGGCATATGCGGCCAAGCAGCCGTTTGTGGACAAGGAGACACTCGAGCATATCGTCGAGCAGTTCCCCACGCCGTTTCATCTATACGACGAGGCGGGCATCCGCCGCAACATGCAAGAAGTGCGCGACGCCTTTGCATGGAACCCGGGCTTTAAGGAATACTTTGCCGTCAAGGCCAACCCCAACCCGACGCTCATCTCCATTCTCAACGAATACGGCTGCGGCTGCGACTGCTCGAGCTATACCGAGCTCATGATCGCCCGCTCGCTGGGTATCACGGGACACGACATCATGTTCTCGTCCAACGATACGCCGGCTGCCGACTTTGAGCTCGCCGACAAGCTGGGTGCCATCGTCAACTTTGACGACATCAGCCACATCGAGTTCTTTGAGCGTGTTGCGGGACCCATCCCCAAAACGGTCGGCTGCCGCTTTAATCCAGGCGGCCTGTTCCAGCTCTCCAACGGCATCATGGACAACCCAGGCGACTCCAAATATGGCATGACCACCGAGCAGCTCTTCGAGGCCTTCCGCATGCTCAAAGCCAAGGGCGCCGAGGACTTTGGCATCCACGCATTCCTTGCCAGCAACACCGTCACCAACGACTACTACCCCGAGCTCGCGCATATCCTCTTTGAGCTTGCCGTACGCCTGGAGCGCGAGACCGGCGCACACGTCGCCTTCATCAATCTGTCCGGCGGCGTCGGCATCCCCTACCTGCCCGAGCAGCAGGCCAACGACATTCGCGCCATCGGCGAGGGAGTACACGCGGCATACGACGAGATCCTGGTTCCCGCCGGCATGGGCGATGTGGCCATCTGCACTGAGATGGGCCGCTTTATGATGGGCCCCTACGGCTGTCTGGTCACCAAGGCTATCCACGAGAAGCAGATCTACAAGGACTATATCGGTGTCGATGCAAGCGCCGTCGATTTGATTCGCCCTGCCATGTATGGCGCCTACCACCACATTACGGTGATGGGTCAGCCGGGCGGCGCCGACAAGGCCACGGCGCCCGTCACGAACACCTATGACATCACGGGCAATCTGTGCGAGAACAACGATAAGTTCGCCATCGACCGCGAGCTGCCGCATATCGACATGGGTGACCTGCTTGTAATCCACGATACCGGTGCGCATGGCTACTCCATGGGCTACAACTACAACGGACGTCTGCGCTCCGCCGAGGTCCTGCTGCGCCCCGATGGCGCGGCCGACCTCATCCGCCGCGCCGAGCGCCCGGGCGATTACTTTTCCACGCTCGACGTGCTGCCGTGCGGCCGAGAGCTGCTGGCCAAGTCGCGCGCCGAAAGCGCCCGCCGTCGCGCCCAAGACGAGCGCCTGGCAGTCGCAGCTCAATGGAACAAACGCATCCAGATCGCGGAGGCGAAGGAGAAGAACATGGACATCCGCAATCTCGAGGGCTCAATCGTCGCCCTGGTTACGCCGTTTAAAAAGGACGGCAGTGTCGACTTTGACGCGCTCGAGCGCCTTATCGATTTCCACTTGCAAAATGGCACCGACGCCATTCTCACCCTGGGCACCACCGGCGAGAGCGCCACGATGACCGATGACGAGGACAACTCCGTCGTCGCCGCCGTGGTCAAGCATGTTGCAGGACGCGTCCCCGTCATCGCCGGCTCAGGCTCCAACTCCACGCAGACCATGCTCACCAAGTCGCTTACTTACCAGGGCTTGGGAGCCGACGGCCTGCTGCTCATTACCCCCTACTACAACAAGTCCAACGAAGAGGGTATCTATCAGCACTTTAAGACCGTCGCCGATGCCGTTGACATCCCCTGCATCCTGTACAACATCCCCGGCCGCTGCGGCTGCGGTATCAGCGAGCGCAACGTAGAGCGCCTAGCCGCGCACCCCAACATCATGGGCATCAAGGAGGCCTCGGGCAACGTCGCCTACGCGGCCAGGATCGCCCACCTGCTGTCCGACGATTTCCGCATGTACTCGGGCGAGGATGCACTCACAGTGCCGCTCATGAGCCTGGGCGCTTCGGGCACCATCAGCGTGTGGGCCGACGTGCAGCCGCAGCTTGTACACGACATGTGCCGCGCTTATCTGGACGGCGACGTAGCGCGCGCCCGCGATATCCAGATTGCCGGCCAGCCGCTCATCAACGCCCTCTTTAGCGAGGTCAACCCCATCCCCGTCAAGGAAGCGCTCGCCCAGATGGGCATGATCGAGGCAAACTACCGTATGCCGCTGTGCCCCATGGCAGACGACACGCGAGCCGCACTTACCGATGCTCTGAAGGGAGCTGGTCTACTTGATTAAGACCGTCATTATGGGAACGGGCCGCATGGGCTCGCTCATCCGCACTACCGCCGAAGGCATTGTCGACGCCGCCGGGCAGCCCGTTTTTGATATCGTGGCCCAGATTGGCTTCGATTTGAGCGAGCTCGAGAACGCACCGGCTGCCGACGTCATCATCGACTTCTCGAACGTCGCGACCTTCGACGCCGTCGTCGCCTATGTCGAGCGCACGGGCGCGGCGTTGGTCTCAGGCACCACAGGCTACACCCCCGAGCAGATGGACCGCCTGCGTGAACTGGGCCAGAACACCCGCGTTATGCACTCGGGCAATTACTCCATCGGTATCGCAGCCCTGCGCCATCTGGTAGCGCAGGCTACACGCGAGCTGCCCGGCTTTGACTGCGAAATCGTCGAGACGCACCACAACCAAAAGGTCGACGCCCCCAGCGGCACTGCCAAGCTACTGCTCGACGCCGTCGTCGAAGCCGAGCCCGAGGCAGGCTACCACCCCGTCTATGGTCGCGAGGGCATGTGCGGAGCACGCGATCCCAAGGAAATCGGTATGCACTCGCTGCGCGGCGGCACCGTCGCCGGCGTGCACGAGGTGAGCTTCTTTGGCCAGGACGAGGAGGTCACGCTCACCCACCGCGCCACGAGCCGTCAGATCTTTGTCAACGGCGCCTTGGCAGCCGCGCAGAAGCTCGTCACCCGCGAACCCGGCTTCTATACGTTCGACAAGGTCATGTTTGCCTAACCAGGTATCAACCGAATCCACCCAAAGGAGAGATAGCAAATGAGCAACGCAGCCGAGATGGATGCACAGGAGATTATCAACTACATCGCCACCGCGCCCAAAAAGACGCCCGTCAAGCTGTACGTGCGCGAGAAGCCGGGCATGAAGGTTGCCTGGGGCGACGCACATGTCTACGGCGGCCGTCGCGGCAAGACCGTCTTTGGCGACTGGGACGAGCTCAAGACCATCCTGGACGCCAATGCCGATTCCATCGATTACTACGACGTTGAAAACGATTGCCGCAACTCCGCCGTGCCCATGCTCGACCTTAAGGGCATCAACGCCCGCATCGAGCCGGGCGCGATCATCCGCGACCGCGTCGAGATTGGCGACCGTGCCGTCATCATGATGGGCGCCATCATCAACATCGGCTCCGTTATCGGCGAGGGTTCCATGATCGATATGGGCGCCGTGCTGGGCGGTCGCGCCACCGTGGGCAAGAACTGCCACATCGGCGCCGGCACCGTGCTGGCAGGCGTTGTGGAGCCCGCCAGCGCCACGCCCGTCATCATCGAGGACGATGTCATGATCGGCGCAAACGCCGTGGTCCTGGAAGGCGTGCACGTGGGCAAGGGTGCTGTAGTTGCCGCCGGCGCCGTGTGCGTCGAGGACGTCCCCGCCGGCGCCGTCGTGGCCGGTGTCCCCGCCCGCGCCATCAAGATGCGCGACGAGAAGACCGACAGCAAGACCGGTCTCGAGGAAGGCTTACGCCGGCTCTAGAGGCGTGTCAACCTGCAAGGAAATGCAGTTCTAAGCAAAAAGGCCGAAGCTCCATTGGGGCTTCGGCCTTTGTTTTTCTGCAGCGTCCAAGCGCAGTTTATCGATTCTCAATTGACCCGATGTTCTTGAGCTCGATGGAGATGAGGCCGTTGGGCTCGTTGACAAACTCGATGTACTCAGAGTTCGAACCCATCTCGGCCGGGAAGCTGATCTCGATGCCCGTGTCGGTACGGATCTTGTGGTTGCGCACCGCCGCGCGTTCGACCTGCTTGCGCTCCACGGGCACACGCTCAGGCACCTTCTCCTCAGTCAGTGCCGCGCGCACGCTCTCCTTGATAACCGGCTCGTCCTCAAAGACCTCATCGACGATATCCCACGGCGGCAGCTCCTCGTCATCCTCGACCTTCTCGGCGACGGCGGCTTTGACCTTGGCGAGCGCCACGGCCGTATTGGCACCGTGCTCCTCGGCGACTTCCTCGACCACGCGCGTCACCGTGTCGATGACCTCCTTGCCCGATACGCCCGTGTCGCACTGCAGCAGGCCGTCGGGAATGAGCATGCGATCCTCGCCGGCGATCTTGCGCTTCTTGTCCACGTAGCCGATCTCCATAGTGCTCGCGCGCACGATGGCATAGCTCGGCACCTTTTGCGAAGGATTCGGCAGAATGGCGTAGTGGCGCGCGATGTCGTTGCGCACCTCCCCCTCCTCGCGGCCCACTTCGTGCATAAAAGCCTGCTTGGAGCCCAGCAGCATCACGGCAAACCAGCGGGCATCCTCATCGTCGTCAAAATCGGCCACGAGCACGTCGGTGGACTCGGCTTTCTCGGCTTTGGTGAGCTCGGAGGAGATAAACTCCGCAATTTGCTGCGACAGGTCCACAAACTCGCGCTCGCCAAAGAAATAGCCCTTGAGCTCGCCGCCAAACGCAGAGTTCTCGGCAAACGTGGCGCGCTTATTGTCGGCCGAGGTACGCGCGCGGCGCAGATGCGTGGTCACGAAGTTGCGCACGGTACGGCTCTCGATATCGAGCTCGCGCTGGCTCATGACGTTGACGGCAGAGTCAAAGTCCAGGATATGCAGAATCGCGTGATTGATTTTCATATACGGCATTCCGTTCTAGATCGATTTCGGCACGAACCAGTATAGCGGTCGAGCCCGCCCCAGGCGCATCGAAGATTGGTGCATCGGGGACAGGCTGCTTTGCACCAATGGCTAGCGCAGGAGTTCGGACTGCCAAGCCTCGAGCTGTTCGGCCAAACTCTTGCCGGCAGCGGGCATGTCGATCTGGGGTCGCTTGGGCAGCAGTGCGCATTTAAGGATTGCCACGATGGTCTGCGAGACAAGGCGTCGTGTATCCTTGTCAAAGCCTTGCGCAGCCTGGAGCATCACGGGCAGGCTCTCGCGCAGATTCCCAGCGATATCCGTAAACCTCTCAGCACCCGTAGCCTCAAACACGGAGAACAACGCATCTACAAAACGCTCGCGCTCGCCAGGTGACACCGCAAGCAGCATCTCTCGAATGGAGCCGTCAACATATCGCGCGCCAGCAGACAGGCGCTCACAGTACACGAAGTCGCGACCATCAACCACCCAGCTAAAGGGATTGTGCTGCAGCAGGCTGAACTCGGTACTCTCAACGATGGCATAGTCCTCCTGTGTCTCGAACATCATGCCAAAGATCGACGACCGAGGTAGCGTCTTGTCGATTCGACCAGAAAGATCGGCAAAAGCGTCTCCACTCAGAAACTCCTCGACAAAGCCCGGACCATCATGGGAATACGCCCGTTCGATTCGCTCACGGGCGACATCGGAGCACATCGCCGCACCGTACACCGCAAGGTTTCCACCCTTGGAATGACCTCCGCACAAAAGCGGCCCGTCAATCGCATCCGCCGCCTCGTCCACATAACGCGCCGCGGATTCCTGGGCCGGCACAGGACACCGGAACGCCATGTTAAAATCCTCTTTCCAGCCCACAATCGTGCTGTCGGTCCCCCGGAAGGAAAGATAACTAAACCCCGACGGAAACCGGAACGCCATGGCTGCAAACTGCTCTGTCGTCACCATATCGCTCACGACACGATAGCCGCAAACGTGCACGCCACGGTAGCGAGGGCTTGCTGCCACGGCCTCCAACAAGGCCCTGCTCCCCTCTGGGTCCCACAAGTCGTCAATCATGTCCCGGTAGCACTCGGCACGCAGCAGCTCGCGTACGTCTAGGCCCTGCCAGTTCGTCAGCTCCGCCATATCACCCGGCAAACGCAAATAGGACAACCACGCAAAGACCAGGCTATCCACCGCGCAGAACGGCCGCTCCTCAAACGGATCAAACGCCGTCTGGGCATAGGTCAAGAAATTAGGCGAATCCGACATGGCCCTCCCATCAACTAGGGTGCATTGGGGTCAGGTTACTTTGCACCAAAAAGGCGCCCGGGCCGTGTGGACCCGAACGCCTTCATTGTAGCTTTTCGCTCGAGCGAGCTTGATTTAGCAGGAGAAATCGACGCTGTCGATGATGTCCTTGAGAGCCTTTGCAGAGGCGGTGAGCTCATGCTGCTCGCCATCGTTCAGCGGCACGGGAACGCGGCAGACAACGCCGTCGCGACCAACGACCGTCGGCATGGAGATGGCCAGATCGGACAGGCCATACTCGCCCACCATGAGCGAAGAGACAGGCAAAACGGTCTGCTCGTCACGCATGACGGCAGTGCAGATGCGCTTAACAGCCATGGCGACGCCGTAGTAGGTAGCGTGCTTCTTCTCGATGATGGTATAGGCGGAGTTCTTGACGTCCTCGGCGATACGCTTCTCGGCGGCTTCGTGCTCCAGGTGGCCGTGAAGCTCGCAGAAGGTGTTCAGCGGAACGCCGGCAACCTGAGCGCTGGACCAAGCGACAAACTCGGAGTCACCGTGCTCACCCATGACATAAGCCTGGACATCGCGCGGATCAACCTCGACATGAGCACCAAGCATCTGCTGCAGGCGGCCAGTGTCGAGCACGGTGCCGGAACCGATGACGTGGCCCTCGGGCAGACCGGACATCTTGATGGCGGCGTAGGTCAGAACATCGACCGGGTTGGAGACGATGAGCAGAATGCCGTCGAAGCCGGACTTCTTAATCTCGGGGATAATGGACTTAAAGATTCTGACGTTCTTGTTGACCAGGTCCAAGCGGGTCTCACCGGGCTTCTGGGCTGCGCCAGCGGTGACGACGATCATGGCGGCGTCGGCGACATCGGAATAATCGCCGGCGTAGATCTTCATCGGCTCGGCAAACGTCATGCCGTGCGCGATATCCAAAGCCTCACCCTCGGCGCGGTTCTTGTCCACGTCGATGAGGACCATCTCGGAGAACAGACCACTCTGCATCAGCGCGAACGCCGAAGACGAACCGACGAAACCGCAGCCGACAATAGCGACCTTCTTCTCGTTAACCATTAGAAACTCCCATCTCTCTCCACAAACAAGCCGCCCGGGAACGACCCGAGCGGCTTGCCGTAATCCCAATACATCCAATCGGGACTTTGATTATGCTCCTATTCGAAGCCAAAAATCGACCGTTTACCGAAAAAGTTAGCAGGATTCGTAAAATAACTGTACGAAATCGGTTTCGATCTATTGACGAGCCGAAATATCTTTTTAATAGAGACCCGCCTCGCGAATGGCCTCGACAGCCAAAGCAATCTGATCGGGCGGCAGGACCAGCGCCATGCGCACGTGTCCCTCGCCCGAAGGACCAAAGCTCGCGCCCGGCGTCACCACAACGCCGGCCTTCTCCATGAGCTCCTCGCAAAACGCCATGGAATCGATGCGACCACCGGGAAGCTTGGACCACACAAACATAGAACCATGCGCGTTGGGACGCTCCCAGCCCAGGTCCTCAAGACCGTCGCACAGGGCATCGCGGCGATCCTGGTACTTCAGACGCTGTGCCTCGACCTCATCGCGCGGGCCATTAAGGCACGCGATAGCGGCCTTCTGGATCGGGAAGAACATGCCAAAGTCAATCTGACTGCGCAGCTTGGCAAAGGCAGAGACCACATCCTCGCGGCCGACCAAAAAGCCGATACGCGCACCAGTGACGTTAAACGACTTGGAGAGCGAGAAGAACTCAACGCCCACCTCGAGCGCGCCAGGGTACTGCAAGAAGCTTCCACCCGGATCGCCATCGAACACGATGTCGGAGTACGCGTTGTCATGGACGATGAGCAGGTCGTGCTCGCGGGCGAAAGCGATGATCTCCTCGTAGACCTCGGGCGTGCCCACCGAGCCCACCGGGTTGGCGGGCAGCGACACAATCATGTACTTGGCACGATCGGCCACCTCGGGATCGATGCCCGCCACATAGGGCAGGTAATTGTGCTCGGCAACCAGCGGATAGTACTCGAGCTTGGCATCGGCGATCTTGGCACCCGCCTCAAAGACCGGGTAGCACGGATCGGGAACCAGAATGGTGTCGCCCGGATCGAGCAGGGCCAGGCCCAAATGGCCCACGCCCTCCTGCGTGCCGTTGCACGACTGCACCATGGACGGCGTAATGCCCGAAACGCCAAAGCGACGCTCATAGTAATCGCACACAGCTTGCTTGAGTTCGGGCAGGTCGCGCAGGGCATACTTCCACATCTCGGGATCTTGGGCTGCTCGCGTGAGCGCCTCGACCACGTGGTCGTACGGCTTAAAGTCGGGCGTGCCCACGCTCATGTTGTAAATGGTCTTACCCTGAGCCTTCAGCGCGAGGAGCTTGTTATTGAGCGAGGCGAAAACCTCCGCGCCAAAGCGATCGAGACGCTGCGATGCCTGCATGGTGCCACCTTTCGATATAAAAAACGCGGCGCTCCGACAAGAGCGCCGCGCGATACGGGCCATCAGATTGCAAAAGTGTAACGCTTACAAACCCCGCATTGGTTCAAATTAGCCAACCTTAGCCAATTGCATTGAGCGCGTCGATCTGCGCAAGCCACAAACGCGAGCTGGCGTCACTCGGCATACGCCAATCGCCGCGCGGGCTGAGCGTCACCGAGCCCACCTTGGGACCATCGGGCAGGCAGCTGCGCTTAAACTGCTGGGCAAAGAAGCGACGATAGAACGTACGCAGCCACGTGTGGACGGTCTTGGCGTCGTAGACGCCCTCGAAGCTCTTGAGCGCCATGCGGTAGATCTTGCCCGGCTCAAAGCCAAAACGCAGCAGGTAGTAGAGGAAGTAGTCGTGCAACTCGTACGGGCCCACCAAATCCTCAGTCTTCTGCGCAATCTCGCCGTCGCCCGTGGGCGGCAGAAGCTCGGGGGACACCGGCGTATCGAGAATATCGAGCAAGACCTCGGCAATACGCCCGCCAAAGACATCGGCGGCATAGCGCACCAAGTGACGCACAAGCGTCTTGGGCACGCTCGCGTTGACGGCGTACATGCTCATGTGGTCGCCGTTATAGGTAGCCCAGCCGAGCGCCAGCTCCGACAGGTCGCCCGTGCCGATGACAAAACCGCCAGCCTGGTTGGCCAGATCCATCAGAATCTGCGTGCGCTCGCGAGCCTGGCTGTTCTCGTAGGTCACGTCCTGCACGGCCGAATCGTGCTCAATGTCCTTGAAGTGCTGCTCCACGGCCGCGTGGATCGAAACCTCGCGGAAGCTCACACCCAGGTCGCGAGCGAGCGACTCGGCATTCGACTTGGTGCGATGCGTCGTGCCAAAGCCGGGCATGGACACGGCAGTGATGCCTGTGCGCGGCAGTCCCAGTGCATCGAAGGCACGCACGGTCACAAGCAGCGCCAGCGTGGAGTCCAGGCCGCCCGAAAGACCAATCACCGCAGCCTTGGTACCCGTATGGGCAAGGCGGGTCTTGAGGCCGGCGGTCTGCAGGTCGAGGATGGTCTCGCAACGCTCGGCCAGGTCGCCATGGTCGGCCGGCACAAAGGGCGCGCGGGGGAAGACACGGTCGATGTCGCAGGCGTTGCGCAGGACAGGCTCGTCTGCCAGCACGCCCTCAAACGAAAATTCAACGGCCGTGGCCTCCGGTGCATCGTCCGCGCGTGCCCACGTCGTCGAGCGACGGCGCTCGGCAACCAGGCGGTCAAGGTCAACGTCGGCGATGGCCATATCGCAGGTAAGCAGTTTGGTCGCGGCGAGCTTGGAGCCGTTTTCGTAGACGAGGTTCTCGCCCGCAAAGACCATGTCGGTCGTGGACTCGCCCTCGCTCGCGTCCGCGTAGGCATAGGCGCAGTACAGGCGCGCGCTTTGGTTAGAGATAAGGCTGCGGCGGTAATCTGCCTTACCGATGATCTCGTCCGAGGCCGACGGGTTGAGAATCACCGTCGCACCGGCAAGCGCCATCTCAGTCGAAGGGGGCGCCGGCACCCACAGGTCCTCACAGACCTCAACGCCCAGCACCAAATCCTCGGCGCCTTCATCGCAGCAGCGGTAGACAAGCCCCGAACCCAGCGGGACCGGACCCTGACCGGCAAATTCAACCCACACGGGATCCGCAGGCGCCGGAGCAAACCAACGGCGCTCATAGAACTCGCCATAGTTGGGCAGATACTTCTTGGCCGTGAGGCCCAAAAGCTCGCCCGCGCAGCACACGGCGGCGCAGTTGTAGATGTTCTCGGCCACCGCAACGGGAAGACCGACCGTAAAGACGATCGGCAGCTCGCGGGTCTCATCGAGAATACGCGCAAGCGCCGCCTCACAGGCATGCAGCAGCGTGCGGTTATGGAACAGGTCCGCCGCAGTATATCCGGTCAGATTAAGCTCGGGCAGCACCAGAGCACGAACGCCGCGCTCGACAGCCGCGCGAACAGCCGCTAACGCAACCTCGGCATTGCCCTCGACATCGGCCACGCGAATCTGCGGCGACGCCGCCGCCACACGCAAAAAGCCATCGTTCTTATTAGCCGAAACGCAGCATTGCCTTGTTGATCTGGACACTGGAGGCCCCTTCTACCCTGAGATTCAGTCTAACGGACGTTCACATATCTCTAACTAGCCAAAGCAACCTCCCAGTTTACTGAGACGCCAGCCTGTGCTAAGAGCATGTATTTCAAAAATATCTTTAATTAAAAAAGGAGAAATCGATAATCGACTTCTCCTTTAAGCGAGGCAAGTAAATTCCGAAACTAATGGCAGAATTTATCCATGTAGTCCTCAAAGTCGAACACTTCTACCACGACGCCCTCTTCCTGAGACTCTTTCAGTTGCTCCAAGAGATCTTTATTAATAACGTCCATGCAGAAACCTCCTCTATCTAATTAATTGTAGTATATCTGCTTTCATGCAATTATCAACCAACTTGTTTAATTGCTCCTCGTTTGTCGATAGTCCCTCTTTTTTCAAAATGTCGCGCACCTCGTTCTTAGTAATCGGCTTTTCAAACAACGAAAGCAAAGCGAACGAAAAATCATTAACCGCACACATTCTATGGGTGGCACAACTCAGCAGTACTCTTAACCCCTCTTTTGAGCGTCCGACTTCTTTAACAAACGAACTTCTAACCAATTGAAAACCATTATCGTGCATTACATAATCGGCATCGATATTTGTATTCAGCAATCCATAATGCAACAGTTCTTCTATCGCCCTTGTCAGCTCGAGGTCGCCCTGATCAAGAATAAGAGAAATGCTACAATCGGCCTCCAATAAACGGGCCAACTTAAGGTATACCAACTGGGAAACAGCATAGACATGATGGTATTCAGAATTATAGAAGTAGGCAAATGGCTCAACGAGCACGACAGAGGTCTTGGAATCCAGCCAGATTCGATCAGCTGGATTTAGACTAGTTAGCCGTCGCTTTACTTTGGTCAAATGTCCCTTATACCTGACAGCGTGAATAGAATCTAGGATCCAGGTCACCTCTGAAATATGAAGCCGCTGGGGCAAGTCAATTGTGTCGCTACCGTTTATGACCTCTTGCATATAAAAATCAATATGATGCTCATCAGATAAGGATTTTGCTTCATTTAAAGTTAAACCAGTGCCTGAAACATAATCCACTTCGAGGCGCAAATCCTCATATTGGGACTTCGGCATTACAGAGACACCATACTTATCGGGATGATTCCAAACATCCGACCCCATAACGAGACCAAAATTCGTAAATCCTCTCGTGGAATATGGAACACCACATACCTGTTTTGAATAATTCAAAACATTCTCTGTATAAGCTAAGGTGTTCAGAGCCTCTTCTTTAGTTTCGGTCGGAAAGCCAATCATAAAGAATAGATGAACAGGAATACCCGCATTGAGACAATCATGGATATTGCGATCAATCCAATCAACTCTCGTGTTCTTCTTCATTAGATCAAGAACTCTTTGGTTGTATGACTCGAGGCCAAACTGAATCTGCCTACATCCACTTTGGTATATCTTGTTGAAAACGTCTGTACTTAGGGTTGGAGAGAACCTCGTTTCTCCATGCCAGAAAAACGTTTTTCCCGATGCGTTTATTTCATCCGCGAGTTGCTCCATTCTTTTGCCTTCGAATGTTTCATCCACAAAAGAGAAAACTCTCGTGCCGTATTTTTCATTTAACCGACACATTATTTCAAATACTCTCGATATAGGCATCTTTCGGTAACAACCACCGGTAGCACCGGGAATGGTGCAGAAGGCGCAATGATTAAAACACTGCCTAGAGGAATAAACCGGCAATATTAACTCAGGCATGAAGTATTTAGAAAGGGCGAAGCCATCGAAATCGGGAACTGTATCGTTGATAAATGTTTGCTCAATCCGATGGTTTTTATATATCTTTCCACCT
Organism: uncultured Collinsella sp.; assembly: GCA_902494195.1. GTDB lineage: Bacteria > Actinomycetota > Coriobacteriia > Coriobacteriales > Coriobacteriaceae > Collinsella. Next base: position 65,186 of record CABUSH010000003.1, on the reverse strand, counting down.
TTAGCATGGCAAAGGTTTGGAACACAGTCGAGATTGTCATCACCAGAGTCAAGAGCCTCAAGAAGACGTGCAAGCGGCTCTTCGCCGTCATACATCATTATCGAATCAATGTATTCAAAAAAGGGATGCCATTCTTTCATGCAGTCATCTGCTAAACGAGTAATGTAATTGCCGCCCAATGAGACGTGTTTAACAGATGGACATTCTTCTTTAATCAGTTTCGCTAACGTAACTGCAGAAATCAATTGGAAACAGCCGCTCACCGAAATCCCAATAAACTCGATTTTTTCCCTCTGAATACGCTTAAGAAAGGCAGTTTCATAGAAGGAAATAAACGGATTATGCAGGGTATCCGCAAGCGATTTCATTATTTCTGGTGTCGAATAATAATCATAGGGCAGATCTATGGAGTTGAACGTGTATTTAACTCCATATGAGACGTGATTTATGATATAGAGTGCATTTCTAAAAATGTTTTCAGCATATTGTCTTTCTTTCAGATCGAAGTATCTCTTCGATCTGAAAATATCTTTTGCCTCGTCAACATTAAGTGCTGACTTTTGTATCAACTCGATTGTTAATTGAACATTCGAACTAAACGAATCCTTTGATTCCCGATACCTTTTACAGCACTCTTCGACATGTCTAAAAGATAGGAGGTCATCGTAAAATTCCACGTTTAAGTCAACAATGTCAACTTTGTATTGTTCAACCTCTTGAAGATATGACTTCAAAACAGGCAAGGCAAGATACGGCCCCACTGGACTCCATCCTGGGGGAAATACTAAAAGCGTTTTAGGCATATCAACGTCACATCTTTCGCAAATAATTCAATTGAAACACAACTACCATCATAATTGAAAATACACCAAGTCCTGTAACGAGAATTGAGAACATCGCGATGCTCGTGAACAGCGAAACAAGGAGTGTTGAAATAACAACAGCAACCGATTGCAAAGACTCCCTAATTGAAAACAGGCCTATCGATTCAGATCCGTCTCTCGCCAAATCCTGCAGCGATGTTATGAGAAGCACATCTTGAATGGCGTTTCCGGCACCGACGATAAAAAGGAAAATAAACGATATCCCAGACGCATAGCGATAGCCAAACGCCAGATACGCACCGAGCGCAAGATACGTCACAAAACAATATGATTTAACGCAATCGGAACCACTGATTAAACGACCATATATTGTATTTCCGAACAACAGTCCGATTGTAAGACTGCTCTGAAGGAATCCGTATTGTATCGATGACGAGTCAAATTGCAATTGCGCTATAGCTGGCAAAAGAGAATTCAGAGAGCCGAATGCCACGCCACTAGAAATATCGATTAATAGGAAACCAATTGCCAAGTGCTTCGCGCTAAGATCACTAAATGCAGTCCTGTATTTTTCATTTTTGCTTATCCCCTCTTTATCATTAACCTCGATAACCGACGGAACATCTCGCAGCAACCAGAACGACGCGGCAAAAGATAGCGCGTCTAATGCAAGAACAGCCTCCGCCCCAAATTGAGCGACAACAAAACCGCCGGCAACTGGCCCCAGAACCATCATCAAATTCTGCAGAAACCCAAACGAATTATTAATTACGTCGCGATTGATACTATTCGTATTGGCTCTTAACAACGAGTAAAAGCAGGGCATTTCAACCGTTCGGCAAAGCGATACCGCGCACGTAATAGCAAACATACTCCATTTACTATCAACAAAAATATAGCAAACGAATAATCCCGCGCGAATTAAGTCTGCCAATCTCATGGCCTGCAGTGTCCCGATACCCATCTTCTGAGGCAGCTGCGCGAGCGCAACTGAAAACAGAGAGGGGGCAAATCTGCAGCAGACCATCAAAGCAGTTGCAGAAACATCGTGAGTTACCTCGTAAATCAGCATTGGCAAAGCAATATTCGCACACCAATTGCCTATTTCGCTTATCCCTCTAGCAATATATAGGACCCGAACCGGACGGCTAGCTCTCAATACCGTGAACATCACGATTAACCTCGTATTTCAGGCCTCGTTCATCCCTTAATAGGAATCCATAATCAACCAAATACCGCCTCAACACGGCATAATCAGGATAGAGCTGTGAAAGCACACGATTAACCTGAAGCTCCGTATAACTTGTATTTAATTCAAAGAAAGAGACGGCCCATAGCAGCATGATTCTTTTATAGCTTTCCTTTTTTGGAATTGAAACCAGCTCGCCATTCTTGAGAAATCGTTTTTTAAAGTCTATTAGCTCATCCATTCACATCCTCCATTTCATACGCATCTAATACTAAAAATGCATACGCTTTAGGTCATCGCATTCAGCTTCTTTATTCGAACTAATCTAAATAATTTGCTCAAACACTCTTCGAAAGCTCGTTTTTCACTCTGAGTAAAATGCCCTTCCCAGTCAGTCCACGAACAGGAAGGCAACTCACAACGAGCGGAGTCGAAGCCCTCTGCCGTCGGTCGTTCAAAATGCACGATAACCTTTTCGACATCGACATCTGTAATCAGGTCAGAATGAATGACCTCGGTACCGTCTTCGAATGTCATATACGGGTACATCACGTAAACCACCTCGCAATCGTAAGTCCAGTTTAGCATCAAGCTATTTCGCCAAAGACAGCAAGCCCCCCTTGATGAGTTGATGGTATCTGTTAAACGTCACGCACGATTCACATCTGGTGGGTACCCTGAGGGCTACACGAAACGAAGCAGATTTACACCGGGAGGACCCCGTATGACAACCAAGTACACCGACGCGCCGCGCACACGTGTCATGACGCCGGCATCGCTCAACAACGGCGTTCACGAAAACCATTCCATCGGACAGACCATGGCCATCGCGCCCAAAAAGGGCCTGTTCGACGACATTTCAATTCCCCAGATCATCGCCGGCGCCGCAGCTGCCGCCACGAGCGTCGCGCTTGCCTCCAAGATCGGTATCGCCGGATCGGTAATCGGCGCCGCCGTGAGCTCGGTCATCACCGTTGTGTCTTCGCAGGTCTACCGCCACTTTATCTCTGCCAGCGCCGAAGCCCTCAAAGGTACGCACGCCGCCGTCGACTACCCCGCCGGCGCCTATAAGCCCGTTGAGTTTAATGCCGAGGAGCACCTGGGCGGCGCCGCGACTACGCAGGAGATGCGCCAGATTGCGGGGCGCGCAACCACGGCGCGCGTCGCTCCCGACAGCCTGCGCGCCAAGGCGGCGGCAGAGCGCAGCCAGACGCAAAAGAAGGTCATCGTCTTCTCGATCGCCATCGCCATCGTCGCGGTCATCGCCTGCGCCGGCGCCATCCTTATCACCACCGCCGGCGAGGGTCTGGGCGAGCGCCCCGAGCCGATCCTTTCGTCGCGCACGACCAAGAGCGACGCGGATAGCTCCGGCCAATCGCAAAGCCAGCAGGCACAGACGGACGGCACGCAAGACAGTTCTACCTCTGCCGACTCGTCATCGAACACCCAAAACCAATCGCAGGGCACCGATTCCTCTACGTCCAACAGTGGCACGCCGTCCGGCACAACCGACTCAAGCCAAACGACCGACGGTTCGCAGCCGAACACGGGCGGCCAAACTAGCGACACCACGTCGGGAACGAGCACAGCAGACAGCAACAGCAGCAATTCGAGTGGCACCACATCGGGCACGACATCTGACAGTTCAAGCCAAGGCACGACATCGGGCAACTAGGCGCTGCATCCCCAGATAGGCAACCTGTACAACGGGCGCGAATCGATAGCGGTTCGCGCCCGTTTGCCTTGGGTGCCGTCATGGCGAACGCTATGCGATGGTAAGATGCTTTACGTGTGTAAAGAGGAGATTTGCCATGAGCAAGACAATAGTTAGGCCCACGCTATCGCTGGGCAACCACATCTATCTGTATCGCCTGCTGCGCAATGCGATTGGATGCGGCAAGCAAACGTTTATGACGCAGGTCGAGGAGGCGCTCGCCGCTGGCGACATGACTGCTTATGACCTGGGCTTCGAGTCCACGCGCGAGCTGCTCGAGGAGCTTGACGACTGCATTAAGCTGACCGTCTTTAAAGGCGGCCGCCTGTATGCCACGGTCATCGCCAACGAGACCTGGGATGCCGCACTTGCCAAGGGCGAGGACAAGCCCAAGACCGCCAAGGGCGCCAAGCAGTCCTACAAAAAGAAAAAGCGCGGTGAGAAGAACCTCAAAGCCGTGCGCCCCAAGCACGTTAAGCGCCCCGAGCCCGAAGCCATAGTTGAAGCCGTGCCGGAACTCGAGCCCGAGACAGAGATCGAAGTCGCTATTGGGGTAACAGCAGAGGCCGAAACCGAAATCGCCGCCACGACCGATCCCGAAGTCATATCAGAGCAGGAAACCACTGCGGAGCTCAACGAGACTCCCAAGTCGACAACCGAAGAAGCCGCTAACCAATCCGAGACGCCTGCGTTCCAAAACAGCGATGTCTTTGGCGACGAGACCGAGAACGATCAGCCCGACGAGCCCGACGATCAGGACGCCACCGAGTCGACACCGGAGCCCGAGACGCCGCAGCCCGCCATCTCGCTTACGGTCGTCTATGACCCCGAGAACGCCAACGCCGGCATCACCACCATGGCATCCACGCCCATCGAGGCAAAGTCATCTGTCGAGGCAGAGGACGCTCCGCAAGCCGATGCCAAAACCGAGACTGAAGACGCAACCGTCTCCGTGGAACCGACAGATTTCGCAGGTAAGCCGGAACCGGTGCCTGAGTCTGCACCCGTCATCGACTCCACATCCGCACCTGTCTATGACCAGATTCCTGTGCCTGCAGCGGCTCCGGCCCCCGCTGCAGCACCGGCCCCCACACCCGCAGCGCCCGCCATCCCCGAGGACTTCCCCGTCGATTTCGCGACCGAGGTCTTCTGCCCCGGCCCGCTTCTGCACCAGCTGTCGACCTATCTCCCCTACGGCGCCGACACGCTCGGCATCGTCGGCGAGTACTACTGGATCGCCCGCGAGCGCGGTACCATCGAGGCCGCGCGCAACCGCGCAAGCTTCCCCCTGCGCTACACGCAGGCCGGCGAGCGCCACGAAGTCACCGTGCGCATCCGACGCAACACCACCGGCGGCCTTGGAGCCACCTGGGCCATCGACAAAGTCGAAGAACCAAACGAATAGCAAGACGCGGCGAACGCCACAAAACGTTCGCCGCGTTTTTTCCAGGTTGAGCATAAGTCAGCGAAAATGTCCCAGAGCGAGCAAGGTGACGCGAAAGAGGAGCGACCCGTACTTCGGTACGCAAGCGACGGCTTGAACGGCAAGATGGGGTGCTTGCGGCCCGCGCAGCGTCGAGCAGTTACGCGGTTTGGAAAACCGCGTAACGATCTAGTCGCGCGTCAGCTTACGGTGGATACGATGCGGCTGGGCTGCGTCCTCACCCAGGCGCTCGATACGGTTGGCCTGATAGGCCTCAAAGTTGCCCTCGAACCAATACCAGTTGCCCGGATTCTCGTCGGTGCCCTCCCACGCCAGGATGTGCGTGGCGACGCGGTCCAGGAACATACGATCGTGGCTAATGACCACCGAGCAGCCCGGGAACTCGAGCAGCGCCGCCTCGAGCGAGGACAGTGTCTCGACGTCGAGGTCGTTCGTGGGCTCGTCGAGGAGCAGCAGGTTGCCGCCTTGCTTGAGCGTGAGCGCCAGGTTCAGACGGTTGCGCTCGCCACCGGAGAGTACGCCAGCGCGCTTCTGCTGGTCCTGGCCCTTAAAGCCAAAGCTCGCCACGTACGCGCGGCTCGGAACCTCGGTCTCACCCACCATCATGTGGTCCAGGCCGTCCGAGACGACCTCCCACAGGTTCTTATCGGGGTCGATGCCGGAACGGTTCTGGTCGACGTAGGAGATCTTGACGGTCTCGCCCACCTCGAGCTCGCCCGAAGTCAGCGGCTCCAGGCCCACAATCGTCTTGAACAGCGTGGTCTTGCCCACGCCGTTGGGGCCGATGACGCCCACGATGCCGTTGCGCGGCAGGGTGAACGAAAGGTCATCGATGAGCACGCGGCCATCGAACTCCTTGTGCAGATGATGGGCCTCGAGCACCTTGTTGCCCAGACGCGGGCCCACGGGGATGCGGATGTCGGTCCAGTCGAGCTTCTGGCTTGCGCGGGCCTCGGCCTCCATCTCCTCGTAGCGAGCCAGGCGGGCCTTGTTCTTGGCTTGACGGGCCTTGGGGCTGGAGCGAACCCACTCGAGCTCGGCCTCCATGCGCTTGGCGAGCTTGGCGTCGCGGTTGCCCTGAGCCTCGATACGGGCGGCCTTGGTCTCCAGATACGTGGAGTAGTTGCCCTTGTAGGGATAGAGGTGGCCGCGGTCGACCTCGCAGATCCACTCGGCAACGTTATCCAGGAAGTAGCGGTCGTGCGTAACGGCCAGAACGGCGCCCTGGTAGTTGTGCAGGAAATGCTCGAGCCACAGGATCGACTCGGCGTCCAGGTGGTTCGTGGGCTCGTCGAGCAGCAGCAGGTCGGGAGCCTCGAGCAGCAGCTTGCACAGGGCCACGCGACGGCGCTCGCCGCCGGAAAGCACGTTGACCGGCATGTCGGAATCGGGCAGCTGCAGGGCGTCCATGGCCTGGCCGAGCTTGGAATCAATATCCCAGCCGTCGGCAGCGTCGATCTCGTCCTGGAGCTTGCCCATCTCGGCCATGAGGGCGTCCATGTCGCAGTCCGGGTCGCACATCTCCTCGCCAATCTTATTGAAGCGATCGACCTTGGCGATCATATCGCCAAACGCCATGCGCACGTTCTCGATGACGGTCTTGTCGTCGTCGAGCGGCGGCTCCTGCTGCAGGATGCCCACGGTGTAGCCGGGGGTGAGCCTGGCGTCGCCGTTGGAGACCTCCTCAATACCGGCCATAATCTTGAGCAGGGTCGACTTGCCCATACCGTTGGGGCCCACGACGCCGATCTTGGCACCGGGGTAGAAGCTCAGGGTCACGTCGTCAAGGATTACCTTGTCGCCATGGGCCTTGCGAGCCTGATACATCTGGTAGATAAACTCCGCCATATGCCTGTTCTATCCTTTCTACCTGCTGTTTCCCTATTCTTGATTCGCTTTAGTGGAAACGAAATAAGGAAATCGGCTCTGAAACTTAACGAAAAAGGGGCATGGTTGCCCACACCCCCTAATACTACCTGGGAAAAGTCCCCCTTAACACACTATGAACTGCGTACGCTAGTTTTCCGCAACCTTAGCGAACGGCTCGCTGCGATTTGCGCCACAGCAGATACGAATAGACGTAGGCAGCTCCGGCTGAACCAAACGCCAGAACCGCAATCACCGCGGCGACGACTTCACTCGAAAGCACGCTACCCGCCACGCCCATCACAATCAGGCCAACACCCAGCACCATAATGCAGGCACCGCCAAAGCGCTGCGTACGGCGCCAGTTCTCGGGATCGGCAAGCGCCCAGGGCGTCTTGATACCGAGCGTATAGTTCTGCTTCACACGCGGCAAGTAGTTGCCTACGCCGATGAACAGCAAACCGACAGCACCGGAAATCAGCACGTTGACCGAACCGACCGCCGGCACCACGCCCCAGACCGTAAGCTCTCCCAGCCAGCTTACGGCACACATGAACAAGGTAAAGGCGATTACGAAGCCCTGATAGAACTTGCCCGAGGTTCGATATGCCTCACCTTTGGGATCGATGCGCGGCACCACGCAGAACATTGCAAGAAGTGCCAGAGGCAGCACGCCGAGCGCGGAGGCCATCCAGCTAGGGCCCCAACCGTCGACGGCGCCGTTCGCGCCACAGTGCGTGGGAATCTGCGCAGGCAAGCTCGGCATCACCATGAGGTGCGCTACGACATTGGCGACGCACAGAGCGACCAGCGCAATCCACACGCGCGACGATACCCCCGTGGGGTGAATGCCCTTGTTTTCGTTATTCATCCTTATCACCTTCAGTGTTTGTAAAGCCCATAAACCAGCCAATTAAATCCTGCATGACGGTGGTGTTTAAGCTGTATACGATGTTTTGGCCATGGCGCTCGTCGGTCACCAACCCGGCGTTTTTGAGCGTCGCCAAGTGATGGCTTAGCGACGGCTTACTGATATCGAAATGCTCGGCAAGCTCCCCCGCCGTGCAATTGCCCTCGCGCAGCAACTCCAAAATGCGCCGTCGCGTTGGATCGGCAAGCGCCTTAAAACCCTCTCCCGGCATAAGACCTCCTCTCATCATCTCTCATGACGCGCACACTATACTCGATATTTAGATGTTTGTCTAACTATCTAATCTTACACTCAAAAAATAGCCGCCCCGCGTAATGCGAAGACGGCCACTTCTCACGCTACAAACGTGTTTTGGAGTTGGCTAACCCGCTGCAACGGGTGCCATCTGCTTCCATCTTATGCGAATTCCAATCCCATTTCAACAAACCCCAAGGGTTCAAATGGAATCGCGATAATACCTATAATGACGATAGCTAAAACACGATTCGCTTCCCCATCGGAGGATGTCTATGACCGAAACCACAGCCGCAACTCCCAACGAGACACGCGACACTAAGCTCGAGATCATTATGGGGCGCGAGGCGCTCGATAAACTCGCCAGCTCCACAGTACTGGTGCTCGGCTGCGGAGGCGTGGGCTCCAACTGCTGCGAGGCACTCGCCCGCGGCGGCATTGGTCATTTCGTCATTCTGGACAAGGACATCATCGCGCCCAGCAATATCAATCGCCAGGCCATCGCCTTTCACAGCACCATCGGCAAGCGCAAGGTGGACGTGATGGAAGCCATGATTCGCGATATCAATCCCGCCGCCACCGTTATCAAGCGCACCGAATACCTGCTGAGCGACAACATCGACGAGTTCTTTGCGAGCGTTTTTGAGCAGACGGGCGGCAAGCTCGACTACGTCGTCGACGCCATCGACACCATCTCGGCCAAGCTCACCATTGCCAAATATGCTCAGGACCACGACATTCGTTTGGTTAGTTCCATGGGCGGGGCCAACAAGCTCCATCCCGAGTGCCTCCGCTTTGCCGACATCTTCGATACGGTACGTGACCCCATGAGCCGCATTATGCGCAAAGAATGCAAGAAGCGCGGAATCAAGAGCCTGCGTGTTCTATTTAGCTGCGAGGAATCGGTTAAGACCCAGCCCCGCGACCCTTCCAACATCCACGAGCGTACCGAGTTGGGCACTGCCAGCTATATGCCGCCCATCATGGGCCAGATGATTGCCGGCGAGGTTATCCGCCAGATCAGCGGCCGCGGCACTGAGCGCGTACGCTCCGATGGCCAACGTCTGGACTAGCGGAGCGCACCGAGATGGAGCCCCGGTTATTTGATGCACACTGCCATCTTGATTTAATGGCTCACCCGGACGCCGTTGCCGATGAGGCGACGGCGCTGGGCTTGGGTCTATTTGACTGCGGCGTCAATCCGCGCGACTTTTCGGCCGCAAACGAGCGCGCCTGTCGCCAACCAGGCATCATCGCCGGCGTTGGGCTTCACCCCTGGTGGCTCGCCGATGGCCACTGCGGTTTTGTCGAAGTCAATCTGCTTTGCGAAGTTGCTGCCCAAGAACGCTACATCGGCGAAGTCGGACTCGACTTTTCCGCGCGCTTTGCTGGAAGTGAGCCGCTACAAATACAGGCACTTAACCGGCTCTGCGATGCGCTCGTGCAGCATCCTCTTACCGGGCGCGTGATATCAATTCACGCCGTTCGTTCGGCAGGAGCCGTACTGGACGTCCTCGAATCGCATGGACTACTCATCCCAAACCCCGACTCCCCCGTTATCATCTTCCACTGGTTTAGCGGTACTTCGGACGAACTCGTCCGCGCGCGTAATGCGGGCTGTTATTTTTCCGTCAACGAACGCATGCTCGCGACCAAGCGCGGTCGCGAATACGCACGACAGATTCCACTCGACCGCCTACTGCTCGAGACCGATGCGCCGGCCGAACCAAACACAGAAACAAGCGCGCAGTCGCTCATCAAATCGCTCACAAGGACCTCGATGCGCATTGCCTCACTCAAAAACTGTGACGCAAAGCGCATCGAGTCGGCAGTTTTAACAAATGCGCACTCTGTTTTTGACCTTCGCTAACCCCTGTGGGCAAAAAATGCCAAGGGACATGCGAATCGCACAACGCAGTCCCTATTGGTAGGCAGTACAATTCGGCAGCTTTACACCAATTCGTGCATGAGATCACGGTTGCGTGCATACAATTCGTCAAAGATATGACGGCGCGACGCATATAACTCGTGGGCAGCCATATCGGGCACGATTGTTTGCGCAACGCCAAGGACTTGGGCGAGTTCATCCCATGATGCATAGGCGCCACCTGCGAGAGCTGCCATGATGGCATCGCCGAAGCATGCGCCCACCGTAACCTTGGCAACCGAGACCTCGCGCCCGCATACATCGGCGATAGCCTGCATCCAAACTGGATTCTTGGTTCCACCTCCGACAAGCATAATGCGCCCAATTGGCAGTCCATGCTCTCGCTCGATAATGTCGACATGGGATGCAACGGTATACGCGACGCCTTCCAAGGCGGCGCGAACCATATGGGCTCGCGTATGCCTTCCGGTCAGTCCAAAGAAGACGCCACGCGCCTCGGGATCGTTGAGCGGAGTACGCTCCCCCGCAAAGTACGGCAGACACAGGAGCCCATCGGCACCCGGCGCCACGTCGGTGGCATCATGCGCCATAACCGAATAGGCATCGGGGCCACCGTGGTCCTCGGCCTCTACGGCGTCGCGATACAGCTCTTGGCGCAGCCACGATGTGAGCGCACCCGCCGTATTGGTCCCCGCGCAGATCCCGTAAGTTCCGGGAATGATAAACGTCCCTGGCCACAGGCGGGCATCATCGATCATATGATCAGCTAGGTAGATGAAATACGCCGTACTCCCCAACTGAACCATCATATCGCCGGGACGGAATACACCCGTCGAAATGGCCTCGGCACCAGAGTCGCCCGTTCCCACTAAGACAGGTGTCCCTGCCGCGAGCCCCGTCGCCTCAGCCGCACGCCGCGTAATCACCCCGGCAATATCGGTAGCCGACATTACCTCCGCCATCTGGTCAGGCCGGCAGAAACGAGCACATTCACGAGCATCAACCTTCCAGGTGTAGCGGTCGTATAGGGGAAGAAAATCCTCCGCCAAATAACGGTCCACCGTAAAACGCCCCGTCAACTTTGTGCATAGAAACGATGACGCCGTCAGGAACTTCGCGGCACGTTCGTGCACCTCGGGCATATTCTCCTTAAACCACAAGATCTTGGGAGCAATATCTGACGAACAGGGATCGTGCCCGAAAAGCTCGCGTGCGCGATCTGACCCATATTCGGAAAGGAGCTCGTCAATCTGCGGCTTCGAACGTGCATCGACTCCATACAAAATCGCGGGCGCCAGCGCGTTGCACTCGGTATCGACCGGCACACAGTCGCAACCCAATGCGGAAAGGCCCACGCATCCGATCTGTGCCGCGTTAACCCCCGATCGCGCCACCAGCTCGCGCGACAAGCGGCAGAAATCGCCCCACCAGACTGCCTCCGCATCATGCTGGTACCATCCGTCACACGGGTTGTCCGTCTCATGTCCACAAGAGGCTTGGCAAACGATATTGCATCGATCATCGATTAAAACGCCTTTAGAGGCGCTTGTCCCAATATCAATACCCAGATAGAGCGCCATAGGTGCCTACTCCCCTCGTGCCGTACGAGCGGCAGCCATAAAACGAGCTACCCGCTCAACATCAACCGGAGCATCCAACTTTCCGTCGCGCTTTAAGCAGGTGCCGACAAACGCGCCATCGTAGTGAGCAAATACGTCAGCCACGGTATTTTCGCGACAACCGGTGCCACATACCACGGGTACTTCGCCAACACGCTCGCGGACTTCATCGGCAAGCTCGCCCGAAGCGCCACGACCGGCAGCCGAACCGCCGATGACCATTGCATCCGGAAGGCAATTAAAGAGAAGTGAATCGGCAATGTCCGCAGCCGTGCGGTCGTTGAGATAAACCTCCCCCTCGCTCGTGATGAAGTGAAAAAGCTTGAGGTCATCCAGGCGCAGCGCCGCCTTGCGACGCATGGTGTGCGCGAAATCTCGATTAATCAGCCCGAGATCACCGGCCCAGGCACCGCAAAAATTGCAGCGCGTGAACTGCGCATCGACAGCAGCGCACAGCTCGATTGTGGCATCACCGTCGTAAATAGCCTCGGCTCCCCAAGGGGTCGACAGATCATGGGACAGAGCTCCGATTACATAGCCCATCGATGCAAGGGTTGAGGGAGAAACGTGCTGCTCATAGGGCATCGAGAGCTCATTGGTAATCAAAATGCCATCGACACCGCCCTGCTGCAACGCCTCGAGATCGCGCTTGGCGGCTTCCACGACCTGCGACACGCTTCCGCCCGGGTAATACAGCGGATCGCCCGGCAGAGGACGCAAGTGCAGCATTCCGATGACCGGCTTTTCGGTCTTGAACATCGAGGTTAGAAACGACATAACGTGCTCCTTCATAGGGTTATCGCGGGGACGTTACTCCCCCAGCACTTCGACGTACACTTTTCGCTTCTGCGGACCGTCAAACTCCGCAAGATAGATGTTCTGGGCACCTCCACACACGATGTGGCCATCTTGGACGGGAAAGAAGCAACTGTTTCCACAAATCATGCTCTTGATATGCCCACAGGAGTTGTTGCCGGTGGCTCCATAGCTCGGCAGGAAGTGTGCATGCGCATAGGGGGCATCGAGCGGGGCGATGCGATCAAGCGTCTCCATAAGATCCGTCTCCACGCAGGGCAGTCCCTCGTTTACCACGATTCCACAGGTCGTATGCGACAAAATAATTGCTGCCAAGCCATTCGTCACCGAACTGCGTTCGATGGCAGCGTGCACGTCCTCGGTAATATCGATGAACTGGTCCGGAGCAGTCGATAGATAGCTCAATGTCTCGAGCGTCACCATGTTCACTCATCCCCTTCAAGAAAACGCAGGGCATTACCCCAGTAGAGCCTTTCTCGCGCATCATCGCGCATGGACACGGTATCGAGCGCCCGCTTGAGTTTGAATGCACGGAAACGCGGCGTATTGCTGGCGAACATCACTTGATGCGATAGCGCGCGCTCATACCACAGCGGCCCCATATCGACCGTGAAAAGACGCTGCATCATCTCCTCGGGCGAATCGATGTAAGTGATAGAGGTGTCCGTGTAGCAGTTGGGATACTTGAGCAGCATCGCCACGGTCTCGCGCACCCAGGGCCAGCCAAAGTGGGTCAAACTAAAGCGCACATTTGGATGCGTTGCGATTGTGTGCTCAAATGCAAGCGGGTTACTGCGCGAGAGCCCTGCGCCAGGCTCCCAAGACATACCGGCATGGAAAACCACCGGCTTGTTATAGCGCTCGCACAGCTCGTAAAGCGGCTCGGCCACAGCATCATCGGGGGCAAAACCCTGCTTTGCAGGATGCAGGCAAAGCCCCTTTGCCCCCGACTCGGTAAAGGCGCGCTCCAGTTCGTCTGCGGCACCGCTCACCTGCGGGTCTACGCTCGCAAATCCCCACAGACGATCGGGATGCGCGGCAACCAGCATGGCAATCTGGTCATTGGTGCCAAAGTGCCCTCCGCATGCCGTGGTTACATCGAGCGGCATGAGCACGCTCTTCTGCACGTCACAGACGTCCATCTCGACTTGAAGCTCATCCCAATCCATGGGGCCCATATGCCCCATACCAAATTCTCGTGACCAAAAACCGAATCCATCAGGCTCATCACCCGGCGTACAGATCTCGCCGTAGAGCATAGGATGGACCAACATGTCGATAACCATTTCATACTCCTTTCCAGGCATTTGACCCTAGTACGGCTCAAACGAACCAATCACTCGGGACGACAGCTCAGCGCCCGCCTTCATACACGCCGGAATATCAAGGCCATCGATCACGCCCTTGGTAAACCCGGCAATATACGAGTCGCCGGCACCCACGGTATTAACGACCTTCTCCGCCGGTACGATCCCGCACTCATAGAAGCGCTCACCGTCATAGGCAATGCTCCCCTTCTCGCCAAGCGTGGCAACCGCAACGCGCGGTCCCAATTCCTGCACGTGGCGTACCCAGTCCCGCAGCTCCGGAGTGTCCTCTTCAAACGACATGAACGCATAGTCTACGTAAGGAAAATGAGCCTCGCATGCATATTCGGGATCCTGGCTGAACACCGAGAAGTCCATAACCACCGTCTTGCCCGCATCGTGCCATTCGGGCAGGAGGTCCAAACAATTGCCAAACAGGTCGGTATGAATGATGTCATGCTCTAGGATAAACGCCCGGTCATCTTCATTCGGTCGATATGTCTCCATTACGCCATCGATTGCCTCGAGATGCACGCGATCGACGCCGTCTTTCAATGCCATGAGCATCACCGAGGTGTCGCCATCCTCCACCCGCAGATGTGAGATATCGAGCCCCTCAGCGGCCAGCGCCTCTCTCATCTTGTCTCCGTACTCGTCCTTGCCGACAACCGACACGGCGGATACCGAAACGCCCATTCGTGCAAGATGGATACCCCAGTCAATGCCATTACCAGTCGGATAGAACACGCCGATGTTTTGATAGACGTCCGCACAGCAAAAACCAGCCGCGCACGCTTTAATACCCATGGTCTTCTCCAATGTTCAAAAGGGGACCCACCACATGGCGAGCCCCCTTTTCGCGTTTCGCTTATTGTTTTGCATCGGCTGTCCAAGGCCTCATAGCCAGACCGCCGTACGCTTTCTTAAGCTATTCGACGATTGGCGCTCCGTGGCCCCAAGAACCTTCCATACCGCACACGGTCGAGGCAAACCCGGCAGCAAAGTCGAGCGCGCGCTCGATGGCCTCGGCGCCATCCTCACCACGCTTGGCGGAATCGAGATAGCACATCAAAAACGAGGTGAGGAACGAGTCGCCCGCCCCCATGGTGTCCTTCATGTCCGTTACCGGTTTAGCCAGCTGGCGGTAATAGCGCTCGCCGTCGTAAGCAATGCAGCCCTCGGCGCCCGCCGTAGCCGACACAAAACGCGGACCCAGGCCCTTCACCCATGCCAGACGTTCGCGAATCTCGTCCTCACTCGCGGCATCCGCCGCACTAAAGAAAGCGAAATCGACGTAGGGCGCAATCTGCTCGTAGTACTCGTCGGTGGAGTCGTCCGAAAAGTCAAAAGAGACCGTGACGCCCGCAGCCTTCAACTTGGGCAGCTCGCGCTCGGTGAAGCAATAGTTGCCCGAATGAACCACATCGAACTGCTTCATGTACGCAAGGTCAAAGCGATCGAGGACATAGCGCGCATCGCCACGGATACCGCCCTCGTTGGAGCCAAGGAAGACACGGTCACCGTCAACGACGGTCACGCGAGTCGCTCCGTTCTCGCCAATCATCTGCTCGCACTTGTCAAGCTCGATACCCTCATCCTCGAGGCTTGCAATGACATGCTCGGCAGCGGCATCATTGCCAAAAATGCCCATGTATGCGGAGCGTGCGGCACCGCATTTCTTGGCATAAACGGCGAAGTTCACCGCATTGCCGCCGGGATACATGGTGTGGATATGCTCGTAGCGATCGACGACGTTGTCGCCAAATCCGAGCGCGTTAACGTTAAATGCCATGGCCTTTGTCCCTTCTAGTACTCGACAACACCCATATAGCGACGGAAATCGGGATCGTGATCAAACACCTTGCCGCGTGCAGCACGCAGCTCGCAGTTCATGGCGTAGAACAGCACCGGGTCCAGATAGGCACGAACGCTCGCCGGCACGGCTTCCATACCGTACTCCTTGGCATCGAGCACCATCAGCGTATCGGTATGCGTCTTAAGGAACGCCAGGGCGCGCTCGTCCATAGCACGGCACTCGCTGGAGCCCATCTGCAGGAAGTAAAAAACGCCATCCTGAGTAGCCTCGAAGGGGCCGTGGAAGTACTCGGCAGAGTGGATGTAGCTGCAATGCTGCCACTGCATCTCCATAAGAGAGCAGATAGCGAAACCGTAGGTCTGGCTAAAGTTGGGACCGCTGCCCAGAATATAGAAGAACTCGTGCTCCTGGCAAAGCTTGGCAAAGCGATCGCCCAGCTCGGCATTTACCTTCTCGCGTGCCGGGGGAAGAATCTTATCCATCTCGGCGATACCGGCATACATATCGGCAAGATCGGCGTAACCCTCCTGCTGATCGAGCAGCTCTGCCGCAAGCGACAGCGAAATGCCAGCGGGGACCTCGGCCTGCGGCACGCCCTCGCCCCACGGGTAGACCCACGTGGTCCATTTACCGGTGTCGATCTTAGATCCAGCGTTGTCGGTCTGGGCGATCACCGTAGCGCCGGCAGCAAGGGCAATCTCGCAGCCCTCGACGACCTCAGGGGTGTTGCCACTGTGGCTACAAGCAATGACCAGGGACTTCTCGCCCAGACGACGCGGACGCATGATATCGAACTCGCGAGCCGTATAGATATACGAAGTGAAGGTGGTTGCCTCGCGCTGCAAAAGCTCATGGGCCGGGATCAAATCGATCATGGAGCCACCGCAAGCAATCCAGTAGACGCTGTCGAACTTGCCCTTCTCGGCAATTGCCTCTTTGATCAGATCGTGTGCGTTCATATCCAGTTCCTTTCTTGTTTGGCCGCAATCAATGACGTTGGCTGCGTGGCCGATAGTTGTTTTAGTCAATCAGATATTTCTCGAATGCGGCCATGTTCTTGGCATCTGCCGCCGCCGGATCATCGTAGTAACGACCGTCCGTGATTTCCTGGCCCAGCATGCCGTCGAAACCATGGGCGTTGAGCGTGGCGACGAAGGCGTCCATATCGTGCTTGCCATCGCCCCACACCAGATGGCCATACGGGTCACCGTCGATAAAGTGCATCTCGTGAATTGCCCCATCACCAAAGGCGGCAAACCAGTCCTCGAGCGTCTCGCCTGCAACGCCCATCGCGGTTGTATCAACCATGGGCTGTAAGTACGGGCTCGCGACCTCGTCAATCATGCGCCTCGCATCGGAAACCGTCGTCACAAGGTTGCTCTCCTCGGGACGCAGGCTTTCCATCGTAAGCACCAGACCGTGTTCGCCGGCATACTCCGCCAGAATGGACAAGTGCTCGCGGCTGCGCTTCCAGGCTTCCTCGCGGTCCTCGTCCCAGTCGCCCCAGCCCGAGTTGACGGACATACGGTCGCACCCAAGTACCTCGGCAAGCTCAATGCCGTGCTTAAAGTACGCCAGGCTGCGCTGCTCATGCAGCGGTTTGCGTGCGCAGTACTGCCAAGGATAGACAACATTCTCGGGGCACAGAGTACGATACCTAAGCCCACGGTCTGCAGCCTTTTTCGCCAGGACCTCAGCCTCAAAGTAGCCCGTGTGGTCGAGTGTCACATGCGGCTCCGCGCACCACAGCTCAATGGACTCAAAGCCCAAGCGCTGCTGCACATCAAGGAAGTAATCGAGCGACCACATGATGTAGTGGATATTCATGCCCGCAATCTGCTCGCGGCGCAGCGTCGGTTTGGATTCAGGCATCTTATGCCTCCTTATTTCGATCGAACACGATTTGTCCGTCCGACATCGTCATGTCAACCGCAAGATCACGTGCGTCGCGATAATCGAGGTCGAACACATCCCGATCGAGCGCGCAGATATCGGCAAGCTTGCCAACCTCAAGCGTACCCAGCTCGTCTTCGCGCATCAGGTCGTACGCGCCCCCGGCAGTCCAAGCGCACAAGAGCTCGACAAGCGTCAGCGTGTTGACCTCATTCACGGGCAGTCCGTCGTCGAAGTATCCGCCGCACGCACTGTAGATTGACTCGCCCAAGCTCGGAATCAACAGCGGCAAATCCGTGCCGCAGCACACTGTGCATCCGGAATCTTCCATGCCGCGGCGATTCCAGCTGTGCAAAAGTCGCGTCTCGCCAATTTGTCGACGCATCATCGACAGGCAATCCTCGCGCCGGTCCAGCGTCAGAATCTGCGGATAGACCTCGCAAATTCCACCTAACTTGCCAAACTTGACAAGATCGGTCGGGTCAGAGTTCTCGAGATCGGTAATCGCATGGCGACGAAGCATCCGTCCATGCTCGTCTCGAGGCAGCGAGGCATAGAGCGCCACGGTGCGACGAACGGCGCCATCGCCCTGGCAATGCAAGGAATATCGGAAGCCGTCAGCATCAATTGCACGCAGCTCGTTCTCAATCAGATCCCACTCTGGCTCCTCGACGACCGTCTTGCCGGCAGCGCCCGCATCGGCCGAGTCCTCATAGGGGTCTATCATCTCGGCAAGCCCCGCCCATACGCCGCGATCGGTCATACGGTTGAAGCCAGAAAAACGAACGAACGGTCCCCGGAAGCGCTCTCGCGCCTCGCGGGCATATGCCAGATTTGCACCGGCGCCCACCGGCTGCGACATCATAGAGACGCGAACCGTCAGCTCACCAGATTCCTCACGGCGAGCCATTTCGTCGGCAAAGCCGTAGTAGTCATCAAACGCCATTTCCTTGATGGCGGTAACGCCGCGCTCGTTAAGCATGCTCATGTAGTCCGAATACCCGGCACGCACCTCGGGCAGCGCGAGGAAATCGCTCATCATGCGCCAGATCTTCTCGGCATAGCACGCCTGGGGTGTAAAGCCGTATCGCGCACTGGCGGCAGCATTGAGAACACAGGTCTCCGCACCCGGTGTAAAGCAAACGACAGGGATATCGCCAAAACAATCGCCAAACACAGCTGCCGTATTTGCGTTCTCGGCATCCGATGCCAACGTTTCGGGAAGGTTGTGGCCAAAAGCCGCCGCGCAATCCGGATGATCTTCTTTCCATGCACGCAAGAGCGACACGGCCTCTTTGGCATCATCGATGCCGGACAGATCAGACCCCAACGTCCGCAGTGCCCAGCCCGTATAGAAGGTATGCACATCGATCAGGCCGGACATGACGGTGCGGTTGCCCAGGTCAACTACCTCATCCGCCTGGGTCAAATACGAAGCTACCTCAAACTTGGTGCCAACAGCCTCAATTCGATTGCCACGGACCGCTACGAAACCTTCAAACGGCAGGTCCCCCGTACCGGTAAAGACGCTCTTAGACTTCAGGACCGTCAAACGATCAGACATCACAACCACCTACGCCGGAAGCATGCCAGAGATTGCCGTTACGATCAGGCCAAAGACGACCATGAAAATGAAGAACTTCCAAATGGTCTTCCACCATTGGCCAAACGAAATCCTAGCCACGGCAAGACCGGCGACCGTCATGCCCGCCACGGGGCTGATGGTGTTGATGGTCTGGTTGGCAAACTGGAGCGCGGTGACGGCCGCCTCGGGATTGAGGCCCATGAGCTCGGTCAGGGGGCCCATAACGGGCATGGTGAGCGCCGCCAGGCCAGAACTCGAGGGAACCAGCAAAGAGAGCAGGCCAAGGACGATATACATAAACGTGGTGTAGACGGCGGCGGGTGCACCGGCAAGCGCGGTAGCGAGCGCCTGGAGGATGGTGTCGATGATCATACCGCCCTCGGCGATGACCAGAATACCGCGAGCGATACCGATAACGATGGCAGCGTACGCAAAGTCGGCGAGACCCTTAACGAACTCCTCTGCGATCGTCTGCTGGTCAAGACCGCCCAGGATACCGGCAAGCAAGCCCATGCCAAGGAACACGGCGGAAATCTCATTCATGTACCAGCCCTGGGTAACAAGACCCCAGACGATAATGCCCATACCGCAAGCAAAATCGATAAGCACGAGCTTCTGACGGATAGTGAACTCTTCCTCGATGGAGGCATCGGTCACGGAAAACTCAATACGCTTGAGCTTATCGTCCTCGTACACAATGGACGACTCGGGGTTTTTCTTGACGCGCATGGCGTAGCGCATGGCCCATGCGATACCGACGGCAGTGAAGATGACCCAAGAAACGGCGCGCAGCCACAGTTGCGGATTACCCTCGATGCCAATGATGCCTTGGGCGATCAAAACATTAAACGGGTCGATGGTCGAAGCACAATATCCCAGGTTAGGACCAAGGAAGCAGATGATGAATGCCGTCATCGAGTCATAACCGATACCCATCATGATGGGAATGAAGATGGCATAGAACGGCAGGGCTTCCTCAGACATACCAAACGTAGTGCCGCAAATGGACAGCAATGTCATCGTGATGGGAATGATGAGGATGTCCTTGTTCTTGAGCTTTTTAATCACACGGCTCATGCCGGCATTCAAAGCGTTGGTCTTGGTGATGATCGCGAACGATCCGCCAATCAATAAGACGAACGCAACGACGTCGGCAGCCTCTTGGATACCCTTGGTGGGCGCTTGCAGAACCGCGAAGATATCCTGGCCCAGATTGATGGTCTCGCTGGTCTCGGAATCGGTGTAGTTCTTATCGACCTGTTCATAGGTTCCAGCAACGGCGACTTCACGCTCGCCCGCCGCTGTCGAAATCGTCTTGCGCTGATACTGACCAGAGGGAACGATCCAAGTCAGGACCGCAAAGACAACGATCAGCAAGAACATGATCGTATAGACATGCGGTAATTTGAACTTAAAACGTCTGTTTGTCTTCTTCGCCTTCGTATCTGACATAGATACCTCCAAAGAACTCGAGACTGCATCGCATCTCGCTTCAACGTTTGCATAAGGCAAACGTTCTATGACGTCCCATAGATTACCAGCAGCTTTTTCCTTCATCAAGATAATTTCAAACTGATTGCCGCAACGCGGTTGAACGGTTGTGTTCGCGCCGTGAACGGTATGGAAACGCCCGGTGAGATGATCCACCGGGCGCTTCCATTCGCAATGTCCTAGATGTCAAAAACGTAGCGAGACCCAACGATCCGCTGACGACCGATGATAAACGGCCGCCGCTGCTCATCGAAAAAGAAGGCTTCCATATAAAACAAGGGTTCGCCAACGGGAACTGTCAACAGCCGAGCGACCTCGGGCGACGCGCACGCGATCTCGAGCGTGCACGGGTCGGTAAACGCGGGCGTGCGGCCCGTTCGGTTGCGCACGAACTCAAAAATGGATTGGTTAGATAGAGGTGCCGTTGATAGATAGGCGTTGTCCTCGTAAACGTATATGTTGTTCTCGAGCATGACGGGGACTCCATCGGCAGTACGTACACGCTCAACGCAAATCAAATCAGTTCCAACGGGAACACCAAAGAACTGCGCTTCGGTAGAATCTGCCGGCAGTATCTTTCTCGAAATGACGCACGCCCCCGGCTCCATTCCGTTAACGCGGCATGCGTCCGAAAAACTCTGAACGTCATCCTTCTGGCGAATCTTGCGCTTGAGCTTGGGGGCATTGACAAACGTGCCTTTCCCCTGTCGCTTCGTTAGATAACCCTGCTGAACGAGCTCCTCAATAGCACGTCGCACGGTAACGCGGCCAACTTTATAGCTCTCAGCCAATTCGAATTCGTTGGGTATCCGCGCGCCCGCCTTGTAGGCACCGGAGTTGATTTCGTTTTTAATGATATCAATAACCTGTTGGTACAGCGGTATCGCTGCTTTACCGTCAGTTAGCCCTTCAGTCGGTGGCATATACCCTCTCCCAGCACAATTAAGTCTAAAACGGGCTTAAGGGCATTCAGCAAGTCCTTAAGCCCGCATTAGCTTAAAGTATGCTAGGTACCGCACCAAAATGTCGGGTATTTACTCATCAGACCCGAAAAACGCGCAACTACCTCACTCCTAAGAAAGCGCGAGCAGCTCCGGCAGCTGGTCGATAATCTTGTCCGCGGCATCCTGGCTAAAGCCAAAGCGCTCCTCGCGCTTGGCAATGACTGTCAGGCCGGCTCGCTTGCCGGCAGTGATGCCAGGCACCGAATCCTCGACGCAGCAGCAGCGATTCGCGGGCAGCCCCAGCAGGTCCAGCGCATGCAGGTAGATGTCGGGCTCGGGCTTGCTCTCCTTAAACTGCTCGCCGCTCACCACATACTCAAAGGCATCCGACAGCCCGCACGCATCGAGCACTTCCTCGATGCTATCCATGGGAGACGAGCTGGCAAGCGCCACGCGAACGCCGCGGCGCGGCAGCTCTCGAATCGTATCCACGGCGCCTGGGTTAATCAAAGCCTGATAGTCGCGCGGACGCTTATGAGCCCACTCGTCCCAACGGGTCAACGCTTCCTCGCCAGTTAAATGCCCCTTACCGGCGCGCTCAAACCAATCGACCAGCATACGCAGGAAGAACTGATGCGAAGTACCGACCTGCCCATTTAACTCCTCTTGAGTCAGATTAAGCCCAAGCTCCTTGGCAAACGCGGCGGTCTCGCCCAGGTAGTAATACTCGGTATCGACAATCACGCCGTCCATGTCAAAGATAACGGCATCGAACGGAAATGCGGACACGGCACCCTCCCTAACAAAAGGGCGCCCGCAAGCGGACGCCCGAGCCATGCACTATCGGCGATTCTAACCCAGCAGCTTGTCCAGTGCCACCGCAATGCCGTCTTCGTTATTATTGGCGGTCACCATCTGGGCCACAGCTTTGACCTCATCGACGGCGTTGCCCATGGCAACACCGGTTCCGGCCCATTCAATCATGGATTTGTCGTTCTGGCCGTCGCCAAACGATACGACCTCGCTGGCATCGATGCCGAGCTTGGGCAGGGCACCCTCGAGCGCGCGGGCCTTGTCAATACCGGGCGCCGTGTACTCAAAGTACCAGTCGGCCGTAAACATGCCCGAAAGCGTCTGGGTAAAGGGCGCATACATTTCCTCGTAATGCGCCTGCAGGTAGGCCGGATCACCCGCCGTCAGCAGCTTGTCCACGGGATAAGCATCAGCGACCTCATGCAGGCTCTCCACCTCGCGAATCTTAAGATCGCACGCATCGCGCTCGTATTTGACGATGTTTTTCTGCGAGCCGTCAGGCAGCGTGATCATGCAGTGATACGAATCCACGACATGCAAATCGCGACCGAGCGAAATCATAGGGATCACGTCAAAATTACGCAGGTGATCAATCAGACGGTGCAGCTCGTCAGCCGGCATAGCCTGGTCAAAAAGGACCTCATCGGTCTGAGCGTCGACCACATGCGCGCCATTAAAGGCAACCAGCAGACCGTCATGGTTTTGAAGGTCGAGCTCCTGCGCCAAGGCGTGCAGTCCCCATGCGGGACGGCCCGAAGCCAAGATGAGCTTAATGCCCGACTCCTGCGCCGCGAGCAGCTTCTCGCGCGTACGCGGGCTAATCACTTTCTGATCGTTGGTGAGCGTACCGTCGATATCCATCGCGATGGCTTTGATTGCCATATATGCCTCCCTGTCATTGAACAACCTTGTCTGAGCCATCATACAGAACACCCATCGCGACTCCGTTTACAACGGGCAAAAAGTCATATTGTCTCGAACATGAACAGCGTGTAGCCGTGGGGCGCAATCGCTCCGTCCCATACGCCGAGTCACTACATACAAAGCTGACGACGCTAAACGCGGTCGCCCCACCGACCTCATTTCATCCCGTAGAAAAAATTTCAAAATTAGTTCTTGTCAAATCAGCAAAACGAACGTACTTTAGAGATGACCGCTCCGGTGGTCATCGTTTGATCGAGCATATTCAGTTTCAGTTTTCAGCGTGTAAGAGAAAGAAGATCGGCAAAGTTCAACCCCAAACGCAATGACAACTTAATGAGGTAACTGCCACATGTGAGGCACCCAGGGCATTGCTGTCTCGATTTTGAGCACGATGCCTTCCGCCTTGCATGGGCCGTTCCATCCCGCCCCTGCAGCAACTGCCTCACGGGCTCATTGAAAACCGCATAGCACCCCAACGTCAGCACATCACCCACGGCAAGCACATCACTCACGACAACCAACACATCAACAAACAGCACGAACATCAACCGATTGGAGAAGCTATGACAAACCACCACGCTGAAGACGGCGATAAGAAAAGTATTCTGGATGCCCGCATTGAGCGAGCATATGCAAACGAATATGACGCCGCCTTTGCCGCCGCGACCATCAAGAACTACGCGTCGCTACCGCTCGCGACGATCTTGGCCGACCACCCTCAACTGCTGAAGCGCTGCACAAAGATCATGGGCGACCCCGACATTCGCAAGCTGACAGACCCCTATGCCCCAAAACGCGACAACGATTCGTACGTTCTTACCGTAGGCTGCCTAGCCCATATGCTTACGGCGCTCGACACGAAACTCAAGCTCGAATGGGAACCCGACGAGCGTCATGAACTCGAAAGCAAGCGGAACACCCTGCGCACCGCACTGTTCCTTCCGTTGGACGGCCTCAAGCGCTGCAACGTCGAGCTCAATACACAGGCGCGGCAAAAGCCCGGGACCACAGGGCAGAAAACTCCAAGACCCCATGCGGCCATCGTCGACCGCAACCGATATAACCGCATGACCGCGCATTTTTCTGCCGAGGGAGCAGCCATAAGGACGCTGATCGACCTGCTATGCCTCCTGAGCATCAACGAGCTATTTGAGGGCTATCTCGCCCTTGTTCCCGCGACGGCACCCAAGTCGGTAGCAAAGATCATCGAGACCTGCAGACGCCAGTTTGAGCGCCATCGCAATGGCAGCGAGATGAACGCCAGCATCGCGCAGTACTACGCGGCTCATTACAAAAATGACGGATGTGCCCCTGTCGAGCATCAGCTGCGGCTCGCCTACACCACGCCCGCCGCAACGCTCTATCGCTTTGGAGCCCTTGGCGCTTGCGAGCCGCACGAACAGGCAGCCTGCCCCACAACCGAGCTCGATCTCAGGCTCGGACGAACCCTGTAGCCCGCCAGCCCCTCCGCGGGCAACAATCCTATTCCACAACACAACCAACAGAAAGGAGTCCTCATGGACACCAATCATTCCCCCATCATCAGCCCCCTCACCATGCGTGAATCCGCCCGAGGCATCACGCTCACCAGCATTTACGATGAGATGCTCGCCCGTCGCGAGCTCTCCGTCATGGGAAACATCGAAACCCCGATGGCCCACGACCTATGCCAGCAGATCCGCCTGCTCGATGCCACCGACCCCAGCCGCCCCATCACCATATTTGTCGCCAGCGCCGGCGGAAGCGTGCGATCGGGCCTTGCGATCTATGACGCCATGCGCCTCGCATCGTGCCCCATCCGCACCGTCTGCCTGGAATTCGCCGCGTCCATGGGCGCCGTGATCTTTATGGGCGGCGACGATCGCCGTATGGCGCCCCATGCAGAGCTCATGATTCACGACCCGCTGATCCCCCAGGGGGCAGGCGGCTCGGCACTTGCGCTGCAGGAAACCAGCCGGCGTCTCATGCAGACCCGCAAGACCCTCACGCAAATCCTCTCGGACCGCAGCGGCCTCACGCCCAAGCGCATCCAGTCCCTCACTGCAAAAGACACCTACCTTTCGGCCGAGCGCGCCGTCGAGCTCGGCTTTGCCCACGAAATCCTCTCGACCACCAAGGAGGTCGCCCATGTCTAACCTCGCCAGCCGTCTCGCCGCATCTGAGTCCGCATCGTCCACCATCCTCGCCAAGGATCGAACGCTTTCCTGCGACACCCGCCAAACGGGACTCAACAACAATGCACTTGTGATCGGTCCCTCGGGAGCCGGCAAGACCCGAAACGTCCTCAAGCCCAACCTGCTGCAAATGAACGCAAGCTACATCGTGCTCGACACCAAAGGCACGCTCTGTCGCGAAGTGGGACCCGTGCTGGCAGCCCACGGTTACCGCGTGCAATGTCTCAACTTCGCCGACCTCAACACCGTCCCGGCCCTTGCGCCCGGCATCGAGCGCTGCGGCTACAACCCCCTGAGGCACATTCGCCGCAAGGCGGACGGCAGGCCCAACCAGCAGGACATCCTCTCGGTGGCAAAGGCCATCTGCCCCATCGAGGACAACAACCAGCCTTTTTGGGATCATGCGGCGGCAAACCTGCTGTCGTGTCTTATCGCCTACGTCACCGAACAGCTACCCGCCGACGAGCAGACGATCAGCTCGGTCATCAAGCTGATCGAGCACCTGCAGGACGGTGCCACAGGTCGATTGTTTGACGACCTGATCACGACCGACCCCCAAAGCTATGCCCTCTCGCTATGGCGGCGCTACGCCATTACGCAAAATGCCGAGCGCATGCACGCGAGCATCGTCGGCATCCTTGCCGAAAAGGTCATGTGTCTGGGATTCGACGGTGCGGCACAGCTCTATCGTGAGTGCCATCAGGCGGACTTCGCTTCCATGGGACACACCCCCTGCGCCCTGTTTGTAACCGTGAGCGATATTGACCGCAATCTCGATCCGCTGACCGGCCTCTTTATTTCGCAGGCGTTTATGGGCCTCATTCGTGAGGCCGATAGGCAGCCCGACGGCAGCCTGCCCGTGCCCGTGCGCTTTATGCTCGATGACTTCGCAAATCTGCAGATCCCCCAGATCGACAACGTGCTCTCGATTATCCGAAGCCGCAACATCTGGGCAACGCTGCTGCTGCAGTCGACCAACCAGCTCGATGCGCTCTATGGCGAGGCACGCGCACGCTCCATCATGGGCAACTGCGACACGCATCTGGTGCTGGCGTTCCAGGATCCCGAGAGTGCCCGGGTGTTTTCCGACCGCGCCGACGCGCTGCCCAGCACGCTCATGGCGACGCCGATCGATCGCTCGTGGCTCTTTGTGCGCGGCTGCACTCCCGAACAGGTCGAGCGCTTTAGGCTCGAAGACCATCCGCTCTACGGGGAGCTGCCCGAGGCGCAGCGAGGCCATGCGGAGGCCGAGCTCTAGACGCAGGGCCCTCGCAGCACGCGACGCTCCGGCGAAGATCCTTAAAGGCCGTGCGCCCCGGGGCCACGGCAAAGCAAAGGGGCCCGCATCCGATGGGATACGGGCCCCTGACTATAAGGCGCGATGCGTTAACAGCAGCGACTACTTGCGGTGAGCGCGGTAGAACTCGATGAGCGCCTGGGTCGAAGCGTCCTGCTCGGCCTTGGCGGCGTCGTCATGGAAGGCTGGAGTGATCTGCTTGGCAAGCTGCTTGCCCAGCTCGACGCCCCACTGGTCGTAGGAGTCGATGCCCCAGACCGTGCCCTCGACAAACGTGATGTGCTCGTACAGGGCGATGAGCTCGCCGAGTGCGAACGGGGTCAACGTGTCGCCAAAGATCGAGGTCGTCGGACGGTTGCCCTCAAAGCAGCGGGCCGGGACGATCTGCTCGGGCGTGCCCTCGGCGCGCACCTCATCGGCCGTCTTACCAAAGGCGAGCGCCTTGGTCTGGGCCAGGAAGTTGCCCAGGAACAGCTCGTGCACGTCCTGGCCGCTGTCGGTCGCAGGGTTGGCGGTATTGGCGAAGGCAATGAAATCGGCCGGGACCACCACGGTGCCCTGGTGCAGCAGCTGGTAGAAGGCGTGCTGACCGTTGGTGCCGGGCTCGCCCCAGAAGATCTCACCGGTGTCGGAGGTCACGGCGCTGCCGTCCCAGCGGACATGCTTGCCGTTGGACTCCATGGTGAGCTGCTGCAGGTAGGCCGGGAAACGATGCAGGTACTGGCAGTACGGCAGCACGGCGTGGCTCTTGGAACCGAAGAAGTTGACGTACCAGACGTTGAGCAGGCCCATCAGCGCAACGGCATTGTTCTCGAGCGGCGTGTTGCAGAAGTACTCGTCGATAGCGTGGAAGCCCTCGAGGAACTGCTGGAAGCGCTCGGGACCGAGCACGACGATCAGCGACAGGCCCACGGCGGAGTCGACGGAGTAGCGGCCGCCGACCCAGTTCCAGAAGCCGAAGGCGTTGGCGGGGTCGATACCGAAGGCCTCAACCTTCTCGAGTGCGGTGGAAACGGCGACGAAGTGCTTTGCCACGGCCTCGGCGTTCTGCTCATCGGAGCCGTCGATGGCGCCCTGGGCCTTGAGCTGCTCGAGCATCCAGGTCTTGACCTCGCGGGCGTTGGTGAGGGTCTCGAGCGTGGTGAAGGTCTTGGAGACGATGATCACGAGCGTGGTCTCGGGATCCAGGCCCTTAAGCTTCTCGGCCTGGTCGTTGGGGTCGATGTTGGAGATATAGCGGCAGTCGATACCGGCGTCGGCATAGGGACGCAGAGCCTCGTAGGCCATGACCGGGCCCAGATCGGAGCCGCCGATGCCGATGGACACCAGGTGCTCGATCTTCTTGCCGGTAACGCCCTTCCACTCACCGGAGCGCACGCGCTCGGCGAAGGCATACATGCGGTCGAGGACCTCGTGCACGTCGGCTACGACATCCTGGCCGTCGACGATGAGCTGGCCCCTCTCGGTTGCGGGGCGGCGAAGCGCGGTGTGCAGGACGGCGCGGTCCTCGGTGGTGTTAATGTGCTCGCCGGAGAACATGGCGTCGCGGCGCTCCTCGAGCTTCACCTCGCGGGCAAGATCGCACAGCAGCTTGACGGTCTCATCGGTCACCAGGTTCTTCGACAGATCGAAGTGCAGGTCACCGGCGTCAAAGCTCAGCTTGTTCACGCGCTCGGCATCGGCAGCGAACCAGGCCTTGAGGTCGATACCATCGGCCTCGAGCTTCTCCTGATGAGCCTCGAGTGCCTTCCAAGCGGCAGTCGACGTAGCATCGATAGGTGCGGCAACAGTTGCCATAGAGTCCTCCTCAGCATACGGGCGCACGCCTCCATGCGCCCGGACATTCAGATGCCACTATTCTAGCGCAGGTCAAGACTACAATCAGCGAGCGTTGCCAATCGGCCCCCGAACGGCGACCGACCAAAAAAGGGCAGGTTTATTTTGGCAGGTCAAACGCTTTACCTGCCAAATAAACCTGTCCCTTCCTGGCAGGCCATTATGCCGCGGCGCATACGCTGCCGAGCAGCTCGCGCAAGGGAGACCCGATGCCCTCCAGCAGTTCGGGCGCGATGATAGCAAAAACGGGAACCTCGCCGGCACCCACAACGGCGGGCACTTTTCCCTCGGAGACGATGCACCCGTAGGGAACAAAGCCGTCCTCGCCGGCATCGAGCACGGCCATGCGACGAGCGAGTTCGCGCACAAAGCTCGCCGTATCGGCATCGCCGATCGCCAGGACAAAGTCCACGCCCTCATCGGTCGCCAGGGCTACGGCCTCGTCGACCAAATCGTCTCCCCCGTCGCCCCCGACCAAGCCGCAACGAAAGAGTATGCGTTCGAGCAGGGCGCGATCGAGCGAGCTCAGCGCCGCCGAAACAAGCTCATCACGCGTGTGCTTGTCGCCTCCCAGCACGACCAGTGCCTTGGTGCCGCCATAGTGGGCAACCAATCGTCCGCACCAGCGAGCCACATCCCCATCCGCAACCAAGCGCGTCGGCATACCAAACCCATAGTTGACCATTGTCCCCACAACCCTTCCGTGCTTTATGGTGGTATCGATC
Organism: uncultured Collinsella sp.; assembly: GCA_902494195.1. Lineage (GTDB taxonomy): Bacteria > Actinomycetota > Coriobacteriia > Coriobacteriales > Coriobacteriaceae > Collinsella. The sequence goes on along the minus strand of CABUSH010000003.1, from coordinate 35,856 downwards.
GTTAGGCTCATGCTACGAAGCGAGCTTTTCCGAGCTGTTTCGCGCTCTTTAGGGCTGCGTTAAAATCAGATTCGATCCGACATGGCGTCCAGTTGCGACAATTAGACGGTCAAAATCCAAGGGCCAAGACGCACGAACAGGATGAGCCAGACAAAAGACAGGCAAAACCCGCTCAGCACATCCGAAACGTAGTGCACGCCCAGATAGACACGGCTGACGCCCACCGCAAGGATGACGCACGCGAGTGCAACCTCGATGGCGGCGCCGAACGGAAGGCCACACACGCCACACCGCACCAACCATATACCATAGCCATAAAACGCCATGGCCGCCATCGAGTGACCCGAGGGGAAGCTCAGCCCCGGCGCCTCGACAAGCCGAAATCCCTGTGGACGAGGTCGACGCACAAGGACCTTTAACAGCTGGTCGATTGCGCTGATAGCACCGACATTGAAGGCGGCCCAGACAACATGGGGCCAATTGGGCGCCCACAGCATCGCCGCGGCTAGCACACCGACGACAAACGGCAGCGACGCCAAACTCGAGGCGGCTTTCATCACGGCCGTCAACAACGGCGACCGAAGCCTCTCGACAAGCAGCAAGTAACCCACCTCATCGATTCTTATAGCCCGTCCTTTGAGCACCTTGATCAGCAGGTAAACAAAGATCGCAAGGCACAGCACGAACAGTATCAGAAGTGCAAGATCACCCATATCGATGGTCATCCATACCCCCTCAGCGTATTCAACACATTAAGGCTACCGGCTCACTGTAAGCACTCGGTAAACCGACCAAAATAAACCTGTCCCTTTTTGGTAGGTTTTGACGGTGTCCGGTCGAGCGGGTATTATCGAACATGTATTCGATAAGAACATGTGTTTGATGGGAGGACGCGTGGCGCACGAGCAGCACACCTACATCTGCATCGACCTCAAGACGTTTTATGCCAGCGTCGAGTGCGTGGACCGCGGGCTTGATCCACTCACCACCAACCTGGTCGTTGCCGACGAATCACGCGGACGCACGACCATCTGCCTCGCCATCACACAGGCCATGAAGGACTTAGGGATTCACAACCGCTGCCGTCTGTTCGAAATTCCCGATGGCATCGACTACATCACGGCCGTACCGCGCATGCAGCATTACATGGAGGTGTCGGCGAAAATCTACGGTATCTATCTGGAATACGTCAGCCCCCAGGACGTGCACGTCTACTCCATCGATGAGTGCTTTATCGACGTGACGCCCTATCTGGACCTCTATCACACAGATGCGGAAGGGTTCGCCTGCACGCTGCGCGACGAGGTCCTCGCGCGCACCGGCATCACGGCGACGGTCGGCATCGGCCCCAACCTATTCCAGGCCAAGGTAGCGCTCGACATTACCGCCAAGCACGTACCCAGCCGCATCGGCATACTCGACGACGAGACCTTTCGCAAGGAGATCTGGCCCCATCGTCCCATCACCGATATCTGGGGCATCGGTCCCGGCGTGGCAGCCCGCCTCGAGAAATACGGCGTCTACGATCTGATGGGCGTCGCGGCGCTCGACGAAAACCTGCTTTACGACGAGCTCGGCGTCAATGCCGAATATCTCATCGACCATGCCTTCGGGCGCGAGCCGACAACCATCGCCGATATCCAAGCCTATCGCCCGCAAGCAACTTCGACCACCACAGGACAGGTGCTCTCGAAGGGTTATGCCTACGAACAGGCCTATACCGTCTTGCGCGAGATGGTCGATGCCGCCGTGCTGGATTTGATCGACAAGCACGTGGTGTGCGACAGCATCTCGCTCTTTGTGGGCTATGCAAGCGAGCGCGCCGACATCCGCAGGCTTGATGCCAGCGGCACTGCACAATATGTGGACGGATGCGGACACCTGCGCTCGAGTACGTCGAGCATCGAACCCACCGCAACCGCCGGCCCCGAGCTCGCACCCCGTGCGCCCAAGCCCGTCCAGCGCGATGACGAACGGCGTCGTCTGGTACGTGAGGCGCAGGCAATCGATGGCATCTTTGTGGGAGAGCATGGCGGCAAACCGCGCGGTGGCTATGCCGCACTCTTTGCGCACTCCAACGCCTCGCGCAAGCTGCCCGAGCGCACCAATTCGTTTAAGAAGATCATGGGATATTTCGATGAGCTCTGGGCGCAGACTGTCGATCCCAAACGACCGGTCAAGCGCATCAATCTGGGATTTGGCAACCTCATGCCCGAGGAATTTGCCACCATCGATCTGTTCAGCGATATCGAGGCCGATGAGCGCGAGCGCGACCTGGCACGCGCCGTGCTGGCCGTGAAAGGCAAATACGGCAAGAACGCGCTGGTTAAGGGGCTGAGCTTTACCGCCGGCGCCACCGCGCGCGAACGCAACGATCAGGTAGGAGGACATCGTGCCTAAGTCCCAACAACAGCCGATGCGGCCACCGACACCTTTTGAACGCCTAGCGGACCCCGAGGGAAGACGTCGCTCCGCCGACCCCAGGCTCACCGCCAACGGCACCGTCCGTGCCGGCCGTGCCGCGCAGTTTATGCCCTTTGCCGCCCTCACGGGATACTACGAGCTCGTGCGTAAACAAGAGATCACCGCCGAGCCAAAATGCGAACTCACAGAAGAAAAAGCCCTCGAACTTTCGAAAAAGCTCGAGGGCCTCAAGCGCGGCGACTTGGTTCGTGTCACCTATTACGATACATACGGCTATCGCAGCCGCACCGGCATCCTCGACGAGGCGCTCCCTGCTTTCAAACTCCTCAAGCTCAAAGATATCGCCATCGACTTCGACGACATCCAGGACATCGAGCTACGCGGACGAGCCTAGACAAGGACGCGCATCCAAGGCAAGGCCTACAGCGTCATGACGTAGTAACCCGCATCTCTCACGGCAGCCTCAAGGACACCGCGATCGATCGGCCGCTTGGAGCGCACGCGCGCTGTGTGGTCCGCATACGTCACCGTTGCCCACACGCCATCCAGCGCATTGAGGGCATTGGCTACGTTCTGAGCGCAGCCGTCACAGCTCATGCCGCCGATGAGCAGCTCATCGCTATAGGGATAGTGCGATGCATCGGTATCCACCACAACAACCTTTTTGGCCTTCTTACCGCTCGCGCCATCGCTGCAGCAGCTCTTTCCGTGTGTCGAAGCGACAATGCGACGCAGTCCAAAAAACATGCCGACGGCAATGACGGCCAACACGATGAGATTCGCAGGGTTGAGCAAGTCGCTCATGCGTTCCCCTTTCAAGTAGCACTATCTAGATACCCCCATGGGGTGTCCTCATCTTAACCCAAAATCGTGTCCGTTCGGTCAATTAGTTTCCCTCTTCAAACTTTTTTGTTGACCATGGCTTACTTTCGTGTATAAGTTTTCCTAGGCTAACAACTGAGGACCCGAAAGGGGCATCGTGACTCGAACCATTGACATCCCAACATACCAAACGGCTGTCGTGCGCAACTGCTCCCCTACGCTCGCAGGTATCAAGCCGGCTTCGCTCTTTACCTATCCCGGCGTTTACGCCAACCAAAACGGAAAACCCAGCGCCACCCATATCGAAGAGCGACGCTCTCGCCTGCTCGCCGTCATAGCCCAATGCAACCGCGAGCTCCAGCCACTCGGGATCCATATGAGCGTTTTGGTCTGGCGCCCCTGCGGAGCGCTCATCTATGTGTACCGCCCTGCAGACCTCATGCGATACCTCTCCGACCCCCGCGCCACGACGGCGCTTGCCGCCGAAGGTTACGATGTCCACAACCTGCCCGCGTCCCTGGTGCATCTCGCCGCGCGCATCACGCTGGCAAGCAGCAATGCCGCAGAGAGCGCCTATGACGGCAGCGTCTGCGCGCTCGCGCGAAATAGGCACTGCGATACGGGGTGCATGTGCGAGTTCCCCCACGAAATTGGCTATTTTTTGGGCTATCCCTACGAAGATGTCCATCAGTTTATCGTCCAGCACGGCGAAAACTATAAGGTCTTTGGCGCATGGAAGGTATACACAAACGTTGAGCAGGCGCTCACGACCTTCGATTCCTATCGCGCATGCACGCAATACCTTACCTACATCTACCAACAGGGCTGCACTCTGGGACAACTTGTCCAGGCAACCCGATAGAGCATACAAAACGCGGCCGCACGCCGCACAACCGAAAGGAAGACATATGAGCAAGATCGCAGTCGTCTACTGGAGCGGTACAGGCAACACCGAGGCCATGGCAAACTTCGTTGCCGAGGGCGCAACCGGTGCCGGCGCCGAGGCAGAGGTCATCTCCTGCGCCGACTTCTCTGCCGACAAGGCCGCCGAATATGATGCCTTCGCCTTCGGCTGCCCCGCCATGGGCTCCGAGGAACTCGAGTACGATGAGTTCCAGCCGATGTGGGATGAGGTCAAGGAGACTCTCGGCGACAAGAAGGTCGTCCTCTTTGGCTCCTATTCGTGGGCCGAGGGCGAGTGGATGGACAACTGGAAGGCCGACGCCGACGAGGCCGGCGTCAACGTCGTGGACTCCGCCATCTGCTACGACGCGCCCGACGACGAGGGCGAGGCCGCCTGCAAGGCCCTCGGAGCCGAGCTCGCGTAACGAAACCAGGCCTCCAAAAGAGCCTGTATCACAGCGCATCCCCATCCCTACAAAAGAGCGAGGGCTGGATTCAAGTCCAGCCCCCGCTCTTTTGTAACGGCAGTTACATCAACCGGCTACGAAATATTGCCCAAGAACGCCTTGGTGCGCTCGCTCTTGGGGTGGTCGAAGACCTCGCTCGGCGTACCCTCTTCCACAATGACGCCGCCGTCCATAAAGACGACGCGGTCGGCGACATCGCGGGCAAAGCCCATCTCGTGCGTCACGACGATCATGGTCATGCCTTCGCACGCCAAGTCGCGCATGACGCCCAGGACGTCGCGCACGAGCTCGGGGTCGAGCGCCGAGGTGGCCTCGTCAAAGAGCATGACGTGCGGGTTCATCGACAGGGCGCGGGCGATGGCAACGCGCTGCTGCTGGCCGCCCGAGAGCTGGCTCGGCATAAAGTCGATACGCTCGGCAAGACCGACCTTGGTCAGCTCCTCGACGGCAATCTTCTCGGCCTCTTCCTTGCTGCGCTTGAGCACCTTCTGCTGCGCAAGCATGACGTTCTTTTTGACTGACAGGTGCGGGAACAAATTGAACTGCTGGAACACCATACCCAGATGCGTGCGCACCTTGTTAAGGTCGACGCCCTTGGCGCACACGTCCACACCCTCAACGACAATCGAGCCACTCGTGGGATGCTCCAGGCGGTTGATGCAGCGAAGCATCGTCGACTTACCCGAGCCCGAGGGACCCAGAACTACGACGACCTCGCCCTTATGCACATCCAGATCGATATCGCGCAGGACCACGTTATCGCCAAAGGCCTTCTGGAGGTTCTTGATGCTGACGACAACCTCGTTCGAGTTATTGGTTTCGCTCATGATAGGACCTCCTTACAGACCGGCGATGTGATCGGCGGGCGTCGCGACGACCTGCCCGGCGCTCTTGGCGGGACGCTTCTTCTTGGTCTCGGCCGTGCCCAAAAGCCTCGCCTCAAGACCGCTCACCAAGCGAGCGAGCGGCAGGGTGATGACCAGATAGAACAGGGCGGCAACCACGTACGGCGTAATGGAGCCCGTCGTGGCCACGATGGTGCGGGCGTTCATGACGATCTCGACCACGCCCACGGCCGCGAGCAGCGACGTATCCTTGTAAAGCAGGATGAACTCACTGGTCAACGTAGGCAGGACATTGCGGAACGTCTGCGGAATCATAACGTAGAGCAGTGTCTGGAAGGCGTTCATGCCCAGCGAGCGCGCGGCCTCGTTCTGGCCCTTGGGGATCGACTGAATACCGGCACGGAAGATCTCGCACAGGTACGCAGACGAGTTCATGGCCATGACGATGACGCCCAAGACATAGTCGTCCACCTTGACGCCGGCCAACGGCAGACCGAAGAACGCGATATAGATCTGCAGGAACGCCGGCGTACCGCGAATGATATTCACGTAGATGCCGGCGAGGCAGCGCAGGATGCGCGACTTAGAGATGCGCATGAGCGACAGGGCAAAACCGAAGGGAATTGCCAGCGGAAACGCCACAAGCACAATCGAAAGCGACATGAGGAAGCCCTTGAAGACGATCGGCAGGCTCTGGACCAAAATGACCGGGTTCAGAAACAGGCGCAGGAACATATTGGAGTTCCAGGCCTCGACCCACGGCTGCTCTTTAAGGTCGGCCAAGAAGTTATCGAAGGCCGTCACGCCCTTGATCTCCACCGACGGAATCTTGGAGATCTTCTTGGTCGAGCCATCGGCCAAAGTGTAGGTGCCGCTAAAGGCCTCATCGCCGCCCTCGACGGGGAAGGTCACGCCGTAGACCTCGACGCGGAAATAGCCGCCGGCAGGCGCCGTCTCGCCAAAATCAATCTTGAGCGTCTGGCCGTCAGCCTTGCACGTGGGCTTCATGGGCGTACGATCCATGAGGTCCTCGCCCGAGAGCATCGTCAATCGCGTGTCATCGGTACCAAACGTCGTGCCGTCGACAAACGTCAGCGAAAGACCGCTCAGCTCCTCGTCGGCATCGGCCTGAACTTCCCAAGTGATGCGCGTCTCGGTGCCGCCGACCACATCGCTACCCGAACCGGTATTGGGTCGGGCGGTAATCTTTGCGGTCTCAAGCGCCTGGGCGGTCGTGGGCACGCAGGCCCCCGCGCATACCAGGGCGAGCGCCACAGCCAGGGCACAGGCCAGCTTTTGGAGCATCGAGGGCAGTGGAAAACGCTGCTCCGCGGCCCCTTTGTTCAGTCGAGACAAGGTGGCTCCTATCGTAGAAGTTGCCGGCAAAACGAGACGGAAAACTCTCCGTCAAGAGAAGCGCAAAGGCCCTCTCCGCCAAAACGGAAAGGGCCCGCGCGCAATCAAGTAGCTATTTTACTTGATGTTGTACTTAGCCATGAGGGCGTCAACGGTACCGTCATCAGTCAGGTCCTTGATGGCCTGGTTGATGTCGTCCTTGAGCTTGGTGTTGCCCTGGTTGATGGCGATGGCGTACTCCTCGCCGGTGCTGATCTGCTTGATGGTCTGGCAGGTGTTGAACTGCTCGGCGGTCAGCTGGCTGGCAACGGAGCGGTTGGTGACTACGGCGTCGCCCTTATCGGACTGCAGGGCGCTGAAGCACTCGGTAGCGTCCTTGTAGGGGACGATCTTGGCCTTGGGGAAGTTCTCCTGGGCAAAGGCCTCGGCGGTCGAGCCAGACTGGACGATGATGGTAGCGTCAGCGTTGTTGAGCTTCTCGCTGTAGTTGTCGGCCGTGATGTCGGTGTTATCGACCTTGGTCACGATAGCCTGATCGTCCATGTAATAGGAATCAGAGAAAGTGACTTCCTTCTCACGCTCGGGCGTGTCGGTGATAGCCGCGATGGAAACGTCATACTTGGCGCCCGAAGCGACGCCCGGAACCAGCGTGTCAAAGTCATTGTTGACATACTCGACATCCAGGCCCAGCTTGTCGCCGATAGCCTTGATGAGCTCAAGGTCAAAACCCTGATAATCGCCGTTGTCATCCTTGTACTCAAACGGAGCGTACTCGGCAGAGGTGCCGACGGTCAGTGTACCGTCCTTGACGAGCGCGTACTCCTTGGAGCCGTCGACCTTCTCGACCTTAGCGTCGTCAGAGCTGCTGGAACCGGCATCAGAACCAGAGGTGGCGTTGGACGAGCCGCAGCCCGTCAGTGCGAGGGCGAGCGCCATGGCGCCTGTGGCGGCAAATGCGCCAAGCTTCTTAAGCTTCATAATCAGTCTCCTTCCGGTGACCTCGTTTGATTCAGAGGTCTGCAAAAACTGTTGGCTATTATGCACCCGGAATTACGAATCTGCAATGAGAAAACTGATTGAAACAAACCCATAACGTGAATGGAACACTCCACTTTGTAACAGTCATTACTGCTGCAATGACCTTAATAGTCTAATTTCAGCTGCATAACCTGCAAGTTCGTTCGGAGTCTCCAAAATAAACGGCAGCGAACGCAAACGGCCATTCGATACAATATTCTGCATAACCTGCATACCGCCACCAAATTCCTCGCTGCCAAGGTATCCCTTGCCGATGCACTCGTGACGATCTTTATGGGCGCCACAAGGGTTCTTCGAATCGTTGATGTGTACGGCATGCAAGCGATCGATACCCACCACGCGGTCGAACTCGTCGAGTACGTCGTCCAGATCATGGATGATGTCGTAGCCGGCATCGCTCACATGGCAGGTGTCCAAACAAACGCCCAGCTTATCGGACAGCTCTGGGCGCTTGGCGGCAACGCCCTCGATAATGCACGCCAGTTCTTCAAAGCTACGGCCCACCTCGGTGCCCTTTCCTGCCATGGTCTCGAGTAATACCGTCGTCTGCTGCCCCTCAAACATCACCTGGCACAGCGTGTCGACAATCATCTGAATGCCGACGTCGGAGCCCTGTCCCACATGCGCACCGGGATGGAAGTTGTAGTAGTTGCCGGGCAGTGTTTCCAGACGCTGCAAGTCCTCGGCCATTGCCTCCAAGGCAAACTCGCGCGCCCGCTCTTTGGCAGAACAGGGGTTGTAGGTATACGGGGCATGCGCCACCAGCGGTCCAAAGTCGTTTTGTGCCATAAGCTCGCGCAGAGCCGCCACGTCATCCATGTCAAGTTCTTTTGCCTTGCCACCGCGCGGGTTGCGCGTAAAGAACGCAAAGGTATTGGCGCCAATGGATAGCGCCGTCTCCCCCATCGCCCGATAGCCCTTCGTCGTCGAAAGATGGCACCCAATCGTCAGCATCTCCAGCTCCCTCTTCATCAGTTGCGGTGAAATACGGTCTATTGGTGCCCTATTTTGGCGCAAGCAGACCGTATTCCACCGCAAGTTATAAAAGGGGCATCAGGAGCAAAGGCCTCCAGGCATTCCAAGCGCTGGCGCCATGCCCCCACGCCCTAAAGTTTCAAGCGAATCGCATCGATGATGTGCGCACAGCGCTGTGTGGCGGCTAGGGACATGATGGGGCTTTCGAGTTTCCCTGCCTGAATGAGCTGCGTCGCATGCGACGCCTCACCGTAAAAATCATCGACTTCAAATGGCGCATCGATTTCGAGTACTCGACCGTCGGAATACTTCACATGAGCGAGCTCGGGGCGATGGAGCCGCTCGATTTCCAACGAGCCCCGCTCACAGGCAATCGTTAAGCGGCTTTCATATGTTGCTTTGCCGTCGCACACCATATGAATGGGTATACCGTCGACGCTCATATGGATCTCGTCGGCCCAATCGACGCAGCCGCCCGATACGTCACGCCAGCGAACTTCACGGGACGAAACCTCGCAAGCGCCCGCGAGCAAATCCTCAAACCAACCGACTGCATAGCAGCCCATGTCATATAGACAGCCGCCCTGCAACGAATCAAGCAGATAGCCCGAAGGAGACTCGCCGTAATCGAGCTTTTGCACGCTTTCAATCGAGACAATACGGCCAAGCTCACCCGACGCAAGCAAGTCCTTCACGCGAGTGCGCATCGGGCAAAACCGATTCTTCATCGCCTCCATAAACAGCACGCCGCGCCCGCGAGAGGTGGAGGCAATCGAAAGAGCCTCTTCCTCACTCAAAACGGCCGGCTTTTCGCACAGCACGGCCTTTCCGGCACGCAGCGCGCGACAGGCCCAACGCGTATGCATGCCATGCGGAAGAGCCAAGTAGATTGCGTCGACATCGGGGCCGGCAATCAGCGCGTCATAAGCCGCATCGCCGTTATCGTCGACCGAGGCATGGCCATGCGCAGCATCGATCGAAAACGCTCGGGAAAATTCCTCGACATGTGCAGGAGTGCGGCCGGCCGCAGCCACCAGCCGTGCCCCGTCGACCTTCTTGAGCGACGATGCAAATCGATGAGAAATGTGCCCAGCGCCCAAAATGCCCCAACGGACCTCACGCGAATCATTACGTAAGCCTCGGTCACCCACGATAGCCTCCCATCAGTTGCGGCAAAAAAGTTCCTGCTATCGCCCTATTCTGCCGCAAACAGGGACTATTCCATCACAAGATATAAAAGGGTCATGAGGAGCGAGTTTTGCCGAAGACTTTAAGCATGACCGTTACGGGGCCAGGCTGGAAACGTCGGCGCACGTCATCGAGACGCTCGGGGATATCGATATGCTGTGGGCAGTGGCGCGCGCATTTGCCGCACTTGACGCAATTGCTCACCAGCTTGGCCTCGCTTGTGCGCACCGCGCTCGCCGTAAAGTACTGCGATAGACCCGTAAACCAGCTGTGCGCATAGCTTGCGTTGTAGGCGGCAAAACATCCAGGGATATTGATGCCTTTAGGGCACGGCATGCAATAGCCGCATCCCGTGCAGGGCACGCGATTCGATTTTTCAAACTCATCCAGCACGTGCGCGATCGTGTCGAGCTGGTTGGCAGTCATCGAATCCGGCAGGGCCCGATCGGCCAACACCGCGTTCTCATCCACCTGCGCGATATCGGTCATACCCGAAAGCAGCATCGTCACCTGAGGATGATTCCAGACCCACGAAAGACCCCAGGCGGCAGGAGTGCGCAAATGCGTGTCACGGGCACTATCGAGCACAGCGCGGGCCCGTGGCGGCAGCTTGCCCGCTAAACGCCCGCCCAGCAGTGGCTCCATCACAAACACCGCGAGGCCTCGCTCGGCGGCGGCCATGAGCCCCGCTGTTCCCGCCTGATATCGCTCTCCAGCGTAATTGTACTGGATCTGGCAAAAGTCCCACTCATATGCATCGAGCATCGTCAGGAAATCCGCCGCGCTGCCGTGGTACGAAAAACCAATCTGGCGAATGCGCCCCGCCGCCTTTTGACGCGCGATCCAGTCCTCGATGCCCAACGCCACCACACGTTCCCACTGGGCGGGCGAGGTAATGTTGTGCATGAGGTAATAGTCGATATGGTCGGTCCGCAGGCGGCGCAGTTGCTCGTCGAAGAACCGGTCGAAATCCTCCGCGCATTTGCACGAAGCATGCGGCAGCTTGGTTGCGAGCAAAACCTGGTCGCGCAAGCCCAGGCGCTCAAGCGACGCACCCACACAAGCCTCGTTGCCGGGATAGAGATAGGCCGTGTCCAGGTAGTTAATCCCTTGCTCCACCGCACGGGAGATGATGGCGTCGGCTGTCTTCGCATCCGGGCGTCCCGGCGCACCGGGAAACCTCATGCAGCCCAGCCCCAACGCCGAGATACGGTTGCCGCTTTTGGGGTCAACGCGATATTGCACGGCCCCTCCCCTCCCATCGAAGCCCTGACAAGGCGAAACAAACCCGTCACGTCATCGAAACACATCGGAATCGCAATTGAGAACGTATCGTAACGCAGCAGAAATCAGGCCGTCACGGCACCGCTTTAACATCAGCAAAAAGCCCGATGAAAGGAGTCGCCCATGCCCGCGCTCGACCTTTGGAACCTCGCATCCCAGCTCAAAAGCACCGATTATCGCTGGGTCGACCTCACCCACACGCTCTCGTGCGACACCCCGCACTGGTTTGGCTTTAAGCCGTTTGAGTCCACCAAGCTCTTCGACTATCTGCCAAACACGCCCGAGGACATGCTCGCCCCTATGCGCTGCTTTCAGTATTCGGTCGCTTCGCAGTACGGCACGCATGTCGACGCTCCGCGGCATTTCCATGTTGAGGGTCGTTCCCTTGGAGAGATTGAACCCATCGAGTTTATGCATCCGCTCTGTGTGATCGACAAGCACGAGGAGTGCGCCGCAAATCCCGACTTTATCCTGACCATCAAGGACCTCAAAGCCTGGGAGGACGAGCATGGTCGCATTCCCAAGGACGCCTTTGTCGCCTTCCGCTCCGACTGGTCCAAGCTCGCTGACCTCGAAAACAAGGACGAGGACGGCCAGCCCCACTACCCCGGCTGGGACCTCGACGCCATCAAGTGGCTCGTTGAAGAACGCAACATCGGCGCTATCGGCCACGAGCCGGCTGACACCGACCCGGCGAGCGTGACCACGCGTGAGGACGCCTACCCCTACCCCGGCGAGCAATACATCCTCTCGGTCGACCGCTATCAGATCGAAGTCATGGACCATCTGGACGAGCTTCCCGCCACAGGCGCCGTCATCTTCTGCACCTTCCCTAAGGTCCGTGATGGTGTCGGGTACCCCGCGCGCGTCTTTGCGGTCTGCCCCGCAGCGTAACGTCCAGGCAAACGTTTCTTTTTTATAACAGCCGCCCCGCGCACCCACCAATCACCCCGGCAGCATACAATCCATCAGGCGCCCCTTACGCGGGCGCCTTTTATATGGGGAGATGATTCACATGCAGATCAACAAGGTCGCCTTTATCGGCAAGGGCGGCGTCGGCCTGCTCTACGGCAGCATGATTGCCAAGGCCCTCGGCAATGACGCCGTCGAATACGTTATGGATGACGCCCGTTTTGAGCGTCACGCGGGCGATGCGCTCACCGTCAACGGAAAGCCTTGCGGTCTCACGTCCGTCCGCGCCAGCGAGGCAGCGCCCGCCGATCTGGTCATCCTGACGGTCAAGACCACCGGTCTCGACCAAGCACTCAAGACTATGGAGCGCGTTGTGGGACCCAACACGCTCATCGCCTCGCTGTGCAACGGTATTACGAGCGAGCAAAAGATTGCCGAACGCTTTGGCTGGGAGCATACCGTTCTTGGTATCTGCCAGGGCATGGACGCCGTGTTTCTCAATGGCGCGCTCACCTTTACCAATGCGGGCGAGATCCGCTTTGGTGCAGCCGCCGGCACCGACCCCGCGACTGTCGCCGCTATCGACGAGCTCTATACGCGCTGCGGCATCGCCCATACCGTCGAGGACGACATCGCCCACCGCATGTGGGCCAAACTCATGCTCAACGACGGCATCAACCAGACCTGCATGGCCTACGGCGGGACCTACGGAAGCGCCACGGAGCCGGGCTCCGAGCAGCGCCGCTGTTTTGTCTCCGCCATGCGCGAGACGCTTGCGGTTGCCAACGCCGAGGGCGTTGAGCTGACCGAGGCAGACCTGACGCAAATGGTGCACCTCATCGAGGGAATCGACCCCACCGGTATGCCCTCGATGGCGCAGGATCGCATCGCACAACGAAAAACCGAAGTCGAGGAGTTCGCGGGCATCATTTGCCGCCTGGCCGCCAAACACGATATCCAAGTGCCGCAAAACGATTGGCTCTACCAGAGGATTCGCGAAATAGAAAGCAGCTGGTAGTGCTCGGCATACTGCAGCCAACAGATCCAATGGCAAAGCCGCCGCAAGGGGCACTCCCCTCGCGGCGGCTTCCTTTTTCATCTTTGGCCAAAAATCAGCTTCACAACGGTTAGAGCTGCGACTCCGACGCCTGGCCCTCATCGTCGCGACAAAGGGTTACACCCGCACTTCCCAGCAGCGCGGCCGCGATCAACACGCCAACCACGATAGAGGCAGCCCCGCATGTCCCCTGCATGTCCGCGACGAGCGCGGCCGTGGGACCAAGGCAGCCAAGCATCAACGCGACGGCGGCAACGGCAATATCTCGAGCATTCACAAGACCACTTCCTCCAAGAGAAAGACCTTATTTCTCAAGAACCAGTGTGCCCCGCATCCATACGCCCAGCGTACCGCCACGGTAAGGGCTCTGTTAACTCAAACGCATACATAGAACGGACGTCCTTACGTTGCCCTAAAGCTCGGTAAAGACGCCCGTCCGCCAAATATCCGTGATGCAGAAAAATTACCAACCGGTGTAGTAATCGGTGGTTCCGGCAGCGCAGCCGGAGTCATAGACCTTGCAATCACCCTTGGAGCCCGTAAAGGTCGAGCCCTGGGCCATATCGCCCGCGGCAACAACGTAATAGCCGTCGGAATCGCGCCAGAAGCCCTCAGAATCCTGAGTCCATTCGCCCGTGCGATAGTGATAAAGCACATTGCTGCTGTAATAGGTCTCGCGGCGCCCGTTGTAGTTATTGACACCCGCAGAGCGCGTCAGGCCCGATCCGTTCGCGTAGGACGCGGCAGACGCGTAAGACGGAGTGTAACCGGCGTTGTAGTACGAAGCCTGGGCGGCCTCGGCAGCCTCCGCCTCGGCGGCAGCCTCGAGCGCTTCGCGCTTGGCATCCTCAAGCGCAGCGCGCAGCTCATCGAGCTCGGTCGACTTGGCGTCCACCTCCCCCATCGTCAACAGGCTACCCGCACCGTCGATGCAACCCTGCAGCACAGCACGCTCGTCATCGGTAGCATAGTCGCCATACATATTCATAATGATCTGAGCGCGCATCTCAAGGGAATCGCGCTTGGCCTCCATCGAGGCGTTCCACTCCTGCATGGAACCATAACCATCGCCGCGATAGTCAACGGGCTGCACCAGCGTCGCCTCGGACGGCGTAGGTCCAACCGTATCGGATAGTGTTGCCGCGTGGGCATCGGTTGCACCGGCGCCCGCCAAAAGTGCCACGGTCAGAGCGGCGGAAAGGGCGGCGGCTTTCGGTTTTCGTGAATCGATCCTCATGTAGCTAGAAACCTCCGTAGTGCGTTTTTGCTGCGTTTGAGCTGCGTGTGATTCGATCGCGCTGCATAGTACCCCGAGCAAATCGCGACCTGCGGTTTTACTCAAAAGGCGCACGTCAATTGCGTAAAACTCACATCCTCTTAACAGGAGTTTTCCACATCTCGATTGCATAAAGCATGCCAAAAACCCTGTTTTTGCACCCGCTCTATGCAAAAAAGGCGCCTGTGCAACCATTGTTCGCACAGGCGCCTTGAGCAGGCATTTTATGCAGTTATACCTATCGAGTCGCAAGGGGTCCTTGCACAAGTCGCCTTACTCGTCCAGCGCGGCGAAGGCCTGCTTCAGATCCCAAATGATATCCTCGGCGTTCTCGGTACCGATGGAAAGACGGATCGTGGAGGGCGTGATGTTCTGCTCGGCGAGCTCCTCGGCAGAGAGCTGGGAGTGCGTAGTGGTAGCCGGGTGCACGACGAGCGACTTGACGTCGGCCACGTTGGCGAGCAGCGAGAAGACCTGCAGATGGTCGATGAACTTCCAAGCTGCCTCCTGGCCACCCTTAATCTCAAAGGTAAAGATCGAGGCACCGCCGTTGGGGAAGTACTTCTGATAGAGCTCGTGATCGGGGTGCTCAGACAGGCTCGGGTGGTTCACCTTGGCGACATGGCTATCACCAGCCAGGAACTCAACGACCTTCTTGGTGTTCTCGACATGACGGTCAACGCGCAGCGACAGAGTCTCGGTGCCCTGGAGCAGGATCCAAGCGTTGAACGGGCTGATGCAGGCGCCCTCGTCACGCAGCAGGATGGCGCGGACATAGGTTGCGAAGGCGGCGGGACCGGCAGCCTCGGCAAACGAGACGCCATGGTAGGAGGGGTTGGGCTCGGCGATCTGCTCATACTTGCCGCTCGCCTTCCAATCGAAGTTACCGCCGTCGACGATCACACCGCCCAGCGAGGTGCCGTGGCCGCCGATGAACTTGGTTGCGGAGTGGACGACGATGTTGGCACCATGCTCCAGCGGACGGAACAGATACGGGGTGCCGAAGGTGTTGTCGACGACAACCGGTAAACCGTGCTTCTTGGCGATCTCGGAGATGGCGTCGATATTGGGGATGTCAGAATTGGGGTTGCCGAGCGTCTCGAGGTAGATGACCGTGGTGTTGTCCTTGATGGCGCCCTCGACCTCGTCCAGGTTGTGGGCATCGACGAAGGTGGTCTCGACGCCAAACTGGGAGAGCGTATGCTCCAGCAGGTTGTAGGAGCCACCGTAGATGGTCTTCTGAGCCACCACGTGGTCACCGGCCTGGGCAAGAGCCTGCAGGGTATAGGTGATGGCAGCAGCACCGGAGGCGACGGCAAGACCTGCCACACCACCCTCGAGTGCGGCGATACGGTCCTCGAAGACGCCCTGGGTGGAGTTGGTCAGACGGCCGTAGATGTTACCGGCGTCGGCAAGACCAAAGCGATCGGCGGCGTGCTGGGAGTTGCGGAACACATAGCTCGTGGTCTGGTAGATAGGCACGGCGCGGGAGTCGGATGCGGGATCGGCGCTCTCCTGGCCAACGTGAAGCTGCAGGGTATCGAAACCAAAGGTGTGCTCGGGGTTGTTGATGAACTGGCTCATGATGATCTCCTTGATCGAACAAAAGTTAATAAATTAGAGAGAAGTAAGTCGCTGTCTCCTGATCACGCCGACGGGCGCAAACAGGAGCCCGGCATTCGTCTTGGTAAGCAATTCATATGCGGGCCTCCTTTCACATCCCGGTTCCGTGTTTGGCTTAATTACCTACCGCCTTTGTGTGTTTTGAATAGTACGAGCATTGTTTCCCTCGGTCAATCACTTAAAAGCGCTAACCTGTTATCGGTTATATAGATAACACTCGAAAGGATGGCGCCGATGACCCTCCAGCAGCTTCGTTTCCTGATCGCCGTAGCAGAGTCCGGCTCAATCAATGCCGCAGCTCAGCGCCTCTATACCGCTCAGTCCAGCATCTCAAACGCCGTCAAAAGCCTGGAACAGGAGCTCCACCTGGAGATCTTTACGCGCTCCAGCCGCGGCGTCACGCTCACCAACGACGGCACCGAGCTTTTGGGCTATGCGCGCCAGGTCGTAGAGCAGGCCGATATGCTCGAGGCGCGCTACGAGGACGGCGGCACCCCGCAAGCCCGCCTCGCCATTTCCGCCCAGCACTACGCCTTTTCGGTCGAGGCCTTTGTCAACGTGGTCGAGCGCTGCCGCGACAGCAAGTTCGAGTTCATCATGCGCGAGACTACCACATCGCAGATCATCGATGACGTCCGCGCGTTTCGCAGCGACATCGGCATCCTGTATCTGGACGACTTTAACGCCCGTGTTCTGCAGAAGGCTTTTGCCGATGCGCGCGCGAGCTTCCATCCCCTATTCGACGCGACGGTCCACGTCTTCGTTAGCGAGCGCCACCCGCTTGCCCGCCGCCCGCAGCTGTCCCTTGCCGACCTCACACCCTATACGCGCTACAGCTTTGAGCAGGGAACCTCAAACTCCTTCTATTACGCCGAGGAACCTTTTAGCTATATCCCTTGCGACCGCAACATACGAATCTCGGACCGCGGAACACTTACTAACTTACTTATCACGTCGAACGGTTACACCCTGTCGACCGGTGTCCTCTCCAATGAAATGCAATGGGGTATGGCATCGATCCCGTTAGCAGACGCCCCAACGATGCACGTAGGCTATATCATGCACGACGAGCGCAAGCCCTCTCCCCTCTTGCAGCAATACCTCGACGAGCTCAACCGCATCATCCATGCCAACTAACTGTCGGAAGACGGGATAGAAATCGTAGATTGCTAGCCCCCGGCGGGCATGGCGCTACAATGGTCACTCACACGAAACGTACCCAACGAAAGGAAGCCCGTGAAGGTCATCATCTATACCGACGGCTCGGCCCGATCAAATCCGGGACGCGGCGGCTACGGCGCCGTGCTCAAATACACCAACCCCGCCGGCAAGACCTTCACCTCCGAGCTTTCGCGCGGTTACGCCAAGACCACCAACAACCGCATGGAGCTCATGGCGGTCATCGTGGCGCTCGAGGCACTTAACCGCCCCTGCGAGGTCGAGGTCCATTCCGATTCGCAGTACGTCGTTAACGCCTTCAACAAACACTGGATTGACGGCTGGAAAAAACGAGGCTGGAGGACCGCCAACAAGCAGCCTGTCAAGAACCGCGATCTGTGGGAGCGCCTGCTCACCGCAAAGAGCAAACACAAAGTGGAGTTCATCTGGGTTAAGGGCCACGCCGGCCATGAGCTCAATGAGCGCTGCGACGAGCTTGCCACCACGGCGGCCGACGGCAGCAACCTCGATATCGACGCCGGCTTTAACGAGAGCGACCTGTAACGGCGTTTTCGCACGCTTTTGTGTCCTCCCGCGCTACACTCGTCCTGTAAGCCAAACAACGCAAGGGGGACACATGTTGCGTATCGCAACCATCGGCACATCCATGATTACCGACGACTTTATCCAGGTCGTCAACGCCAACGACCAAGCCGCGTTTGTGGGCACGCTTTCACGCGACGCCAATCGCGGTACTGCCTTTACCGCCGAGCGCGGTGGTGAGCGAAACTTTACGTCACTCGATGAGCTTGCGGTAGCCGCCGACGTCGACGCCGTCTATATCGGCAGCCCTAACGCACTTCACTACGAGCAGGCCCTTGCCTGCATCGCCGGTGGCAAGCACGTCATCGTCGAGAAACCCTTCTGCGCCACCGAAGCGCAGGCGCTGGAAGTCTTCCGCGCTGCCGAGGCAGCAGGTGTCGTGGCCCTCGAAGCCATGCGTCCCCTCCACGATCCCGCCTTCCACGCCATCGAGGACGCCCTGGGCGAGATCGCCCCCATCCGCCGCGCCTCATTGCGCTTTGGCAAGTATTCCTCGCGCTACAACGAGATTCTCGCGGGACGCGCCACCAATATCTTCGACTGCAATATGGCATCGGGTTCCCTCATGGACATTGGCGTCTACGCCGTCGAGCCCATGGTCGAGATTTTCGGCATGCCCTCCGGCCTTACGAGCATGACTACTCTGCTCGACCCCACCACGCGACAGCTCACGCACGGCCCCATCGACGGCTGCGGTTCCATCCTCGCCAGCTATGGCGGAGGCCGCATCTCCGTCGAGCTCGCGCACTCCAAAATTACGAATGACCTACTGCCCTCGCAGATCGAAGGCGAGCGTGGCACTATCCAGATTGACCATCTGTCAACGCCCCGCAACGTCCGCATCGACTATCGCGGCGACGTCGTACGCGGCTCGGCGACCGAGGCGCCGCGCGAACAGGGCGACAACGGCCGCGTGCTCGACCTGCCCAAATCGAGCAACACCATGGAATACGAACTCACAGACTTTATCACCGCCATCGGCGGCATCGATAACGTCAAGGAAGAGATTTGGGAGACCCCGGCGGGACGCCACGAGCTTGGCCACTACCGCGATGTCACGCTCGTCTCACTACGCATCATGGATGCCGTGCGTCAGCAGGCCGGCATAACCTTCCCGGCCGACGCAGGCAAGCAGGCATAGCGATGGGCCTCTTCGATACGTTCTTCTCCAGCGTCACCGGCGGCAGTCGAGAGCCTCAAAAACCGTCAAACGTCGAGCTCGAGCTGCGCCGCAGGCTTACCGTGCTTGCAAGCGACGAGGCCACTCAAGACACTTCCCTGCGTTATTTCCTGCGCTGGGCGGGGCAAGTCCAAGGCGTTGGTTTTCGCTTTACCAACACCAACCTCGCGCAGGCACGCGCACTCACCGGCTGGGTGCGTAACATGGAAGACGGCTCAGTCGAGATGGAGATACAGGGAGCTCCGGCAGACATCCTATCTCATCTCGAGGCACTTCATGCCTCCTACGAGCGCATGGGAACGCGTTTTCGCCTTGTAGATGCCCAGGCCCGAGCCCCACTTGCCAATGAAGACGGTTTCAGTCCTCATTATTAGTATTGTGTGCTAAATACGGTATCATTTACCTACGACCGTTGATAGAAAAGAGGCGAGGCGCATGGCGGTGCAAAGAAGGAATACCAAGCAGCGAAAGCTGGTTCTTGACGCCGTGCGCCAAAGCTACAACCATCCCACCGCCGACGAAATCTACAACGTCGTGCGCGCGCAGGATGACAAAATCAGCCGCGGTACGGTCTACCGCAACCTCAATCTCTTGGCCGACGCCGGCGAGATCCTCTCCATCAAGACGCCGGGCGGCAGCCGCTTCGATCGCACGATCGAGCCGCACGCACATATCATCTGCACCTCATGCAGCCGCGTCATCGACGTACCGCTCCCCTTCGATGCCCAGCTCGACGCCAAAGCGTCCGAGCAAATCGGCTGGCACGTCACGTCGCACTACACCATCTTCGAGGGTCTCTGCCCCGACTGCCGGTAGATGTTTGGAACATGCCTTAAAATCCACCTTTCCGCACTTTGCAGCAAAAAGTAGATTCCTAGACATGTCCCAAATGTCTACTCAGCAAGTAGACGACGCAGCTCTTCTTCGACCGTGCGCACGTAGCGGACGCGGTCGTTAATGCCACGCATAGAGGGGTTGCAGCTCTCCATCAGATAGGGATGGCCCACGACGTTGAGCATGTCGCGATCGTTCTCATTGTCGCCAAACGCCATCATCTCATCGGGCGAAATACCCAGGGCACGACCGTAATCGGCAAGCGCGGAGCCCTTGCCCGAACCGAAACCGATAAAGTCCGTCCATTCGGTTCCCGACGTCATCACGTCAACACGGTCGCTAAAGAGGCGCTCAAAATACTCCAGGGCCGCCGGCTGATCCACCTCGGGCGTCTGGAAGGCAATCTTAATGACGTCCTCGTCGATGTCCTCGGGGCGGGCGACCACCGCCACATCGCAGTGGACCTCATAGCGCAAATGATCGACGAACGCATCGTTGCCGCTCATGGTGTAGAGGTGTCCCTCACACGAAAGGGTCACGTCGGCATGGGGATACGCAACCACGGCATTCGCGATATCCATAGCAAGGCTACGCTCCATGGAACGCTTGACAACGGCACGTCCCTCGCTCATCACCAGGGCTCCGTTTTCACATACATAGGCGAGCTCATCGGCCACCGGGGCAAACAGATAGCGCAAGCTCGCATATTGACGGCCGCTCGCCGGCATAAACACGATACCGCGACGATGCAGCTCATCGATGAGCTCAAAGGCCTCGGAACGCGGCTCGCGCTCCCCCGGATGCAGCAACGTGCCGTCCAAATCGCATGCAATCAGCTTGATTCCTTCAAGACCCATATGCTCCCCCACAGCATCTCATCAACAGAAAGGCGGACTTTGAATAGTTGTCTCTCAAAGTCCGCCTTACTTATACGCACGTTAACCGCGCGCCTTCTTTACGATCGTAAAGTCTGGTGCCATACTCACAACGGCATCCGCCGCACTCGACGCAAAGCGCCGGTCCGAATCGAGTTCACGGGTAACCGTCGAGAGCCGAACGCCCTCGACGCCCCGGAGCATGCGGCCCAAAACAGGCTGCACCGGCGTATACATGCGCACGGTATACTCGTCCGAATCGCCTCGAAAAAGCGGCGCATGCATATTGCCGATCTCCCAGCACGCATGCGCGAGCGCAATCGGGTCCATGCGGTCAACTTCGACCAAATAAACCTCGGCGCTGCGCAGGCGCACGACAACCGCCACGGGCACCACGCCCGAACGGTCGACGGCGAGCACGTCGCCGTCGACAAAACGACCGCCGTCGGCAGTATCCAGCCGAACATCGACCGTGCGCCCCAGCTCCGTCACGCCCACAAACGCGCATACATCAGCCTGGTCCCAATCGAGCAGTAGCTCGTCAACTTCAAAGACGCCGCCCAGCTTCCGGCGAAGCAGAAGTTCATAGGACGGATCGTTGAGATTTCCCAAGCATGTCGTCGAAACCAAGCGCTCAGGCATGCTCTAACCCTCGACCTCGACGAGCTCGATATCAAAGTTGAGGTCCTTGCCGGCAAGCTCGTGGTTGGCATCGAGCGTCACAGCCTCGGGCGTTACGTCGATGACGACGGCGGGGACAGGCATGCCGCTCGGCGTGGACAGGAAGAGCTTCATGCCCTTCTCGATCTGCTCGATGTTGGGAACCTGCTCGGCCGGGAAGGTAATAACCATCTCGGGATTGTGCTCGCCGTAGGCATCGGCAGCAGGAATGTGCACGGTCTTCTTCTCGCCCACCTGCATGTCGACAACAGCGGCGTCGAAGCCCTTGATCATCTGACCGGCGCCGCAGGTGAACTCCAGCGGCTCGCCGCGATCGTAGGAGCTATCGAACTGCGTGCCGTCGTCGAGCGTGCCGCGATAATGAGTCTTGACCTTCTTGCCCTGGTTGGACATGGTAACCTCCGTGATAAGGGCGGCGCACAACGCGGGCCGCCGTGAACATATGGCGCTAACTATACCCTAGTCATACAATTCAATGACAGTTTGCAAAGAAACGCTGCAACCGGAGGAACCATGGCATATCCCGTATTTGACCTACACTGCGACACCGCCGACCGCATCGGCTGGGCCACGCTCGATCTCGACCTGCGCTTTACCGCCGGCACCGACGGTTATTTCCCCGGCGACGAAACGCATCCGCAAGATTTCGACCTCATCGAGGGCAACGCCTGCGCCATCTCGCTCGCAAAGATCGGCAACACGCCATGGGCACAGTGCTTCGCCACGTTTGTCCCCGATGAGATTCCCACCGCCCACGCCGCGCGCTTCCAGGCGCAGATCATGGCGCATATGAGCGGCCAGGCAATGCTCAACCACGACCGCATGGTCAACGTACGCAGCGCGGCAGACATTCGCCCCGCGCTCAAAGACGGCAAGGTCGCCTGCATCCACACCATCGAAAACGCAACGTTCTTTGCCGAGGACCCCGCGCTGATCGAGGTGCTCAAGAGCTTGGGCGTACTCATGTCATCGCTCAGCTGGAATGCGCAGGGACCGCTCGCGAGCGGACACGATACCCACGCCGGCCTCACCGCCGCCGGCATCGAGGCACTTACGCAGATGGAGCACGCCGGCATGGCGCTTGACGTCTCCCACCTCAACGATGAGTGCTTTGACGAGGTTGTCGCCCACGCCACACGTCCCTTCGTCGCCAGCCACTCCAACTCTCGTGCAGTTTGCGGCGTTAAGCGCAACCTCACCGACGACCAGTTCCGCACCATTCGCGACATGGGTGGCATCGTCGGCCTCAACTACTGCAGCGAGTTCCTTTCCAACGACGCAACCGACAAGACAGCCGCAGACGTCACCTTCGACCAGCTGGCGGCACATATCGAGCACTGGCTCGACCTGGGCGGCGAGGACGTCATCGCGCTCGGCGGCGACTGGGACGGTGCCACGGTGCCCGCCTTCCTCTCCGATGCCAGCAAGATGCCCGAGTTCCAGAACATGCTCTCCAAGCACTTTGGCAAGACCGTGATGCAGAAGCTCTGCAGCGATAATGCCCTTGCCTTCTTTGAGCGTTATTAATTTCACATCCCCTGAGCGGGCCGGCATGCCGAACGGTCGACATGCCGGCCCGTCCCCAATCTGAAGGATCACTTTTGACGCAGCAGTTTACGATTTCCGTATCCCGACCGGATGGGACGCCCATCCCCGTCGTCGTTACCAAAAAGTGCGTCAAGAACTTCAACCTACGCGTCACATCGAGTGGCGAGGTCCACGCCAGCGCACCGCTCGGCGCCAGCCGCGAGCGTATCGAAGCGTTTGTGAAGCGCAACAGCGCCTGGATTATCAGCCGACTTGCCCAGCGCGAGCAACGTCAGGCGACGGCGCGAGAGCCGCTCAGTCCCTCGTCCATCATTGCGCTTTGGGGCAAACCCATCACCGTTCAGGATGCACTCGACCACAACTTTGAGCCACCCGCACCGCGGCCCAAGCAGGCTACCTTCGCAAGTTTTATGGGTACCGACAAATCGAACGAACGCCCACAGGCCAAGCGGCGCGCAACCCTCGACGGCCTGACGTCCGATGAGCTCCAGACCCGCATCGACCAACTCTATGCATCCGAGGTCACCACGGCGCTGCGCGATATGGTACGCGCGTACGAAATCGCAATGGGTGTCGCCGTTTCCCGCGTTTCCGTACGTAGCATGAAAACGCGTTGGGGCTCATGCACGCCCAAATCCGGTGCCGTTCGCATCGCACGCGAACTTGCCGCCTATCCCATCGAGTGTCTCGGCATGGTTGTCGCCCACGAGCTCGTCCACCTGCTCGAGCCAAGCCACAATCAGCGGTTTCACGCCCTGCTCGACACGTACTGTCCCAACAATAGAGCTCTATCGCAGCGGCTCAAGCAGCCGCCCATAGAGACGTATTAGAACCGGTTAGCGCACGCGCTCGATCTCGACGCCGCAGCTTGCCAGGGGAAGACCGACGGGAGCCCAAGGCTTATCGAGCTTAACACGCACGCCAAGCAGCAAGGGGTAACGACGCAGCAGCATCTGGGCCACACCCTCGGCTGCCGCCTCGATGAGTTTAAACGTATGCTCGCGCAGATAGCCATCGACATCGTGGCACACCGAGCCGTAGTCAATCGAAGCGTCCAGGTTATCGTGCTCCCCCGCTGCACGCAGGTCGGCATAGAGCACCAAGGACACGATGAACTTCTGGCCCAGCGCATTCTCTTCGGGATACACGCCGTGGTTGGCAAAGACCTCGAGACCGTCGATAGTAATGCGGTCAGCATGGCGCAGATCGTCATAACTCACGTGGGGCACCGCCGTTGCGGTGGATATTTCGCCCCTTCCACGGCGGGCGAGCTCGGCGCCTTCAGTCTTGGTTGCATTCTCGGGCAGTTTCTTGTTGCTCATCGCGATCGTCTCCTTCGTTTAGAACCCCGACCGCGCAAACTAACTACACGCGAAT
Organism: uncultured Collinsella sp.; assembly: GCA_902494195.1. GTDB lineage: Bacteria > Actinomycetota > Coriobacteriia > Coriobacteriales > Coriobacteriaceae > Collinsella. The sequence goes on along the minus strand of CABUSH010000003.1, from coordinate 11,430 downwards.
CGACAGGTTCTTTTTATCATCGCTCCAGTTGCAAGCATTGCGCGCGGGGCATGCAAAGCAGGCGCGCGACGCTTTGTCGGCTGCATAGAGCAGACGCTCAAGCGGTTGGCTGTTCACACGCAGCTTTCGATGGCCCAGAATGGCCGTCTTAATGGCTGCGGCATCGGCCGGCTCAAACGCCACATCATCGGGCATGCCGCCGAGAATCGCATCAGCGACGCGTTCGCTTGCAACATCATGGGATATACCCGATTCATACTGTTCATCTTTGCCGATATCGTGAAGAAGTGCCGTGGCGTAGATGACCTCACGGTCAAATTCGAGCTGTTCCTCGAGATTCTTGATCCACATAATGCGAGCGACATCGAGAAGATGGTCAATACCGTGGCGGCAGAAGATGCGTCCCGATTCCAACTGTGCAATGTTACCCAGGTGCCGCCGGAACAGCCCGTTGGCGCAAATGTAATCAATGCGAGGCATGGCACCAAAGGGAGCCAAGCCCGAAGCCATAAAGCCGCGACGCGACGTCCCCTCATCGGTCTTCGATGTAAAGTCGTTGACGACCCTCATGCTAACGGCCCAGCATCCTAAAGAACCGCTCCTCGAGCGCGGGATCAGTCTCAAAGACGCCGCGGCGAGCGAGTGTCACGGTCTTGGTGCCGGGCTTTTGCACGCCGCGCATGGTCATGCACATATGCTCGGCTTCCATCAGCACAATCGCCCCTTGGGGAGCAAGATATTCCATGAGGGCATCGGCAACCTGTGCACACAACTGCTCCTGCAGCTGCAGACGACGGGCGTAGACCTCAACCGTGCGGGCGAGCTTGGAAAGCCCGGCCACCCGACCGTTAGGGATATAACCAATGGCGGCCTTGCCATAAAACGGCAGCAGATGGTGCTCGCACAGCGAGTAAAACGTAATGTCGCGCTCAATAACCAAGTCGTTCGAAGCGACGGCAAAGGTTTTGGACAGGTGCTCCTCGGCACTCTGATCCATACCGCCGGCGATCTCACCATACATACGGGCAACGCGCGCCGGGGTCTCCAGCAGGCCCTCACGAGTTGGGTCCTCGCCTATGCCCTCAAGCAACAGCTTAATGGCGGCCTCGACTTTTTCCTGATCGACCATCTGGGCCTCACTTTTCCGATTTTGCGTTCGCGCTATGGTACCACGCCCTTTGGCATCGGCCACAAGTTACATAGTATGGGTCGAATAGACCGGATCGTCCCGCCAAAGCTCCACAGCGTCGCAAAGCGCAACGCCCTCGCGCACAGCACGGGCGCGCGTGGCGTTCATATCAATCACGCGCTGATTGCTCGAGCCCCTAAAGCGCAATGAGATATCGTACAGATCCTGAACAAACGGGCCATCCACCAACATGTCGAGGCAGGCCAGGATACGGTCCGTCACCTCGGTATGATGACGGCCACCCGGCATAAGCTCCTCGAGCACGTCGCCGGTAAAGCACCAAATGGTCTTGCCCGACCCCTCGGGATAGGCCGCACGCACGCGTTCGATAAAGTCAACAAGTCCCGCCTGATTCTCGGGCTCCATAGGCTCGCCGCCCAGAATCGTCAGGCCATCGATAAAGGGATGGTCGAGGCTCTCGATAATCTTGTCCTCGACGGCACGATCGAACGGCTCACCCGCAGCAAAGTCCCACGCGACAGAGTTAAAGCAGTTCTTGCACCCACGACGGCACCCGCTCACAAACAGAGAAGTACGAACGCCTTCCCCATCAGCAATGTCGAAATACTTAATGTTCGCGTAATTCATAGGTAACTCTCCCGGGAGGCCGGGACATATCATCCCGTCCTCAAACATTCTCGGCCTTCGGCCTGCGAAACTGCGGGCGGGACGATATGTCCCGGCCTCATGCAAAGGGTAACTCAATGAACGAAGAGAACATCGAGTATAGGGTTCGAGGTCCAATAAAAACTTTGTTGCAGCTCAACCGTCATCGCAAGTAAATCGCTGCTGCAGCTCGAATTATTTCCGCTAAGAACTTCGAGGAGTGAGCAGACCGCATGCTGCATCTCAGCTACGTCAACTTGGCCGCCCCGTAGCGAGGCCCCGGACCTTTGCTCGATATGAGTTCCGCACGAACAGGAGGCGCCAGTGGCGCCTCCGTCGTGAGCCAGGACTGTCCGAAATAGCGAGTAAAGGTCCGGGGCCTCGCTACGGGGCGGCCTGGGATGATTATTAGAGATGCAGCACGCGGTCGCGGATCTCCTCGGTTCGGCCCTGGTTCCAGAATTGAGTACCGATGTAGCCGCACGTACGACGGGCGACGTTCATCTTCTCCTGATCGCGGTTGCCGCAGTTGGGGCACTCCCACACCAGCTTGCCGTCATCCTCGACAATCTTGATCTCACCGTCGTAGCCGCACACCTGGCAGTAGTCGCTCTTGGTGTTGAGCTCGGCGTACATGATGTTGTCGTAGATGTACTGCATCACGCGAATGACAGCCTTGAGGTTGTCCTGCATGTTGGGAACCTCGACGTAGGAGATGGCACCGCCCGGCGAAAGCTGCTGGAACATACCCTCGAACTTGAGCTTGTCGAATGCGTCGATCTCCTCGGACACGTGGACGTGGTAGCTGTTGGTGATGTAGCCCTTGTCCGTCACGCCCGGAATGATGCCAAAACGACGCTGCAGGCACTTGGCGAACTTGTAGGTCGTCGACTCCAACGGCGTGCCGTACAGCGAGAAATCGATGTCGCTCGCAGCCTTCCACTCGGCGCACTTGTCGTTCATGCGCTGCATGACGGCCATGGCAAAGGGCGTGCCCTCCTTCTCGGTGTGACTGTGGCCCGTCATGTACTTGACGCACTCATACAGGCCGGCATAACCCAGACTAATGGTGGAGTAACCGCCCACGAGCAGCTTGTCGATCGTCTCGCCCTTCTTCAGACGGGCGAGGGCACCGTACTGCCAAAGAATCGGTGCGGCATCCGAAAGCGTACCCATCAGACGCTCATGACGGCACAGCAGGGCGCGGTGGCACAGCTCAAGGCGCTCGTCGAAGATCTTCCAGAACTTGTCCATGTCCTGGTGCGAGCTCAGCGCGACATCAGGCAGGTTGATGGTCACAACGCCCTGGTTAAAGCGACCGTAGTACTTGGGCTTGTTCGGATCATAGTTCAGCGCGTTGGCCACGTTGTTAAATCCGTTGCCGGAGCGGTCGGGCGTCAGGAAGCTGCGGCAACCCATGCAGGTATAGCAGTCGCCGTTGCCCGCGGTCTCGCCCTTCGACAGCTTGAGCTCGCGCATCTTCTTCTCGGAGATGTAGTCGGGCACCATGCGCTTGGCGGTGCACTTCGCAGCCAGCTGAGTCAGGTAGAAGTACGGGGAATCCTCGTGAACGTTATCGTCCTCGAGCACATAGATGAGCTTGGGGAACGCCGGGGTGATCCACACGCCGGCTTCGTTCTTAACGCCCTCATAGCGCTGACGAAGCGTCTCCTCCACAATCATGGCAAGGTCATGCTTCTCCTGGGGCGTACGGGCCTCATTGAGATACATAAAGACCGTCACGAACGGCGCCTGGCCATTCGTGGTCATAAGGGTCACGACCTGATACTGAATCGTCTGAACGCCGCGACGGATCTCGTCACGCAGGCGGTCCTCAACAACCTCGCGGACCTTTTCGGGAGATGCGGAAACGCCGAGCTCCTCGAGCTCGCGGGCGACCTCGCCGCGAATCTTTTGACGGCTCACCTCGACGAACGGGGCAAGATGGGTCAGCGAAATCGACTGGCCACCGTACTGGGAGGAAGCAACCTGAGCGATAATCTGCGTCGCGATGTTGCAGGCAGTCGAGAAGCTGTGCGGCTTCTCGATCAGCGTGCCCGAAATAACAGTACCGTTCTGGAGCATATCCTCCAGGTTCACCAGGTCGCAGTTATGCATGTGCTGGGCAAAGTAGTCCGAATCATGGAAGTGAATCAGACCCTCATTGTGAGCATCCACAATCTCCTGGGGCAGCAGCACACGCTGGGTCAGGTCCTTGGAGATCTCGCCGGCCATGTAGTCACGCTGAACGGAATTGACGGTCGGGTTCTTGTTGGAGTTCTCCTGCTTGACCTCTTCGTTGTTGCACTCAATCAGCGACAGAATCTTGTCGTCGGTCGTGTTCTTCTGGCGCTTCAGGCTCTGAACATAGCGATAGATGATGTAATGGCGAGCGACCTCGTAGCAGTCGAGACGCATAATCTCGTCCTCGACCAGATCCTGAATCTCCTCGACCGACACGGTGTGGCCCGCGTTCTCGCATGCCTCGGCGACGTTTTGTGCCGCGTAAACCACCTGGCGGTCGGTAAGACGAGAGCTCTCCTCGACCTCCAAGTTTGCGGCGCGGATGGCATTGACAATCTTATCGATGTCAAAGACAACCTCGGTGCCGCTGCGCTTGATGATCTTCATCCTCTTGCCTCTTTCGCGTCGAAATCGTATTGCGCTTCAGAGCCAAACGATGCCCGGCAGGGCTTGCCCCTGTCTTGCGGCGCCGTCGCGCAATCTGTGTTTTCGAAAACCATAGGCCCTCATGCGGACAATCCTCGCAGCCAATCAAGGGGCTCGAAGATCCATCCAAATGGGGCGAATAAGGTCCTCGTTCTCTGTCCGCCATCTATCATACGACAAAGAGGCATCTATATCCTGTATTCTTTTTTTAGGTCAAACACAACATATAGTGTTTCAGCAGGTCAAAGCAATTAGTCATTTTGCAGACGCATTAATTATGAGGGGTTCTTGGCAAGTCGGTAAAACGTTACCAACACGGCTACCTGCATGGCAGTTATAAAACCCCCTTAGTCAAGCCGCTGACAAATCCTACCAAAACCAAGCCGCTCACGCCAAAAGAATCCAAAAGATTATGCTTGACCAACATGTTGCGGTCACGGTCGGCCAGGACGTATGCAACCTGCCGGCACCACTACGGGGACCTTGGATCAATATTTGCTGGCATATTTGACGGCGTGCTTGGTAGCAAAACAAAACAGCTCAGAGGACATAGCCTCTGAGCTGCGAACATTTGGTGGGCGTTAGAAGATTTGAACTTCTGACCTCTTCCGTGTCAGGGAAGCGCTCTCCCCCTGAGCTAAACGCCCAAATGGAGCGGACAACGGGGCTCGAACCCGCGACCCCAACCTTGGCAAGGTTGTGCTCTACCAACTGAGCCATGTCCGCTTACGAGGATTAATCTTACGTGATGCCCGCATCCTATGCAAGAACTTTTTTTGAAAAGTTTTGCGACGCTCTCGCGAGGGCATCAGTCGTCACGAAAGGCGCGAACAAACGCAGGCTCGCAGCGAGATGCCCCTACATCTCACCGAGCATGATCCAGGCAGAGCTGTCCTGCGCGAGCCTGCCGTCTGCAAGCGGTGATGAGGTGAGCAGGACCCTGCCCGCCGGCAGCTCCACGGGTGCTGCACCGAAGTTCGTCACACACGCCCAGCCGTTATCGCGGCGATAGGCGATGACGCCGCCCTCAGCGCCCTCGGCACCATCCGCAAGACCGGTGCGCCCGTCAAGATCGAGCCACGCAAGATCGTTGGCGCACCCGCGCAGCTTGCGCCGCAGCCAGAGGGCGTCACGATAGAGCGCAAGCATCGATGTCGGGTCCACTTCTTCCCGATCGGCAGCATAATCGGAAAACCATGCAGGCTGCGGCAGATGGGGCGCCGCATCGGCGTCTGCCGGCGAAAACCCAAACGATCCGCCATGCGCGGGATCGTCCGCCGCCACCCACGGCAGGGGCACACGACAGCCGTCGCGCCCCTTCTCACGCTTCGGTCCGTGCGTATTGGTCGCAGTAGGGTCTTCGAGTGCAGCCCACGGGATATCAGCCACCTCAAAAAGGCCGAGCTCCTCACCCTGATACACGTATGCCGAGCCCGGAAGCGCCAGCTCAAGCAAAAGGGCCGCCCGCGCGCGGCGCTCGCCGAGTTCACGGTCCTCGTCATAAGACGACCCGTCGCGCAAGAGCCAGTCGAGCGCAATCTGGTGGTAGCGCGTCGCCTTGATTTGCGGCAGGGCATAGCGTTTCGCCACGCGCGGCACGTCGTGGTTGGAGAGTACCCAGGTCGAGGCGGAATCGGATTCGACGGCTGCCTTCAAGCCCTTCTCGATTGCAGTGTGCATGTCATCATAGGTCCAAGTGGCCTTGGCAAACTCAAAGTTGAATGTCTGGCCAAGCTCGCTGGGACGCGCGTAGAGATACTGGCGCTCGGGCAGCACCCACGCCTCGGCAACGGCACTGCGCGGCGGATTATAGCGGTCGAACACGCGGCGCCACTCGCGATAGATCTCGTGGACCTCATTGCGGTCCCACAGCGGATGGGTGCCGTCGTCAACCATGTCATCGCCCTCGGCGAGATGCCACCGGTCGAGGTCATCGCGGTCGAGATCCTTGGCGAGACCCTGCGCCACATCAATGCGAAAGCCGTCGACGCCTCGATCGCTCCAAAACGCCAGGACGTCGCAAAAGAGCGCGTGAACCTCAGGGCATGACCAGTCAAAGTCCGGCTGCTCGGGCGTAAACATGTGCAGATACCACTGACCGTCCGCAACACGCGTCCATGCGGGGCCGCCAAAGTTGGCATTCCAATTGGTGGGAGGCAGCTCGCCATGCTCGCCGCGACCATCGCGGAAGATATAACGGGCGCGTTCGGGCGATCCGGGGCCGGCGGCAAGAGCGGCTTTGAACCAGGGGTGCTGGTTGGATGAATGGTTGGGCACGATGTCGACGATGACCTTGATGCCGCGCGCGTGAGCCGCAGCGATCATGTCATCGAAGTCGTCAAGCGAGCCGAGACGTGGGTCGACATCGCAGTAGTCCGCCACATCATAGCCGCCATCGACAAGAGGCGAAGGGTAAAACGGGCTCAGCCAGATGGCCTCGATGCCCAGCCGCTCAAGATAGTCCATCTGCTGGGTAATGCCCGCGATATCGCCCAGACCCGAACCAGTCGAATCCTTAAACGAGCGCGGGTAGATCTGATAGATCGCGGCATCGGACATCCATGAGCGCGAAGAAGACTTTTCTGTAGCCATGGGGCGTATCTCCCTTGCAACGAGGTTATGCGAGATGCCCACGATGATACGCCCAAAGCGGACATTCGCGGCAAACAACGCCACAGCCACGACCCAAAACGCTCGCTCCCTCTCGGGTTCGAGCCTAGGAGATAGGTACAAAAAAAGCCCGGCTACCGTAGTAGTCGGGCTGTTGCGTTTGGAGCGGACAACGGGGCTCGAACCCGCGACCCCAACCTTGGCAAGGTTGTGCTCTACCAACTGAGCCATGTCCGCATATGTAAAACAAAACGGGCGCCGGAGCGCCCGGATGTTGCCTGGAGGCGAAGCCCGGATTCGAACCGGGGGTAAAGGCTTTGCAGGCCTCTGCCTTACCACTTGGCCACTTCGCCGAAAAAGGACCGCCTAAACGGTCCGGAAATGCAATGGAGCGGACAACGGGGCTCGAACCCGCGACCCCAACCTTGGCAAGGTTGTGCTCTACCAACTGAGCCATGTCCGCTTGCGGGTTATTAATTTACGCGAGTTGTCCAAAAGACGCAAGTACTTTTTTCAAAAAACTTGTCTGCCGCATGTTCTTAGTAGCTAAACGCGCTAAAGCGATTGGCTAGGCACACGATTCCAGCGCTCCGCTAAACAGCTTCACCATCTGCACGCGCGTGCCGGCGCCGTCCGTACGACGAGCAACCTCCACGTTATCGACGAGCATACGCATAAGCTTGATGCCACGGCCGCGTTCCTCGGATGCGACCGGTTCGCTCGTTTCATCGATAGAATAGCCGGCACCTCGATCAAGCACCTCAACCACAACGCGATCGCCATAGGCCTGAACCGTCAGGACGCACCCGATACCGCCCGCATGGTCATAGGCATTACCCAGCGCCTCCCCCGACGCCAATGCGACATCGTAGCGCTCGTCACGGCGCAACGGAAGCGATTCAAGGAGTTCGGCGATGCGATGTCGGTAGTATGGAAGATTCTCGATACCCTGACGGACCTCGACGCTCTTACTCCAGCGAGGCAGCTCCCCCACCGGAATGGCGGGAATAGACTCCCGTGCCGGCCCCGCGACATGAAGGATATCGACAAGACGAGCAATCTCCAAAAAGCGAACAACTTCACCTGATGCATTGACGAGCGAAAGCAGGCCTTCTCGCCTCATGAGCTCACGAGCGCGCGTAAGCAGGAATGCCAAGCCCGTCGAATCGATAAAGCTAACAGCCTGACAGTTGATGACAACACGACGCACGCCGCGGCCAATCAAAGCATCCAACCGCCGACGCAGCGCAGGCACCGTGGCGATGTCGATATCGCCTGGTGGCGTCAAAACCGCTATGTCATTCCACTCATTCATACGACCATGGTTCCCCAAAAAAGCCCACTCGATGCATTCGTTTCCCCAACCGTGCGGATTCAGCCCGCTCAGCGTCGTCTATGAACGACCCCGTAAAAACTCAAGGGACACCAATGCAATGTCATCGTCCAGCGCCGATTCGGTAAATCGGTCAAGCTCGCCCAAGACCTTGCCGCAAATGCCCGACACGCCCTCCCCCGAAACAGAAAGCAGAAGATCGCGCAAGCGCTGCTCGCCAAAGAACGCTCCGGTGCGGTCGCGGGCCTCAATCGTTCCATCCGTATACATGAAGAGCATGTCGCCAGGAGCGAACGTAAACACGCCTGTCTCGTACACCATGCTCTCAAAGGCACCGATTACACCCGATTGACATCCAAGTAGCTCGACCTCTCCCCCACGTGCCTCGCCGCCACCCAGCGGCATCGACTCTGGCCTAATGACCATGGTCGGAGGATGGCCCGCCGAACAATACGTTGCGCGTCCGGCCTTAAGGTCAATCTTGGCGATAAAGGCCGTCACGAACGTCTCGACCCTCGAAAAGCCCACGAGCATGCTGTTAAGGGAGCGTGCCATGCGGGCCGGTCCAGCGCCCTCCCAAGCATATGCCGTCAGGGCCGTCTTGACGAGCGCGGACATCGATGCGGCCTCAATACCTTTGCCAGACACATCACCCAGAATCATGACGGCGCAGTCGTCGGGAAGACGGATGAGCGTATAGAAATCGCCGCCGACCAACGCCGAGTTCGTGGCCGACAGGTACACCGAATCGGTTGCGATACCCGGAACATCCCCCAGGGAATTTCTCATGCCAATCTGAAGGGTCTGAGCGATATGGCGCTCCTCGCGCTTTTGAGATTCGCCTTCGTAGATCAGTTCAAAGTCATGCGCCAAGTGCACCAAGTAGTCATATTCAAGGTCATCAATCGGCTCTTGGCTACCATCACGAAGCAGCAGCGCGCGCGTCGTCGGGCTCTTCGCAACAGAAGCAGGAACAATCGCGTCGTTACTGTGCTTACCATCACCCTCAGAGCGCGGGCGCCCCGCCTCGATGCCGGAGTCGACGTAGAGACCTTGACAAGGCAGACCATGCGCCCTAAGCCAGCCTCCCATAGGCATCGATTCGTCAACGCGAGTTATACGGACGTGTTTAAGGTCCCCGGCACTCGTACCGCCCAAAACAGATGCCTCAAAGCCATCAGGGCCAGCCCCCAGACGTGCCGCTGGCGCCGTCGTGGAAAAGAAAAGCTTCTCGGGATCGTCCGGCAAAGCAACGCGACTGCCGCCTTCAAAATCTATGACGTAGGAATCCAGACTGGCGTCATACTCAACAGGGCAAAAATGGCAGTTAAGCATATTGCAGATCTCGGACGATACCGCCTGGGTAGCCGCGGCGGAATCGTCTAGAAAGGTAAACAACTCATCACGCAAGACATTGAGCGAGCGGCCAAGCTCGGCCGTGCGACGGGAGCGAAGGCTCGATGCCATGCCGACCAGCTGGATAGATAGGTAATCGCAAATGACCTCGAGCACATTAACGTCATAGGCGAGCGGTGCCTGGGAGCGTTTCCAACCAACTTCCAGCACGCCAAGAATCTGCGTACCGTAAAAAACGGGAAGACAGATCTCGCTGCGGTACGGAGGCATATCCTGCATGCGCAACAGGTGCTTAGAACGATTGTCCAAGTCCATAAACATACCGGAGGCGGCCTTATCACCCTTAAGGTCCTGTTGAATCGACAAGCGACAGGCACGCGACTCACGAAGAACATACGTCGGAATGCCAGCGCCATACGGCAAAAACTCAGGCAGGTAGCTGTCGTACAGCTCCTTGGAAACACCGCGAAGTTTAAAACCGCCGCTCTCAGAAAAATAGATAGCGGCACCCGAAGCATCGAGCGTTCCTACAAGCTGGTTCAAAACGGTATCAAGTAGGCTGGGCAGCTCATCGGAGCCCACGGTACTCATAATGACCGAGAGCGTGCCAGAGAGGCGCTTGTTAGCCACTCTAAGCTCTGAAAGAGCACGCTTGAGCTGACGGTCGTGAGAATACTGCTCCTCGATACTATGAAGCGCCACAAGGACACGTGGTGCGCGGCGCCCAAAGATGCGTGGAGGCGTTACGGAGCCCGCACGAACCAAGACGGGGATAAAGGAGCCGTCACTCAGCTTGAGCATCAATTCGTTCTCGGAGCCATCAGTTTCAAATGGCAGACGATGTTCCGTCGCACGTTCAAAAGCGGATGAGTACAGGACGTCTTTAACATCTCCACCGATGACGTCGGCGCGTTCCTCGCACATCAAACCAAGTAAGCGATTATTCACATGCAGAATGGTTCCGTCGAGCTCGCAGATGATGACAGCATCGCTCGTGATCTCGACCAGTTGGGCAACATCTGCCCACTCGTTGCGTTCAAGCGTTTCCATCGTGGACCTCACCGTCTATCGGTAACAAAAAAGCCTCCGAAGAGGCTTCTCAAATGCGATGGTGTCGGAGGCGGGACTTGAACCCGCATGACCAAAAAGCGGTCACTAGCACCTCAAGCTAGCGCGTCTGCCAATTCCGCCACTCCGACATGCTATGTTGTTGATTTGCGAATCGTTTTGTTGGACCCGCGCGTTCAACGAGGAAGATAATAACCTATGATTCGAGAACTGTGCAAGCACTTTTTTCAAAAAAGTTTACGAATTTGTAAATGCGCTGGTAGACGGACCTGTTCGGTCAGGAATGAGGTTGCTTTCCAACGCGTCCTCGGGCATGCGGCATTATTTTGATCTGCGCTTCGCGCTACAAAATAATGCCGCCCCCTGCGGAATGCGTTGGAAAGCAACTTCATTCCTGCCCTAGGAGTATGTACTCCGGACACAGTTCTCAAACATGTTCTGGGGGCTGATTCAGATTTGGTGGCTCGGCAAAGCCGAGCCCTTATATGGGGAGGCCGGAGCTAAAGCTCCGGCCACGCTCAATTTCCTTTTAGATAAAGTGAGCGATCGAGGAATCGCACTCCCCCTGCCGAGTTACCGCAGGGCCCGCCCTGGCGTT
>CABUSH010000002.1 GCA_902494195.1 uncultured Collinsella sp. | reverse complement strand
GCATAAAGGATGCGACGATGTCAGCCTCGGCCAGGCGCTCGGACAGGGCGTCCATGCCGTCCATGTCCTCAAACACAATGGGGTAGACGAGTGGATGGCGCTTGATGCCGCGGACGTGCCGGCGCCGCGGTCGACGTCACCGACCCCGAGCCGCTGCCTGAGACAAGCCCCCTGTGGGATGCGCCCAACATGCTCATCACGCCGCACGTCTCCGGCTGGTTCCACCTGGCAGCCACGCTCAATAATGTGGTCGACATCGCCGTGGAGAACCTGCGTCACCTGCAAGCCGGCGAAACCCTGCGCTGCTGGATCGAACATTAGGGTTCCGCCGTTCTAACGAACGGCGGACCGGTCGACGCTGCGCGCCCGTCTGGACGGCAATCTGCCTTTCAATCGTCGGGCATGGCCAAAAGGCCTATGCCCTCCTCTTTCAAGGCACCTTGCTCGCCCAGACGGGCTCTCGCTGACTTTTGTTCAACCTGCGGCGTTTTAGGGCCCTATCGGCTTGCAATGCCACTGGCATTTGCCCAGATAAAACCTGACAAAATGAACCTGTCCCTTTTTGGCAGGTTTTAGAGCTCCACGCTTTCGGCACCGTTGATGGTTAGGTTTCGCTCATAGAAAGCGGTGAGAGCGCGGATGGCGTACATCACGTCGCGTACGCCGCCGGTCTCGTAGCTCGAGTGCATGGCAAGCTGCGGCAGGCCCACGTCCACGGCATGCATGCTCACCTGCATATTGGACAGGTTACCGAGCGTGGAGCCGCCGGCCATATCGCTCTTGTTGGCGAAGGCCTGCGTGGGCACGTCGGCGTCGTCGCAGATGGCCTGGAACACCGCGCGGCTAAAGGCATCGGTGCAGTAGTGCTGGTTGGCGGCTTCCTTGATGACAATACCGCCGTTGAGCACCACCTGGTTGCGCGCATCGCACTTCTCGGCGTGATTGGGGTGCACGGCATGTGCGTTGTCGCAGCTTACAAGCATCGAGGCGGCAAGTGCGCGATGGTACGACTCGTCGTCAAAGCCCAGCGAGCCGTTAATGCGGCGCAGCGCGTCGGCCAAGAACGTCGACATGGCGCCTTGCTTGGTCTCGGAGCCAACCTCCTCGTTATCAAAGCAGCAAAAGACCGAAACGTCGTGCGCATTCTCGGCACCCAAAAATGCCTGCAGCGAGGTGTAGGCGCATGCCAGGTCGTCGAGCTTGGGCGTCGAGATAAACTCATCGGCCCAGCCCCAAATGCGCGCATCCTGACGATTGACCAGGAACAGATCGCGGCCCAGAATTTGCTCGGGCTCAACATCCAGCTCGTCGGCGATCAGGGCGTCAAAGTCGCCCTGTTTAAGGTCACCAGCGCTGATGAGCGGGCACAGGTCGACGGCACGATTGGGAGCAAAGCCCTCGTTAACGCCGCGGTTCATGTGGATGGCAAGACTCGGGATGATGGCGACTTCGCGCTCGGTAGCGAGCAAACGACTCTCGATACGGTCGCCCTCGCGTACCAGCACACGGCCCGCGAGCGCCAGCGGGCGATCGAACCAGGTGTAGTCGATCATGCCGCCGTAGGCCTCGGTGTTCAGGCGCAGCGTCTCACCTGCGCCATCGAGCTCGGGCACAGCCTTGACCTTAAACGTCGGCGAATCGCTGTGCGACGCCGTGAGCTGAAAATGATAGTCGCCGGCAACGCCGTCCTCGCCCCACGTAGCAGCCAGGTCCTCGCCCACCTTAAAGGCAACAACGCTCGAGGTGTTGCGCTGCGTGTAATAACGCCCGCCCGGCTCGATGTCCCACGCCGCATTCTCGGGCAGGTAGGTAAAGCCCGCCTCGTCGAGCTCGGCCATAATGGTCGCCGCCGTATGGAACATGCTGGGGCACGCCTCGATAAAGTCGATAAGGTCGTTGGCGGCCTCGATATCGTCGGCCGTCACGTGCGCGCGCTCGGGCGTTTCCTGATCCGTCATGCTCTCCCCTTTCGCTGGGTTGATGGTCCCTTCCAGCATACCCCGCCGCGCCAGCGCCGCACTCTTCATTCCGTGTTTAATCCCGCGCCGCTCGCCAAGTTGAGCCATCATGCCCACGCTTCTTTTGCGACAATTACGCTAACAGGACGAGAGGAGCCGTCATGAAGCCACGTAACATTGCCATCGCCTGCGGTGTCGCGGGAGTCGCCGTCGGCCTTGCCGCTGCCACCGGTATCGTTTATCACAAGCAAATCAAGTCCGCCGCGTCGCTCAAACGCTTGACCGGCTACGCGGATGGCTATGACCTGTACGCAATCGACATCGCCTACGACTACAACCTTGACCGCATCATCGCAGCCGATGTGCGCGACGACCAGGCCTACATTGATGCCGTAGTGGCTCAGGTGCTCCCCGGCGTACCAGCACATGTCCAAGCGCCGCAGTTTGCCTGCAGTGCCTTTGTCGCCGTAGATGCCGAAGGCCGCGTGCGCACCGGTCGCAATTACGACTTTAAGGACGACACCTCGGCACTGCTGGTGCGCAATCACCCACGCGACGGCTATGCCTCCATCGGGTTTGCTGCCCTTAACAACCTGGGCGATAACACTCCGCTTGACTCCGTCGGCGGACGCGCCGCCGCACTCATGGGCCCGTTTGCCCAGCTCGACGGTGTTAACGAATGCGGCGTGTCCATTGCCGTACTCACTCTGGATTCCAAGCCCTGTGACCAGGACACGCAACGCCCCGTCATCAATACCTCGCTCGCCATCCGTCTGGTGCTCGACCGTGCCGCCACCACGCAAGAAGCTGTCGACCTGCTTTCCGCCTACGACATGCACGCCATGGCAGGACGCGATTACCACTTCTTTATCAACGACGCCGCCGGTGACGCGCGCGTAGTAGAGTGGGATCCGCGCGATCCGGACCGTGCTTTCAAAGCGACTCCCGTACGCCAGGTTACGAACTTCTACGCCTGCTATGGCGACGAAGTGCTGCCCAACCAAAAGAATGACGAGCTGGGCCATGGTAAAGAGCGCGCCGTCGCAATCGCCGATGTCCTCGACGCCCATGCCGGCGCCCAGGACGAGGCAGTCGCTTGGAAGGCCCTTCGCGCCGCAGCCCAAGAGCCCAATCCGGAAGACATCACCAGCAATACGCAATGGTCGGTCATCTTTGACAATACCGAGCCCGCTGCCGCCATCACTCTGCGCCGCCACTGGGGCGACGTCGACGCCTTTGCGCTGTAAGGAGCCAGGCCCGTCGACCTTACGTTCCCTGACGTTGCTTACATTTCCATACGCTTGAGCTAACACGTTTTACCCCCGTATCAACAGTGTGCGGGGGTAAACTTATGCGCATGTTATAACTTGCCCGGAAGGATTCATCATGCTTAGGATCGGTCTTCTTACCAGTGGCGGCGACTGCCAAGCGCTCAACGCCACCATGCGCGGCATCGTCAAAACGCTTATGACCAATAGCGAAGAACCTATCGAGATCTACGGTTTTGAGGACGGCTACCAGGGCCTTATCTACAGCAGATTCCGCGTCATGACGCCCGCCGATTTTAGCGGTATCCTCACCCGCGGCGGCACCATCCTGGGCACGAGCCGCACGCCGTTCAAGCGCCTGGATACCCCCGAAGCCGATGGTGTCGAGAAGGTGCCGGCGATGGTCCACACCTATCATAAGCTGCAGCTCGACTGCCTGTTTATGCTGGGTGGTAACGGCTCCACCAAGACCGCCAACCGCCTGCGCGAAGAGGGCCTCAACGTTATCGCCCTGCCCAAGACCATCGATAACGACACCTGGGGCACCGAGCTGACGTTTGGCTTTACGAGCGCCATCGACGTCGCCACCAAGTGCATCGACGACATCCACACTACCGCCTCGAGCCACGGCCGCGTGTTTGTCATCGAGATCATGGGCCACAAGGTTGGCTGGATCCCGCTGTACGCCGGCGTCGCGGGCGGCGCGGATGTCATCTTGATTCCCGAGATTCCCTACGACATGGATAACGTCATCAAGACCATTGAACATCGCATGGAAACCGGCAGCCGCTTTACCATCGTGGCCGTCGCCGAGGGCGCTATCTCCAAGGAGGACGCGGCGCTGTCCAAGAAGGAGTACAAGAAAAAGCTCGCCGAGCGCACGAGTCCGTCGATTGTCTACGACATCGCCAAGGAGATCGAAGCCAAGACTGGTCGCGAGACCCGCGTCGCCATCCCCGGCCACACGCAGCGCGGCGGCCAGCCCGACGCCCAGGACCGCATCTTTGCGACCCAGTGCGGCGTCGAGGCAGCGCTCGGCTGCCTGCGCGGCGAGTTTGGCTACATGATTGCCCTGCGTGACGGCAAGATGTGCCACATGCCGCTCGAGGAGGTCGCCGGCAAGCTCAAGTACGTCGACCCCCAGAGCGATCTAGTGCGCGAGGCCAAGGCGCTGGGCATCAGCTTCGGCGACGAATAGCCTCGGCCGAAACTGCTCTCATCGGAGACCCCAGGGCTTACCTCCCAAATCGTCCTCGGACATGTCAGGATCCCGCCGTGCGCTTCGCGCGGCGGGATCCTTCCGTCCTGCGGAAAGATTTGGGAGGCAAGCCCTGGGGCCTCCTGCGGTAACCGGGGAGGCCGAGGCTATTCGTCTTCTTGCTGCAAGTGCCTGGGGTAGGATGCGGCGTGCATTTTTGGGAGTATTCAGCAGCCGAGGGTGCCTGCATACTGGATTTTGGGCGAGAGACAGGCGCCGCGGGCCGCATTCTGCAAAAAAATGAGCGGTCCTCGAGGCGCCGGAGCTCAAAGTCAGGCTTTCAATGCGCTTTTGTGCGCCCGCTCCCACACTCGCGGACTCCGGGATGCTGAATTCTCCGGAATTTGCACGCCGCCCCCTGGGGTACCCGCGGGCAAAAAGCAACCGCCCCGCCGAAATATGCAATCGGCGGGGCGGTTTATGCAAAAATGCGGTTGTGGTACATTACAGCTCGCTACAGCTTGAATCCCAGGCAGGTTACTCGGCGCTCTTGAGGGCGCCGACCATGTCGATCTTGTTGAGCGTTCGGTTGGTGGCGAGGTTGACGATAAACGTAAAGCCAAAGGAAAGCACCACGGCGAGCACGTAGCTTAGCGGCTCGACTTCGACGTCAAAGTACAGCGACGGCATCTGCAAAATGTACGTAAAGCTCTCGGCCAGCAAGCCGCCCAGTGGCACGCCCAGCGCGGCGCCAATTGCCGTGAGGATCAACGTCTCCTTGTTGACGTAATGGTGCACCTCGCCACGGCGGAAGCCCAGCACCTTGATGGTCGCCAGCTCGCGTTCGCGCTCGGAGATATTCGTGTTGGACAGCGTAAACACCACCACAAACGATAGGCACGCCGCCATAAAGGTCACGAGCACCACGACGGAATTGATAATCGTAAAGTTCGCCTCGTAGTTCTGCCAATGTTCGGCCGTGCTCGAAATCGTAAGCCAACCGTCACTCTTAAGATTCTTGCTAAACGCAATCTGGTCGGCCGACGAGCCCTTAAGCAGCACAAAGACGCCGTTAAGGCGTGCGCTTCGGCCAAACGCGCGCTCATAGGTGCCCTGCGTCATGTAAAGCGTGTTGCCCAGATAGTTAAGCGAAATGTCGCTGACTTTGACCTTGGCGACATTGAGCGACGAATCCTGGACGTGCGCCGTATCGCCCGGTTGAATCCCCAGCACCAGCTGTGAACTCTTACTCAGATACACGTCTCCGTCACGCAAAGACAGTGGCTCTTTGGACTCATCCTCAAGGCGAACGTAATCGCCCAAGTCACCCGTGCGGTCATCGGGCACCACGATCAGCTGCACGGTCTCGCTCTTTCCGCCGAATGTAAAGGTAACGTTGTCGGTCATAATCGGCAGCGTCGAAGTCACGGTCACGTTGGAATCATTGGCCGCGCCGCGCTCATCCAATGCCGCGCACATCTGTGAAAAATCGTCGGGGTTAGCAACCGCCAGCAAGTCATAGCGCGTGATATGCCCGTACTGTTTGGGCGAAAGCGCCACCGACGTGTCGCGGATGCCCATACCGCAGATCACGAGCGCCGTACAGCCGGCAATACCGAAGATGGTCATAAAGGCACGCTTTTTGTAGCGGAACAGGTTACGCGCCGCCACCTTGTTCAAAAAGCCCATGCGACGCCAGATAAAGCCGATGCGCTCAAGCAAGATGCGCGAGCCAGCGCGCGGGGCCTTGGGACGCATAAGCGAGGCCGGGGTCTCGGCCATCTCGTGGCGGCAGGCGATAATCGTGGCGCCCACCACGCCCACGGCAAACAGCGCCACCGAAACGATCGAGGACACGATGTCGTACGAAAGCAGCATCTGGGGCAGTGAGTACATGTCGTCGAACACCGTAAACAGGAACAGCGGCAGGCCCACAAATCCGATGATGTTGCCGAGCACGCCGCCGATCAGACACGCCCACAGCGAGTAGTCCACGTATTTGGACAGAATACGCCCGCTCGAATAGCCGAGCGCCTTGTACAGGCCAATGAGCGTGCGCTCTTCCTCGACCATGCGTGTGGCGGTGGTAAGACTGATGAGCACGGCGACGACAAAGAAGATAAATGGGAAAACCGTGGCGATGGCCTCGATCGAAGAACTGTCGCTCTCGACGCTCGAGTAGCTTGCGATGTTACCGCGGTCCTGGATGTACCAGGCGCATTCGCCCAAATCGGAAATCTCGGCGCGAGCATCGGCGAATTGTTGGTTGGCGGCGGCGCGGCGCTGGTCCAGGTCGGCCTGAGCCTGGACACGCTCCTCGCTGCCCTGGGGCATGCGGTTGATGTTGTCCTGTTCAATCCCAAAGAGCATATTCGCCTGGCGCTCGGCCGCATCCAAGCTTGCCGGCGTGTCAACCGTCAGCTCCTGAGCGCGCACCTTCTCACGCTCCTCACGGATCTTCTCGATATTACCCTTGACCTCGTTGATCTTTGTCGTATAGGCATCTGAATAGGAGTTGAGGCTCTTGGCCCCCTCGACGGTCACGCGGATCGCGGAGTAGGAAGAAGATGTCGCGGCATCCTCGCTCACATAGAACTTATAGTCCGCAGCCGAAGCAGCGCGAAAGGCGTTGACTGTCGAGTCGGAGCTCACGTCGGTGGGGTCGAGGACCTCGGCCGTAATGGTGTAATCGCCCGCGGCAAACTGATCCTTGGCACTTTGGTTCGACGAGCTTGCGTCATTGGCGGCAAAACTCACGGTATCGCCGATTTTCTTGCCCGATGCCTTCAGAAACTTCGAAGTCACCGCGACTTCATCGGCGCTCTCGGGCAAATCGCCGTTCACGAGCACCGGCTGATCGATGTTCTCCTTGGAGAGACTCTGCACGACCACGCGCTCGCGCGTTGTACCCACGGCGGTGTAGGCGGTCTCGGTGTAGATGCCCTCGGCCGTCTCGACACCATCGACCTCTTGGATGGCGGCGAGATCATCGTCGGTCAGGCCATAGGTCGACTGGACGTTGATATCGTAGACATTCTGCTGGTCAAAGTAGGCGTCGACCGAATCGCACAGATCCTCGCAGCCCGCCTTAAGACCGCACATCACACTCACGCCGAGCGCGGTGATGACCACAATGGACAGGAAGCGCTTAAGGCTGCCTCGGATTGTGCGGTAGATGCCACGGCGAAAAACCGTCGGCACCATATCGTTTGAGCTTTGGGCAGTGCGGTAGGTCGTAAAATCCTGCTCGCGCTCCGTGTTCTGCGCGTCGCGGCGTAGGCTGTTTTGGCGGTCTTGGTCCATGGGCGCTACCACTCGATCGTCTCGATAGGCACGGGATTTTGCTGGACCGTTTCACTCTCCACGCGCCCGCTCTTAAAGCGAATCAGGCGATCGGCCATGGGCGCGAGAGCGGAGTTGTGGGTGATGATAATGACCGTAATGCCCTGTTTGCGGCAGGTGTCCTGCAGCAATTGCAAGATCTGCTTGCCGGTTTTGTAGTCAAGTGCACCCGTGGGCTCGTCGCACAAAAGTAGCTTGGGGTTCTTGGCCAGCGCGCGGGCGATGGACACGCGCTGTTGCTCGCCGCCCGAAAGCTGCGCCGGAAAGTTAGCGAGTCGGTCGCCCAGGCCAACCTGGCAAAGCGTTTGCTCGGCATCGAGCGAATCGGGGCAGATCTGAGCTGCGAGCTCAACGTTTTCGAGTGCCGTCAGGTTGGGAACCAGATTGTAGAACTGGAAGACAAAGCCGACGTCGGCGCGGCGGTATTCAACAAGCTGAGCCTCGTTGGCGGAGCTCACGTCGCGCCCGTCCACCGTCACGGTGCCGGAAGTCGCCGTATCCATGCCACCCAGGATGTTGAGCGCCGTGGTCTTGCCAGCACCCGAGGCGCCCAGGATAATGGCGAGCTCACCGCGCTCAACGGTAAAGCTCGCGCCGTCGAGCGCGTGAATGCGGGCATCGCCCTCGCCGTATGCTTTGATGACGTCTTTAAATTCGATATAGGCCATCGATCGGTTCCCATCTGGTCGGATAACTCTTTAGTATTACCCATTTCGCACCGACCAAAAAGGGACAGGTTCATTTTGGCAGGTTTTATATGGGGAAACGGCAGCTATAGATGAGGCGCCGGGGAGGCAGAGAAATCATCGATTGGGTCAGGCCGACCGCCAAACACAACGCACGCATCTCAATCTGTCAGCCAAATCATTCGAACAGCTGTTCGTTTCTATGATATGATCCAGCTATCTAAGCAGACCAATACGCAGAAAGGCGGCCAACATGGCGTTCGACTTTAAGAAGGAATGCAAGGAGCTCTACAAACCTGCAAGCAAGCCGAGTATCGTAACTGTACCGCCTATGAGCTACGTTGCCGTTCGCGGAAAGGGCGACCCAAATACCGAAGGTGGCGAGTATCAAAACGCCCTGCCGCTGCTTTACGGCATCGCCTATACCGTCAAGATGTCGAAGAAAGGCTCAAGGAATATCGAGGGCTATTTCGACTTTGTGGTACCGCCGCTCGAGGGTTTCTGGTGGCAAGACTCCCCGAGCAGCGACATCGATTATGTACGCAAGGACGATTTCAACTTTATCTCGTGCATCCGCCTGCCCGATTTCGTCACCCGAGATGACTTTGACTGGGCAGTCGCGGAAGCCACGACCAAAAAGAAACTGGACTTTTCCGCCGTCGAGCTGCTTAAAGTTGACGAGGGCCTCTGCGTTCAATGCATGCACACCGGGCCCTACGATAACGAACCGGCGACCGTAGACGCTATGCATGAATACGCGACCGAGCTGGGCTATGTCCCCGACCTCTCAGACACCCGTTTACATCACGAAATCTATCTCTCCGATCCACGCAAATGTGCACCGGAGAAACTTAAGACTGTGGTTCGTCATCCTATCAAGCGCGCTGAATAGCGTGGAGCGTCATTTCACGCGCTAGGTTTTAAGCCAGCCAACCAGCCGCCTCCTAGGCCGTCCGGTAATTATCTTGACGCGGCCCGTCGCATCTTATAAGTTTGTTTTGCTAAAGCTGGAAAGCCTCTCAACGATGCGCAACTCCAGCTCTTTTTCTATCAAGAGAGCAAGTGTCGGAAAACAAAATGTCGGAAAGCAACGTATCGAGCAGAATCAAACGCTTGCTCAACACCTATAGCGGCCTCGTGCTTATGGGTGCCGTCGGAATCCCTATCGGCATCATCGTTGGCGCCATCTGCGCACTCTTTGGACGCGTGCTCCTGGCAATCGGCGCCTTCCGCGACGAACACATCACACTGCTCCTTCCCTTCCTCGCCCTCATGGGCTTTGCCATCGTATTTTCCTACCGCACCTGGGGCAAAGGCACCGATCGGGGCATGAGCCTGGTATTTGACGTAGGTCACGGACGCGAGGACGCCATCTCCCCGCGTTTGGTGCCGCTCATTATGTTGAGCACGTGGGGGACGCACCTCTTTGGCGGCAGTGCGGGGCGCGAGGGCGTGGCCGTGCAGATTGGTGCAACCGTCTCGCACTGGATCGGCAGGCGTCTACCTTTCCGAAACCCCGGCAACACGTTTTTGCTCATTGGTATGGCCGCTGGCTTTGCCGGGCTCTTTCGAACGCCTCTTGCTGCCACGGTCTTTGCTATCGAAGTACTGGTCGCAGGACGCATGGAATACCGCGCGCTGTTTCCCGCGCTTACGGCCTCGCTC
Organism: uncultured Collinsella sp.; assembly: GCA_902494195.1. GTDB lineage: Bacteria > Actinomycetota > Coriobacteriia > Coriobacteriales > Coriobacteriaceae > Collinsella. The sequence continues at coordinate 148,547 of CABUSH010000002.1, read as the reverse complement.
GCCGCAAGTATGACCTCCGGCGCCCTGGGACTCGAGAAGTTCGAAGTCGCCGTTGTCGCCTCATACGCGCTTGATCTCCCCGGTCTTGGACGGCTTGCGGTGCTGGGTATCGCGTTTGGCATGGTAGGCGGCGCCTTTGCCTGGTGCCTTGCCCACGCCAAGACCCTTGCGGCGCGACTGCTCCCCAACCCCTATGTACGAATCGCCGTTATGGGCATCGCGCTATCAGCGATTCTGTTCACACTGTGGCAGGGGCGATACTGCGGACTTGGTACCAACCTGATATCGGCAGCGCTCAACGGTGACGGCAAGGACGCCATCATGCCTTGGGACTGGGCGCTCAAATTCGCACTCACCATTACCACGCTTGCCGCAGGATATCAGGGTGGCGAGGTGACGCCGTTGTTCTCCATCGGAGCGAGCCTTGGCGTCGTGCTCGCCGGAATCCTCGGCATGCCCGTCGAACTTTGCGCCGCGCTGGGATACGCCGCCGTCTTTGGCGGCGCCACCAACACGCCGCTCGCGCCGATCCTCATTGGCTGCGAGGTCTTCGGTTTCGGTAATCTGCCGGCGTTCTTTATCGTCTGCGTTGTGGCTTATCTGTTCAACATGGACAAATCGATCTACGCCCTGCAGGAGCGGGCGTAGAAAGATGTCCAAGCAGGTGGTCTCAACCGGAAACGACGCCCCACTCTGAGGCTGTATTCCGGGACACGGTTTCCGCTTGGGACGCCATTCGGAAAGCGTGTCCCGCTTTAAAACCGAATTCCGGGACGTAGTTTCCGTCTGAGCCTCCATTCGGAAAGCGTGTCCCGTTCTTTCACGGCGTCCTAGTTATGCAAAGTGTTCGAGCGTTATTCCTCGTACGCGTCCTCAAGCCGAAGCAGCCACTCCTTGCGATCAAGCCCGCCGGCATATCCGTTGAGCGACCCGTCGGCGGCAACCACGCGATGGCACGGCACAATAATCGAAATGGGATTACGCGCGACCGCGGCCCCCACGGCACGGGGAGACACAACGGGGTCCTCGTTTCCCGGTACACGATGGCGGGCGGCGACACGAGCCGCAATTTCGCCATAAGTGGCGACCTCGCCACGCGGGATAGAAAGCAGCTCAAACCAAACTTCACGCTGAAACGCCGTGCCAATCAAATGCAACGGCGGCGTAAACCGAGGTTCCTGCCCTGCAAAATAAGCATTCAGCCAAGCCCACGAACGCTCAAGCACCGAAGACGCCGCACCATTTGCAGGACTCACCGACGACATGCCGCCAGCACCAGAAACTGCATCGGCGCCTTCAACATGTTCGGGATCTTCTTTGAGAAGCGTGGAGCCAAAATGCTCCTGCCCCTCAAACCAAAGCCCCGTCAGACCGCGGCCATCAGCGGCAAGCAAGATTTCGCCCAAAGGCGAAGCAAACGTCGTCGTGACCACCGGCGGCTCCTTTCAAAACTCCGCACCATAATACCGCGAATTGTGCAGACAACCCCAATCGACCCCAAAGTCACCCAAGGCAGCAGGCGCAAAGCGCCGAGGCCGCCGCTGGGACCAGAGCCCGCAACAGCCGCGCGCCCCCACATCAGCCCAGCGGCCTCAACCAATAACGGCCCCATCGTAGGCCGCCTGCAGCAGCGTCACCGCAGGCGGGGGCCGGGCTTAGTTTTCAGAACACTCCGCAGACCAGTGTGGCGCCTTGTCCGCAGCTCCGAAGGAGCAGGACAAGGCGCCACACATGGTCGAGGACGTTCTGAAAACTAAGCCCGGCCCCCGCCGGACAGGTCACACTACTCGCAGAGCAGCTTAGCGATCTGGACGGCGTTGGTTGCCGCGCCCTTACGGATTTGGTCACCGCAGCACCAGAAAGTGATGCCGCGCGCAGCCTCGGGGTTCGAGATGTCGCGACGCACGCGGCCGACCCAAATCAGGTCTTGGTCGGACGTATCCATCGGCATGGGGAAGCGGTCGTGCGCATCCTCGGCAGCCATATCGTCAACCAGCTTGACGCCGGGAGCGGCAGCCAGCGCAGCACGGGCCTCGTCAACCGTAATGTCACGCTCGAACTCGAGCGTGATGCTCTCGGAGTGCGAACGCAGCACGGGCACGCGCACGCAGGTGCAGTTCACGCGCAGCTCGGGCAGATGCATAATCTTGCGGCCCTCGTTTTGTAGCTTCATCTCCTCGGAGGTAAAGCCCTCCTCCTTGACGCCGCCAATCTGCGGAATCAGGTTGCTCGCCAGCTGAGCGGCAAACGCGCGCGGCTCGGGAATCTCCTCGCCACGGCCCAGGGCGGCCAGCTGAGCCTCGAGCTCGGCCATACCGGGAGCGCCAGCACCCGAAGCCGCCTGGTACGTCGAGACGATCATGCGCTTCACGCCGGCGAGCTGATGCAGCGGCCACGTGGGAACCAGGCCGATGATGGTCGCGCAGTTGGGATTGGCGATAAGGCCGTGATGCCATTTGATGTCGTCGGCATTGATCTCGGGCACGACCAGCGGCACCTCGGGATCCATGCGGAAGGCATGGCTGTTGTCGACCACGACGGCGCCGCGCTTAACGGCCTCGGGCAGCAGCTCCTTCGCGATGTCGTCGCCGGCGGCGCCAAGCACGATGTCACAGCCCTCAAAGGCCTCGGGACAAGCCTCTTCGATCACGATTTGCTCGCCGCGGAACTCAACGGTCTTGCCCGCGGAGCGTGCGCTTGCCAACAGCTTGAGCTTGCCGACCGGGAACTCCTGCTCGTTGAGGCACTCGAGCATCTGGGTGCCCACGGCTCCCGTCGCGCCCAAAATAGCAACCGTGTACTGTTTCATGCTTCCCCCTTTAAAGGTTGTGGCTTTTGCCCGCACGCCGAGCAGGCCGATTATTGTTGCCAGTGTATACAAGAACGGGGCGGGCACGAAACCCGCCCCGTCGAAACGAAACCGAAACGAAACCGAAACGAAACGCCCCGCCGTAGATTTTTGAGACATGACCCAAAAATCTACCGAGCAGTCGCTACTTTTTGAGCGCAGCCAGAGCGGGATCGACCGGCGCAGGAGCCTCCAGATCGGAGACCTTCACAATGCCGTTTTCGTCGGAGAAGGCACGGTAAATGGTCCGAATCGCCAGGTCGAAGTCCTTCTCCTCGACACCGATAATGATATTGATCTCGTCACAGCTCTGCGAAATCATGCGCACGCTCACGCCGGCCTGGCCGAGCATGCCAAACAGATGGCCCGAGATACCTGCACGACCGCGCAGGTTACGACCGACGGTCGCGATGAGCGCCAGGCCCTCGACAACCTCGATCTCGAGCGGCTCGACCTCCTGCTGAATGTCGCCCACAAGCGAGTACAGCGAATCGTGCACATCCTGCTCCTGCACCACGGCGCCAAAGCGGTCGACACCAGTGGGCATGTGCTCGACGGAAACGTCATAGCGCTCGAAGACCGAAAGCGCGCGGCGCATAAAGCCAACGCGGGGCTTGGTGCGGTCGCGGGCAACGTTGATGGCGACAAAACCGCGCTTGCCGGTCACACCGGTAATGATGGGCTCCGCCTCGCCCTCATCAGCCGTCTCGCTAATGATGGTGCCGGGGTCCTGCGGCGCATTGGTGTTCTTGATGACCAGCGGAATACCCGCCTCGCGCACGGGGAACACGGCCTCCTCGTGCAGGACGCTTGCACCCATGTACGAAAGCTCGCGCAGCTCCTCGTAGGTAACGCGGGCGATGGGCTGAGCCTCGGGAACAATACGCGGATCGGCAGAGTAGAAGCCCGAAACGTCGGTCCAGTTCTCGTAAAGGTCGGCGCCCAGGCACTTGGCCAGAATCGAGCCCGAGATATCGCCGCCGCCACGATCGAGCAGCTTGATCTGGCCCTCACGCGTCGCGCCGTAGAAACCGGGCATAACAAAGCCGCCCTGCTGACCGTACTCCTGCACCAGCTCAGAGGTGCGATTCATGCTGAGCGTACCGTCGTGATGGAACGCCACAACCGTCGCGGCGTCCAGGAACGGTAAGCCCAGGTACTCGGCCATCAGGCGGGCGGTAAAGTACTCGCCACGGCTCACAAGCTCCTCGGTGGAGTAGCCGCCCGAGCGGGCGCGCTCGGCAAAGGCCGCGAACTCCTCACGGATGGGATAGGTGAGCTCCAGCTCGTCAGCGATATCAAAATAGCGCTGGCCAATGTCCTCGAGCAGCTCCTCACACGACACGTGGTACTTAACGTGCGCATTGACCAGATAGAGCAGGTCGGTCACCTTGGTGTCGCCCTTAAAACGGCGACCGCAGGCGGAAACCACCACAAAACGGCGAGCCGGATCGGCATCGACGATGGCCTTGATCTTCTTGAAGTGTTCGGCGTCGGCGACCGACGAGCCGCCAAACTTGGCAATCTTAATCATGGGCTGGAGGTTACCTTTCTAAAAAGCCTCTGCGAACCTATTTTGCACGCTCTGATACCATGGTTTCACCGATTGGGACCAAGGCATCCGAGGAGCAGTGTTATATGGGAACTTATCATAGTACACGAGGACGCACTTTATCGTGCTCAAGTAAGGTGGCAATCCGTACCGGCATCGCTCCCGACGGGGGTTTGTTTGTCTCGGACGAGCTCGGCACCCAGCAGGTCGATATCAGCTCGCTTGCAGATAAATCGTACTTTGAAATCGCTCAAGATGTGTTGGGAATGTTACTGAATGATTACACGGCCGAAGAAATTTCGGCGTGTGTCGACGAGGCATACCGCGGCACATTCGCGAGCGAAGAGGTCACGCCGCTCGTCAAACTCGACGCAGCGCCAGGCACCGACGCTCCTCAAACCTATGTGATGGAGCTCTTTGGCGGCCCCACGAGCGCCTTCAAGGACGTCGCCCTGCAGATGCTCCCCCGCCTGATGGCCCGCACCTCCGCCAAGGACGGCGGCGCCGAGCGCATCATGATCGTCACCGCCACGTCGGGCGACACCGGCAAGGCAGCACTCGCCGGCTTTGCCGACGCCCCGGGCACGGGCATCACCGTCTTTTATCCCGAGGGCAAAGTCAGCCGCGTGCAGAATCTGCAGATGTCCACGCAGGAGGGCGATAACGTCGCCGTCTGCGGCATCCGCGGCAACTTCGACGATGCCCAGAGTGCCGTCAAGCGCATCTTTGCCGATAAGGAGCTTGCCGAGCGTCTGGAAGCCGCCGGCACCGTGCTTTCGAGTGCCAACTCCATCAACGTCGGCCGCCTGGTGCCGCAGGTCGTCTACTACTTTGCCGCCTATGCGCAGCTGCTGCGAGCCGGCGCCATCGAGGCCGGCGACGCCGTGGAGTTCTGCGTACCGACCGGCAACTTTGGCGACATCCTGGCCGGTTACTATGCCAAACGCATGGGTCTGCCCGTCGCCAAGCTCATCGTCGCGAGCGACAAGAACAACGTGCTGGCCGACTTCCTGACCACCGGCGTCTACGACCGTAACCGCCCGTTCTTCACGACCATCTCGCCGTCGATGGACATCCTTATTAGCTCTAACCTGGAGCGCATGCTGTACTTCCTGTCCGATGGCGACTGCGAGCTCGTTGCCGGCCTTATGGAGCAGCTGGCACAGACCGGCCGCTACGAGGTGCCCGCCGAGCTGCTGTCCAAGATCCAGAGCGTCTTTGGCTGTGGCTGGGCCAGCGAGGACGAGGTTCGCGCCGCCATCAAGAGCTGCTGGGACGCGAACGGCTACGTGATCGACCCGCACACCGCTTGCGGCTATCACGTCTTTGAAAAGGCCGCTCCCGCCGAGGGCGCCAAGGCCCGCGTGCTGCTTTCGACCGCAAGCCCCTACAAGTTCCCGCGCGCCTGCTGCGACGCTCTGGGGCTTAACGTTCCCGAAGACGACTTTGAGGCTATGCGCGTGCTCGAGCAGGCAACCAATACGGTCGCCCCGACCCAGCTCGCCGAACTCGAGTCCAAGCCCGTCCGCTTCGAAGACGTCTGCGACGTCGATGAGATGGCCAGCTACGTCGAGTCTGCAGCAAAAAAGATGGCTACCAACTAAACCCTTACTAGGCGCCGGCGAAAGCCGGCGCACCTTCTTTTATCAGATAACCACCGGGATGATGACGAACGTACACAGCGTGCCTGGCTGTTTAGTTCGTCGCGAGTTCCGCACGCAAAGGAAAGCACTTAATGTGCTTTCCTTCTTGCGCAGGACTGTCCGAGCAGCGAACTAAACAGCCAGGCACGCCAGGAGGACTCACATGATCAAGATCACCGTCCCAGCAACAAGCGCAAACCTAGGCATTGGCTACGACACCCTCGGCATGGCCGTCAGCCTCTACTCGCACTTTACCTTTGAGCGCGCCGACAAACTTACCATCACCGGATGCCCCGAGGAATTCCAAAACGAGAATAACCTGGTCTATGTAAGCTTTGTCGATGCTCTGGCCGCCTGGGGCGAGCCGGCTTTTCCCGTTGCCATCGACATTCAGACCGACGTGCCCGTCGCCCGCGGCCTGGGTTCCAGCTCCACCTGCGTCGTCGCCGGCATTATGGCGGCCGCCGCGCTGACGGGCCATACCGTCGACCGCGCTGAGCTCGTCCGCATTGCCACCGAGGTCGAGGGCCATCCCGATAACGTCGCCCCTGCCATCTTGGGCGGTGCCGTTTGCTCCTTTACGCCGACTGATTCGCTCCCCCAGTGCCTGCGCTACGAGGTGAGCGATCGCTTGCGTTTTATTACCGTGATTCCGCCCTACGAGGTGCATACGAGCGAGGCGCGCAAGGTTGTGCCGCAGAAGATTCCACTCTCCACCGCCGTATGGCAAATGGGCCGCATCGCCGGCATGACGCGCGGCCTGGAGACTGGCGACCTTGACCTGATTGCCGCCGCCAACGACGACCGCATCCAGGAGCCCTATCGTCGCCGTCTGATTCCCGACTACAACGCTGTGCGCGACACCTGCCTTAACGGCGGTGCCAAGACCATCTGGATCAGTGGTTCGGGCTCGACCCTCATGGCTGTGACCGACGACACCATCGTGGCAAAGTTCCTGCAGGTCAAGCTGCGCGAGCAGTTCCCTAAGTGTGATACGCATATTCTGACGTGCGACACCGAGGGCGCCCAGATCGAATACCTGTAGTCGCCGTCCCGTATAACCGCCGGGGAGGCCAGGGGCTTTGCCCCCAAATCGTCCTCGGACATGGCAGGGCCCCCGCTGCGCACTTCGTGCGGCGGGGGTCCTGCTGTCCTGCGGAAAGATTTGGGGGCAAAGCCCCTGGCCTCCCCTACGTTAACTTCTCTGACGGCGGCTACAGGGACCTACGCTCTGGAAAGTCGCCGGGCTGATGTTCTGCATTTTATTGATAGGGGCACTTATTAGAGGCAGGCCTCGGCGATGCGCTTTTTTAGTTCGTCGATGCCGGTACCGGTCTGGGAGCTTGTGATGATCACGTTCTCGGCCGGGACGTTGAGCTGCTTTTTGATGGCTGCTGCTTGGCGGGCCTGCTGGGTGCGGCTGAGTTTGTCGGCCTTGGTGAGGCAGACGATAAAGTTGAACTCGTTGCCCTGCAGGTAGTCGATCATGTCGTGGTCGAGCTTGCTGGGATCGTGACGAATGTCCACCAGCGACACAACCAGGTTAAAGCTGCGCTCGGAGTCGAAAAAGTCGCCGATAAGCTCGGCCCAGCGGTCGCGCTCGGCCTTGGAGCGACGGGCGAAACCGTAACCCGGCAGGTCCACGAAATGCACGTCATCGGCCTCAAAGAAGTTGATGTTGCTCGTCTTGCCCGGCGTACTGGAAACCTTGACTAGGTTCTTGCGGCCAAATAGCTTGTTCATAATCGACGACTTGCCCACGTTGGAGCGGCCGACAAAGCTCACCTCGGGGCAGGTGGACTCGGGAATCTGCGAAACTTTGCCGTAGCTGGCGACGAACTTGGCAAGCTGGTAGTTAATGGAATCGGCCATGGACACTCCTTGGTCGTAGGTTCTTACAAATAGACGCGCTATTGCGCAGCGGCAATGCGACGGACGATATCGAGCGTAATGTCACTTGCGACACGCGCGTACTCGAACAGATCGAACTCTCGCTCGCAAATTGCATCGTACGCCTCGTCACAATTATCGCTGATAGCGCGCAACACCAGGCAATCGACACCATTTTTGGTTGCGACATGGGCAATTGCCGCGCCCTCCATGCCGACACAATCGGCATGCGTCGCCTCGATAGCGTCGTTGCGCATGGTGGCGCCCGTCACAAAGCGGTTACCCGTGGCAATCGTGCCGACCAGGAACTGCTTGGTGCCCTCGTTCGAAGCGACTGCATTTTTCGAAGCGTCAACAAACCCACGCTCAGCAAGCACGTCGACGGCAATATCGACCAGCGCGGGCGTCGAGCCAAACTCCTCGAGCCCCGGTGCGGACTCGGCGATAAGCGCGGTATCGGTATCCAGATAGCGCAGGCGTTTGCCAATGACCACGTCGTCGATATGGAGCTTGGGGTTCAAACCGCCCGCAATGCCCGAAAACACAACAGCCTGCGGAGCATACTTGCTAATGAGGTGCTGTGTTGCAGCGGCGGCGTTCACCGTGCCCATGCCCGCCGTTGTGGCGACAACTGTCAGGTCGTCGAGCTCACCGCTCACAACGGTCAAGCCTGCCTCCCGTGCCTCGCAAACGTCGCTCAGCTCTTCCTTAATCTGCATGATCTCTTTTTCGAGCGCACCGATAATCGCGATGGTAGCCATACCATTCCCCAAACCTATACGAAATTCTCAACCAAGGTATGGTACCAGCATTTTGTTTGACCTCGCCAAACGAACACGCTAAGCCAGTGCAGCTCGCGTATCAAACAGAGCCTTTGCAATCGCGGCCGTAACCTCGCTCGAACGGTCACTCCATGGCATCGATGTCATGACGCTCATGACATAGGTACGGCCATCGATGTCGATGAGGCCTGCATCGCATGTCGAATAGTAACCGTCCTCGCTGATCCAACCCGCTTTGTTGCGCACCAAGACCTGATCGTCCGCAATGCCATCGCGAATAAACGAGCGCGATGTTGATGCCAAAAGGCCTGACAACCACTGTGAAGTCTCGGTATCCATGCTCAGATACTCGCTCATCTCGCGCCATAACCTCGCAGAAGTGCGCGGGCAGTAGGTCGGAAAATCACTCATCGGATTCAGTGCCGTTTCGTCATCAACACCCAGATTGGCAATCCAATCCTCATAGCCATCATGGTCAAACGCCGCGCGTAACGCGATAAACGAATCGTTGTCTGAGTTGGCGACGGCATTCTCGATAAGGTCGCGCACCGTCTGCCAGCCCATGCTGCAACCACTATACGTGGCTAAAGGCCCATCGAGCGACACCCGCCCCGATTCGACCAACGTCTCGCAAATATAGAGCGCATACAGCGCTTTGTAGCTGCTCGCTCCATACACCTCGACATCGGCGTTATACGTCACGCCCCTACCGCTCGATAGGTCGTAGAACACTACACCCACGTCGCCCAGCTCCTGCGCCTGGTCAAGCGCATTCTGGAGTGCGGCGAGGTTCTCATCCTCCAGGGCGAGGATCTGGTCATCAACCAGTGAGAAGGTCTGCACGGTATCGCCTGAGGGAATATCGTTAAAGTCCGCCTTCGAAAGCCCCGTCTTGAGGTTCGCTGTCGACAGGGTTTGACTTGCGGTGACTTTAGATTCAGAGACCTTTTTGTTTTGCGTCTGTACCGTTGACGCATCTGAGTGTGCCATTCGCTCCGACGCGTAGGTTTTGGCGGTAATTCCGAGGATAATAACCGCCGACGTTAGCATCCCAACGGCGGCAATCTTCCTCACGCGGATGCGAGTGTCGGCAAGGCCACGCGAAGACGTGTCCTTCGTCTTATATCTGCTGCCATGCTGCGGCACATACTCGTCCCGCGATGCGATGTTTCGCACGTGGTCTCCTGACTGCTACCGTTTATATACGAGCAGCATGATACCGAGCAGGCATTTCTTTCCAAAGATATTCAGCGGCGTTTAAGGTGTCTTTAAAGAAACCACAAGCGTATTTATCCAAATGGCACGATTCTATTGCGCATCTCACCGCAACCTTGACCAGTCTTTTTAGGACGGGGCTCCTTAGCAATCAACTAGGTGCCCGGGGGCACTCATTTAAGTCTGTCCCCAATGAGTGCCCTGCTAGCCGATGGCGTTTTTGAGTTCCGCGCGGCGCTTTTTCATGCCCGTCATGACGGCGTTGCGCAGCTCGGGCATGCGCGCGGTATCCATCTGGGGCACGCCCTCAAGCTTATAGGGAATCCCCAACTGCTCATATTTGACGACACCCATGGTGTGATACGGCAGCATTTCCAGGCCCACCACGTTGTGCCATGGAGCGATCAGGCGACCGAGTGCCTCGCACTCCTCCACCGTGTCGGTAATGCCCGGTACCACCACGTGGCGGATAACGACCTTAATCTTGCGACGCGCGAGCTCATCGCCAAACGCCAAGATGCGTGCGGGATCGCAACCGGTCAGCTTTTTATGCTCGACCGGGTCGGCATGCTTAATATCGAGCAGCACCATATCGGTCTCGTTGAGTACGGCATCGAACTTCTCGGGATGCGCGGGATCGAACGCATAGCCGCAGCTATCCAAGCAGGTATGCACGCGGCCATCGGGGTTGTTGTGCATTGCACGGAACAGGTCGGCCAAAAACTCAGGCTGTAGGAGCGGCTCGCCGCCGGACACCGTAATTCCGCCGCTGCGATAGAACTCGTGGTTGCTCTGGAACTCGTCCATCAGGTGCTCGACGGTCACCATGGTGCCGCCGTTAACCGACCAGGTATCGGGGTTGTGGCAATACGCACAGCGCATGGGGCAGCCCTGAACAAACACCACAAAGCGGATGCCGGGTCCATCGACCGTTCCCATCGTCTCAATCGAATGCACGCGGCCCAGGGCAAACGCAGAGTCCTCGGGACGAGCGTCCACACCCTCGAGTGTCATCTCAGCCATTCCCGCTACCTTGCCTCTCATTGGTTTTAGTTACATAAATGCCAGAGCCATTCTAGCCCATACGCATGATGGTGAAACGGTTTAGTGGTCAATTGGGTTGTTCTATTTGGCCCCACACAAAAGCGGCGGGAAGGTTATCACAACCCACCCGCCGCCGAGGCAATAGATATCGATAGGCACCAGGCCTTACGCCTTGAGCGTGAGCACCGCGCCGAAGGCAGTCGGGCCGCAATGGCTCGAGATAACGCCGCCGACCTGAGTCCAGGTAACGTCCTTAAAGCCCAGGTCGTGCGCATAGATTTCCATGTCGTCGCGCAGCTCCTCGGAAAGGCCTACCGAATACGCCAGGCCAATGTGCGAGTAGTCAATCTCGCCCTTGGCAACCATGTGGTCAATAAAGGCACGGGCGCATTTGAGCATAGAGCCGCGGAACTTCTTGGTCGCCACGAACTTGCCACCCGTCACCTCAATGCAGGGCTTAATCTTGAGCAGATGGGCGCCAAGGAATGCGACGTTGGACAGACGACCGCCCGCCTTAAGAAAGGCCAGGTCGGTAGGAACAAAGCCCAGCAGCACGCGGTCCATGACGGAGTTCGTAAATGCAAAGATCTCGTCGACGGTGGCATCGGGGTGAGCCTCGATGTATTTGGCGGTCTCGACGGCAACGAGCGACTGGCCCACCGAGACAAAACGCGTATCCATGGAGAATACGTAGTCGCGGCCCTTAGCCGCAATCTTGGAGGACTGATGCGAGCAAGTCGTGACTTCGGAGTACGCAAGATGCAGAATGGTCGCATCGGGCTGCTCGGCATGGATACGGTCATACACGTGAGCAAAATCCGCAGGCGCGCAGCCACTCGTCTTAGGCATAACACCGAGCTCGTTGCAGCGCGAGTAAATCTCGAGCGGATCAATCGAGCCATCCTCGACGGTCTCGTCGCCAATCGTGACATGCATGGGCACGCGCACGATGCCGTAGCGCTCGCAGAGCTCCGGCGTCACATCCGACCCAGACTCAACCACGATTACGTACTTGCCCATTATTATCACGACCCATCTCGACATTGGCTTTTCAATACATGGCACGCGCCGCCGCACTGTTGCACAACGGCGGCAGAGCGCCAAAGAGACGCCGTCCCTTGCACACAACAAAGGACAGCGTCTCCCTGGAAAACTCCGTGCTTATCTGAGATTCTACACGGTTTATTAAGGAGTGTTACTTATTCCGCAAACGGTCGCTATACGCGATAAGCGGTAGCTGGCCGCGGCAACTGCGACACATTCCGCCCAACAAGTCCAATCGTGCTCCATGCACGGTTAATGAGCGAGGCGGTAGAAATCCATCGACGCCGCACCCTCGGCGTGCAGCGCCATCGCCGGAACCGCCGACGAATAGGTACGGCTCGTAAGTGCTGCCTCGCCACCGTTGGCAAAAATCTCGACCATCGTAGTGTCCGAAAGCACGCGCAAATCGCGAAGCTCGCTGAGCTCGATCGACCTCTGGTTGCGCCCATAGCCTTCGTCACCCATGTCGAGGGTAAGCATCCCGTCCGTATAGCGTACAAAGACACCCTTGCGGATTTCGAGCTCGACCATCTTGGCTCCCTCACAGGAAACCACAAGATCAAACAGGCGACCCGGCTCCTCAACGGTTTCACCGCCTACAGCACGAACGCAATTGCCGCGCATTCTCTCAATCTCGTGCGCCGGTTGCTGGCAGAGCTTGCCGCCGCGCATGCTCAACTCTCTCGGCACCGTCAACGCGCACTGCCACCCGCGCGCCACCGTCGGGCTTTCCGCCTTCGCATCGGGGCAACCCGACCATCCGATCATCAAACGCCGACCCGCAACGTCCTCAAAGGACTGCGGGGCATAGAAATCAAAACCGGCATCAACCATCGGAGGCATGCCCTGGCCGACGATCTTAAAGCACGGCGCCCCCCAATCGGCCTCGATGGAGAACCACACGCACTGATGCGGATTGCGGTAACGCCAGCCATCGGCGGGCACGCCCTGCGGACAGCAAACGAGAATAAGCTCGCCATCGAGCTCAAACAGATCAGGACACTCCCACATAAAGCCAAACTTCTCGCCCAGCTCAATGCGCGTCGCATAGCCCCAGTCCTCTAGATCACGCGAGGTATAGACAAGCACGCACCCGCGATCGTCTTTCGTACGAGCGCCGAGAACCATGTAGTAGATACCGTCGTGTTCAAGGATCTTGGGGTCGCGCACGTGCGTACCGATATCGTCGGGGTAATCGACCGGCCCAACAGCTATGCGCTTCTCGCCCAATTCGTCGGGATTCTCGGCAACCATATGAATTTGGTTTTGCTCACGGCCCGTCAACACGTAGTCGTAATCATCACGGTCAAAATGTTTAACGTTGCCGGTATAAAAGTAGTGAATCTTGCCATCACGTACAAAGGCAGAACCAGAATACGCTCCACTCGAATCCAAATCGGAATCGGGGAACAGCACGGGGCCGTGATTCTCGTACGTCACAAAATCCTTTGTCGTCAGATGGTTCCAAAGCACTGGACCGCCATGCGCAGCATCGAACGGATCGTATTGATGATAGATGTGATACGTATCACCAATCTGAACCAAACCATTGGGGTCGTTGAGCCAGCCAAGCTCAGGCTCCACATGGAACAAAAGCCTATCGGGGTCGGATGCGATGCGAGCCACCGTCTCATCCTGTCCGGCACGCCACTGCTCATAGTCCGCGCATGTCACCTTATTTTTTTGATTAAACATCGCCGTTGACTTTCTCGTCTATGGGAAAGGACGCTCGACTCACACGAGCCGAACGCCCTTCCCCAAATGGACTTATCCGCACATTACGCTGAACGGCTCAACTAGAAGCTAACGTCGAAGCCAGCGCCAGCGCCCTCTTCATCGGTGGTCGGCACGCCCTTTGCCTTGTTGTAGGCAAAGATCAAGACGATCGGCACGATGAAGGCGATGAGATTGCCAGCCACATACCACACGAGCGTCTCGGGCGTAACGATGAGCAGGCCAAGCACGCCGGTCAGACCCTGACCGATGGCGCGCACCTCAAAGAGCTTCACGAAGGCACCGCCGCAGCCTGCACCGATGCAAGCGCAGATGAACGGGATGATCGAGTAGCGCATGTTTGCAGCAAAGATTGCGGGCTCGGAGATACCGACCAGCGTCGGGATAAAGGACGACATGCAGATGTTGCGCTCTTTGGAATGCTTCTTGTGAATGAGGTACATGCCGATGGCGCCGCCGCCCTGGGCGATGATGGAAACCGACCAGATTGCCTGGATGTAGTTGAAGCCAGTCGTGGCAACGAGGTTTGCCTCGATACCCTGGATGAACTGATGCGTACCGGTAACGACGAGCGGCTGCAGGAATGCGGCAAAGACAAAGGCACCGAAGACGCCCATCCTGTTGTACAGGATATCGATTACGCCGGCGAGGACGTCGCCGATCAGGTTGCCGAGCGGGCCGAACACGGTGAACAGGGCAACGTTAGCAAGAATCAGGGTAACGGTCGGGACAAAGACGAACGAAACGACCTCGGGGATGTACTTCTGGGCAATCTTTTCGACCTTGGCCATAAACCAGGCAGTCAGGATTGCAGGGAATACGCCGCCCTGGAAAGCAACCATGGGAATGGAGAGCGGACCAAAGTTCCAGTACTCAGCACCCGTCGGGTCCATAACGAACGTGTTGCGGTTCATAAGGCTCGGGTGAACCATGACGATACCGACGAGGATGCCCAGAATCGGGTTACCGCCAAAACGCTTGACTGCGCTGTACATAACCAGGACAGGCAGGTAGTCGAACGTGGTGGCGATAATGGCAAAGAAGCTTGCGAGGTTCTTGAGGAACTCGCTGTGATCGGCGAGGCTACCTTCCATGCCAAAGAGGCCGTTGGCAACGATCAGCGACTTAAGGCCGATGATGATAGCAGCGCCGACGAAGGCGGGAATGATGGGGATAAAGATGTCCGAGAATACCTTGAGGACCGAGAAGAACTTGCCCTTCTTGTCCGCCTCGGCGCCCTTGACCTCGGAAGCGCTGATCTCCTTAACGCCCGTCAAAGCCATAAACTCATCGTAGACCTTGTTGACGGTACCGGTACCGAAGATGATCATGAGCTGGCCGCTGTTGTACAGCACGCCCTTGACGCCATCGATGTTCTCGAGCTCGGCCTTGTTGTATTTGCTCGTATCCTTGAGCACCAGACGCAGACGGGTCACGCAATGCGTGGCGCCCTCGATGTTCTCCAGTCCGCCGACGTTGTCGACGACTTGCTGGGACACTGCCTTGTAGTCCATGTTCCTCTCCATTCCTTTACGAAATCATAAGACGTTTTGATGCCATTACAGAGACGCGATCGTTGCATTTGCGCACTTGAGCGTACCGTCGGTGACCGTCAGCGCCACACCCTGGCCCTGCTTATTGCAGAAGCGCGCGTTAAGCGCAACATCATCGACAAAGATGGTCGCGATATCGTCGTCAACGACCAGGCGCACATGATGAGTGCCCTCGCCCTTAAAGAACAACGGACGCTCGAGGCCCATGTTGTTGACCTGGAACCACGGATACTGGGGGGCCGCCGTAAACTCGAGCTTGCCCTCACGCAGGTTGGCGCGGAACTCATAGGCAAGACCGGACTCGGCGTCCTCGGCAAGCTTCACCGAGAAGCCGGCAGCGTCACCGGCGAGCTCGATGTCGGCATCGAGCATATAGGTGGAACCGGCATCCGCGGCGAGCACCTGCTCGACCTTGCCCGACTCGCAGGAGAGCTCAAAGGCCTCGACTGCCTTAGCCTCGCCAAAGGCGCCAAGCATGCTGTCAGGAAGCTTGGTGCCGAGCGTTCCGTCGGCACGCTGAACGATCTCGAGGGGCATAAAGGTGCCACCCCACAGGTAAGAGCTGGGGTCGCCGCCCTCGTCACGCGTAGGAACCCAACCAAAGAGAACGCGGCGCTCGCCGTCAAATGCGGTACGCGCGGCATAGTACGCGCGGCCATCGAAGGAATCGTCCGCAGGAGTGATCCAAGGACCGTTGATAGAGCGAGACATGCGGTAACGGGTCTTGTTGCCATCACTGTACTCGGAGAACACCAGATACCACCAGTCGCCCATCTTAAAGAGATCAGGCATCTCGAACATGGTGTACAGGCCCGGATTCCACCAGTCGCCCTGGAACTCCCAGGTATCCAGGTCCTTGGAGGTGAACTTGACCAGACGACCGGTCATCAAACGCTTGTCCTCGCCCACACGCGTGCCGAGGATGAGCATGTACTCTTCGTTCTCCTCATCCCAAAGCACAAAGGGATCGCGCCAGTTGCGGTCATCGTAACCCTCCTGGGGCGGAAGCAGCGTCTCGGCGATGTTCTTCTCCCACTTGACGGCGTCGTCACTCGTTGCGTGAAGAAGAACCTGCTTCATCAAGCGTGCCTTGACCTTATCGCGATTGCAACCAGTGTAGAGCGCATGGTACTTGTCGCCCACCTTAAACACCGTGCCGGCATAAACATACTGGTCGACTTCCTCGTCGCCGCCACGCTCAAGGCTCTCGCCAAAGTCTTTGTAATTGACGAAGTCCTTGGTTGTCGCGAGTGCCCAGCCAAACGGCTCTCCGAAAGGTCCGGGGTTTCGCGTGTCACGCTGATGATAGAGATAGAACGTGCCGTCCTCGCCGTACGGCATGATGTCGCCTACCCAAATTCCCTCAGGCTGGTAATACACCTTGTGCATCCGAGACTTCCTTTCCCACGTGATACTAACTCGGTACAACTGCAAGATATGTCAATCGTTTTCATATGTCAAACGTTTTCATACCAATACGTCTTTTTGCAGTTCCAGTCGTCGGCAAACGGTTGACATATGCCGGCGAACGGTCATCAGAGGTGTTTGAGGAATTCTTTTGACACGGGATGAACTACGCGGTTTTACCCTCAATGAGTTCAACGGGGAGCTTGATATTCGATTCGGGCTTTTCGCCGTTAACAAGAGCAATGATGGATTGCGCCGCGAGCTCTCCGATGCGATCGATATCTTGGCGTACGGTTGTTAAGTCAGGCATAAACGTCATAGTGCGGCGGGCACCATCCGCGCCCACGACCTTAATATCGCCCGGAGCGCTCAAGCCGCGCTGCTTCATCACGTTAAGACAGATAGCCGCCATCGTGTCGTCTCCCGCAAAGATGCCGTCAATATCGGGGTTCTCATCGAGGATCTTCGCAACGACCGCGCTCTTTTCGTCGTCGGGCTTAACGAACTCGACCTCACGGACAAGCGCGGGCAAACCGGCCTGCTCAACAACATCGAGGTAGGCATCGGTACGCTTATTGGCAGGCATGCGCATGCGGCTATTGCTGCGCAGGCACAGGATGCGTGAACATCCGTCATCGATCAGGCGACGCGTGGCAAGTTCGCCGATGCTATAGCTGTCGCTCGCAATCTGAACAGAGGCTTCGCCAAGGTCGCAGTCGATACCAACCAGACTCAAGCCCATCTCGGCATACGCCTCGGCACCGATATTGAGGGAGTTGACGATGACGCCGTCGACCATATTGCGGCGGAGCATGTCAATATAGGAACGCTCAAGATCGGGTCGATTGGCGCTGTTGCACAGCAACATCTTAAAGCCGTTTTCCGCTAACGTGCGCTCGACCGCCTGCACAACCTGAGCATGGAACGGGCTGCTCACAAAGGGAACGATCATACCGATAAGATTCAGGCGACCGTTGAGCATGGCACGGGCGATATCGTTGGGCGTATAGTTGATGCGCTCCATCGCGGCATGGACCTTATCACGGGTCTCTTGGCTAATATAGCCGCGATTATTAAGCACGCGAGATACCGTAGTAGGCGAAACCCCCGCCACCGCTGCAACTTCCTTGATGCCAGGCTTAGCAGAATCCTTAGAACGAGCGCCCTCGCGAGCCATAGCACCCTCCCCCATCAACATGTCAAACGTTTACATACGAACAAAGCATACCCCAACAACAGCGGGAAGACGGTAACAGCACAAGTAAGTAAACGACTCATCCAAATAATTAGGAGAGTTCCGCCTAAAGGGTAACTACACAGGACCCAGCCGGGCCGCTTTGGGTTACTTTCCAAAACATTCCGCACTGATATCTTCTGTATTGAAGACGTCGATGATGCACCCGTATACCATTGACGTCGACACCATCAGATGCGGACCGCGCGGTGACCCCACATTCCGCTGGCGCCCACAGGGCTGCCCTCGTTTCCTGACATGTCCCGCGCGGGCCGCGGCGAGCCGAGACCGCCGCATGACCTAATAGGAGCATGGAGCGATACCGCGGACCCGATCAACCGCATTCTATCGCGCCCCGTCAGTGTGCCGTCTGCCCGGTCCAGGCGAGCACGGAAAGAACGGAGCGAGACATGAGAACCGAATCGACACCCGGCGCCCGCGGGCCGGTCTTCTGCGGGGTCGACACCCACGCCGACTCGCACTGGCTGTACGTCCTGGACTGGAGGGGCCGCAGGGTCCTGTCCCGCCGGTTCCCCGCCGACGCGGCGGGATACGAGGCGCTCGCCGGGGCGATCGCGGCGGCCGGGGAGCCGGCCTGCGTCGCGATGGAGGGGACGTCGTCCTACGGGGCGGGCCTCACCAGGCACCTCGCGTCGCTGGGGATGCCCGTGCGCGAGGCGCTCTCCCCGGCGAGGACGCAGAGGAGGCGCCCGGGGCAGGGGAAGTGCGACGAGTCGGACGCGGAGAGGGCCGCCCGCGCGGCGATGTCCGGCTCGAAGCTCGGGACCCCCAAGAGCCAGGACGGGCGGGTCGACGGGGTGCGCTGCATGCTCGCGGCGCGCTCCGGGGCGGTGAAGGCGCGGACCTCGGCGATCAACACCGCGAGGTCGCTGCTCACCACCGCGCCGGAGGGGCTCAGGTCGAGGTTCCGCGGCATGGGAGGGCCGAGGCTGATGGAGGAGCTCCCCTCCGTGCGCGCCGAGGGCGCGCTGGGCGCCGCGCTCGGCGCGCTGGCGGACCTGTGGGCGGCGGCGCGCGACGCGGCGCTCGACATGGAGCTCGCGATCGAGGCGTCCCTGGAGGAGAACTGCCCCGCGCTGCTGGCGATGTACGGGTGCGGGCCCGTGAGCGCGGCCAAGCTCGCGGTCGCGGCCGGGGACAACCCGGGCAGGCTGCGCTCCGAGGCGTCGTTCGCGGCGATATGCGGCGCCTGCCCCATCCCCGCCTCGAGCGGCAAGACCGTGAGGCACAGGCTCAACAGGGGCGGCGACCGGCAGGCGAACAGCGCGCTGCACGAGATCGCGAGGCAGAGGGTCATGCGCGACCCCGAGACCGCCGAGTACGCCGAGAGGGCGAGGGCGCGGGGAAAGAGCGACAGGGAGGTCATGAGGTGCCTCAAGCGCTACGTGGCCAGGGAGGCGTACCGGGCGCTGATGCGCCCGCACGAGATCAGGAGGCCGGCGGACGCGTCGGAGCTCGTGGCGGCCAGGCGCGCGGCGAAGGTCAGCCAGGTGAGGGCGGCGTCCATACTGGGCACCAGCGAGAAGTACATCTCGATGCTGGAGAGGGGCCAAAGGGAGCTCAAGCCCATAAGGAGGGCCTACGAGGCATGGGTCGAGGCGGGGCTCCCGCTCGATTGGGACAGGCAGGCGTTCGAGGCCGAGCGCAAAATGGATTCTAAAAAACACCTTGCCAAATAGGAGCGTCAGGACGCAAAGGGCTCCGCCGCGCGAAGCGCGCAGCGGAGCCCTTTGCATGTCCGAGGACGTTTTGGAAAGTAACCCAAAGCGGCCCGGCGATCCTGCGGGAGTTAAATCCCTTTAGAACTTGTCGTGGAAGGTACGCGAAATGACCTCGTCCTGCTGCTCCTTGGTGAGCGTGTGGAAGTTCACGGCATAGCCGGAAACGCGGATGGTCAGCTGCGGGTACTTCTCGGGGTGGGCCTGAGCGTCGAGCAGCGTCTCACGGTTGAAGACGTTGATGTTCAGGTGGTGGCCACCCTTCTCGGCGTAAGCGTCGAGCATGTGGACCAGGTTATCGGCCTGAGTCTCGGAAACTTCAGAAACCTTCATAATGTGTCTCCTTCGATTGATAGGCGCTGGCCGAAACCGGCGCGCTAATCAGTAATCGTTATTGTTAGTATAGCACTAACAATAGTTACTCGCCCAGCTGATCAAGGTCGATATCGCCAAAGAACACCTGGTCCTCCTTGCCGAGCGCACTCGGGATGATGGAGAAGGTGTTGGAGATGCCGTCCTGAGCATCGCGGAACGGGAGCTTGGAAACCGAAGACAGCGAAGCGATGGCGCCGTGGCTATCGCGCTTGTGCATGGGGTTAGCACCCGGGGCGAACGGCTGACCAGCCTTGCGGCCGTCGGGCGTGGAACCGGTCTTCTTGCCGTACACGACGTTGGAGGTAATGGTCAGAACCGAAGTCGTGGGCACGGAGTTGCGGTAGGTGTCGTTCATGCGGATATACTCCATGAACTGGTGCACAACGTCGTGAGCGATCTGGTCGACGCGGTCGTCGTCGTTACCGTACTTGGGGAACTCGCCCTCAGTCTCGAAGTCGACGATGATGCCGTTCTCGTCACGGACGGGGTGGACCTTGGCGTACTTGATGGCGGACAGGGAGTCAGCCACGACGGAAAGGCCAGCGATACCCGTAGCGAACCAGCGGTGCACGTGCTTGTCATGCAGAGCCATCTGGATGCGCTCGTAGCAGTACTTATCGTGCATGTAGTGAATGATGTTCAGCGAGTTGACGTACACGCCGGCGAGCCACTTCATCATGTCGTTGTACTTGGCCACAACGTCGTCGTAATCGAGCGTATCGCCCTCGACGGCGCGGTACTTGGGACCGACCTGCTTCTTGGAGACCTCGTCAACACCGCCGTTGAGTGCGTACAGCAGGCACTTGGCCAGGTTGGCGCGGGCGCCGAAGAACTGCATCTCCTTGCCGATGCGCATGGAGGACACGCAGCAGGCAATGCCGTAGTCGTCGCCGTGATAGACGCGCATGAGGTCGTCGTTCTCGTACTGGATCGAGGAGCTGGCGACAGAAGTCTTGGCGCAGAACTTCTTGAAGTTCTCGGGCAGACGGGTCGACCACAGAACGGTCATGTTGGGCTCGGGGCTGGTGCCCATGTTCTCGAGCGTGTGCAGGTAGCGGTAGCTCATCTTGGTAACGAGCGTACGGCCGTCAACACCCATGCCGCCGATGGACTCGGTGACCCACTGCGGGTCGCCGGTAAACAGGGCCTGGTACTCGGGGGTACGAGCAAACTTGACCATGCGGAGCTTCATGATGAAGTGATCCACGAACTCCTGGATCTGCTCCTCGGTGAAAGTACCGTTGGCAAGGTCGCGCTCAGCGTAGATGTCGATGAACGTGGAGGTACGGCCGATGGACATAGCGGCGCCGTTCTGCTCCTTAACGGCAGCGAGGTAGGCGAAGTACATCCACTGGATGGCCTCCTGCGTGTTGGTAGCAGGGTTGGAAATATCGAAACCATAGGTCTCGGCCATCATCTTGAGCTCGCCGAGGGCGCGGATCTGCTCCTGCAGCTCCTCGCGATCGCGGATGTTGTCGGCGGTCATGACCGTCGGGGTGGAAGCCTTCTGGGCCTCCTTGTCCTTGATCAGGTAGTCGACGCCGTACAGGGCAACACGACGGTAGTCGCCG
Source organism: uncultured Collinsella sp. (assembly GCA_902494195.1). Taxonomy (GTDB): domain Bacteria; phylum Actinomycetota; class Coriobacteriia; order Coriobacteriales; family Coriobacteriaceae; genus Collinsella. Next base: position 126,916 of record CABUSH010000002.1, on the reverse strand, counting down.
ATGATGCGGCCGCGGCCATAGCCATCGGGCAGACCGGTGATGATGTGAGCCGAGCGGCAAGCACGCATCTCGGGGGTATAGACATCGAAGACGCCGGCGTTGTGGGTCTTGCGCTCGAAGGTGTAGCGCTCGACAACGTTCTCGTCGACCTTGTAGCCGTGCTGGCTGGCAGCCTGGCAAGCGATGCGGATACCACCGTTGACGTGCAGCGCGCGCTTGAGCGGCTTGTCGGTCTGGAGGCCGACGATGGTCTCCTTCTCGCGGTGGGCGTTATCGATGTAGCCAGCGGGGTGGCTCACGATACCCGTGACGGTCTTGGTGTCCATATCGAGGACACCGCCCTGCTCGCGCTCCTTAAGCAGCAGGTCGAGAACCTCGCCCCACAGCTCCTTGGTACGCTCGGTCGGGCCGGCGAGGAACGACTCGTCGCCCTCGTAGGGGGTGTAGTTCTTCTGGATGAAGTCTCGGACGTCAACCTCTCCCGTCCAGATGCCTTCCTTGAAGCCTTCCCATGCCTCCTGCATTGTGTAACCACGCTCCTAGTTACGTGTAATGCGGCGCTCTCTCACACCGCTGCTTATTGAATTCTTGAATGTTCGGCTTGCACTACCGGCTTCTTCCGTTCTTCACCACACGTTGGTGCAGAGAAAAACGTTTGTCCACCTTGGAACTACAACCCAAAACCCAAGATTTCACCCGTTTGAGAAGGATAACATAGCGACCCTCTCCATCTGGGCTGTTATATGTTTCTTTTTTTATATCATAAGGGCGTTTTTTACAAACCCGCAGGAAATGCGAGCGCGAACAACTACCGTTCACCGATTTGTATGTTATTTTTCCTTGCCTTTGTACGACGTTCGCTCTAGCTGTTATGCCAGCTTTAGCAGGGTAAAGTGTCCCAGAGACCCTACAGAAACTGCAGGGCGGCCACGGGATCCCCCGTGGCCGCCCTGTGGCGTAGCTAGTTTTTAGCTTTGATTGCCGTTTGGCATTAGGCGGCTGCGGAGGCCTTGTCGGTCGTTGCCTTGCCGTTGCTCTGCTGGCCCTCAAAATGCTTGTAGCACCAGCTGGTGACCAGCGGGGTCAAAATAGCCGTCACGATTGCGCAGGCGGCAACCTGTGCCGTAGCCGTCGCAAGCACGGCGCCACCGTACAAGGCCTCGTTGACGCTTGCCATGGCGGCAGGCGTGGCCACATTGGCTCCAGCGCAGCTCGAAATGGCCGCACCTGCGACACCCGTACCACCCGTGAGCTTATCGACCGCAATAACGGGAATTGCAAAGACCACCGAGCAGATCACGCCGAGCAGAATACCGGGAAGACCGCCATTAATGAGCTGGCCAAAGGTCATGGTCGAGCCCATGGCAAAGAAGACGAGCACGATGACGGCGGAAAGTGCCGGTGCCATCATCTTCTTAAAGCTCGGGAAGAGGTTGCCCAGAATAATGCCGACGACGATCGGCAGGATGGCACCCACGAGCGACCAGCCGATCGGAGCCTGGCCGGCAGCGCCGAGCACGATCATCGTGACCGGAGGGCCGACAACGAGCGTGGTGATTGCGACAGCGCCACGCTCGGCCTCGTTGCCCATGGTGCCCATCAGACCAGCGTACATAGCGTTGTTGGCGCCGGTGCAAGCCGCCAGCATCACCATGGCAGAGATGCCAAACAGGTTGTCGTTGAACACATAAAGGATGAGCAGCGACACGGCAACGACCACGATTTGCTTGATGGCGATGATGATGGCACCGCGGGCAGCGGCGGCAGGAGCACTCTTAAACGAAATCGTCGTACCGACGATAAGCAAAAAAGCGCCCACGAGCGGGCCTGCACCCTGCTGGGTCATGCCAAGCGTAAAGCTGCCGAGCGTTTTGAACAGGTCAGGGAACAGCGTGTTGAGCAGGCAACCCAGCAAAAGCGGCACCAAAATATTGGCACCCGGGATGGAGGACATCTTAAAGAACGGCTCCTTTGCCGCCGGCGCCTCCACCGCAGTCGATTCACTCATATATATCTCCTTTGGATGCATGCGAATCGTAGCCGCACGCGCCTATATCAGAAAGAAGGCGACGGTCCCGAGTCGCAGGAGCCGTCGCCGAATAATCGTCGTGGGGTATTACCCGTCCAGGACGATGCCGCCGTCGCAGTCGCCGATCTCGCCGTTCACGAAGCTGGCGAGGTCGGAAGCGAAGAACAGCACCATCTGCGCAGGCTCGCTGGCCTGGGCGGCGCGGCCCAGAGGAATACCGTTGATGATGCGCTGAGAGTTCTCGTCAGAGAGAATCGAGGTCATATCGGTCAACGTGAGCGACGGGCACACGGCGTTGCAGCGGACGCCAAACTTGCCGCCTTCCTTGGCGACTGCCTTGGTTAGACCGTTAACACCGGCCTTGGAGCTGGCGTAGGCGGCGGTGCCGAGCAGGCCGCCACCGATCTTGCCCGCAACGGAACTCACGTTGACGATAGTGCCGGCATGGGCCGCCTTAAAGTGCGGGTACACGGCGTTCATCATGGTAAAGGTACCGTTGAGGTTGATGTCGATGGTGCGACGCCACTCGGTGTCATCGATCTCGTCGAACTTCTTGGTGCTGATGACGCCAGCGCAGTTGATCAGGATGTTGGTTTGCGGCAGGTCCGTAAAAATCTGCTCGACAGTCTCGCGCGCCTTGGGTGCATCGGCGACATCGAGCTGATAGAACTTGTTGCCCTCGCCAAGCTCGGCCACCGCGGCCTCGCCCTTAGCAGCGTTCCTTGCGATGAGCGCGACATGTCCGCCGCCCGCGACGATGCCCTTGGCGATCTCGAGGCCAATGCCCTGAGTGCCGCCCGTGACAATCGCGGTCTTGCCCGTGAAGTCAAATGCCATGACTCCATCCCCCTTTATATAAGGTGTCTCCTCGCGGGAAGTTGGAGCATCGCACGTGGCGATTATATGAGTCCCAGTCGTCATGGTGGTGACAACCCCTCGCCTAACCGCGTGCATGATAGTTCTTTGAAACGCTTCAGCAATTGAATGATTTTAAGTCTTTATGCACTCTTTATATCGCCACTGTATGAGGCCCGCGTATGAGGGTATCATCTTCCACCGAAAATAGTTTCTAGTGTTAGGGGTTTTCGGTGGAAGATACCGATTTCCATGAGCTTGGGCGTCAGCTCTTTACCGAGTTTGGCAGCATGCACCAGCGCGTTTCGCGCTTTGCCGACCAGGCTCTGGGTGGCGAGATGGCCGTCATGCGCGCCCTCATGCGCGCCGGCGGCTCGCTCACGCCGAGCGAACTCGCCGATCGTGCCTGGGTCTCGAGCGCCCGCATCGCCAATATCCTGCGCGCCCTCGAGGCCAAGGGCTGGGTCGAGCGCGAGCACTCAAAGACCGACCGTCGTCGCGTACACGTCACGGTGACCGACAAAGGATTCCAGGTTATCGAAATCAAACGTCGGGAATTCGAGGACCGCACCGCGGCCTTCCTCGAGCAGCTTGGCGAAACAGATACCCAAGAGATGGTGCGCCTTCTTAGACGTGCCAACGAAATTATCGACCGCAATCAAGAAAGGAGAGATGCCGAGTGAGGATTCTCAAGCTCTTTAAAAAACATATCCTGGCACTGTTCGCAGCTATCGTACTTATCGTAATCAGCTGCAACGCCGATCTGGCGCTACCTACGTATATGAGCGACATCGTCGACGTGGGTGTGCAGCAAGGCGGTATCGCCTCGCCCGTACCTGACACCATCCGTGCCGAATCGCTCGACGACCTCGAACTCTTTATGAGCTCCAAGGATGCCAAGGCTGTGGAGGCCGTGTTTAGCAAGGCGGACAATAACGGCATTCGAACGTACAAGGGCACCGAGGAGGAGCGTGCCGACGGCGGCAAGATTGCCGACATCATGAGCCTGCCCGAGACTGTCGTCCTTTCGTTCAACCAGGGCATCGATGCCGACTCCATGGGCGACATGATGGGCTCGTCCAGCGAGAAAGACAACAACGCCGCTCAGGCCATGCCCACCCCCGAGCAGATGGCGGCGATGACGCCCGAGCAGCTCGCCGAGATGCAGCAGAAGGCCGCAGCGGCGCAGAACATGCAAAAGCAGATTGATGCCGACGGCGGTAAGATCACCATGAAGGGTCTGCGTCTAGGCGTTGAAGGCGGCCTAATCGACCAGGGCAAGCTCGTCGAGGGCGCCAACGATATGGCGGACAAAATGGGCTCCATGTCGGGTTCCATCGTGACCCAACGCGCCGTGAGCTATGTGCAAGACGAGTACAAGGCGCAGGGCATCGACCCCGCCGACGTGCAGAACGCCTACCTGGGCCGCATGGCGACCACGATGTTTGGTCTGTGCCTGATCTCGCTCGTCGCCACCATCCTGACCGGTGCCGTGGCTTCGCGCACCGCCTGCTCCATCGCCCGCGACCTGCGCCGCGAGACCTTCAACAAGGTTATGCACTTCTCGCCGGCCGAGGTGGGCAAGTTTAGCCAGGCCTCGCTCATCACCCGCTGCACCAACGACATTCAGCAGATCCAGATGGCCGCAACCCTGTTTATCCGCATGTGTCTGATGGCCCCCGTCATGGGCATCGTCGCCGTCATGCGCGTCCTGGCCAACCATACCGGCCTAGAGTGGACCATCGCCGTTGCCATCATCGCGGTCTCGGCCGTCGTCGGCGTGCTCATGGGCCTCACCATGCCCAAGTTCAAAAAGATGCAGAGCTTTGTTGACCGCGTGAACCTTACCGCCCGTGAGCTGCTCGACGGCCTTATGCCCATCCGCTCGTTCAACCGCGAGGAACATGAGCTCGAGCGCTTTGACAAGGCTTCGCTCGACCTGATGACCACACAGCTCTACACCAACCGCGCTATGAGTTTTATGATGCCGCTTATGATGCTCGTCATGAACTGCATCACCGTGCTTATCGTCTGGTTTGGCGCGCAGGGCGTGTCCGACGGCGTGATGCAGGTCGGCAACATGATGGCGTTCATCTCCTACACCATGCAGATCGTCATGGCGTTTATGATCCTCACCATGGTTTCGGTCATCCTGCCCCGCGCCGAGGTCGCAGCCGAGCGCGTGGAAGAGGTCATCACCTGCCCTACGAGCATCAACGACCCTGCCTCGCCCAAACTGCCTGCTGCCAGCGCGCCGCGCGGCGAGCTCACCTTCCGCGACGTGAGCTTCCAGTATCCCGATGCCCGCGCCGACGTCATTAGCGGCGTAAACTTCACCACGCATGCCGGTCAGATGCTCGGCATCATTGGCTCCACGGGCTCGGGCAAGTCCACGCTCGTGCAGTTGATTCCGCGCCTGTACGACGTCACCGGCGGCAGCATTTCGCTCGATGGCATCGATGTGCGCGACATGACCCTTTCCGAGCTACGCCGCCGCATTGGTTACATCCCGCAGCAGGGTCGCCTGTTCTCGGGCACTGTCGAGAGCAACCTCAAGTTTGCCGGCGACATGGTGAGCGACGAGGACATGCGCCAGGCAGCACGCGTCGCCCAGGCGGAGGACTTTATCGCCGAGCGCGAGGACGGGTACGACTCCCCCATTAGCCAGGGCGGCTCCAATGTTTCGGGCGGTCAGCGCCAGCGTCTGGCCATCGCCCGCGCGTTGGCCAAAAAGCCCGAGGTCGTGGTGTTCGATGATTCGTTTAGCGCCCTCGACTACAAGACCGACGCGCGCCTGCGCGAAGAGCTGGCCAAAAACGTCACCGACGCCGCGCTCGTGGTCGTGGCCCAGCGCATCGCGACCATCATGCACGCCGACCAGATCATCGTGCTCGACGACGGCCACGTAGTGGGCACCGGCACGCACGAGGAGCTGCTGCGCAGCTGCCCGGCGTACCTGGAGATCGCACAGTCGCAGCTTTCCGCCGAGGAGCTGGGGCTTACCCAAGAAGAAATTGCAGCCGTCATGGAAGGAGGCGAGCGCTAATGGCAGACGAGACCAAGACTCAGATTCCCAAGCCCACCCGCCAGCGTGGTCCCATGGGCCGCATGGGCGGCATGCGTCGCGGCGAAAAGGCCAAGAACTTTAAGGGCACCATGAGGCAGCTGCTCGGCTATATCGGCCAGCACAAGATTGCCGTGTTTGCCGCCGTCGCCTTTGCCGTGTGCTCGGTCATCTTTAACATTGTGGGACCCAAGGTGCTCGGCCAGGTTACGACCAAGCTGTTCGAAGGCCTGGTCGCCAAGGTCAACGGCACCGGCGACGTTGACTTTGACTGGATCGCCAAGACGCTCGGCTTTTTGCTCTGCCTGTATCTGGCGAGCTCTGTCTGCAGCCTCATCCAGGGCTGGCTCATGACCGGCGTCACGCAAAAGATTTGCTACCGCATGCGCAAGGAGATCGCCGCCAAGATCGCCGTCGTTCCGATGAGTTACTTCAACGGCCACAGCAAGGGAGACGTGCTCAGCCGCATCACCAACGACGTCGATACGCTGGGTCAGTCGCTCAACCAGAGCGTGACACAGCTCATCACGTCGGTGACGCAGATTATCGGCGTGCTCGTCATGATGCTTTCGATCAGCCTGCCGCTTACCGGCGTCACCGTGCTCACGCTGCCGGCCGCCGCGATTATCTTGACCGTGATGATTCACTTCTCGCAGCCGTACTTCCGCGAGCAACAGCAGGTTCTGGGCGCCGTCAACGGCATTATCGAGGAGGACTTTGCCGGCCAGAACGTCATTCAGGTGTTCGACCGCGCCGAGGCCTCGATTGAAGAGTTCGACCGTCAAAACGACCGACTCTTTATTAGCGGCTGGCGTTCGCAGTTCCTGTCGGGCCTGATGATGCCGCTTATGAGCCTGGTGGGTAACATGGGCTATGTGGGCGTCGTCGTGGTGGGCGCACAACTCGCACTGACCGGCAATGCCACGCCCGGCGACATCCAGAGCTTTATCCAGTACGTTCGCAACTTTACGCAACCCGTGCAGCAACTGGGCAACGTAAGCAACACGATGCAGTCGATGGCAGCTGCCACCGAGCGCGTCTTTGAGTTCCTGGCCGCGCCCGAGGAGGAACAGAAGGCCGACGCGCAGATTCCCGAAAAGCGCCCCGGCCACGTGGAGTTTGACCATGTCAAGTTTGGCTACACGCCCGACAAGACCATCATCCACGACTTTAGCTGCGAGGCACAGCCCGGCCAGACCGTGGCCATCGTCGGCCCCACCGGCGCCGGCAAGACCACGCTCATTAAGCTGCTGCAGCGCTTTTACGATGTGGACGGCGGCTCGCTGCGCGTCGAGGGCATCGACGTGCGCGACTGGGACCGCGCGGCGCTGCGCGGCGAGTTTGCCATGGTGCTGCAGGATACCTGGCTGTTTAACGGCACCATCCGCGAGAACATCCGCTACGGACGTCCCGATGCGAGCGATGCCGAAGTCGAGGCCGCTGCACGCGCTGCACGCTGCGACCACTTTATCCACACGCTCGCCGGCGGCTACGACTTTATGATCAACGAGGAGGGCACTAACCTGTCGCAGGGTCAGCGCCAGCTCGTGACCATCGCCCGCGCCATTTTGGCCGACCGTCCGGCGCTGATTCTGGACGAGGCGACCTCCAACGTGGATACCCGCACCGAGGAGCTCATTCAGCGTGCCATGGATGCGCTGATGCAGGGCCGTACCAGCTTTGTCATCGCGCATCGCCTGTCCACGATCCGCAACGCCGACGTAATCCTGGTGATCCGCGACGGTGACATCGTCGAGAAGGGCACGCACGACGAGCTGCTCGCCCAGGGCGGCTTCTACGCTGACCTGTACAATTCGCAGTTCGACGAGGCGGCGTAAGCCCAATATCATAACTACAAAAAGATGGCCCGCTGATTACGCAGAATCAGCGGGCCATCTTTTGCCATTGCGCGCTTTAAAACAACCTAGAAGCAATCGCGATAACGTGGCCAGGCAAGGAGTGCCAGGGTCAGCGTCACGCCGATCTGGATGAGCGTCTGTTTGATATCGAGCGTGCCAGTAATCGCTACGGTGCGCAGTAGCGTCACGAATGCCTGGGGCAGACCGCCCAAAAACCAAAGTGCGGCACCGAGCAGCATCTTGTCACCCATTTGGGGCTCAGCGTCACACGCTTCCGTGAGTGCACGATACGCGCGGACCTCAAATGCAATCACCAATGCGATACCGGCGATTGAAACGAAAAGCGAGATTGATGACACTACGGGCACGAGCGGCGGCGCGACCGCACCTGTCGTCGCCTCCATAAGTACAAGCATCCCCGCATACGCGCAGGCCACGCCTGCAAGCGCCAACATGGACCGGCGAGCCTCCTGCCGGCGAACGATTGTCGTCACCCCACGAAACCCTCGAGCCATCGCCCTCTCCCCTCTCATCAAAGCCTTGCGGTTACTCGCCGCAACCGCTCTCGATCAGCTCAACCAGCGCATCGACGGCGGCCTGCTCGTCGGCACCATCGGCCGCAATCTCGACATCGCATCCGCACGCCATCCCCAAACCCATAACCATGAGAATCGACTTAGCATCCTTGGGGTCGCTGCCCTTGGTAACGTTGCGCACGGTCACCTTGCTTCCAAACCCGGATGCCTTCTGAACAAACAATGAGGCAGGGCGGGCATGGATGCCGCTTGCGTTTACAACGGTCGTGGTCTTTGAATACATCCGAGTCCTTCTTTCGATCAAGGTTTCCAAAAGCCGCCGGGACACCCGCCCTACAGGCATCCCGGCGAAGGGGCCGAGCTACTCGACCACGATGTTGTCACTCGCGGTGTCGGCGCCGTTACTGGCGATGAGCTTCTTGTAGTAGAAGAAGCTCTTCTTCTTGCCACGCTTGCCGGTGCCGTCGCCATGGTCGTCCTGATCGACCGAAATCTGGCCATAGCGTTTAGTCATCTCGGAGGTGCCGGAGCTGATCAGGTCGATGGGGCCCCACCAGGCATAACCAAAGACGTCGACACCGTCGAGAATCGCCTGGTGCATTTGCTCGACATGCTCTTTCATGTACTCGATATGCGCGTCGTCGTCGCAATAACCGTTCTCGTCGCGGTTCTCGGTCATGCCGTTACCGTTCTCGGCAATAAAGATCGGCAGGTGGTAGCGATCGTAGATGTGGTTGAGCGTGATGCGGAAGCCCACGGGGTCGATCGGCCAGCCCCACTCGGTCATCTCGAGGTACTGGTTCTTGATCTCGGTAAGCAGCTTACCGCTCGGCTCGGGGGAAATCTTGCCCTTATAGCGCATGATGTAGGTCATGTAGTAGCTGATGGAGATGTAGTCCACCACGCCGGCCTTGAGGGTCTCGAGATCGCCGTCCTCCATCTTGATGTCGACACCGTAGTCGCGGAAGAAGCGCTTTACGTAGTAGGGGTACTCGCCCTTGGCCTGGATATCGGTGAAGAACCAGTTGAAGTGGTCCTCAAACAGCACCTGGAGCTGATCCTCGGGCTTGGAAGTCTCGGCGTAGTTCTCAAGACGGCAGAGCATGTTGCCAATATGTGCCTCGGGGTCGATCTCACGCAGCTTGATGACAGCCTTGGCGGACGCGACAAGCTGGTTGTGCGCGACCTGGAACTTCTCGGGCCAGCGCCCAGCATAGGGGTTGGAGCCGTCTTCCTTCTCATCCCAGATCACGCCGCAGCAGGTGCAGGGGTTGGCATACACGTGGTTAATCTCGTTGAAGGTCATCCAGTACTTGACTTTACCCTTGTAGCGGCGGAAGAGCGTCTCCGCGTAATGCTCGAAAGCGTCGACAACGTGACGGCTCGCGAAACCGTTATACTCCTCTGCCAAGTGGAGCGGCATATCGAAATGGTTGAGGGTAACCATGGGCTCAATGCCGTGCTTGTGGCACTCGTCGAACACCTTATCGTAGAAGGCCAGACCCTCCTCGTTAGGCAGCGCGTCGTCACCGTTTGGGAAAATACGGCTCCAGGAGATGCTCATACGGAAGACGCCGAAGCCCATCTCGCCGAGGAGCGCAATGTCCTCCTTGTAGGTGTGGTAGAAATCAATGCCGCGACGCTTGGGAAAGTCGTAGGCCATCTCGTTTGCCTTGCGAGCGGCAAGGGACTGACGCGTCACGGAGTTGAGCGGTCCGCCCTCGACAATGCCTTCGCGGGCACACGTCTCGCGGTCGAGCAGGATGACGTAGTCCGAGACGGCCGGTCCGCGTCCGCCCTCGTTCCAGGCGCCTTCGACCTGGTTGGCCGCCGTGGCGCCGCCCCAGAGGAAGCCCTCCGGGAAGGCATCGCCAAAGTCATAAGTAGAAAGATCAATCATGCTATGTCCTCATCTCTCAATGGTCGGAATCAATAGGTAACGAGTCGTTTTGAATTTAGAAACGCGCGCGGCTTTCACGGCGCTACTTCGCGGCGAGTGCACGCACGACGGGCATCATTTTCTTGGCCATGTGCAGCTCGGCACTGATGGTCATGAGCGTGTCTTGGGCGTGGACAAAGAGCAACGAGTACTCGACCTCCTCGCCTCCGGCCTGACGCTGGATCATCTCGGTCTGGGACTTATGGGCCTCGAGGATCTTCTCGTCGGCCTCCGCCAGGTGGGCCTCTGCCGCGTCGAAATCGAACTCTGCCAGGGCATCCATCGCCTTATCGATACAGGCACGGCCGTCGCCGGCGTTGATGATGACGCTCATCGCAACGGCGGGAATGTTAATGGGCTCTTCCTCGGCCATCGCGGTCTCCTTTCCTGTGGCCCCGGTCGTTTCCACAACCGGGGCATCGAATGATTACGTAATCCAGGGCAATGGGCCCCGGTGTCTCGCCTACTCGGCGACGGCGGCTACGGCAGCAGCCTCTTTGGCGGCCTTCTTCGCCGCCTTCTTGGCTGCCTTTTCAGCTGCTTTCTCTTCCTCGACCTTGCATTGATAGTTGTCGGCCGCCTTGAAGAACGGGAACCAGAGAATCGCGGCGATCAGCAGGTTCACGCAAACCAGGGCAACGTTGCGAATGTCGCCACCGGACATAAAGAACGCCGAGACAGCATTGGGCAGGAAGTTCATGTCGAAATTCTCAACGTGAAGGCTCGCCCAGCCCATGCTCATCCACAGATAGGCGTTGGCCGGCAGAATGATGGCTTGAAGCACCATAGGGATGAACATGAAGGGGTTGGCAACGATCGTAGAGAACACGAGCGGCTCGTTGATGTTGAACAGAGACGGGACGATCGTGGCGCGACCGAGCGTTTTGTTCTTCTTAGACTTGGCAAAAAGCATGTAGAAAGCCAGCGGGAGCGTGGCGCCCTCGCCGCCGATCATGATGTAGCGAGTAATGCCGTAGGCGTTGATGTTCGTCGGGGTAAGGCCGGCGGCATATGCAGCCATATTCTCGGCAAGGGCGGACTTTTGGATGGACTGCTGGATGGGCGAGAAGACCCAGCCGGAGATGCCGAAGAAATAGAAGGTGTCCATGACGAGCGGAATCGCAATAGTACCGGGGAGCGTCTGGGCAAAGCCGGTGACGGGCGACAGAATGATCGCAACGGCGCCAAAGACGTCAACCTGAAGCATGTTGGTGAAAAGCCACGCAACGAAGAGCGACAGCAAGACGGCGATGATGTTATCGAACCAGTTCTTGACGAAGTCGGGGACCATGCTGTCCTCCGAGAAGAACGTCATACGAGCCATGCGCTTGTAGATGAAGCCCACGACAAAGCCCACAACCATGGCGGTGAACATACCGCCGGCGCCGAACTTGGCCATCTGGAAAACGTAACCGTCTTCAGTGATCGTAGGGTTCATACACAGCATGAAGGCGCCTATACCGGTGAAACCGGCGATCATGCTACGGTCCTTGCGATCTTCCTTAACCGCGACGTTGTGCGGAATGATAAACGCCATGAACAGGCCAACGAGACCGAAGCTGAACGTCGTGAGCGGCGACAGATCGGGGAGCGTCGGGACAAAACGACGGATGATGTTCCAAAGGCTCGGGATTGCCGAAACCATAGAGAAGGGAACGATGTAGAGGACCGCGTCTGAGATGACGCCGAACCAATAAGTTGAGGTAAGCTTGTTCATCACGGGGACGACATGCTCGGTGATCCACGCCTGGACCGCTTCCATGAACTTTTGCAGCATGTTGTCCCCTCCTAGTCTTCGTCAAGCAGGTCGTAAGCATCCTCGAGGATGCTCTCGCCGTCGAGTGCCGCATAGTAATCCGGGTCGATGGCCATGACCTTCACGCCATGAGACGCCACCTGCGCCTGGATCTCGGGCACCTCGGAGGCGAAGTGCGGACCAAGCAGAAGGACATCAATCTTGTCGGCGTAATCCATAATCTCGGACTTGCTGACTGCCTTAATGGTGCAGTTGAGTCCCTTGGACTTTGCCACCTTGCGCATGCCGGCGGCCATGAAACCCGTCGAAGCGCCGATACCGCAAGCGAGGAGAATTCTGACGCATCCGTTCTCGTCTGCCATGAGGGGTACTCCTTTCCCAATAAACGAGTCCGCAGCGGCTCGGTTGCCGCCTCGGTCCTCGTACGTTTGGGGAGACCGTGTCGACCCGGCTTCCCTTGACCGTGACTGCACTATACGGCCTGCCCCTACCCTGCCGCGAACCCTCTTTTTGCCGCATGGCGGCAAAGTGTCAGGTTTTCCGCCATAGCGGCAATGCCGCAGTCTTTCCGTTCATGCGGCAAATTGAGACTTTTTCGCCCACGACCCTCTGCGATACCATGGCGCATGATGACAACATCGGGGCGCTTCATGCCCCGTGGGATGCGCCCTCGGCGGGCGCACGCTTCTATCTCGTTGGGAGTCGGCCGTGGCAAGCGCAAAGCAAAACCGAATCAACCGCATGGTCGATATTCTGGAGCATGCCACTTTATGGGTCTCCGCCTCCATGCTCGCCACCATGCTGGGCGCAAGTGAGCGTTCCATCCGCAACTATGTGACCGAGATCAACGGTCAGGGCGACACAATCATCGAATCGTCTAAGGAAGGCTACCGCCTAGCACATGCTGACGAGGCCCTTTCCTCACCGGCGTGCCCCAGCATTAAGTCCGCACCCGAGCGGGGCGGGGAACCCACGGGCGGCATCGGCATCGATGCCCGCTGCAACTATGTAGCATCGCACCTGGTCAACGCTCGGGAACCGCTCTCGGTCTTCGATCTTGCCGCCGAGCTCTGCATATCCGAAAGCACGCTTGCGAGCGCCGTCATGCCCGAGGTACGCGAACTCGCCGGCCGGTTCAATCTATTCGTCGAGACGCATGATTTCAAGGTAAGCCTCACTGGCCTCGAGCGCAACAAGCGCAAACTACTCGGGCACATCGCCACCCATAACTCTTACGGATATTTCTCATCGACGCGCACGCTCGAGAGTATGTTCCCCAATTTCGACGTCCAGCAGATCCTTGCGAGCCTCGTCGAAATCTGCCAGCGATCCGAACTCTTCATCAACGACTACGCGCTCTCCAACCTGCTCGTCCATCTCATGGTAATCATCATCCGCCTCACCTCGAACAACGAGCTCAGCGAAGTCGATGGCCCCATCGACGGTGACGGCCTCGTAGCGCAGCTCTCCCAACGCGACCAAATCGTTCGCTGTGCGGAGCATATTGCGTCCTATTTCGAGCAGGAGTTCGGTTGCGAGATTCCCCGCGCTGACTTCCAGCAAATCCTCTTGCTGTTGGCGCTTTCGATCGAACGCGTCGAATACCGCGAGCTCGATTTCGAAAAGCTGGCAAGCATCATCGACCCAGCATTCGTGGATACCGTGCTCGAGATCCTCGACGAAACGGGCGCCCGCTACAACATTCCACACTTCATCGACGAACCCATGCGACTGCAACTCGTGCTTCACATGTTCAACGCCTACCAACGCGCCGTCTACCACGTAAGCTATCCCAACCCGCTCGCCTCACAGATCAAGAGCGAATACGCGCCCGTCTACGACATGGCCGTCTACTTAACGCACCGGTTCTCGACCGTCATGAATGTCGAAATCGGCGAAAATGAAATCGCGTTCGTTGCGTTTCACATCGGCGCGTATTTCGAGCGTGTCGCGGCACCCAACAACCTTCTCACCTGCACGGTAATCGTCGAGGACTACCATGACTTCGCGCATAAACTCGTCGACGACCTAGAGATCGCACTCAAAGACGAAGCGCAGATTATCTCGATCATGAGCTGCGACCGTTATCTCTCCGAGCCGCCCGAATGCGACGCCGTCATTACCACCATCGATGTGACCGTCCCCGCCGGATGTGAGAAGATTCTGATCGGACCCATCCTCACCAAGCAGAACCTGCGCAAGGTGCGCGACCGGCTGGCCCGCATCCAAGAAAAGCATCGCCACAACTATGCGCGCACGCTGCTGCGTCATCTGATTAAGCCGGAGCTCTATTGTCGCAACGTCAACGCGACGAACGCCGCAGCCTGCATCGACGAGCTCGGTACTGCCGCAATCGCCGCTGGCTATGTCGATGCCGACTATGTTGCAGACGTCCATCTTCGCGAAGGAGTTTCCTCCACAGCATTCACCGATTGCCTTGCCGTGCCACACGCGATTTCGGTCTACCCGAAACGTTCGTTTATCGCCGTCGCGCATTGCGACACGCCCATCCCCTGGGGACGGCACGACATTCGCTTTGCTCTCATGATCGGCATCACACAGGACGATATGGGGCTTTTCCGAGACGTGCTCGACCTTATCATCGAGGTCTTTAGTAACGTTGAGAACACCATGCGGCTCCTTCAGACAGACGCCTACGACGAATTCGTTGATACTTTCTGCCGCGGCATGTCGTAGACGATGCCCCGTGGCGCCACTCCCTCCCGACATCCTCCGACGTTTACCCAGATAAAACCTGCCAAAATAAACCTGTCCCCTTTTGCGGGTTTCGGGGTAACAAGGGCTTGCACTTTAGCGTGCGACAGCGGATAATGCCGAACACTCAACAATACGCTTATTGCTCTTTCTATAGATTGAGGAGGCCCCTATGGCCATGGAATTCAAACGCAAGTTGCCGATCCCCATGGAGATCCGCGAGGAAATGCCGCTTTCTGCCGAGCTTACCGCCAAAAAGCAGGCATTTGACGCCGAGGTCGCCAAAGTCTTTACCGGCGAGGACGCACGCAAGGTGCTCATCATCGGCCCGTGCTCTGCCGACCGCGAGGATTCGGTCCTCGAATACATGAACCGACTGGCCAAGACCGCCGAGGAGGTCAAGGACAAGCTCATCATCATTCCGCGCGTCTACACCAATAAGCCGCGCACCAAGGGCACCGGTTACAAGGGTCTTCTGCACAACCCCAATCCCGAGGCTCCCGATGACCTGCTCGAGGGCGTCAAGGCAATCCGCCATATGCACCTGCGCGTTATTGAGGAAACGGGCTTCTTCACCGCCGACGAGATGCTCTATCCCTCCAACTACCAGTACCTCGTCGACTTGCTGAGCTATGTTGCCGTGGGCGCACGCTCGGTCGAGAACCAGGAGCATCGCCTGGTGTCGAGCGGCATTTCGGTACCCGTCGGCATGAAGAATCCCACTGCTGGCTCTACCACCGTTATGCTCAACTCCATTTACGCCGCGCAGGCGCACCAGAGCTTCATCTTCCGCAACTGGGAGGTCGAGTGCGACGGCAATCCGCTCGCGCACGCCGTTATGCGTGGCTACATCGGTCTCGATGGGCGCACCTACCCCAATTACCACTACGAGCACCTGGAGCGCCTGGCCGAACGCTACACCGAGCACGCCGGCTATGCCAATCCCGCAGCGATCATCGACTGCAACCACGACAATTCGGGCAAGCGTCCGCTGGAGCAGTATCGCATTTGCAAGGAAGTGCTCGACAGCTGCCGCCGCAACGAGTCCATCTCCAAGCTGGTCAAGGGCTTTATGATCGAGTCTTACCTTGAGGACGGCAACCAGCCGGTCGATGGCGGCGTCTTCGGCAAGTCGATCACCGATCCGTGCCTGGGCTGGGAAAAGACCGACTACCTCATCCACGAGATCGCGGAGCGTATTTAGTTACGCGGTTTTACCAAACGCCGTAACGGCTCGACGCTGCGCGGGCCGCATTTGGACAATCTGACGTTCAACTTCAAGCGCGCGACCAGAAGGTCGGCGCCCTTTCGTTTGATGTGGCAGTTAGGGACGCTCCTTTTCTGCCGGCAGTTTGGGACACTCCTTGGGTAGCCGTTGGGGACGTCCCCAACGACTATCTGGGCAAACGTCCAAACCGCCGTAAGGGAGTTGCCTTCCCTCGCGGCGGTCTTCTAGCAGAAAAACCAAGTGAGTAGGCTTTTTGCAGGAGTCTAAGCACACCCTAAAACGCCACGGCTCTGACCTGCGGTTTTATTGAGCATTTGTCGCGATGTGCTCGGCAGGTTCAAAAAAGTCTACTCACTTGTATCTGAGACGCACCAGATTGGCAAAAACCGCCGCGAAAGGGCCCCTGGTCCCTTCGCGGCGGTCATACGCCTCTGATTTTGCGACCGTTTTGCCCGCTTGTTACTCGCTGTAGCGGGTAGCGATGGCAGCTTGTACCATGCCGGTGCTCATGAGGTAGGTCACCAGGAAGTAGCCGCCGTAGGCTGCCAGGAAGATTGCACAGGTGAGGCCCACGGTGCCACCGATGCTCATATTTCCGAATATGCTCACCAGCTCGATGATCACCTTAAGTGCCACAAAGGAGTGCGCCAGGCCCACTGCCAGCGGGAACAGGAAGAATACCGCTTGCTGCGCCATCACTGAATGGCGAATCTGGCGGTCGTCGCAGCCGATCTGTGCCAGTACACGATAGCTGCGGCTGCCGTCGGCCACGTTGGAGAGCTGCTGGATCGACAGTATCGCCGCGCATGCAACGACCAGTACAAAGCCAATGTAGATGGCCAGATAGCTAATCATGCCGTTCATCTGTGCCGCCTGCGTGTACATCTCGGAACGCGTGATGAAGACTCCCCATGACCCCGGCTCCTTGCCGTCAACGAGCAGATTGTCGAGCATGGTGTATTTAATGCTCTCGTCTGCTTTGGTCACATCCATCCCCTGTTTGTAGTTAACGAGCAGGCTACTGGAACACGGCTGCAGATTAAGTTGGGACAACAGCTCATCGGCAACGACGACGGTACCGGGATTGCTGCCCATCGCCGAGTTGGCGATGGCCGCCGTGTCCTTGTCCGACTTATCGGTTGCTGGCTTGAGCTCATGCCCACCCAAGGTGAGCGTATGGCCGCCGGCCATGTATTTGGTGTACAGGTCGCCCAGCTCACCGCCCATATCACACGTAAGCACGTACTGGTCGCGGCCAATGCTCACCGGCTCCTCGCCCATCATCTGGCGCAGCTTGTTGTACTGGCTCGCCGGCGTCACAAACAGGCCCATATCATCGGCATTGCTACCCTCGAGCACCTTGGGGAGCTTTTCGCCCATGGCCTTGCACATCTCACCCGCCACCACCGAGGGGCCCGAGCCGCCAAGCGGGTAACTCAGATACGAATCGATCTGCACATGCTCACCGGCAACATCGGCGATATTGACCTTCTTTCCGGTCTCGTCGTTGTTGTCCGCCGACTTGCCCTTACTACTTTCTGTAACGTTATCGGGATCGATACGATCGCCGTGCCATGCAGCGTACAAATCGACCGTTGCATCGGCCAGCACCATGCGATCGGCCTCGGACGGATTGACATACTCCTTGTAGTAGTCGAGCCTATCGGGCGTGTAATAGACATACGTCTGAGACACGTCAACAGGGTTATAGCGCTCCAGGTTTTCGTTCATCACGTTGGCGATCGACATACCGCACGTCACCGAAGTGATTGCAAGGAACAGAATCATCGCGATGACGCCCATCGAAAAGCACACCGTATTGACCTTGGCCGAAAGCTGGCGCACGGTAAACATGTTGAGGCCGCGCCAATACACGCCGCGCAAGCTCTGCAGCAGCTTGATGAGCATGCCCGAGAGTCCCCAGAACAACGCAAAGGTGCCCACGGTAACCATAGCGGTCGTTATGCCAAACTGGCTCATGGCCCCGTGCAGCTTGTCGCCCGTCTCGGTTAGCGGGAACCCATCACGTAGCAGACGGTAATAGGCCACGCCCACAAGCACCGCGCCCACGGCAAAGATGGCAATCGCGATCCAGGGGTTGCGTGTCTTGATGCTCTCGTTGCGACGCTCGGCACCCATAAGCTCGATGAGTTTGGTACGACGCACGGCGCGGAGGTTCAGCAGTAGCGTAAGCACAAACATGACGAGCATGCAGGCAAGGGTCAGATTGAACGCATGCATCGAGAAAAAGAAGTGGAAATTGGCGATCTGTGTCTTAAAGAGCGAGGCCGTAAAGAACGTCATGAGCTGGGAGAGTCCCACACCCAGCACAATGCCGGCGACAAAGGCCACCACCGAGACAATCACCGTCTCGAGCGCCATGATCGTGGCGACGCGCCCGCGCCCCATGCCGAGCACCTGGTACAGGCCAAACTCCTTTTTGCGGCGTTTCATGATGAAGTTATTGGCGTACACCATCAAAAAAGCCATGACACCGGCCAAAAAGTACGTCAGGTCGCCGAGCATGCTGCCCATAACCTGTGCCAAGCCCTCTTCATCGATTCCGGCGATGTCGACCTGCATCGAGATGGTGTTAAAGGCATAGAAGACCGTGACGCCCAGGGCGAGCGTCAAAAGGTAGACAAGGTAGTCGCGGCCGGCGCGGCGGACGTTGCCCCAAGCGAGTTTACAGAGCATCGGAGCCCTCACCGCCCATCATGGCAACGACCTCCATAATGCGGTCGAAGAACTCTCGGCGGTCGGTGTCGCCGCGGCGCAGCTCGGTGAAGATCTTGCCGTCGCGAATAAACAGCACACGACTCGTGTAGCTGGCAGCAAAGCTGTCGTGCGTGACCATGAGCACGGTGGCGCGCAGGCGGCGGTTAAGGGCCTCCAGGCTCTCGAGCAGCAGACGGGCGCTCTTGGAATCGAGGGCGCCGGTGGGCTCGTCGGCCATGATCATGGTGGGGTCGGTGACGAGCGCGCGAGCCGCGGCAACGCGCTGCTGCTGACCGCCGGACATCTGGTAGGGATACTTGTCGAGCACCTGACTGATGGACAGGCGCGCGGCCACATCCTGCACGCGGGTCGAGATCTCTGCCGAGTTTGTGCGGGCGATGGTGAGCGGCAGGGCGATGTTCTCGCGTGCCGTGAGCGTATCGAGCAGGTTGGAGTCCTGGAAGATAAAGCCGAGCTCTTCGCGGCGGAACTGCGAAAGCTTAGCCTGCTTCATGCGCGTCACGTCCTGGCCGTTGATGCGGATCGTGCCGCTCGTGGCGCTATCAATGGTCGACACGCAATTGAGCAACGTCGACTTGCCCGAGCCCGAAGCGCCCATGATGCCAACAAATTCGCCGCGGTTGACCGTAAAGCTGACGTCGTTGAGCGCGCGGGTCACGTTGCCCAGCGCTCCATATACCTTTTCGAGATGCGCGACCTCCAGTACCGGGGTCGCCATGTGCGTGGTTTGCATACCGAGTCCTTTCTTGCAATTAGTCTACGGCATCTATAGTCGCAAGAAGACGAGTCGGCTACCATCGATATGGCTTACGCTTGCCTTACCGTTGTGTAAGGTACGGGTAGCTAACCTGCCGCGTGTTGATGTTGAGAGAGGACTCCTGTTGAAGACTGTTCATGTTGCCGCTGGGATCATTCGCAAGGAAGGATCTGACGAGCTGCTTGCCGTGCAGCGCGGCTATGGCGACATGCTGGGACTTTGGGAGTTCCCCGGTGGCAAGCTCATGCGCGGCGAGACGCCCGAGGACGCCGTACGCCGCGAGCTCATGGAAGAGCTGCAGGTAAAAGTCACCAACCTGCGCGATTTCTATACCGTTGAGTATGACTACCCCGATTTCCATCTCTCCATGGAGTGCTACTACTGCTCGCTCGCCGATGAATCCGATGAACCCCAGAAGCACGACCGCCAGCTCGATATCCGCTGGATTCCGCGTACCTCGCTTGCCACGGTGGAATGGATGCCCGCTGACAAGGGGCTCATTGATGCCCTGATTGAGCTGAAGGAAGACCGGCTCGAGACAAGCTCCGCCGATGACGCCGTGCCCAACACAGCCGACAAACCCGCCACCAAACCCAAGCGCGCACCTAAGCGCCGCAGCAAGAAGCGTCCCAAGCCCGGCCTGCTCGACGGCATCGATACCTCGGACCTCTCCGCTGACGAGCGCGAACTGGTCCGCCGTCGCGCCGCCATCAAAAAGTCCATGAAGGGCAACAAGCGCGCCAACACCAAGCCCGAGCTGCTCGTACGTCAGCGCCTACGGGCCGCGGGCCTTACGGGCTATCGTTTGGAATGGAAGGTACCCGGCAAGCCCGACATCGCCTTTCCCGGGCGCAAGATCGCCATCTTCGTCAACGGCTGCTTTTGGCACCGCTGCCCCAAGTGCAACCCTAGCCAGCCCAAGCGCAACGTTGAGTTTTGGGAGGCAAAGTTCCGTCGCAACGTCGAGCGCGACCGCGCTGCCGTGGCGGCACTCACTCAAATGGGCTGGACACCCATAACCATCTGGGAATGCGAGCTCAAAAAAGACCGCATCGACGCCACGATGGAAAAGGTCATCGAGCAGGTGCGCGCCGCAGAGCCGCAGCGCTAACAGCAAGCATTCACACGCTCCGCACGTCCGCGCCACATCCACGTCACAAACCTTAGAAAGCCCTTAAGCTCAAAACCTTTCAAGAGTGTTACTCGATAGCTTTTACCTGCGGTTTCATCGCAACGTCAAACCTCATTAAGCCTTTCTTTAGCGCTTCTTTGCAGCAGCCGCGGCATAATACTGCCAGCGCACGGGACCTAGCAGCATACCCCGAGCGCAATCTTTTGGTGGACATCGAGGAGGCCGCATAAGCATGCATTCTTCCAATGACGCAGCACAGCAGCCATCCCTAAAACATGCAAACCTTTTCTCCTTCCCCCCGACACAGAGAGACGGTCTCCTCGACTCCCCCACCACAAAAACCAAGCGCTCAGCCGATCAGAGCCTCAACTTACGAGCATCCTTCGAAAAGCTCCAAGCATCCCTAGACAAGGCGTTCCCCGAACAGGCAAGAGCAATCTAAGCCCATTGCGCTTTATACTGATGCCATGCGAAACATGGATCACATAGAATTGCACCGCGGAGGACGCGAGGAAGCGTTTCCCGAGACCGCCGAAGACTGGCCCTATATTGCCGAACGCGCAGAATTCGCTCGCTATCCGGGCAATTCCGTCCCCCGGCACTGGCATTCCGAAGTTGAGCTTTTCTACATGGAGCAGGGAGCGATTGACTATCGAACGCGCGCGGCTCATGAACACGTGCGCTTTGAGGAAGGGTCCGCCGGCTTTATCAACGGCGGCGTTTTGCACAGCACGCTGCAATCACCCAATTCGGCACCAGCCATTCAAATGTTGCATATCTTTCAGCCGTCGATGCTCGGCGATCCCGCGGGACGCCTTCAAAAGCGCTATATCAATCCTTTGCTGCAATGTCGAGGCGTCGATGTGCTCAAATGGTCGCCCACCAACCCCGACGATATGCCCTTTATCGATTTGCTAAAGAGTTCCTTTAACCACGACCTTCAACGGCCGCAGAACGAGATGGCGCTTCGGAATAGCTTGTCAGAGCTCTGGATTCAGATTTACGCCAAGGCCGAACCGCTCTTTTCCTCCGACAACGCCTCTTGGATGACCAACCGCGACGTACAGTTCAAGGCAATCCTGGACTATATCCGCGCAAACTATGCAGCCGCTATAGATGTGCCCCAGATGGCATCTGCAGCCGGCGTAAGCGAAAGAGAGTGTTACCGCATTATCGAAGCTTGCGCAGGAACGACCCCGGCGGCATATCTGCGCGCATACCGCGTAAACCGTGCTTGCGAACTTTTGGCACACACCACGCGAACGGTCCAGACAGTCGCGCGCCAATGTGGCTTTGCGACAGCAAGCCATCTTGGCCAGGTATTTAAAGAACAAATGGGATGCACTCCTTCGAGCTATCGAGCAACGAGGCAGAATCTCGATAGTACCAGGCAGAAATCCCGCTAGCCCTTCTTCTGTCACTGAATCAAACTTGCAGGCAAACAACAGAGAGGAGCAACCATATGAAGCACTTTGACCATATCGTATTTGACGTTGATGGGACATTGGCAGATACAGAAGAAAGCGTTCTATCATCGCTTGTCCAGATTGTCCAAGAAGAGACCGGCAAAACGCTCCCCCGACACGAGCTTGAATTTGCCCTCGGCATACCCGGCAAGGATGCCCTTGAGAAACTTGGGATCTACTCGCAGGCAACGTTGGATCGCTGGTGCCAAATTGCCGCCAGCTTTAAAAGCACCATCAGCGTGTTTCCCGGCTTGCACGAAGTTATCGCAACACTCTCCGACAACGGCTGCAAACTTGGCATCGTCTCCTCACGTGCGCGCGACGAATACGCAGAAGAAATTGCACCCCTTGGCTTCGATAAGTATTTTGAGCACATCATCCTTGTCGAAGACACAACCGAACATAAATCCGCACCCGCTCCCATGCTCGAATATCTCCGGCGTACGGGCGCGAATCCTGGCAACGTCGTCTACGTTGGCGACACCGTCTACGACGAACAATGCGCAACTTCAGCAGGGGTCAGTTTTGCCAGAGCAGCATGGGGATCACACCAAGATATCCCAAATGCCACCTACAACCTCAAAACCCCCAACGACCTGTTAACCCTAACAACCAAGTAACCCCCGCGCCCCACCCTTTCAGCCCCAACGCCACAAGGGCGATTGAGCAGGACGGTTTGGGCGGGTCCCCGTACTTAGTTTCCAAAATCATTCCGCAGCGCGAAGGCCCCCGTTGCCAACGCTTCGTAGAAGCGAGGCAACGGGGGCCTTCATGCGCGAGGACGTTTTGGAAACTAAGTACGGGGACCCGCCCAAGCCGTCCGGTGGGATCAGAGTACCCTTGCTGTTACTCTGCTTTGCCCACAGAGTTGAGGTTGGTCATGCGGATCTTAACCAGCTCGGTGATCTCACGCATACCCTCCTTGGCCGGCTTCTTGGGGTCGAAGCAGGCAGGGTTCTCGGCCATGTAGGCCATGAAGCCCTTGGTGTAGGCCTGACGCAGCTCGGTGGCGTAGTTAACCTTGCAGATGCCGTTCTTCACAGCCTCGGCAACCTGCTCATCGGGCACACCGGAGGTGCCGTGCAGAACCAGCGGCACGTCGACGGCGTCGCGGATAGCCTTGACCACGGACTGCTCGATGTGCGGATCGCTCGTGTACACACCGTGGCTGGTGCCAACGCCAATTGCGAGGGAGGTGCAGCCGGTACGCTCGACAAACTCCTTGGCCTCGGCAGGATCGGTGTAGGGGCTCTCGCCCTCAACCGCGGGACCGTCGTCCTCCTTGCCGCCAACCTTACCGAGCTCGGCCTCGACGGGCACGCCCATGGCGCGGCCAGCGTCGGCGACGGACTTGGTCAGGGCGATGTTGTCCTCGAAGGACTCGTGCGAGCCGTCGATCATGACAGAGGTGTAGCCCGTGCGGAAAGCCTGCATGCAGCGGTCATAGCCATCGCCGTGATCGAGGTGCAGAGCGACGGGCACGGAAGCGCGCTCGGCGGCAGCCTTGACCATGCCGTAGAAGTAGTCCAGACCAGCGGTCTTGATGGTGCCCGGGGTGGTCTGCATGATGACGGGGGACTTGGTCTCCTCGGCAGCGGCCAGAACGGCCATAACAAACTCGAGGTTCTCGACGTTGAACGCGCCAACAGCGTAGTGGCCGGCCTGAGCGTCCTTGAGCATCTTTTCGGTGGTAACAAGTGCCATGAGCGTTTGCTCCTCTCCCTCGCCCGCATCTGGACATCGGGCGTAGTTGTTCACAAGGCGTTTTACCTTGCGTTTTGCTGCGCTCATTGTATGAAATTCAGCAGCTTTGCACGTGCGAGATATTGAGCCCATGCAGGTCAATACAGTCATTTTTGAAAAGCAAACGGAAGAAATTTGAGCCGAGTGAACATGTTTGATATTGAATTTTGGGCGTTCAGCGTCTTTCTTTTATAGAAAAGATAAGTAATCGAAAGGTGTTTTCTTACTCAAAAAGAAAATGAACGAAAATAGAGTCAACACAATTCCTGCAAATTTCAGACGATGATGGAGCAGATATGGCCCACGCAACAACCCGAGCTTTCGCCGACGAGCGTCGTTCCGCCATCATGGAGATGCTCGATCATAATGCCTCGGTGCAGGTAGCAGAAATCGCCCAGACCTTTGGCGTGTCCTCCGTCACCGCCCGCGCCGACCTTGACGCGCTCGCCGAAGCAGGCAAGCTGCGCCGCACACATGGTGGTGCCGTATCGCTCCACAAACGCCTAACCGTTTCCACGCAGGATCGCCGCATCAATGTCAACGTCGCCGCCAAGCAGGCCATCGCGCAAAGCGCTATCGAGCTCGTCAATGACGGCGACACGCTGCTCGTCGACTCGGGCACCACGGCGCTCGAGTTCGTCCGGCTCCTCGATCAGCGCGACGGTATCACCGTCATCACGGCCGACATTACCATTGCCGATTACATCGACGAGAGCATGCCCTCAGTCGATGTCGTCATGCTGGGCGGGGCGCTGCGCAAAGGCCATCGTTATTTGTACGGACCGCTCACTATGCAGGCGCTCCAAATGGTCCATGCCGATCTGGCCGTCATGTGCCCCGGCGCCTTTGTCCCCAGCTGCGGCTTTACGACCGACTTTCCCCAGATGGCCGAGACCAAAGCGGCTATGGTCGGTGCCGCCCGTCAAAGCGTCGCCCTCATGGACGCCAGCAAGGTTAACGGACGCGGCATGTACCGCTTTGCCGAACTCGCCGACGTCGACTCCATCGTGATGGACAGCGACCCCGATCATGCCGTCGCCACCTCAATCGCCGAGACCACCGGCAGCGCGCGTCCAGCCCTCATCATCGCCACCAGCTAAAATAAAAACCACCACAAAGATGCCTTTGTGGTGGTTTTGCTCGTTAAAAGCGAAATATCGCTACTTGGACAGCTCGTCGGCGAGAACCTCGATCTGAGCGCGCGAGGCGTCGTTGAGCGAGCCCAGCACGGTCACCTTGTTCTGCGCCAGGGTGATGTCCTTCATGCCCTCGAGCTCCTTGGTCATAACCTTGGCAGCGGTGGGCGCCCAGGAGCCGGCCTCAACGAGCGCCACCGTACGGTTCTGATAGGCGTGCTCGGCAAGCGTGTGGATAAAGGTGCTCATGAACGGGAAGATCTCGCCCTGATAGGTGATGGAGGCGAGCACCAGACGGTCATAGCGGAACGCATCCTCAACGGCCTCGGCCATGTCGTCGCGAGCCAAGTCAAAGACGGAAACCTTCTGGCCGCGGGCCTCGAGCGCAGATGCAAGCTCCTCAACGGCGGCCTTCAGATGGCCGTACACGCTCGCATAGGCAATCGTGATGCCCTCGTCCTCGGGCTGATAGCTCGACCAGGTGTTGTAGGTGTCGAGGTAATAGCCCAGATTCTCGGTAAGAACAGGACCATGGAGCGGACAGATGATCTGGATATCCAGATCGGCGGCCTTCTTGAGCACGGTCTGCACGAATTTGCCGAACTTACCGACGATGCCAAAGTAGTAGCGGCGCGCTTCGCAAGCCCAGCCTTCCGGGTCCTCGATGTCGTTGGCGCCGAACTTGCCAAAGCCGTCGGCACTAAAGAGCACCTTGTCGGTAGACTCGTAGGAGAAGATCACCTCGGGCCAGTGAACGTTGGGAGCGCCGACAAACGTTAGGCTGTGACCGCCCAGATCGAGCACGTCGCCCTCTTTGACGACCATCTTGCGCTCGGGGTAGTCGGTGCCAAAGTAGTTGACCATCATGCGGAAGGCGCCCATGCTGGCCACAATCTGTGCCTGGGGATAGCGTTCCATAAAGGCGGCGATACCGGCGGAGTGATCGGGCTCCATGTGATGGACGACCAGGTAGTCGGGCGTACGGCCGTCGAGCGCGGCCTCGAGGTTGCCGAGCCATTCGTCGACAAAGCCAGCGTCAACCGAATCGGCGACAGCGATTTTATCGCCCAAGATAACATAGCTGTTGTATGCCATGCCGTTCTCGGACACGTCGTACTGGCCCTCGAACAGGTCAATGTCGTGATCGTCGACACCGATGTAGCGGATATCCTTGGTGATCTCCATCAGGCAAAGCCTCCTAGATAGACAAAAGAACCCGTCTATCATAGCACTCGCCTTCATAGCCACGGCTATCTGTCAGCATCCTTATCGATTGTTATTGAGGCGGAATATACCTCCGTTTACCTGCAAAAACTATGTGCGCGGTATCGCCGTGCTATGTCGAATAATGAGCTGGCCGGGAATACGAATGGCAACGGTTTTGCCCGCCGTACCCGCCTCGGGAACCGCATGCTCGAATACCTCGCGTCCGCGCTGATGTAGATCAAATCGCACGGTCGTGAGCTCGTTGTGTGCCACAAAGTCGTCGAGCGAGTCATCGACGCCCACCACACTCACGTCCTCGGGCACGCGCAGGCCGCTATCGCGCAGCGCTGCAATTGCGCCGTTTGCCATCTGGTCGTTTGCCGCGTAAATCGCCGTCATAGTGCGGTCGTGCTCGGCCAGATATCTGCCGGCCTCGTAGCCACTGTTGGCAGACCAGTCTCCCTCGAGCGGCGCATGCGGCTGAATGTGTTTACGCTCGAGCGCATCCTGCCAACCGGCGCGACGAAATTGCTCGTCGACTGAGAACGACGGGCCGCCGATATAGCGAATCTGCTCGTGCCCCAGCTCAAACAGATGATCCATTAGCAAGAGCGAGCAGCCGTAATGGTCGGAATCGACCGTGGTCACCCGTGGGTGCGCGTACATGGTAACGATGACCGTGCCAATGCCCGGCAGTGGATCAAACGTCTCAAAATCGGGCGCCATGCGGCTCATGCCGATGATGATGCCGTCCACCGGCAATGCGGCCATACGACGCGTGGCCTCGGCAAGCGAAAACTCCTCGGTCTTGGACATCTCGACCAGCGTGATGGCGCAATTATGCTCGCGAGCAGCACTGGCGATGCCGTCGATCATTGAGAGGTTGCCAAACTTGGTGACATCGTTGATGCATAGGCCGACCGAATGGTAACGGCCGTCGCGCAGCGAGCGACCGGCATAACTCGGACGAAAGCCGAGCTCTTGCATAGCGGCCTGCACGCGCTGGCGCGTCTGCTCGTTAACGTTGGGCAAGCCGTTGGCGACGCGCGAAACCGTCTGCTGCGAAACGCCAGCAGCGCGGGCGACGTCGGCCATGGAGACCGGACGCGAACTGGTATCGTTGGACGGGCGCCTTGCCACAGGATCACCTTCACCCTTGCGAGATCTGAATAGCGTGGATGCCGGCCCGGGCAGAAATACATCCCGCGCCGAGGCCCGCTATCGTCGGACGCATGTTAACGTACTCTACTTTTTCTATCTGCATCTCTTCTGCTTTATAAGTCCATACGGCAGTACCGTTCACGGCTGAATTTCTACCGATTACCAGATTCTCAAAAAGTGACAAGCGATGTGTTATGAGTACGTTAACATAGCCCGTAACGTGCGGTATCGTGAACACTTGGTTCATGCCGCTTCAAGTTGTTAACGTACTCATAACGACGCAAAACCCACCCGTGCGCGCCAAGGAAAGGACCCCCATGACCACCCACGACGAAAAGACATTCGCCACGCTCACCAAGCTGTTTGAGGAAGAGTTTGGCCCCATCGGCGACCGCCAGGTGCTCTACGTGCACGCGCCCGGCCGTTCCGAGATCAGCGGCAACCACACCGACCACGAGGGCGGCCACGTTATCGCCGGCTCGCTCGATGTCGCCGTTGACGGCATCGCCGTGGCAACCGACTCCAACAAGATTCGCGTCGCCGACGAGGGCTATCCTACGTTTGAAATCATGCTCGACACGCTGGATATTCAAGAGTCCGAGAAGGGCACGTCCGCGAGCCTCGTCCGCGGCATGGCCCACGAAATCGCTGCTCTGGGCGTTGAGCCCCAGGGCTTCGACTTCGCCTTCACCTGCTCCGTCCCCTCGGGTGGCGGTCTTTCCAGCTCTGCCGCCGTCGAGGCCGCATACGGTCGTGCCATGGAAACCCTCTGGGGCGCACCCGCCATCGAGCCCGTCGCGCTCGCCCAGATGAGCCAGCGCACCGAGAACAACTATTACGGCAAGCCCTGCGGTCTGATGGACCAGGCCGCTGTGTGTCTGGGCGGCCTTGCCTACATGGACTTTGAGGACCAGGCTCAGCCTAAAACCCAGAAGCTCGAGCTCAACTTTGAGGATCACGGCTATGCGCTTGTGCTCGTTAAAGTAGGCGCCGACCACGTGGCCGCCACCGACGACTACGCCGCCGTTCCCCGCGAGATGCAAGACGTCGCCGCCGAGTTTGGCAAGGCACGACTGTGTGAGGTAAACGTTGCCGACTTTGACGCCAAGCTCCCCGAGCTGCGTGCCAAGCTGGGCGACCGCGCCTGCCTGCGCGCCGTTCACTACTGGTACGAGAACGGCCTGGTCGACAAGCGCTGGGCAGCCCTGAACGCCGGCGACATTGACCAGTTCCTGGTCCTGACGCGCGAGTCCGGCGCCAGCTCCGCCATGTACCTGCAGAATGTCGTTGCCAAGCTGGGCTCCGAGCAGCCTTCGATGTATGCCCTGGCACTGGCCGAGCACGTGCTCGACGGCCGCGGTGCCGTTCGTATTCACGGTGGCGGCTTTGGTGGCACCATCCAGGCCTTCGTGCCGTTCGATCTGGTCGACACCTTTATCACCAAGATGAACAGCTGGCTGGGCGAAGGCTCTGCCCGCCACTACGCAATTACTGACAAGGGGGCTTACGCGGCATGGCTGTAATGACTGATGTGCGCGAGGCCGCACAGGGCCTCATAGAATATGCCATCCACCGATCGATGATCGGACAAGACGACCGCATCTGGGCCTACAACACCATTTTGGAGTGCATCGGCGCTACGGGACCGGCGCTCGATATGGCCTGGGCGCTGCAGAACGAGAAGCTCTCGCTCTTGCACCCCGATACGCTCCCCGATTTTGACCTGGAGGGCACGCTTGCCGCGCTTTCCGAGGCCGCCGTTGCCAACGGTGCCGCCGAGGACACGGCATCGGGCCGAGACCGCATCGCCATGCGCATCATGGGCGTACTGATGCCGAGGCCTTCAGTTGTAAACGAGGAGTTCAACGGACGCATGGGCGTCAACGAGCCCCGCGCCGCGACCGACTGGTTCTATGGTCTGTGCTGCGACGCCGGCTACGTGCGCCGTGCTGCCATCGCGCGCAACATCAAATGGAGTACTTCCACCAACTGGGGTGACCTGGAGATCACCATCAACCTGTCAAAGCCCGAAAAGGACCCGCGCGATATTGCCGCAGCCGGTGCCGCCAAAAACACGGGCGAGAAGTATCCCGCCTGTCAGCTCTGCATCGAGAACGAGGGCTACCCCGGACGCTCCGCCGCAGCCGACGGCGGCGCTCATCCCGCCCGTCAGAACCTGCGCGTTATCCCCATTCAGCTTAATGGCGAGCGCTGGGGCTTCCAGTACAGCCCGTATGCGTATTTTAACGAGCACTGCATTACGATGAGCTCCGAGCATCGCCCGATGCACGTGGACCGCAAGGGGCTGACCTGCCTGCTCGATTTTGTGGACCTGTTCCCGCACTACTTCATCGGCTCCAACGCCGACCTGCCCATCGTGGGCGGCTCGATCTTGTCGCATGACCACTTCCAGGGCGGCGCGCACGAGTTCCCCATGATGCATGCCGCCGAGGTCTCGCAGTTTAGCGTGCCCGGCTTTGACCAAGTCACTGGCACTGTGCTGCAGTGGCCGCTCTCGGTGCTGCGCCTTCGCTCGCACGACCGCACCCAGCTGCTCGATGCCGCCGAGAAGATAATCCTCGCCTGGCGGGAGTGGACCGATGCGTCCGTAGGCGTCATCGCACACACGGCTGACGGTGTGGCCCACAACACCGTGACGCCCGTCATTCGCCGCGTCGACTCCCGCGGCAACGCCGGCGGCGAGATCTACGAGGCCTACCTGGCGCTTCGCTGCAACATCACGACCGACGAGCATCCGCTGGGCGTATTCCACCCGCATGCCGAGTACCACCACATTAAGAAGGAGAACATCGGCCTGATCGAGGTAATGGGCCTGGCCATTTTGCCGCCGCGCTTGGTTCCCGAGCTCGGCGCTGTCCGCGAGTACCTGCTGACGGCCAAGGCCGATGCCAGCTACGACCTTGCCGGCGCGCTCGAGGGCGATGATCTTTGTCGCAGCCATGCCGCGTGGGCCGAGGATGTCTATGCCCGCCGCGCCGACGAGCTTACGGCCGACAACGCCATCGATATCCTGCACGAGGAGGTCGGCGTGGTGTTTGGTCACGTGCTCGACAACGCCGGCGTCTTCAAGTGGAACGAAGCCGGCCGCGCCGCCCAACAGCGCTTTATCGACTCACTGTAATGATGATCCCTTGGGGACGGAGGAAAACGGATCATTTCGTCTTCAAGACAACGGCGCCCGCCGGCAACATCGCCGACGGGCGCCGTTTTATTGGCTAGTCATTGGGTAGTCATCGGGGACGTTCTTAAACGACTGGTCATTAAAGAACGTCCCCGATGACTACTTGCGACAAGGCAACGCCGATGTTTTGGCAACGACAGCGAAAACGCCCCTAAGCGAGCAAGGTGACGTGAAAGAGGAGGGCATTGACCTTTTGGTCATGCCCGACGATTGAACGTCAGATTGCCGCTTAGGGGCGTTTGCAGCGTCGAGCCGTTACGCGGTTTGGTAAAACCGCGTAACCCTACAGTTCAGTCACGACAACGTTGTTGTAGATCTCGTCCCAACGGTCCATGACCAGGTGGCCGGTCTTGGGATCCATGGCGTTGAGCTTGCCGCAGGTATTGGCGGTCTTGAGCACCGTGACATCGTCGGCGCCGGCAGCAATGGCATGTGCAAAGCCGGCGATGGTCGAGTCGCCGGAACCCGTCGCGTTCACAGCCGCAATCGCGGGCGTCTTGGCGCGGAACGCGCGGCCCTCATGGAAGCCCACCGAACCGGCAGCGCCCATCGAAACGACGACCCAAGGAATACCGGCAAAGCGGTCATCGGCGGCAAGCGCCTCGCGCAGGGCATCGACATCATCGGTCGTAAAGGACGTACCCAGCAGGCCGTTAATCTCGGTCAGGTTGGGCTTTACAAGCTCAGGCTTAGCGTCGGACTCCAGCGCGGCCTCCAGCGATGCACCCGAGGTGTCGAGCAGCACCTTGGCACCCGCCTCCTCGGCGATCTTGACGAGCTCGGCATAGTAGCCAGCATCGACGCCACGCGGCAGCGAGCCCGAAAGCGTCACAACGTCCGCCTTCGCTGCAAGCTCGGCAAACTTGGCCGTAAAGGCCTCGAGCTCGGCCGGGGCGATCTGCGGGCCGCTCTCCAAAAGCTCGGTCTGATTGCCCTCGTGCAGAATATTCAGGCAAATGCGCGTCTCACCGGCGATGGGCACAAAGTCATTCTTGACGCCGTCGGCATCCATAAGCTCGGCCATATAGGCACCCATGTGGCCGCCGAGCAGACCGGTCGCGAGCACATCGTCGCCCAACTGCAGCAGCACACGGCTCACGTTGAGGCCCTTGCCGCCAGCGGTCTTTTCGGGCGTCACGCGGTTAACATCGTCGATGATCAGCTTGTCGAGCTGATAGCGCGTATCAATCGACGGGTTCATGGTAACGGTCAGAATCATGTTGAACTCCTGTTCCGGGGCGGCATGACCCGCCCCAAACATACGATAACTCGTTAAAGGATCTCGATCTCAAAGCCGCGGGTGACGGTCTCTCCCGGCTTGGCCACCAGGCAGCCACGCTTGTGCTCCAGGATATCGTCCTCGTCGGAGCAGGTGGACAGACCACCCCACGGTTCAACAGCCACAAAGTCGCCCTCGGGCTTGCTCCACACAATCAGGTACGGCATATCGGGGAACGTCAGGCGCACGCCCTTGTCCTCGGTTTTCTTGGTCAGCGTAACCACGCGGCTCTCGAGCACGTCGAAGATGGTCTCCGCGAAGTCGAAGAGTTCGTGGGTCAGCGGCAGGTTCTGGCCGATCATGGGGTTCTTGCTGCGATGCTCAACATCAATCAGGCCCGTCGAGGGAACGGCAGTACAGAGCTCGGCGGCCTCACACTGCTCAAAACGGAGCTCGTAGTCGTCATAGGACTCGCCCTCGTCGAGCGGGCACTTAAAGCCGGGGTGACCGCCCACAAAGAACGGCATGTCCTCGGTGCCCTCATTGGTCACCTCGTACGACACGGCCACCTTTTCCGAATCGACCGTGTAACGAGCAACGATCTTAAACGGATACGGGTACTGCTCGAGCAACTCGGCATGGTCGGTAGAGTTTAGGCTCAGCGCAACCATGTTTTCGCTCTGTTCCTCGAGCTTCCACTCCTGTTTGCGCGCAAAGCCGTGGCGGGCGAGCTTTACCTCGCGGCCGCCCATGGTCATTGCGTGACCGTCACGAAGGCCGCCGCAAATCGGGAAGCAAATGGGTGCCTGGCCCGACCAGACCGAAGGATCGCCCTGCCACAGGTACTCGCGACCGTTGGCTTTAATCGAAGTGAACGATCCGCCAGCCGTGCTCAGTGCCACGCGAACAGAACCGTTATCAAGAACAAACTCCATAGGAGCCTTCCCTTTCTTACGACAGCCCGCCAAGTCAATAGGGCTGATAGAAAACCGGCCCGCGCCCCCTCACAGAAACGCGAGCCGTCAATTGAAAAGCTGCAGAATACCGGGTCCCGCCAAAACGAAGCCCACAAGCTCAGCAAGCAAACGTGTTATCGGAGCAGCCTACCGAACCAGAACACTTCGCAACAACAGCGGTAACCCCACAGGTACCCCCAACGTCAGCGAGAAGTCAGCTGGCGAGGCAAGGTGCCGTGAAGCGAGGCGGCATTGACCTTCTGGTCATGCCGCCGAAGCTGAACGGCAGATTGCCCGCCAGATGGCTTCGCAGCGTCGGCCGGTCCGGCGTTCGGTAGAACGCCGGAACCCCTTAGTCGTGATACTCGCCGCGGTCCCACTTCTCGAGGAACTCGTCAAAGAAGTGCGGGTCAGCCTGAGCCTCGGCGTCGGCCTTATTGCAGGCATCGATCTTGGCAATCAGGGCATCGTGCTCGGGGGTCTTCTCGTAGGGCTCCTCCAGGAAGGCAAGCATGATGTCGGCCATCAGGAACTCGCCGGTGATCTTGCCGCCAAAGCCCACG
This sequence comes from uncultured Collinsella sp., assembly GCA_902494195.1. Lineage (GTDB taxonomy): Bacteria > Actinomycetota > Coriobacteriia > Coriobacteriales > Coriobacteriaceae > Collinsella. Next base: position 93,655 of record CABUSH010000002.1, on the reverse strand, counting down.
ATGTTGGCGTTGAGCTCGCGACGGGCATACAGGGCAGAGGTCATGTCGCGAACCAAGGCGCAGCGGGCGCCGGGAACCTTGTTGACGGCGTTGGTGATGCCGATGCCGGTGCCGCAAAGGGCCACGCCAAAGTCGGCCTTGCCGCTGGCAACAGCCTCGCCCACGGCCTTACCGTAGATGGGGTAGTGCGTACGGGTGTGGCTGTAGGTGCCGCAGTCGAGCACCTTGTAGCCAGCCTGCTCCAGGCGGTCGGCCAGATAGATCTTCTCGTCCGTAACGATATGGTCGCAACCGATTGCGATGGTCTTCTTCATCAGAACGTCCTTTCGTCTGAATTCACAAGTTGAGGTAGAAGTTCGAGTTCTCGGTGGCTCTCGTTAGGCCATCTTGTTGAGCATGTCGACACGGATCTGGTGACGGCCGCCGGCGTACTGGGCGCGCAGGAACTCGCGGGCGATCTTCTTGGCGACCTCGGTGCCCACAACGCCCGGGCCCATGGTGACCATGCGCGAACCGTTGTGCTCGCGGGTCATGTAGGCGGAACGCTCGTCGGAAATGTTGGCGACGACCATGCCCTTGATCTTGACGGCGGCCATATAGGAGCCGACGCCGTACTTATCGAATGCGAAGCCCTGGGAATCCTTGTGCTCCAGCAGGTCCTTGGCAACGGCGGTCGCGGAATCGACAAAGTCCGCGGCAGGGGTCTCGGAATAGTCGACGACCTCGTGACCGTCGGCGATGAGCATCTCCTTGATGGACTCCTTCATCGACATACCGTCGGCATCGGAAGCGATTACAACCCTCATGACATCCTCCTTGAGAGATACGCAGGTGCGTAGTTTCTGTTTGGAAGTGTTGAATCGCGTTCAGGTCCGGGCATCTGAATGTGCGGTTCTTCACTGTTCATGTTTATTTGAACACATTCGAACAGCGACTGCAACAATAATTTGTTTATCTTTGTTCTTTTTTGAACAAACACCATTCACGGATGATTGCCGACCGTTTGAGCCCGGCGCGAACGTAGCGATCACGTGTTCAACAAACAAAAAGGGCGGCCGAGAACGCATCTCGGCCGCCCTTCGGCGGTATACCCCGGTATATACAGCTGTTTTAGTTACTCAGACCGTACGCTCTTCTTGGCATGCTTGGACGGAGCGCTCAGAAAGCGACCCGTCAAATAGTTCGCCGGGCCGGAAATATCAATCCCCAGCAGGGTGTGCCCCAGCCACAAAAACGCCGCGAGCACCAGCAATGGAATCACGCACGAGGTCACGATCATCACGATGACGCCTTCGATAAGGTCGGTCACCTGCTGCACGATCTCGTCGGTCATCTGCTTGGCACCACTGGTTACCGACGTGACCAGGCTCGAGGCACCGTCGGCAAGCTGCTCAAGCACGTTCTTGGACTCTGTGGACTCGGTCTTTTTCTTGCTTGCTTTGGAGCTATCACTATTTGCCGTACCCGCAGCGTCGGCCGCCTTTTGCTCGGCCGCCTCGATGCTCACTCGATACGTTTCGTCGACCTTTTGCGACACCCATACGCTTGCAGGCACCAACGCCATGCCGATCATGGCGACCACCAGCACGCGAGTCGCCACGCGGCGCAGGACGGCGCTCGTGCTCCAGCGCCCGTGAATGCCGAGCGACACCGCAAGGAGCACCAGCGCAAACGGGATCAGGATGCCCAGGCCAACCGACCACAAAATGGTCAGCAGGTATTTCTCGAGGTAGAGCACGGCAAGCACGATGCCCAAGTTACCCGAAAGCTGCGCGAGCTGCTCGGCAACCGGCGTTCCCGTATCGCCCGGCAGCGCAGTGATACCCGCAGATAGGGCGACGCACGAGGTCGTGAGCGCCAAAACATTGCCCTTCTTTTGATCGATGACCTCGATGGTGGAGTCCCAAGTCTTGGTATCGGCGAAATGCGGACGAGCTACAAAGCCCGACAGCAGCGCCAGTACCACGAGCGCAACGATAAAGCCAATCTGCAGCTTTTTGTTTGCGCACACGACATCGGACAGGCTGGGCTGCAGCTCGGTTACCGTCGTGTGCTCGGTTATCTGGACAGGACGTCCATGAGCCATCTCGTGCGCGTCTCTTTTTTGTATTGACCCGTTATCCGGCATTTGGATACCTCCTCAGTCCGGCGTTTAATGCGAAAGGAAGTATACCCACCAAGCAAAAATCGAACGGGACGACGAACGGAGCGCACCAAGACTGTCCCCAATGACTAGTCGTTTAAGAACGTCCCTAATGACTATCTCGGGATGAGTTGCGGTGGAATAGGGATTGTTTTGTGCCCGCCGGCCCCTATTCAGTCCCTATTCCACCGCAACTTGGAGGAGGACAGAAAAACCCTGCCGCGGGTAGCGGCAGGGTTTTTGGAAGGGGACTTGGTTGTGCGGGCTCGTTAGGCGAGCTTAGCTTCGAGTGCGGCGATGCGCTTATAGGCATCGATGGTAAAGCGGGTCTGCTTCTCCAGGATCATGGTGGTCATGAGAGTATCCTGAGCATGGGCCATGATGAAGGTCATCTCCATCTCGCCGCCGCCAGCCTCCTGCGAAAGCAGCTTGGTCTGCGTGTCGTGAGCGCCGATGAGTGCATCGCTCGCATCCTTGTGCAGCTGCTCGGCCTTCTCAAAATCGCCCTCGCGAGCAGCATCGAGCGCTGCAAGCAGATCAGTCTGAGCGTCGCCCGCGTATGCGACAATCTCGAATCCAACCATCGAGATTTCTTCTTTGGTTGCCATATTGCGTTCCTTTCACATATGAACCAACGGAGAGCATCGCGTCCGGGCATACGCGCTGCGCTGTGTATGACAGGAACAGTAACATTCAAACAAAAAAGAACAGCGCAAAACGCAATTTCGAGCTATGAACGGTTGCTTTCGCCCGTGAACGGTTTTTAAACCAATCCGGACAATATCAAACACCAAACACAATTATCGGCAACCCAAACAGGTCTTTACCCTAGCGTACATCGCGCACCGTATCGCCCTCGACGAGCACGCCCGGAAACAGCATGTGCTCCACGCCAGACGCACCCCCATCGGCGCCGGCAATCTTGTCGACCGCCCACATGCCGACGCGCTTGTTGTCAAAGCGCACCGTGGTCAGGCGACGGTCGGGCACGATATCGCCCAGGCTGTCATCAACACCCACCACGCTCACGTCCTCGGGCACACGCTTTCCGCACGACTCGAGCCCGCGAATGCAGCCGTATGCCATGGCATCGTTGGAAGCATAAATGGCCGTACAGGTCGGATCTTCCGCCAGAGCCTGACCGGCAGGATATCCGCTCTGTGCCGTCCAATCCCCACGGACGAGTCGCGGCGGCTCAATTCCATGCGCGCGCAATGTCTCGCGCCAGCCTTCCTCGCGCCGCATGCCCGAAAGCGAGCGCTCGGGACACGAGATAAAGTGCACGGTTTTGTGCCCCCGCCCCAGCAAGTACTCGACCACCTGGCGCGAGCAATCGAACTGGTCGTTATCGACCGTTGAACAGAGCGGGTGCTCCAGCATCGTAACGAGCACCGTCTGCATGCCGGGCAGCGGCTCGAAGGTGCCAAAGTCCGCCGGCATGCGATTCATGATCACGACCATGCCGTCTACCGGCAGCGCGCTCATGCGCGACGATGCGCTCTCGAGGGTATACGGATGCCCATCTACTTTAGTGAGGGTGATGGCATAGCCATGTTTGTCGGCCGCGGCGGCAAAGCCCTCCATACGGTCGAGGTTGCCGGTACCGGTAATGTTGAACATGGCGACGCCGACGGTCTTAAACTTGCCACGGCGCAGCGATCGACCGGCAAAATTGGGGCGATACCCCAGCTCGCGCATGGCGGCACGCACGCGTTCCTTGGTCTCGGGGCGCACACTGGGCGAATCGTGCACGGTGCGCGAGACCGTCTGCTCCGAGACGCCCGCGAGGCGCGCCACGTCTTTGACGGATACCGATTTTTTAACAGCGGCCATAGGTCGATCTTTCTATGTCAACGATGCCATTGGTGGCACCCTACGCAGTCAAATGAAACGTCTTCAAGTATATCTAACGCCTCCCCCACCATACGCTCACCACCCAAAACCTACCGTTCACCGACATTTTTGCTTCCCCGAACGGCTTTTGTCGCCCAAATGTTAACGTTGCCATTGTGCAAACACAGAGCCACCGGGCGGCTCAAACGTTTACGCGTAAGGAATCGACGGTTCGCAGGCACAGGAACCACCGGTTCGCGTCTTTTTTTGTGTCACAAAATGGCAACGTCAACATTTTGGCAACCGAACGTCAAAAGCTACCATCGTTGCTAACCCACCGACTCTTAGGAGCATTGCATGGAGCAACTCATCGCCATCATCGAAAAGGGCCAGCCCTTTTTCAACGCGATCGCCCGCAACAAGTACCTCAAGGCGATCCGCGACGGCTTTATCTCCGTCATCCCCATCATCATCTTCTCGTCCATCTTCTGCCTGGTAGCCTCGGTCCCCAACATCTGGGGTTTCTACTGGCCCGATGACATCAACAACGCCCTGTGGAAGTGCTACAACTACTCCATGGGCATCCTGGCCATCGCCTGCGCCGCCACCACTGCCAAGCACTTCGCCGACGCCCAGAACCGCGATCTGCCCAAGAACAACCAGATCAACTTCATCTCGTGCATGTGCGCGGCCATCATCGGCTTCTTGCTCCTTTCGAGCGACACCATCGCCACGGACGCCGCCAGCGGCTTCAACACCACCTACCTTGGTTCCAAGGGCCTGCTGACCGCTTTCATCGCTGCGTTTGTGACTGGCATCATCTACAAGTTCTTCATTAAGCGCAACATCACCGTCAAGATGCCCGAGCAGGTTCCGCCCAACATCTCGCAGACCTTCAAGGACATCATCCCCTTCTCCGTCTGCATCACCGTCTTTTGGGCTTTTGACATCGTCTTCCGCGCTGCTTTTGGCTTCTGCTTTGCCCAAGGCGTCATCCAGGTGTTCCAGCCCCTGTTCACCGCTGCCGATGGCTACATCGGCCTCGCTGTGATCTACGGCGCCATGAGCCTGTTCTGGTTCGTGGGCGTCCACGGCCCCTCGATCGTCGAGCCCGCCATCGCCGCCGCCCTCGTTGCCAACATGACCGACAACCTGGCTGCGTTCCAGGCTGGCCAGCACGCTTCCGCTGTCCTGACCCAGGGTGCCCAGTACTTCGTCGTCTGCATGGGCGGCACCGGCGCCACGCTCGTCCTGGTCTTTATGTTCTGCTTCCTGGCCAAGTCTCAGGAGATGCGCGCCGTCGGTAAGGCCGCCATCGTCCCCGTCTGCTTTGCCGTCAACGAGCCGCTGCTGTTCGCCGCACCCATCGTGCTCAATCCCGTCTTCTTTGTCCCGTTTGTCTTTGCCCCGATCGCCAACATCTGGATCCTCAAGATCTTTATCGACTTCTTGGGCATGAACGGCTTTATGTACACCCTGCCCTGGACCGTCCCCGGCCCCATCGGCACCATCATGGGCCTGGGCTTCCAGCCGCTCGCCTTTGTGATGCTCGCCCTTATCCTGGTCGTCGACTTCGTTCTGTACTATCCGTTCTTCCGTGCCTATGACGCCCAGAAGTGCGCCGAGGAGGCCGAGATTTCCGAGGAGGAGCTCGCCGCCAAGAACGCCGAGAAGGCCGCCAAGCTCAACGATGCCTTCCAGGGCAAGGCTGACGCCAAGAGCGTTGCCGCCGGCGCTGCTGCCGAGGCCGTGAAGGCCGACGCCCCCGCCGCTGTCGCCACCGAGGCAACGACCGCCAGCGACCTCAACGGCAAGCGCGTGCTCGTGCTCTGCCAGGGCGGCGGTACCTCGGGCCTGCTCGCCAACGCGCTGGCCAAGGCTGCCAAAGAGCGCGGCATCAATCTTGAGACCGCTGCCGAGGCCTATGGCAACCACGTTGACATGCTCCCCGACTTTGACCTGGTCGTCCTGGCCCCGCAGGCCGCAAGCTACCTGGCCGACCTGCAGAAGGACTGCGAGCGCGTGGGCAACAAATGCGTCGCCTGCCGCGGTAAGCAGTACATCGAGCTCTCCCAGAACGGCGACAAGTCTCTCGCCTTCGTAAGCGAGCAACTCTCGAAGTAAGTAACGCTCAGGGCCAGCCGACCATCCAAGACCGGCTGGCCCTTCGATTTAGACGATTGGATCATCATGTCCGTTAACCCCGCTAGCGTCACCAACCCGCCTGCGCAGTTTCCCGAGGACTTTGTCTTTGGCGGCGCCACCGCTGCCTACCAGGTAGAGGGCGAGACCCGCACCCACGGTAAGGGCAAGGTTGCCTGGGACGACTTCTTGGAGGCCCAGGGGCGCTTCTCCCCCGATCCCGCTTCGGACTTCTACAACCAGTACCCCGTCGACTTGGAGCTGTGCGAGGAGTTCGGTATCAACGGCATCCGCCTCTCCATCGCCTGGAGCCGCATCTTCCCCAACGGTACCGGCGAAATCAACCCCGAGGGCGTGCAGTTCTACCACGACCTCTTCGCCGAGTGCCACAAGCACCACGTTGAGCCGTTTGTCACGCTGCATCACTTCGATACGCCGCTGCCCCTCTTTGAGAAGGGCGACTTCCTCAACCGCGAGACCATCGACGCCTTTGTGGACTTTGCCACCTTCTGCTTTAAGGAGTACGCCGACCAGGTGACCTACTGGTTCACCTTTAACGAGATCTGGGCCGACGCCTCCAACACCTACATCGAGGGCACCTTCCCCGGCGGCGTCAAGGCGCATCTGGCCGAGGCCTTCCAGTGCGAGCACAACATGATGCTCGCCCACGCCAAGGCAGTACTGGCCTTCCACAACGGCGGTTTTAAGGGCAAGATCGGCGTCATCCAGTCGCTGGAGTTTAAGTATCCGCTCAACGAGAACGACCCCGCCGACATCAAAGCCGCCAACAACGAGCACGTGCTGCAGAACCAGTTCTTGCTCGACGCCACCTTCCGCGGCGACTACGCGCCCGACACCCTCGAGTGCGCCAACCGCTTGGCTGCCGTCTCGGGCGGCACCATCGAGATCCTGGACGAGGACCTCGAGATTATGCGCGAGGCCGCGCTCTACAACGACTACCTGGGCGTTAACAACTACCAATGCCGTTTCTTGAAGGCTTACGATGGCGAGAACGACCTGCACCACAACGGTACGGGCGAGAAGGGCACCGGGCGCTGGCGTGTTAAGGGTATTGGCGAGCATGTGAACAAGCCTGGCATCCCCACCACCGACTGGGACTGGATCATCTATCCCGAGGGTCTGTTCGATCTGCTCGTCTACATTAAGCAGCGCTACCCCAACTACAAGCAAATCTTCATCACCGAAAACGGCATGGGCTACAAGGACCCCTACAAGGACGGTTTTGTGGACGACCAGCCGCGCATCGACTACATCGAGCAGCACCTGCGCTGGTTGCTCAAGGCCATGGAGGTGGGCGTCAACGTGGGTGGCTACTTCCTGTGGAGCCTGCAGGATCAGTTCTCCTGGACCAATGGTTACAACAAGCGTTACGGCTTCTTCTACGTTGACTTTGAAACCCAGAAGCGAACGCCCAAGGCAAGCGCATACTGGTATAAGCACGTGGCGCAGACCCGTCGTCTGGACTAGTGGCTGGCGGGGTTGCCCGCTCACACAACCTGTCCCCATTTCTCAGCCGGGGCGGCACGTCACACGGCGCGCCGCCCCCGGTCTTTTTGTTTTTGGGCTGGTCGGGAGCCGTTTGTCTCGATCTGTAACATCTAGCCGAGTTTTTTGGTCCTAGCTGTTACAGATTGAGACGAACAGGATTGCTCTTTCCGAAGAATCTAAATCTGTAACACGTAGCCCGCTTTTGACCGTCTACCTGTTACAAATCGAGACAAACGGAGTAGGACCTAACCCCGTATGTCCCTAACAGTCGAGCGTTCGACCAGCGTACTCGGCACATGAATCGCCTCGATAGACGAGCTCTCTCCAATCGCCGCCTCAAACGCAAGCTTACCGACACCGCGCAAATCAAATCGCAGCGTCGTCAGTCGATTGTGAGGAACAAGTCCCTCGAGTGCGTCGTCGATACCAACCACGCTCACGTCGTCGGGCACGGACAGGCCCGCGTTCTCGAGCGCGGCGATAACGCCCAGCGCCATCTGGTCATTTGCCGCAAGCACGGCAGTCGGCGCCTGCGACCCGCCGGCAAGCACCTCGGCCGCAATCCGCTCGCCCATGGCGTACCCACTGTCCGCACTCCAATCGCCACGCAGCATCGGAGCGGCATCGACATGAGCACGACCCAGCGTATCGCGCCAACCGGCCTCACGAAAACGCGAGGAAATCGAGTTTTCCGGACCCGCCACAAACCGCATATTCGAGTGACCATGTTCCAGCAGATAATTGGTCAACAGCTCGCACGAACCATACTGGTCGGAGTCGATCGTCGTGCAGCGCGGATGCGCATACATGGACAGGATGACCGTTCGCACTCCCGGCTGGGGAACAAACTCCTCAAAATCGGGAGCCATGCGGTTCATGTTGAGAATCATGCCGTCGACGGGTCGCTCGACCATGCGGCGCGAGGCATCGGCAAGTGTATAGGGCTTGTCGCCGCCCATCTCGATCATAGTGACGGCAAAATCGTGCTCGCGCGCCGCTTGCATGATACCCTCGAGCGTCGCCAGGTTACCGACACGTGTGATGTTGTACATGCACAGGCCAATAGAACGATACGACCCGCCGCGCAACGCCGCTCCAGCAAAATTGGGACGAAAGCCCAGCTCTTCCATGGCGGCCAGCACACGCTTGCGCGTCTTTTCCGTCACGTTGGGCATACCGTTGACCACGCGAGACACAGTCTGGCGGCTCACGCCAGCGAGCGCCGCAACCTCTGCCGCGCTCGCCGAATGACCATTCCTTGTCTGCTGAGCCATGCCTTCCACGCTAACCTGCTTCCCAACTATTCCCCGCGCCCATGGCGCATCGTACATACATCGATAACGTGCTCATGATACCCGAGCCATATACCACAACATGAAAACTTCTGTCAATCAAAACCGCTTACCGAACAAATACAACCGTTCGCGGCTGTTTGAAGTTGTTTTGTTTCTATACATCCCAGCCGGATGTTAACGTGCTCATTGTCAAATGTTCACGTGCTCATTTTGGTTCTAATCATTTTAAGATAGTGTTTATCGGGCTTTTTCACCGCTGAACGCTAACCAGGGAGCCTCCTGAGCGCAAACGCACAATATCGAACAGCGAGACGAGAGGGTGTATGCATATGTCTTTGCTAAACCGCGTACAGCAGCTGCCGAAGGGCTTTGTTTGGGGCGCCGCAACCGCCGCGTACCAAACGGAAGGTTCCACGAAGGTGGCAGGCAAGGGTAAGACCATGTGGGACGATTACCTTGTCGCCCAGGGTCGCTTTTTGCCCGACCCGGCCAATGATTTCTACAACCGCTACGAGGAGGATATCCGCCTTTCTGCCGAGCATGGACTCAACGCCATCCGTGTGTCCATCGCCTGGACCCGCATCTTCCCCAACGGCGACGATGCCGAGCCCCTCGCCGAGGGCGTTAAGCACTACCACGAGCTGTTCGCCTGCTGCAAAAAGTATGGCGTCGAGCCCTATGTGTCCCTGCATCACTTTGACTCCCCCGCCGCCCTGTTCAACCAGGGCGACTGGCTCAACCGCAAGACCGTCGACGCCTATGTGCGCTATGCCGAGTTCTGCTTCCGCGAGTTCCGCGAGGTCAAGAATTGGTTCACCATCAACGAGCTCATCAGCCTCTCGCACTCCCAATACATCCAAGGCAACTTCCCGCCCAACCATCACTTTGATGTGACGAGCGGCATCCAGAGCCAGCACAACGAGCTCGTTGCCCACGCCCGCGCCGTCAACCTGTATAAGGATCTTGACGAGACCGAGCACCTGGGCGGACGCATTGGCATGGTCAACGTCCTGACGCCGGCATATCCTGCCACAGACTCGCCCGCCGACCAGCACGCCGCCGACCTGTACAACGCCTTCTACACCGACTTCATCATGGACGGCGCCTTCCTGGGTCACTACTCCGCGCGCACCCTCTCACTCATCAACGAGATTCTGCGTGCCAACAACGCCACGCTTACGGTTGAGGACAGCGACATGGAGGAGCTCGCCAAGGCGGCGCCCCGCAACGATATGTTCGGCCTCAACTACTATCAGTCGGCGTTTATCGCCGCCTACGATGGCGAGTCCACCAACAGCTTTAACGGCACCGGAGACAAGGGCACCTCGTGCTTTAAGTTTAAGGGCGTCGGGCAGCAGGTCGATATGCCGGGTATCCCCACCACCGACTGGGATTGGCTCATCTACCCGCAAGGCCTCTACGACACGCTCAAGCACATCAGCGCCACCTATCCCAACCTCCCCGTCATCTATATCACCGAAAACGGCCTGGGCCACAAGGACCCCGAGCCCGACGCAAACGGCATCGTCGCCGATCCCGAGCGCATCGACTTTGTCGACCAGCACATGGAGAAGGTGCTCCGGGCGCGCGCCGAGGGCGTCGACGTCCAGGGCTACTTTATCTGGAGCCTGCAGGACCAGTTCTCGTGGGCCAACGGCTATAACAAGCGCTACGGCCTGTTCTACATCGACTTCGACACGCAAAAACGCTACATCAAGCAGTCGGCACTCTGGTACAAGGAGCTCGCCGACACTATGGCGGACGCGCAGTAGCGCATCGCCTCGCTTTCCCCCGAGAGGGGAGCGGCCCTATGCGATACAAACCCAGCCGCTCCCCTCTCTCCCCCTGGGACCGACCCCGCCTGCACCCGGGCTTTTAGCAAGCGGGAGACCATATAGGTTTTCAACGTCCATGCCATTAAGATTTCATGCAAAGAGGAGCGTGAACTATGGAATCGATCGTTAAGTTCTTGGAGAAAGGTCAGCCGTACTTCGACAAGGTCTCTAAGAACATCTACCTTCAGGCCATTAAAGACGGCTTTTTGGCAGCAATGCCCATCATCCTGTCTTCTTCTGTCTTCCTGCTTATTTCGACCCTGCCGGGCGTTGTCGCCACGGTCGGCGGCTTTACGCTGCCCGACTGGTGGAACGTCGACGTCGTGAACTTCTGCAACAAGGTTTACAACTTCACGATGGGCGTCGTGGGCATCATGGTCGCCGGCACCACCGCAAGCGCGCTGACCGGCTCCAAGAACCGCCGTATGCCTGCCGGCAAGGCCATCAACGCCACGAGCACCATGGTCGCCGCCATGTGCGCTATGCTCATCTTGGCCGTTACCCAGACGAGTGCCAAGATCGACGGCGCCGATGTCTCGGTGTTCTTTACCGACAACATGGGCACCAAGGGCCTACTGAGCTCCTTTGTCGCCGCATTTGCCACGGTCAACATCTATGCCTTCTGCATTAAGCGAGACATCACCATCAAGCTGCCCAAAGAAGTCCCCGGCGCCATCGCCCAGAACTTCCGCGACATCTTCGCCTTCAGCTTCTCCATCCTGTTTGTCGCCGTCATCGACGTTATCTGCCGCACCTGCTTGGCCGTCCCGTTTGCCAACGTCATCTCCACGCTGGTGAGCCCGCTGTTCGCCGCTGCCGATTCCTACGCCGGCCTCGCCCTCATCTGGTTCATGATCCCGCTGTTCTGGTTCATGGGCATCCACGGCCCCTCGGTCGTTAAGCCTGCCCTCAACGCCGCGCTGTTTGGCAACATCACCACCAACCTCGCCACGCTGCAGGCCGGCGGTCACCCCGCCCTCGCCCTGACCGAGAACTTCGGTAACTACATCGGCGAACTCGGCGGCACCGGCGCCACGTTCATTGTCCCGATCATCTTCCTGCTCTTTATGCGCTCCAAGCAGCTCAAGGCCGTCGGCAAAGCCTCTGTCGTACCCGTGATGTTCGCCGTCAACGAACCGCTGCTGTTCGCCGCGCCCATCATCCTCAACCCGTACTTCCTGATCCCGTTCCTGTTTGCCCCCGTGGCCAACGTCCTCATTGGTAAGTTCTTCATCGACTTTTTGGGCATGAACGGCTTTATCTATGCCATGCCGTGGGCACTCCCCGGACCGATCGGCACCTTCATCGACACCAACTTCCAGCCGATCTCTCTGGTCCTGGTTGTCGTCCTGCTGGTCGTTGACTTCTTAATCTACTACCCGTTCTGCAAGGCCTACGACAACGTCCTGTGCAAGCAGGAGGCCGAGACCCTGGCCGAAGAAGAGGCCGAGGAGACCAAGGCCGTCAAGACCGCTGCCGCCCCCGCCGTTGAGGCTCCTGTTGTCGAGACCGCTTCTGCCACTGAGGCCTCCGCAGCTCCGTCCGCCCTTAAGGGCAAGGATCTGAGGGTTCTGGTTCTGTGCGCTGGCGCCGGCACCTCTGCACTGCTCGCCAACGCGCTTAAGGAAGGCGCCGACGAGCTGGGCATCGACATTACCGCCAACGCCGGTGCCTACGGCAGCCACTACGCCATCATGGACCAGTACAACGTCATCGTCCTGGCTCCGCAGGTTCGCACCTATTACAACGAGATGAAGGCCGACACCGACCGCCTGGGCATCACGCTGCTGTCGCCCAAGGGCAAACAGTACATCGACCTCACTAAGGATCCCAAGGGTGCCGTCGCCTGGATCGAGGAAAACCTCGAGGCATAAGACGCTGACGCCACCTGCCGCTCGCAGAAAAAAATGGCCCGTGCATCGATGCGTGATGCGCGGGCCATTTTGTTTAGACCGCACCCGTCCTTCTGTTCATCTTAATCTGTAACATCTAGCCGAGTTTTTGGGTCCCAGCTGTTACAGATCGAGGTGAACGCACAGGCCAAGCCAAAAATCTCAATCTGTAACATGTAGACCGCTTTTGACCGCTTAGATGTTACAGATCGAGACAAAGATGATGGCTGGGTAGACAAAATCTCAATCTATAACACCTAGTCGAGTTTTCGGGTCCCACCTGTTACAGATTTAGACGAGCAGGCCGAGCACGTCTACGCCCGCAGATCCCTTACGCTGGAACGCTCGACCAACACGCCCGAGACGAGCGTACGGCTTCTGGAGCTCGGGGCTTCCAGGCCTGCGACGACCTCGTTAAGCGCACGGACGCCCAGCTCGCGGTGGCGAAACTTCACTGACGTCAGAATCGAGTTGGGAATCGTCTTGTAGAGTTCATCGTCGAAGCCGATCACGGACACGTCGTCGGGCACGCTGAGCTCTTTGTCACGTAGGGCCATCATCACGCCGTTTGCCATACAGTCGTTAGCAGCGAGGACCGCCGTGCAATCGGGTTTATCGGCAAGCACAAGGCCCGCGGCATAGCCACTATCCGCATTCCAATCGCCTTGCAGAGGCTCGGGCGGCTCAATGCCACGCGCCTCGAGTGCCGCACGCCAACCTTTCATACGGCACTGGCTCGACAGCGACTCTTTCTTACCCGAAACGAAATACACGTTCTTGTGACCATGATCCAAGAAGTACTCGCACGCCATGCGCGCGCCACCCTCTTGATCGTCACTAACGGTAGAGCAGGTAGGATGCTCCATCGGCGTGATAATCACCGTCTTGAGGTCCTTCGGTGCCTCAAAGGTATCAAAGTCATCGACCATCTGTCGCAGGTTGAAGATCATGCCATCAACAGGCAGCTGCGACATCCTACGCGCCGCTTCGGCAAGGGTCATCTTCTCCCCCGCCCGCTTTTTGATCATCGTGAGAGCAAAGCCTCGCTCTTCGGCGGCATCGGCGATACCGTCAATCATGTCCACGGCACCGCCCGACAAGTGGAACATCACCACGCCGATGCACCCGTAACGGCCCAACTTGAGTGAACGCGCGGCAAAGTTCGCCCGGAACCCGAGCACCTCCATTGCCGAATGAACCTTATCGCGTGTCGACTCTCGCACGCTATCGGGCTCGTTGATCACACGCGACACCGTCTTGAGAGAAACGCCCGCGGCAATCGCCACATCGTTCATCGAGACGTTTTTCTTGTCCATCGTTGCCACTGCTTCTCCACTCGGTTCTCTATCGCTTGTTTTTTGCGTTCTAGCATACACTACCTGCCCGACTGACAAATCAACCGTTTACCGGACAATATCGACCACTCACCCGTATATCCTTGTTGCTCTTTCAAAAATGTCCTACGTTGTCATTAACGAAATGACAACGTTGTCATTTCGCAATGCCTTCCTTAAGCAGGAAGGTTTCCGGGCAGTCCTGACCATCCATCGACGACCAGTTCCATCCACATGCATCGCGCATCAAGTAGCAAAGGAGCTCTATGGACGCCATCGTAAAGATGCTCGAAAAGCATCAACCGTTCTTTGAGAAGATCTCGAGGAACGTCTACCTCCAGGCCATCAAGGACGGATTCCTTGGGTGCATGCCCATTGTCCTCACCTCTTCGATCTTTCTGCTCATTGCCACCCTTCCCGGCGTAGTCGGTGTCACGCTGCCCCAGCCGCTCATCGACTGGTGCAACAAGCTCTACAACTTCACCATGGGCGTCATGGGCATCATGGTTGCCGGCACCACTGCCAAGAACTTCACGGCTTCCATGAACCGTCGCATGCCCGCCGGCAAAGTGCTCAACGACGGTTCCACCATGGTGGCCGCCCAGTGCAGCATGCTGCTGCTCGCAGTCACGCAGTTCACCACCAAGTTCAACGGCTCCGAACTTTCGGTCTTCGATTGCACCAGCATGGGTACGCGCGGTCTGTTCTCGGCCTATATCGCCGCGTTCATTACCGTGTGGGTCTACAAATTCTGCGTCTCGCGCGATCTGACCATCAAGCTGCCCAAGGAGGTCCCGGGCGCCATCGCTCAGAACTTCCGTGACATCATCCCCTTTGGCGGCGCCGTCATCATCTGCGGCATCATCGATGTCGTCGTGCGCAACCTCATGGGCGTTCCGTTCTCCGAGCTGCTCATCAAGCTGCTCTCCCCGCTCTTCACTGCAGCAGAGACCTACCCCGGACTCATCCTTATTCAGGCAGCCACCGCGTTCTTCTGGTTCATCGGCGTCCACGGCCC
This sequence comes from uncultured Collinsella sp., assembly GCA_902494195.1. Lineage (GTDB taxonomy): Bacteria > Actinomycetota > Coriobacteriia > Coriobacteriales > Coriobacteriaceae > Collinsella. Next base: position 78,654 of record CABUSH010000002.1, on the reverse strand, counting down.
CTCGATCGTCCAGCCGGGCATCGACCCCATCCGTCTTGCCAATCAGGCCGAGAACCTGCAGGTTCTGCTGGCCGGTGGTCACCCCGCCCATTCCCTCACCTTCAACATGTCGCTCGTGGGTGAGTTCGGCGGCACCGGCGCCACGTTCATCGTGCCGCTTCTGCTGATTCTCTTTATGAAGTCCAAGCAGCTCAAAGCCGTCGGTAAGGCCTCGATTGTTCCTGTTGCCTTCGCCGTCAACGAACCGCTGCTCTTTGGCGCGCCGATGATCCTTAACCCCTACATGCTCATCCCCTTTGTTGCCGCCGGCTGCGTCAACGTGAGTGTTGCCAAGTTCTTTATCGACAACGTGGGCATGAACGGCTTCTCCTTCGTGGTGCCTTGGGCTACCCCTGCCCCCATCGGCATTTTCATCACCACGAACTTCCAGCTTATCGCCCTGGTATTTGTCGCGATCATCATCTTGCTGGACGCCATCATCTACCTGCCGTTCTTGAAGGCGTACGATAAGCTGCTCTGCGACCAGGAGGCCGAGCGCGCCGCCGAGCTGGGTCTCGAGTCCGATGGTGCTGCCACCATCGCCGCCAGCAACCCTGCGCCCGCTGTCGAGCAGACCGCCGCTGCCGTCGAGCCGACCGCCGCTGCCGCCGACAGCAAGCCTGTCGCCGATCAGCCCGAGCCCGCTGCCGATGCATCCGCTAAGAAGGATGTCGACGGCCTGAAAGTCCTCGTCCTGTGCGCCGGCGCCGGCACCTCTGCCATGCTTGCCAACGCCATCAAGGAAGGTGCCGCGCAGACCGGAGAGAACATCGCTTCCTCCGCAGGCGCCTATGGCCAGCACACCGCCATCATGGATCAGTACGACGTCATCGTGCTCGCCCCGCAGGTTCGTAGCTACTACAACGACATGAAGGCCGACACCGATCGTCTGGGCATTAAGCTGCTCGCTCCCCGCGGTAAGGAATATATCGACCTTACCCGCGACCCCGCTGGCGCCATCAAGTGGCTCCGCGAGAACCTCGACTAGTTCCTCCCTCTGTTGGTGCCCGGATTCCCGGTTCGGGCACCTCTCCCTATTCGTATCCCACAGAAAGGATGACTCATGACCAACCCCATGCAGTTCCCCGACGGCTTTGTGTTTGGCGGCGCCACCGCTGCTTACCAGGTTGAGGGCGAGACCCGTACGCACGGCAAGGGCAAAGTGCCCTGGGACGATTTCCTGGCAGCCCAGGGTCGCTTCTCCCCCGATCCTGCAAGCGATTTCTACAACAAGTACCCGGTCGATATTGACCTGTGCCAGCGCTTCGGCATCAACGGTATTCGCGTCTCCATCGCTTGGAGCCGTATCTTCCCCAACGGCACTGGCGAGATTAACCCCGAGGGCGTCGCCTTCTATCACGAGCTTTTCGCCACCTGCAACAAAGCCGGCGTTATCCCCTATGTCACGCTCGATCACTTTGATACGCCCGAGGCCTTTTACCAGAACGGCGGCGAGGGCTTCCTGACGCGCACGACGATCGACGCCTTTGTCGAGTACGCCAAGTTCTGCTTTGCCGAGTTCACCGAGGTCAAGCACTGGTTTACCTTTAACGAGATTCCCGCGACCGCCGAGGGCAGCTTTATCGTCGGCAACTGGCCGCACGGCGAGAAGTATCGCCTGGACAAGGCCTTCCAGCTCATGCACAACATGATGGTGGCCCACGCCAAGGCTGTCGTCGCCTTCCATGAGGGCGGCTTTGAGGGCGAGATCGGCATTGTCCAGAACCTGGAGCCCAAGTATCCCCTCGACCTCAACAACGCCGCCGACTGCGAGGCAGCTCGCATGGCCGACGTCATCAACAACCGCTGGGTACTCGACGCCACCTTCCGCGGCCACTATGCAGCCGACACCATGGAGGCTGCGACCAAGCTGGCCCATATCGCCGGCGGCGAGCTCGACGTCCGCGACGAGGACATCACCGCGCTGACCGCCGCGCTCCCCTACAACGATTGCCTGGGCGTCAACACCTACAAGTGCCAGTTCCTGCGTGCCGCCGAGGGCGAAAACGACATCAACCACAATGGCACCGGTGACAAGGGCTCCTCGCGCTGGTTCCTCAAGGGCGTGGGCGAGTCATGCGTGCGCGAAGGCGTACCCACCACCGATTGGGACTGGATCATCTATCCCGAGGGCCTCTACGACCTGCTGCTCCGCATTAAGAACGATTACCCCAACTACAAGAAGATCTACATCACCGAGAACGGCATGGGCTATAAGGACGACTTCGAGGACGGCTTTATCGATGACGCCCCTCGCATCGACTATATGCGTCAGCATCTCGCATGGATCCTCAAGGCGATTGACGGCGGCGTAAACGTCGACGGCTACTTTGTGTGGTCGCTGCAGGATCAGTTCTCCTGGACCAACGGCTACAACAAGCGCTACGGCCTGTTCTACATCGACTTTGAGACCCAGAAACGTTATCCCAAGGCAAGCGCATACTGGTACAAGAACGTCGCGGAGACCGGCCTGCTCATGGCCTAGTTTCCGCTGCATACCCCCCTGTCGGCCGCATGAGAATCCCTCCACGGGTTCGCATGCGGCCGATTTTTTTGGCTCGGCCCGAGCAGGCCGTTTGTCTCGATCTGTAACATCTAGCAGGGATTTTCAATCCTAACTGTTATAGATTTAGACGAACAGAACGACCGATCAGAAATATCTCAATCTGTAACACGTAGCCCACTTTCGACCGTCTACCTGTTACAGATCAAGACAATAAGATAGTCAAATCCGAACTTTCCAAGCAGTTATGAACCATGGTTTCTAGTTTTCGGTATCACGAACATACTTTCGGTATCATTTAATGATATTATGATATCGAAAGTATGTTCGTGATACCGAAAGGAGCCGCATGCGCCAGTTCGATTACACCACAGTCCCAGCGGAACTCGAAGCAACTCCAATCACCAACCTCCTCCTCTCGATACGCGAGCATAAAGGCCGTCAGCTTGCTCTGAGTCAAGTCAAACCCGAGCTTCTATCGTCCCTAATGGAGGAGGCTAAGATCCAAAGCACCCGATCCTCCAACGGACTTGAAGGAATTGTTACCACCCAAAAAAGACTCAAAGCGATCATGGCGTATTCCGCCAAGCCAAGCTCCCGCGCAGAGGAAGAAATCGCTGGATACCGAGATGTGTTGTCGCTTATTCACGAGCAACACGATTCCATTCCCGTAACGCCATCGGTCATTCTGCAGTTGCATCGTGACCTCATGGCGCACACGGCAATCTCGTATGGAGGCCATTGGAAAGATGGCGATAACGAAATCGTCTCCATTGACGATCAAGGTAATCGATTTGTGCGCTTTAGGCCCCCTTCGGCTCTAGCAACCCCGGGACTTATTAAAGAAGCCTGCCAGTCCCTCAACGATGCTTTATCTCGCCAAGTTTGCGATCCCCTCCTTATATCGCTCCGCTTTATCTTCGATTTTGTCAGCATTCATCCCTTCAACGATGGCAATGGCAGGATGAGCCGGCTCCTTACAACGCTGCTGCTCGAAAAGACTGGATACGACGTTGCGCGTTACATCAGCATCGAACGACTTATTGAAGACAACAAAGCGCTTTACTACAACGCCCTCGCTGCAAGCTCCACTGGATGGAATGAAAATCAAAACACCGAAGTACCCTTTATCCGTTTCATGCTCGGAACAACCCTGGCCGCCTACCGACAGCTCGAGCAGCGTACCTTAATTGAATCAAGCACTCGTCCCATGTCGAAGCAAGCGCGCATCGCTGTTCTATTTCAACAGAGACCCGGCGTCATTAAGAAATCCGACATCCGGTCCAACTGCCCCGATATCAGCGAGGTAACCGTTAAACGAACCCTCGGTCAGCTTGTTAGTTGCAGCGCAATCGAAAAAACAGGAGCGGGTCGTTCGACGGGCTACATACTCAAAGACGTCCATGCTCTAGAACTATTCTTGCAATCCACATTACCCGATAGCGAGGCCGCAATAGCAAAAGAGGCTCCAAAGGATAAGCTCCTTGAACGTGTAAACCACGCCGAGGATGAAAGCAGAGAGGGGCTCTATGAAGACTACGATTCATTCTCAAGGGACATAAAGACGAAATACGGAGTCTAGTCATATCCCAGAATAGCCTCATCCTTGTTGCCCAAAGTTATTTACGCGTCATTGTGAAGCGATAACCCCTGCGCCGGCAGGGGCAGAAGTATCGTCTGCTGCGCTAGTTAGCAGATGACCTGCGTGTGCTCCTCGATGGCGACACGATCCTCGGCGGCGATACTCGGCTCGCACACCACGGCGTCCAGGCTGTCCAAGCGACAGAAGGTGTAGAAGTCGCGCTTGCCAATCTTGCTGGAATCGGCAATCAGATAGCGCGAGTCGGCCTTGCTAAAGGCGAGCTGCTGGATACGACCCTCATCCATATTGGATGTAGACACGTCGCCGTCCAGAATGCCGTTGGCACCGATAAACGCCGCGTCGATGCCCAGCGCACGTAGGGTATCCTCGGCCGTTGGTCCCACAAAAGCGGCGGTGCGGCGACGGTACATGCCGCCCACCAGGCACAGGTCGCAGTCTTCGCGCGCCTCGAGCAGGTTAAACACCGAAAGCGAATTGGTCACAATGCGCAGGCGAAACGCCGGCAGCATCGAGGCCATCTGCTCAACCGTAGTGCCCGTGCCCAAAAAGATGGTCGAGCCTTCCTCGATAAGCTCCACAGAACGGCGCGCAATCTGCAACTTTTCCTCGGCATGCTTCGTGCGCTTTTCGCTGTGCGAATACTCATGGCGCAGCATAGCGTGTGGACGGCCCTGCGCACTGCGGGCTCCGCCGTGCACGCGCTCGATCTCGCCCAGGCTCGCAAGCTCCTCAAGGTCACGGCGGATCGTCATATCCGAGACACCTAACGCATCCGAAATCTCCTTGACCGAGACCGTTCCCTGTTCCTCGAGCAGCTGCCGAACCTTATCCTGTCGCTCCGCTTTAATCACGATGAGTCCTCGCTGTTCCACGCTCACGTCAATTCAAACAATAACGAACAAATTGTATCAGACTCGCGCGCGTCAGAAATGAACGCCCGCACAGCTCCAATCATCACTTTTTTGAGAAAAATACCCCCTGCTTTAGTGGGGTGTAGTGATAATCTCGCCTGTTCGCGCTACAGTTTGTCGGAAATACCTCGATGTTAGGAACCAAATGATCACTTCCGAGCTTTTCGGCACCGCGCCGTGCGGTACCCCCGTTCATCGTTACACCCTCAACGGGCCCGAGATCTGCGTTCGCATTATGGACTATGGCGCCACCGTGTTGGGCATCGACGTGCCCGACATCCCCGGCAACGTGCGCGATGTGGTGCTGGGCTTCGATAAGCTCGAGGATTACTTTGACAACCCCGCCTGCTTTGGCGCGACCATCGGACCTGTGGCCAACCGCACGGCGGGTGCCACGATCACCATCGCCGGCACGGACTGGCATATGCCGGCCAACGAAGGCGCCAACAACCTGCACAGCGATCTTGAGCATGGTCTGCACAAGCGCGTGTGGGATGTTGAACTTGACGAGGTCCACAATGCCGTGCGCATGACCACCTCGCTTGAGGATGGCGAGCTGGGTCTCCCCGGCAACCGCACCTTTACGGCCGTGTTTACCGTGACGCGTACCGGCTGCTTCCGTATCGAATATGGCTGCGAGAGCGACCGCGCCACGTACGTGTCCATGACCAACCACACGTACTTTAACCTTGCCGGTCATAACGCCGGCATGGACTGCGAGCACTTCTTTGTTGCCAACGCTGCCCACTACCTGCCCATCAACGACCAGAATATCCCCACCGGCGAGATCGCTCCGGTCGAGGGCACGCCGTTTGATTTCCGCGAGCTGCACCCCGTCGCGCCTGGCATGGAGGCCGACGATCCGCAGATTAAGCAGGCCCGTGGCTACGATCACTGTCTGTGCATCGATGGCTATCAGTACGGTCGCAACCTGCGCCGCGCGATGCACGTCGAGGAGATGTGGACCGGCCGTGAGCTGGACTACTACACCACCGCCCCGGGCGTGCAACTCTACACCGGCAACTGGCTGGGCGACGAGCACGCCAAGGACGATGCCAACTACGGTTGGGGCGCCGGCTTTGCCCTCGAGGCCGAGATGTACCCCGACACACCGCACCAGCCGCTGTTCCCGCAGGGCATTGTGGGCCCGGGTCACCCCTACAGCAATGTGATCGAATACCACTTTATGAGGCACTAAGCCCATAACGCAACATATCGCACAGCAGCGCCCGCCGGCACCACCGCCGACGGGCGTTTTGCTACCTAGTCATTGGGGACGTACTTAAATGACTAGTTGGATGGGATCGGGATTGGAGCTGGGGAGATAGCGGATTTCTAGCTCTATGCCGAGCGCCTGCAGTTCTTTGAGGGCAGCAACGTCTGCGTCGTTCACGGCAACCGCGGGCGTTATGGGGCGCTTGCCCTCCCCTGCCTGCATATTGCCAATGCTGATCTTGGTGATAGGCACGCCGCCCTTAACCAGCGCGAGCGCATCGACGGGTGAGTCTACCATGATCAGAATCCATTGACGCGACGTTGCGGTATGAATGATATCGATAGTCCTTTGCACCGAGAAAAACCTTGTCCAGACGCCTTCTGGCGCCGCCACTCTCATGGGTGCCCATTGGCGCGAATCTGCCGCGATCTCATCGTTAACGATTAGGATAAGATTGGTACCCACGGCTTCGTTCCACAGCTCAACGTCTTGCCCGTAAATGAAACGGTCGTCGATACGCGTGAGAAGGATCTTGGGTTGAGCCATGGCTGCCCCATTCTGTTTGAGACCCATACGAGCGGGACGTCGGCTACCAACTCCGCAGCAGGTCAAGCGCCAAATGGACGCCGCAGACATCACGTCTCCAATATTAGTGCATTTAAAGTGAGAAAAGCCGTCAGAACCCTTGCGCGGATGTGCGATGTCACGTATCATAGACAGCCGTTGACGCCTCAGTTGCGTCATTACATGGCCGCCAGCGTAGCTCAGTTGGTAGAGCACCGCTCTCGTAAAGCGGGGGTCACCGGTTCGAGCCCGGTCGCTGGCTCCATTGCATTAGTGCAGCTCAGAAGCGTAATTGCTTCTGAGCTTTTTTGTTTTCGCGTCTCTTTCCTCCTTCTCCGAGGAGTGAAAAAGGGGTGAAAAACTTTTTTAACTGTTTTCCATAAATAGTTAGCATCATCCAACGTTCACATTAGATCGAACAACAATCCTGTTACGCATAGCCTAATTCCGCTGAGTATCAGAGAAGAACGTCCGGATTATATGCATCCAGCTTCGCTTCTCCAGTCGCCAGTGACTCCTCCAGCCGGTCAGCATATTCAACAATAGAGCCGTAGAATATGGGAGAAAATCCGAACTTTTCGATAAAGAGGGGTTCCGCTACGTCAATCCTCTTCTTGGCAACCGCGGCCTCATCCTTTTCATAGTACCCAGTGCCAGGAATCCGCTCGTTTGCCTGCGGCAAGCACTTAAGCTGCCTACACAAGCGCGCCGACCCCTTTGAAAGACCCATAAAGGTGATAGCACCAGAGATTACGCCACCGACGCCCACAACAACCTTGCCAGCGGCATCCCCCACCGTCTGCTTTGTTATCTTGATACCCATGAAGCTCAAGAGCTTCTTCAGGATCGGATACCAACTGGTCTTGGTTAGCGACTGGCGAGCGACCTTTTTCGCGACCGCCTCTTGGGCGTTTTTGGCGATTACGGTTAGCATCGAATTCGCGCTGCCTACACCCATCATCACACCGAGCAACACTGCCATTTCGTAGAGAGTCTCGTCATCAACGTCGTCACATTCTTCAAAAAAGGTCTGCCAGCCATACAGGTATGCCAGTTTCTGCATAATCCTGAATGCGTGCACGTAGTATTACGTAATATCGGCAGGAATGGTGCCCACCATCGCGACACCTCCGGGAAGACCCGCTGCAAAGGAAAAGGCGGTTGACTTCTTTGCCTCATAATCAATTACTTCTCTAGCAATTCTATCGATCAGGCCCACATCGATTCCGGCGGTAACGGGGGTCGTTTCCACGGCAAACTCGACGACATCTTTATGGACACCCTTCCTCCTCAGCTCCGAGCGGAGGAAATGGGGCCGATCGATTCTCACTCCCTTTAGCCGAGCAACTTTTTTCATAAAGTCAATCAAAAATCTCTGGGCCTCCGCCAACTGCTCATCGCTCTTGTCTTTTAACTCTGCAAAAGCCGAATCAACGAGAACAGCGACCCCAAGGCCCTCGCCCTCGTTTTTCTTTCCAAGCAGCCTGACGTCCATACAGCCTTCCAATCAATGCGCCGCGCGGGCTATCGCGTTCTGCGACAGGCCGGACGCACGGAGCCTGAGGGCCTCCCTGGCCCTTATCCTTCTCGCCATGCTGTACCTCCTTGGTCTCGGCTGCATGGACAGCCGGAACGTACCAGGGGGACGGTGCCGACGGGAATATCGGCGGTGCCGAACGGCAATATTCGGGATGTGAGCGGACGGTGTGTAAGCGCAATATCGCCGGTGTCAAAGAGGACAATTACTCAAACAGGTGAAGGAGGGCATCGAGGAGGATAAGGAGATTTACGGTGGCAATTAAGAAGCCAACTCGCCGCGTCATGCCCGTTGGAGAGGCGAGCATGACCCTCATGGGTAATCAAGACACACGAAACAAAGGGGATTCGACAAGTCGCAAGAAAGGGGAGTGCATCACCTTTTGGGTTACGGAAGAGCAGAAGCAAGAGATGAGCACCTACGCGGCGGAACACAACACCACGGTATCAAGGATCATCATCGAAGGCCTTGAGATACGCATGGGTAAAGGGCAATCATTATAGCTTAGCCTTCTGCAATTGCTGCGACTCGATGCGGTCCTATCGATTTGCGCAACGGTGTGACGCGTTATCTAGACTGACGATCGTTTCCGCTGCATTTGCCAGCTCATTATCATGTGAAACAATGATAATGAGCTGTTTCAATTTGTTGTTTCTGACATACGAAGCGAGTTCGGCTCGGCTTGTTTCATCCAATCCAGTTGTAGGCTCATCGAGCACCAAGACTGATGGATTACGGGAAATTGCCGACCACAAGTATACACGGCGCAGCTCACCACCCGAAAGTTCAGGACAACGTTTCTCAAGCAAGCCCTCTATGCTGGTTGTCAACGACGGTAGCTCATTCATATGCTGGTGCTTTGTAAAAAATGGGGTGTTGAAATAATCCAACAGGTCCCGAACCGTCTCATCTGGAGCGAAGCACGGTTGGGGGCAGCACGATATCGTGTCTGAACGTATGTAATCCAAATTGCATTTTTCAATCGGCATGTCGTTGTATGTTACTTTGCCTGCCGATGGATACAGCCCAAGGAGCAGGTAAAGGAGCGACGTTTTTCCTCTTCCATTTTCTCCGGTTATGCAGTATGTTCCAGGGCCGGAGAAATCGAAGGAAAATCCGTCAAGAACCTTTCGGGGAGATCCGTCTGGAAGGGGTACCGTAAAATCCAACTTGGAAACAGAAATGCGATTTATTGTGTCAATCTTGACTAAACCTGTCTGATCTTGCTCTGGTTCCGGTCCTACCTTTCCCATGGCGCTCATCCTGTCCCACGAAGCCTTGGCATCCTGATAGGACTTGAACAGGTTCATCGTGTTTTTCAAGGTTTTAAATAGGACGGCAAAATATGCACCGACGATGGTGTATTCGCCTATCGTCATGGTTCCATTGATGATTCGCACTCCGGATACGATGAGTATTATCGCTTGAAACACGGCAGCAAAAAGGCTGTCAATCGATGTTAGTGAGAATGAGAGCTTTCCCGAGTGCAAGACCTTTGGAAAATACTTTTCAAATCCGGTGTCAAGTGCTAGCTCGCTTTTATTGTATGAAGACGTTAACTGAATGTTGAGAATCTGATTCAACTGCGATGCTATTACGGCATAGAAAGCGCTATCTGCCTCCTTCTTCTCGTACATGACTTTATATAGAAGCTTTCGCAATCCGGTAATAACGAAGAGATATGCCACAAGAAGGAGGATGGAGAATAGTGCGAGGAGTGGATCAACCGACCATATGACGAGCAACACGAAAGGAATGGCGACAACAGACAGGGGAGCGCTGATAAAGTTTGTTAGAACGAAAGAAGAAACAACACCTGAGTCAGTGAAAATCCTTTGCGTCGTATAGGCTGAGTCGGTTGTTCGGTTCGTCAGAAAATTAACTCGCTCAAAGCGCAAGACGGTTTCCCTGAGTAGGTCAAAAGAAAGCTTTGTGGATATACGGATAGATAACGTTCCTGCAAAATATGAAAATAAGGCAGAAAAGACCCCTATTGAAGCTACGAGGAGCGCAAAAAGCACAGCATCCTTCTCGCTGCGATTGGCAAGAAGGAAATCTAAGAACTTTCCGTTCACATATGGTGCGGCATAGGAAAGGGCGATTCCAATCGTCGTGATGGCAATGAACGTGAAAGCACCCTTTGTTTTACTAAACTTCGATAAGACGTACCGAATCAAGAATGGCCCCAATCTATCAGGTATGAAATACCAACTGATGACACCTTACACCGCGGTTCGGTGGAAACGAAGCGGCGACTAATCGGCACGAGCGCTTCCATAGAGAGTCTTTGCGAGCTGGATCCTCATAGAAACGGGAATTTTATGTTCGATCAATAGGCCGCGCACGGCAGTCGGACGGCTGAAAAATAAAACAGCCGTCCGACTAAAGCTGTAAATTTTTTCATTGTTTGTTGGGCATGCGCCTGAAGTTTCATGCAATAGGAAATCCATTATGACCATGGTCGAAATGTGAACACTACGATCGTTAGCAAGGAGACGCCAAGACCGGCAAAGATTATGATGAGCGGCAGAATGAAAGCCGCCGATGCCGATAATGGGATTTGGGACGCAAAGGCAATGATGCCCGCGAGAAGGAGACCGGCTCCCGTCAACGCTATTCCGAGTCCGACCAATCTGGCAACAAGAGGAATCTTCTCGCTTGGAATATGAGCGATATGGTAACTGTGAATCAGGCCGGGATTGCCGGTCTTTACCATTAACACCCCGACAACGAGAAAGCAGATTCCTCCTACCATGCCGCCAATGGATGATCTTAGCGCTTCAGGACTCATTGCTCGTCTTGGCCACCTTGCTCGCTGAGGGGAAGTGCTGCGGCAAAAGTGATGAGGACCAGTTCATAGGCTCCAACTGCGGTGACTCCGACCGCCACATTTGCTCCCCACACGATGTAATACATGTCGAACCAAGTTTCCGTTCCAAGAGTCGATGCTCTGGTCGGATTCATGTTGTCTACTACGGGCTTCTCGTACATTTAACCCAACATCTCCTTCAACGATGAGTTCAACAGTTCATCCGCGGTATCATCAATCAGGTCAACGTGTAGATCACCTCCCATATCTATATCGCAAATTGTGTCGGACATACGCTCCATGTCGTCAATGGTCCACATGTGGTTACAGAGGTCTTGAACCAGTTTTGTGGACCAAATTGAGCTAAGTCCGTTGTTCCAGTAATCCTCAAGAGGGTGGTTTCTGATGTTGCCAACCACTAACGGGATATACGGAGAAACGACGATGTCGCCGTTTGCGTGCACTGAAACCTGATCTAATAGATATCGGTTATCAGAGAAGCGAATTAGATGGTCGACGGGGTCGCCCCATTGCGGTCGGACATTCGGGTGCTTCCGAAGGAAGTCGTCCTCTTGAATGGCGTGAATCAACGTACGGTATTGGGAATAGTCCGGTCTAATAAATGTGTTCTTTCGCGCACGGCCCAAAACCATGAGGGGTTGGACACGTAGTTCGATAAAGTCACCCGGCGTCCTCTTCGGCCTGTTAGATTTGGTGAAAATCTCATCTAATAGTGAGATGACATCGGGAAACTGTTCGGTGTTGAACGACGTGGGCGTAAATGCGATAGCAAGGTGCAAATCGGAATGGTTGAGTACGGTGGCAACTGCTTCTTCGACGATTTCGAAGGCTCCCTCATGTCCCCTCAGCCTATCGTGAGCTGACCCAATGCCGTCTAGGCTAAATTGGATGCTTTTGAGTCCGGAATCTTCTAAATCTCGGAGAAGGGATTCCGTGAGGAGAAGCCCGTTGGTTACCAGGCTCGCTGCAACATTCCCATCTCGCAATATGGGAAGGCAGCGCAAGATATCTTTACTGCGCAACAAGGTTTCTCCTCCACAGAAACACATGCTGTAAAGCGACATGTCTGCCATTTCCTTTGCGAAAACAAAAAGTTCATCTGAGGTCAACTCGTCGTGCATGACCTCATTCTCGCCGCTGCTGTTATAGCAGTGCAGACATCTCAAGTTGCACTTGTTTGTTATGTCAAGGGCGACGTGATGTGGCGCTCTGAGAACGTTGGTGTACTTGTTTTCCGAAACTCGTCCCATGGTTCCTCTTAACAGACTTCTGAAAAACAGTATACATTCATGCAGTCGCCGTCGCTGCACTCACCTGGAAAAGTGCCAGCGCAAGTGAATTCTGGCTCATTGATAAGATTTCGAATTCCTTCGTTTGATGCAATTTCCTTGCTGGTTAGGTTCAGGTGGAAAAAATTGGGAACATCGCAAAATTCTTGACGATAGAAGCTGGCCGCAGCGGCAATACATTGAACGGCGATGCTTGCGGGGCACAAAAGAAGACAGATGTCTGCGTATCTGAGTAAAGGATTGCTGGAGGGGGCGAGGCCGAGTAGACCGGTTGGTCTCCCTGACTCATATACAATGAAAAATTCCTTGCTCAGATTGAACAATCCGTTTCGCACCTCTAGCGGTCGTTCATACTGCTCGACGGAAAGAGGCCAACCGTAGACAATTGTGGGACTTTCTGGTTCTGATGAGCTCGCCTGGCTTGCCAGGGAGCAAATCAGGCGAATATCGTTTTCTTGGGCAAGCCGTATATGGGTCCCATTGTCCACGCAAATCTCATCGGCAATGGGTGTGCCATTTTCGGTCGGAGTTTTGACCCATCCTATTAGTCTCGATACGCTGAAACCTCTCATTGCCGAGGCTAAGTCAGATTTGAGCATGTCCGGATTGGCGTCTGGAAACTTGTCGCACATCCGATTAAGGATTGTTTCGACGGTGTTTTTACCATCGCACAGAGAGACGATGTAGCTCCCGCTTCCGTTCAACATGATATAGTTCAGCTCATCGCGTCCGGTTAGAACAGAGCGGTACCCGTTCTTTTCCTCTCTTGAGTATGGGAGAGAAATCGATTTCGGGATAAATCCCCTTATTTCGTCAAAGCTCCATTCCATAATTAATCCCTCCTTGTGTCTGTTTGAATATGAGCCGATTTTAGGCTCTTCGGTAGTTTCTGTGGGCGAGACATCAATTTTTCCGCAGGTGGATGCAAAAAAGTTCCGCATATAAGGGAAACGGCCCCGAGAGGGGGCCGTTTCCGCGCCGGGCAGGGTAGGATTTCGCTTGCTACATCAACCTACCGGAAAGGCCCTGACGCATGAACAGGATACTAAGCCGCGCGCTCGCGCTGGTCCACACCGTGATCGAGTACGCCAGCATCGACGGCGGCAGGATAATCGTCGGCGTCAGGCCGTGGACGAGTTTCGGGCTGCGGTGCCCCGTCTGCGGGAGGGCAGCGAATGCTACGACAGGTCGCCAAGGCCGCGGCTGTGGCGCGCGATGGACCTGGCGAGGTCGACCTCTCCGCGCTCGGGCTGCACGAGATGGCGGCGTCCCTGCCCGACTACGTGAGGATAGTCGCCGCGGGCGAGTGGGGCTTCGCCTCCGCCCTCGAGGAGATGACGCGCGCCGAGGTCGCCGCCCGGGAGGTCAGGATAACCAACCAGCGCATACGGTCGTCCGGGTTCCCCTACGTCAAGGGCCTGGCCGACTTCGACTGGGACTTCCAGCCGTCGGTCCCGCGCGCCGAGATCGGGGAGCTCGCGACCCTCAGGTTCGTCGAGCGGGCCGAGAACGTCCTGTTCGTGGGGAGCCCCGGCGTGGGCAAGACGCACCTCGCCGTCGCGCTGGGCATCGAGGCGGTCAGGGCGGGGCGCGAGGTCAGGTTCGTGGACTGCGCCCGGCTCGTCGAGGACCTGGAGGACGCCTCGTCGCGCGGCATCCTCAAGAAGAGGCTCAGGTACTACGCCCACTCGAGGCTGCTCATCATCGACGAGCTCGGCTACCTCGACGTCGGCAGCGCGGGCGCGGACCTGCTGGTCCGGCTGATATCGAGGCGCTACGAGCAGCGCTCGACGATCACCACCAAAGTGGGGATCGGCGGCTGGGGTAGGGTGTTCGGGGACGACGTGGCGGCGAGCGCGATCGCGGACAGGGTGTGCCACCACTGCCACCACTGCCACCTGGTCAAGATAGCCGGCAGGTCCTTCAGGCTGAAGGACCTGCCGAGGGACGGACCCGTCAAGGCGTGACCGGAATCGGTGAAAATACGTTAGCGCAAGCGGTGAAGCCGCCTTTGCGCGAACGGCGCGTTTGATTAGTGAAACTGGTGAAAATTAGATTGACGCTAACAGGGGCGTGCCCGTCGCGGCGTTTCACGGGGATGTCTCGCGCCATCCCCGGACCCCTTCGCGCCAAAGGGACGAGTCCCCTTGGAACCCCGGGCCGCCGCCGGCGGGCCGTGAACGGCGGGACAATCACTCGGCTTCAACTCGCGATCGCCCCGCCGTGTCACGCCCCGCCGGCTCTCGCTCCGGCTCCGTTCGATGGCTCCCCTGGGTCGCCATCACTGCGCCTCCGCTCACCTGCCCCGTTGCACTCCGGTCGATTCGGCCTACGCTTCTCGGGGCATGCAAGATATGTATTCCGTGCAACGGAATATCTTGCCCGGCCGAAGCCGGGATGTGCGAACCGCTCCAAAGTCGCTCCCGCAGAACCGTGCAACAGGCTTACCGGCTGTTGCACGGACCTCAGATATGAAAGTCAGTCCCGGCCTCTTTCGTCATCCACACCCTCGCGAGCCAGCTCCCACGCGGCCCGTATGGCAAGGTCGATTCCCCTTGCCGTGAACCTCATAATCCGCCCGGTCGAGCGGTTGACGGCGTAGCCGAGCCTCGCGCCGTTGATCTTCCTCGTCTTGCCGAGGGACTCCGAGTGATAGCGGTATTGCAGCGCCCCCCGCTTGGATCGGGCGATCTCGATCCCATCCGATTCCAACCGCCTTGCAAACTCTCCGAAGCGGTCGGGGCAGCTCTTGAGCCTCCCGACCTCCTCTGCCCTCTGGGCGACAATCGCTCGGACCCTTGCGTTCTCGGATTTGTCGGATCTCCCCTTCTTTGCCATCTCGCGCTCCTCGCGACCGGGCTGGCGCGCGTGCACCTTCGAGTTCGAGAGGCCCCTTTCGAGCTGGCTCAGGCCGTACTTCGTATCGAGCTCCTCCACCGTTCTCACGCGGGATTTCGCCGCCGCCCTCGCCGGCCCGTCGTTCAGACGCCGCCCAGTCTCGAGGTCCGTCCTATTGATGGCGAGGTGAGCGGCGAATCGGGCCGATCCATCCGACCTGCACCTCTCCTCATGCAGCACAATCACGATCTCCTGGTTGGGATAGCGCTTGGCGATGTAGTCCCTCGCGTACTCCATGCAACGCGAGGGCGTCATCGGCCCGCCGTTGCAGGAGCACTCGTCCGGGTTGAAGCCGATCACCTGATGCTGCATGTACGTGCACCTTGCACCCTGCTTCCCGGGCCGGTTGTGCCCGGCCGCCTCCCGGGTGGCGTCCATTTCCTCGAACCATCGATCCTCATCGATGATGTGCTGGGTATCGTGGTCCAGGACTTTCTCCCTGTCCCAATCGAAATACCGCTTGAGGTTTTGGAGGTGCTCCCCGCTCATGACGCTCGCCTGCTTGATTGCGGTCATTTTCCAACTCCCTTCAAAAACCGCCGTCAGTCGACGAAGAGGCCGGACCATCCGTCGGCAACAGGCGGCTCCGCGGCCTCTTCCTCGAATTCGGGAGTCCAGAGATCGACGCCGTCCTCCCGACCCATTTGCCTTGATATCAGCCTGGCCTGGTATTCCATCCTCTTGGCCGCCTCGTGCTCGCGCGTCCCCAGATCGAAGTGCTCCTTCGTCGGCATCCGCGTGCAATCGCAGACAGGGGCCCGGAAGCACCCCGCATGTTCCCTGCCCACGCCGTTCTCCGCGGTTTTCACCACGATGACGCCGTCCTTGTCGGGGGACATCTCCGTCCACTCCCAAGGATGAATCAGGTCGTCGGCGTGCTCGCTGTAGGATGTCGACCCCGTACCGCCCGAAGGCCCCCTGCTCGAGCTGGTTCCCATGGTGTGCCGCGTCGTCTTCCCGACTAGCTCGGTGAAATACTGGCGGTCCTCGGCCTCGCCCAGTTTCATGGCGACCTTGACGCCGCAGTTTGCCAGGATCTTCTTCCGTCCGTCGCGCTCGCCGTACTTGTTCAGCTGAGAGATGTTCTGGACTGCGCCCATCCAGAACAGGTCGTACGAGCGCCCAAGGCTGAGAAGGCTAGGCAGGCACTCGACCTTCGGCAGGTTCCCCCATTCGTCGCCGAGGATGGACACCGGCCGCGGCAGCTTTCCACCAGCTGCGTCCGCGATGGAATACACGGCAGCGTAGAGCTGCTCGAACAGGACCGCCGCGATCGCGTTGTAGGGGGAGCCCTCGTCCATCACGTGGAGGAACAGCGCGGTCTTCTCGCTCAGGATTCTACTCGGATCGATATCATCGCCCGAGACCATTCGCGCAATCGGCGCCGAAGCGTAGATCCTCAGGTTGACCTTTAGCGTGGAAACGATGCTCCTCAGCTCGTTGCCGCCGCTCGAGATGAACTGTGAGGCACGCGAGCGGGCCGGATGCCCCTGCGGCAGGGAACGGAACAGGCCCTTCAGCGGCTCACACGGATCCTCGCCGGCCCCCTCCGTCCCCAGGCACATGATGTGGTAGACCGTCGCGAGGTGCTTGCAGCCCCGCGGGCAGCCCTCGTCCAGCACGACCAGAAGGATCGTCGCGGCGAGCAGCGACCGCGCGGATTCCGTCCAGTGGCTCGCCTTCGCATCGCCCTCCCCGGCGATGAGCGTACGGGCGACGGCATCCGCGGCCTGCTCAGCCCCCGGCAGATTCCCCCCGTTCGCGAGCCTATCGACCATTTCCAGTGGATTGAACGTGTCGCTCTTCTCGGGATGCTGGGCGTCCAGCAGAAGCACCCGGTACCCGCGACGCTCCAGCTCGTCGCCCGTCAACTCGATGAGCTCACTCTTCACATCGGACACGATAATGGTCTGCGGCCTCGATTCCCCGTCATCCGCCCCATACGTCAGCAGATCAATTGTCGGGATCAGCAGCGATCTTGATTTTCCGGCACCCGTTGAGCCGTCGAGGAACATGTGCCGCCTCGGTTCGAACAGATACTTGGAGCCGAACAGCGTCTTCTCAAACCCGTACACGAATCCTCTGCTTTTCGGCTGTCCGTGCCCGTCCCAAATCTCCGAGCCCCGGATGGTCTCCGGCCCCGTTTTCACCCGCGCCTCCCCAAGTACACCTCCGTCGGCGGCTCGCTCCTTCGAGGAAGCCGATAGCTGCATGAGCACGAATACCGACAGGAACAGCGCGAACGAGGCGAGGCAGCCAGGGACGCAATGAGGCCCCACGTTAATCCACCACCAAATGGTGTTATCCACGCTCAGGGTGAATCCGATCGAGCTCAGCTCGATTGGAAATCCGAGGATCATGCAATCGAGGGGAATGGCGATAAGTGGCGCAAACCCCGCGGTAAGCAGCGCTGCGAAAACCAGCGCCATGACCAGCTTCTCCTTCACGAGAACCACCTACTCTCTCGCACGGGCGAGTAGGTCGTTGACCCAGCCCACCGCCGTCGAGACGATTGATGTCGCCCGGTTGAGATTATTGAGGACGACCGGATCGGACCCGTAGGTGTTGAGGGCGCGGACCGCCTGGTTGAGGTTCGTGCCGATCTTCTTCAACTCAGTCCTGATACCGGCAAGTTCCCCCGCGTCGGCGACCCTGACCGGCTTCTCGCCGCAGAGCAGGGCGGCATCGCGCATGAAGGAGGACGCCGGCATGTTCATGGCCGCCGCCTTCTCCTCGATAGCCTTACGCTGCGACTCACTCATCCGTACGTTGATATGCGTATTCATGGAAGTCATAACCATCCAATCCGAGCGGGGCCGACGCATCGGCCCCGCCCCTTTTATTAAGTTGAAATTGTTTGGAGCATCTGACCGATGCGCCCAATCCTCACCCTCGCCCAGACATCGAAGGGGACTCCCGGCAAGCTGCCGAGATATATACGGTATGGTCGCCATTGTTCTCTATAGATATCGAGAGCATCGAGCAGGCGCTTCCATTCCCAAATGAGCTCATCAGCCGAGAGCAGAGGAAGATCCCTGTTCTCGGCGCGCGCGAGCTCATCGGACGACAAGCATGGATTGGGAGCCCGGTATCCACCAATGTAGGGTCCGGGCTCCATAATTAGCCGATTTCGGTAAACATCGCTGCTGGTGCGTTGAACTCAAACTCGACAATACCGCAGGAACCGTAACGGTTCTTTGTGATTGAAGCAATGACGGGCCGTTTTTTAAGCAACATATTGGCATTACGCTCTTCGGGCTTATCGCCCTTAATAGAAAGCGACATAACGAGATCTGCCGAATACTCGAACATGTTGCACCCGCCTATCGCCTGAAGCCCGGTGGTCTGCTTGTCGTAATTAACGCGGTTAATTGATGAGATAGCGAAGAGCGGACAATGGGCCTCATCCACGATTCGGCGGAGCTCGGAAGCGACGAGCTTGAGGCCGATACGCTCGTCGGCAATGCGCAGTTCCTGCGGCAAAGAGACGATTTGCGCGTAATCAACAATAACCAGTGGCGGTTCGCCATGTTTATCGGCAACCTCTTCGATTGCCTTTCGCATCCCGGCATATTTAATTTCACCAGGAATGATATACATTCGCTCGGCGATGCTGCGGGCGTAAATGTCGAGAACCTTCTCGAAGAGCCCGCGTTTGTCCTCAGACATGCCATCGCCGTTCATATCATCGTGCGTGAGCTCGCCGCCCGAGATGCGGGTGAGGCTCTTCGCGAGCATGCTGTCTCGCCCGAGCTCGCCCTCAAAGATGACCACCGGATGGCCAGCAATGGCCCATCCGTCGGCGATTTGCTGCATAAACGTTGTTTTACCCGTACCGGGTCCGCCGGGGACGATGCACAGGTATTGACGAAGACCTCCGAGGATAGTATCCAGCGCACCGTGTTCGATATGCCCAAGCGGCCTATTCTTTAAGATACGCAAGGCGGTCTCGTCGAGGCCGACGCTCATGGGATTTAAAGCCGGCACGGTTCGCTCGCCTCCAATTCATGGAGGTATGCAAAGAAGCTCGATTCAAGGATGTAAATGCGGCGGTGCAACGCAATCGCGCGCCCGCTCTCCTTCATCATCTTCGAGGCCGTAACCGGACTCAAGCCGGTTATCTTGCACACTTCAGCGATGCCAAGAAGGCGCTCGTGGCCCAAGTTGGAATCAGAAGAAACCGCAGTTGATGCTTGTACGGCAGCGTACGGTTCAGGCTCTACAATCATGGTAGAATCCTTTCAGGCTAGCTCGCCCCTCCCCCTTCGTCGCCAAACTTAGATAGGGAAGGGCGGGCGGCTTTTTAATCAATGACCGAAAATAAAATAACTCCTTTCAAACAAGCTGGTCAGGCGCTTACTGTTTATATTGTAACACTGTCTGTTGCACAATCATATCTAGTTACAGTTCTAATTTCTAATTCACTTTCTGACTGTATAGACTTTATTGTCTGACTGATTTAATATATATACAACGATGATTGGAGTGGTTATGGGACGTTTACCATTATCCGGAAGTAAGATGCGGAAAATTAAGTTCGGAACAACTGTTCAGGCGACGACCCCGGAGAAAATCGAAGAGCTACGCCTCAAGAACCCCGAATCAGTCAGAAGCACCGGCGAGGCTATCGACTATCTATGCAACCTGCTCACGGGGTTGCAGCCGAGGGTCGCCAGGGCCCTCGATGAGGCGTGCCTCAGGGAAGCTCGGCAAATCACCAATGAAATGAAGGCCCTTCCCGTTGACGGATCAGAAGAAATGAGTTTTAGTCAATTGGAACTTTATCGAGAGCAATTCCAGAGGCTCCACGACCATTTCTCTTTATATTGCGAGAAAGAGGAGAGGCCCCAGGGAATGCGACGGGTCGATCTCCTCGGCGGCGATTACGCTGTCCTCCCCTCCTCTTGGACTTTATTGGAAACAGAGGAATGCGCGAAGTCTTGCAGCCAGGTCGGAATTATCGAAATTCGCGGCGGCGCAAAATACGATGCGCCTCATTTTGCCTTCTTCCATAACGGAGAGTACAGTCAAAAGGACAAATTGCAGCGCGCAACCAAACTCTGGCCCCGCATGACCGACGTGATGCGCGACGAGGTCAAACTGGTCACAGATGATGAGGGACATTACCTAAATATGGACGAGCACCTAGCCGCCCCCATCATTTGTTATTTCAACCTTCTAGATGCCAGCTACTATCAGTCTATGGAGCTGGAGCCGCCATATGGCGCAATGATCTACCGAAACAATGTCGCTTAAAAAAGAGGCCCCAAAGGGGCCTCTTTTTTAGCCCTTTTTAGCCCTTCAGCAGATCATCCAGCACTGATGCTGCCTTCTGGTCATTTGCCTCGATAAAGTGGCTATAGATAGACAGCGTCGTCGATGGGCTAGCATGGCCCAAACGCGCCTGGATCGTCTTAATGTCCGCATTGGCACCAACGAGCAAAGTCGCTTGCGTATGTCTAAGCTCATGAGGCTTCAGCCCGCTATAACCCGTATAGCGGGTACGTTTGACGCCGTCACTCCCAATGACTTCCCTGCTCTCCTTAAAAGTACCGAAGCCGTTTTTCGCCGCAAACAGCCTAAACGCCCTTGAATAGTTATGTCCATCCATCCGGGTCACAAGAGCCCGTTTGCCGTTGGCGGCGTCAACGATCCCAATGGAATGGACAATGGGCGTTTCTCCAGTCTGCCCCACTGCAAAGGAATCGAACTCACTCCGCTGAATGGCTTTCCACCTGTCCAGATAGTCGGCAAGTTCATTTCCAACCGAAATCTTACGCCTGCTCATCTTTGATTTAGGCGGCCTCAATGTCCTGTCGTTCGTATATTGCTTTACTATCCTCAGAGTCTTGGCGTCGGGGTCATAATCCTCCCATGAGAGACCAAGGGCCTCCCCCTTCCTCAAACCGCAGAGAAGTAGAAGCATTGTGCATGTGATAAAGGAAGATGGCTTCTCCTCCAAAAGGACCGCAAGAAGCCTTGCCGCCTCATCGGCGCTCAGCGCCTTACGAGCCTCGACATTCTGCTTGGGCAGTTTCACTCCCCTACAAGGGTTTTTGCCCACGAGGTCGTTATCGACGGCATCCTCCATTACCTGTTTGAGCTTGATGTGGATGCGGCGAATTTCACTTTCGCTGAATCGGCCTTCTTTTCTAGCCTTGGCATAAGCAGTGCGAACGTCATCCGATTTAAGCCGAGTGAGATCGGGATTGCCGAACAGCTCGCGTATGTGACGAATGTCCAAACCTTCACGCTCATAAGCAAGAGGTGATCCCATGGTCGACTCCCTGTTCGCGTGAAACCTGTCCGCATAATCTGATAGGCCCAGAGGACCATTGCCACGGTTGGAAGCGCCCTCAAGTTCAGCTCTATAGGCCTCCAGCGCCTTGGCGACTTCACTCGGCCAGTTTTTCGGGTTCTTGCTTCTGCAGTGAACCCTGCGTGACGGACTACGGCGGTACCGTCCTGTCTCCGGATCTTTTCCCAGGGAAAAATAAATCCGATAGACGCCTTTGCTCTTATCGATGCATTCCGATGTGCCGCGAGCGGTCTTTTTTATCAATCCCTGCAATCATATCCCTCGTTAGATTTTCGATTAGGCTTGCTGGCAAAGCTTTAAAGGCTTTGCCAGCAAGCCTAATCGAAACTTTTCACACTTTCAAGTCTCTCTAAGTGTGAAAATAGTGGGAAATATGATTCTAATAGCTAGCTCAATAATTGTTAATTACCTATTTCTACCTGCGCTTCCTTTAAATTCAGTGAAATTGGTCTCATCTCGTCAAATGCCGAATTCACGTACTCGTAAAGCGGGGGTCACCGGTTCGAGCCCGGTCGCTGGCTCCATTGCACAAGATAGCCGCTTTTGGGCGGCTTTTTTGTTGCCGATTTTGAGTGCGTGCGCGCCAATCCAAGCATCGCCACGTCAACAGCGGCCCACTCGGTGGACTTCGGGTTTAATGCTTAGGGGCGGGGATTTACCAAAGTGAAATATTAATGAAAAGAAACCCAGCTGCAACAATTGCCATGGTGAGGGCTCGAATTGGCCATATAGATCTAAAATAGTCACGATCCCTTCTCTTTTGCTGGAACGATATATCTATACAAGGTTGTGAGCGTAAAACAAAAATACGTCGATTGCTATCCGACAAACGGGTCTGGAATTGCATTCACCGGCATTTCGGGGCAGATTGATACACATGTACGAAAGGGAACCTATGTGGTGCGTTGGGTTGGAGCTGCTGCAGGCCCGATATGGATTGCGGTCTTGCGCCCCGATGTCCAAATAGGTTTCTCTCTCTAGACGGGAAGTTGCTCATGGACACCATATATGACGGAGATGACTGGGTCGATCATTATACTTGGCGCCTGGTCGGCTCGAACGACAATGGGGATGTGGTGTTTGATGGACTATGTCCAAAGCATCTCCATCCTTTTGTCTCGTCGTTAATTGAGAGTTCCGCTCGTGTTGCCCCCTACAGCTCGGCATCGCTTCATGATACGGACGTTTTGAAGACCATAAGGGAATCAATTGACGAGGGCACGATGAGCGGCCCGCTGTTTTCTCGGCTTGTGGGGCTAGATGAGATTGGCTCGAAACGACTGCTTGCGGGCGAAAAAGTGGAACTCACTTATCGGTCGATGATTTCAATCCTGCGGCTAGCCGATGTTCTTCGCAAATAAATCCAAGCACAACGCCGCCGGCAACTCCCCTACTCAACAAACAAGCCCCGCCAACCGCAATCCCCAAGGGAACCGCGATTAACGGGGCTCAAGCGCGCTCCTCAATGGAATCACGCCAGCATACGAACAGCTCAGCCGAGCAGTTCGCTATTCCTCCCAGTAGGCGTCGGCAAGCAGCTTAAAGCAGATCTTCTTGACCGGCTGTGCGCCATCGCCCGGGAACTCGAGCGTGGGCATGTGAGGCTCGCCGGCAACGAACAGCGCAAACTTGTCGTCGGCAAGATCGCCGGCGATCGAAGCGTCGGAATCGACCAGATCGTAGTCGTCCTTCTCGTCAAACTCCTGAACCAGCGTCAGGCTGCCCGTGGCAACCTTAAAGGCCTCGCGACCCTCGACGTCGATCTGCAGATCGTGATAGCGCTGATGCGTCTCGTAGTGAGCCTCGGCCTCGGGGCGCGTCGTGGGAGCCATGACGTTCGCAAAGACCTTGTCGCCCAGAATCTGATGGCTGCCGACCTCAAGCTTCGCCGGGTCGTTCTCCTCGAGCCAATCGATCAGCACATCGAGGCCCTTGAGCATTCCGCGGTATTCCTCGATATCGCCCAGTGCACCGTAAATCATCTAAATCCCCTCTCGGATCGTTTCTTTGGCGGCTACCCGGCAAACGCGTTACCGACGCTGTTGCCACCCACATACGTCTCGACCAGGGTAAGGTCGGGATTGAACACGACAAGCTCGGCGTCGCGCCCCAGCGTAATGCTACCGCACTTGTGGTCGACATGAGCCAGCAAGCGATGCCAGGGACGACGCCCAAGCTCTTACAGCTCGGTCACGACAACGCCGTTGTAGACCTCGTCCCAACGGTCCATGACCAGATGGCCGGTCATGGGATCCATGGCATTGAGCTTGCCGCAGGTGTTGGCGGTACGCAGTACCGTCTCGTCATCCGCGCCAACAGCAATCGCATGTGCGAAGCCGGCAATGGTCGAGTCGCCAGAGCCCGTGGCGTTAACGGCAGGGATATCGGGCGTCTTTGCGCGGAACGCACGGCCATTGTGGAAGCCAACGGAACCGGCGGCACCCATAGACACGACGACCCAGGGGATATCGGAGAAGCGGGCATCGGAGGCAAGCGCGGCGCGGAGCTCGTCCACATCGTCGGTGGTAAAGCTCGTGCCCAGAAGGCCGTTGATCTCGGTCAGGTTAGGCTTGACCAGCTCGGGCTTAATTTCGGACTTAAGGGCGGCCTCGAGCGAGGCGCCCGAGGTATCGAGCAACACCTTGGCGCCGGCGTTCTCGGCAATGCCCGTAATCTTGGCATAGTAGTCTGCCTCGACGCCGCGGGGCAGCGAACCCGAGATGGTAACGACATCGGCCTTGCTCGCAAGCTCGGCGAACTTGGCGGTAAAGGCATCGAGTTCCTCGGGGGCAATCGTCGGGCCGCTCTCGAGCAACTCGGTCTGGTTGCCAGCATGAAGGATGTTGAGGCAGATGCGGGTCTCGCCCTTGATGGGCACAAAATCATTCTTAATGCCGTTGGCATCCATGAGCTCGGCCATATAGGCACCCATATGACCACCAAGCAGGCCGGTTGCCACGACATCGTCGCCCAGCTGGCCCAGGACGCGGGCCACGTTGAGGCCCTTACCGCCGGCGGTCTTTTCGGGCGTCACGCGGTTGACGTCGTCGATAATGAGCTCATCGAGCTGATAGCGCGTATCGACAGACGGGTTCATCGTAACGGTGAGGATCATTTTTAGCTCCTTATCTCGCAGGCTCCTTGTGCCTCGCGATACGAGTCGACAAAACGGAATTACAGAATCTCAATCGTGAACGAGCGAACGATGGTCTCCTTGGGCTTGGCGACAAGGCAGCCGCGCTTATGCTCAAGTACGTCGTCCTCATCGGAGCAGGTCGAGAGGCCGCCCCAGGGTTCAACTGCCACAAAATCGCCCTCGGGCTTACTCCACACAATGAGATACGGGAAGCCCTCAAAGCTCAGGCGGACGCCCTTGTCCTCCCCCTTCTTAGAAAGCGTGACCTGGCGGCTCTCGAGCACGTCAAAGATGGTCTCCGCAAAATCGAAGAGCTCGTGCGACAGGGGCAGCGTCTTTCCCACCATGGGGTTCTTGGAGCGGTTTGCCACGTCAATCAATCCAGTCGAGGGAACGGCGGTGCAGAGCTCCGCAGCCTCGTCTTTCTCAAAGCGCAACTCGTAGTCCGTATAGGCCTCGCCCTCATCGAGCGGACACCTGAAGCCGGGATGACCGCCGATAAAGAACGGCATGTCCTCGGTTCCCTCGTTGGTCACCTCATAGGAGACGCGCACGGCGGTATCCTCGAGCGTATAACGAGCGACAAGCTTAAACGGATACGGATAATCGCTCAGCAGTGCGGCGTTATCCTCCGAAGCCAGGCACATCGCCAGCTCGTTCTCGCCTTGGCTCAGCAGCTTCCACTCCTGTTTGCGCGCAAATCCGTGGCGAGCGAGCTTCACGTGATGCCCGGCAAACGTCATGGCGTTGCCATCGCGCAGGCCTCCGCAAATCGGGAAGCAGATCGGAGCCTGGCCGGACCACACTGCGGGATCACCCTGCCACAGATACTCGCGACCGTCGGCCTCAATCGAGGTAAACGAGCCGCCGGCCGTAGACACCTTAATAGAAATCGAATCGTTGGAGAGAGCGTATTCCATTGCCCATCCTTTCGAACAACTGCTTTTTGCTCGCAAGAACCCGTCTCGGCCCTGACCAAAGGACAAACCCGCACGTTCATCGATGCGTCCGGTATCCCAGCCATGCAACGGGGTACCATACAGACATTGATGCAATTACAGCTGAAAGGCCTTCTTATGCGAACCATCATCCTCTACGCCTCGCGCCATCACGGCAATACGAAAAAGCTCGTGGACGCCATCGTCGAGGCACACCCCGAGATCGATACCCTCGATGTAAAGACGCTCGGCAAAAACGAGTATCCCAACCTGCACGAATATCATCTGATCGGTGTCGCCACGGGCATCTATTACTCCGAGATCGACAAGGACATGGCACGCGTGCTCACGAACGTGCTGCAACCGCAGGACAAAGTGTTTGGCCTTATGACCTACGGTGGCAAAAACAAGTGGTACGGCAAGGATATCGATGGCATCTGCCGCATGAGGCAGGCTATCTTTATGGGTGTCTACGGCTGCCCCGGCTTTGATACGTGGGGACCGTTCAAGCTCGCCGGCGGTGTCCAAAAGGGACACCCGACCGCTGAGGAAATTAAGGGCGCCGTCGACTTCTTCGACAAGATCGAAGACGAGTATGGCGACATCATCGTCGAAGAGTACGCCAAGCGCGAGAAGCGTCTAGCCTACGAGAAGGAGCATCCTGCAGGAGGCCTCGTGGCCGGCGTCAAGCGCACGGCAAAGAAGATCGCTAACAAGCTGTAACTGTAAAGGTGCTTTTGAGCGTTTAACCCATACGGCGGGTCCGAGCAGATTCGGGCCCGCCGTCTTTTTCTATCGTTACTCGGTAAAGGCGTTGCCGACGCTCTGGCCGCCAACATACGTCTCGACGAGGGTGAGCTCATGGTCGAACACGACAAAGTCGGCGTCGCGACCCGGCATGATGCTGCCGCACTTATCCTCGATGTGCGCAGAGCGAGCCGGCACCTCGGTTGCCATGCGAATGGCGATATCGGCGCTGGCGATACCCCAGTCGACGATGTTCTTGACGCCCTGGGCAAGCGTGAGCACCGAGCCGGCAATGCTCTTGCCGTCGGCGAGCCAGCACAGGTTGTCCTTCATGATGACGTCCATGCCGCCGCTGGTGTAGCTGCCCTCGGGCATGCCGCCGCAGCCCAGGCAGTCGGTGATGAGTACCGTGTGCTGCCAGCCCTTTGCCTGCAGCAGCGCCTTGATGGCGGCAGGGTTTACGTGCTTGCCGTCACAGATGATCTCAGCGTAGGTCTCGGGCGTGGACATGGCAGCACCCACGACACCGGGCTCACGGTGATGCAGCCCGCGCTGGCCGTTATAGGTATGCGTAAAGCAGCTGGCACCGGCGTTGATGGCAGCGATGCACTCATCATAGGTGGCGTCGGAGTGACCGATGCTGGTCACCACACCCTTGGCGTTCAGCGCAGCCGCATAAGCAGCGGCACCGTCGCGCTCGGCCGCCATGGCGCTCTTAACGATGCGACCACCCGCAGCCTCCTGCCACTGGTCGAAGACCTCCTCGGAAGGATCGATAAGAAAAGCGGGGTTCTGCGCGCCCACGTGCTTCATGGTAAAGAAGGGGCCCTCCAGGTAGATGCCCTGAATGCGAGCACCACAGAAGTCGGGGCCGCGGCCCTCGTCCGCCTGAGCGATGGCGGCGCAGGCGTCCTTGATCTGCTCGACGCCATCGGTGAACGTCGTGGGCAGCCAGCTGGTGGTACCGCGACGGGCGAGCTCGGTCGAGCTGATATCGATGCCCTCGGGATCGTTGTCGGTAGTTGAGTGGTTATAGAAGCCATGGATGTGAGTATCGACCATACCCGGTGCGATCCACGATCCCGTGTAGTCCTTAATCTCGCAAGAGGGCTCGTCGGCCTGCCAGGCGCCAAAAACGCCATCCTCGACCATGAGATAGCCGCCCAGCTGCGGGCCTGCCGGCAAGAAGAACTTGTCAGCCTTAATTGCGTACGTGCTCATATGCACTCCTTGCTTCTAAAGCAGTTGACTGTGGTGATGCTTATACCCAGCTCACGTAAAACAAAAGGCGCCCGCCCGCCGTTATGAGCGGACGGGCGCCCTTACAGGGGGACGCGATTAAGCGGTGAAGGGGTGAATCGTCACGCCCTTAACCACGCGGTTGACCGTGCCGGTGGGGCTCGGCGTATCGGGCGTGTTGCCCACGCGCACGGAGTTGAGCAGGCTGATGGCCTGGGCAAACATCACGAACGGCAGAGCAAGGTAGCCCTCGGGAAGCGCCTCGTAGCCCTTAAAGGTGAAGGACTCACCCTCATAGACGGTGGCACCTTCCTGCTGAACGGCGACGGTGTGCTGTGCAATATCGTCGCCACCGATCTCGTTAAGGATGTCGATGTCGTACTGACGGGTGTAGGCGTCGTTGTTGACGAACACGAAGACGAGCGTCTTATCGTCGACGAAGGACTTAGGTCCGTGACGATAGCCCATGGAGGTGTCGTAGGAAGTAGCGACCAGGCCGTGAGCAAGCTCGAGGATCTTGAGCTGGCTCTCCTGGGCAAGGCCACCGAAGGAGCCAGAGCCCAAGTAGGTCACGCGGTTGAAGTCGCCAGCCAGGTAATCGGCGACCTCGGGCTCACGAGCGATGACCTCCTCGCCCATCTTGGCGATGGTCTCGACCCACTCGGCCTTCTGCTCGTCAGAGGCAGTGTCGAAAATAAGGGTGGAGAGCAGGGTCATGCAGGAATAAGAGCCAGTCATGGCGAAGCCCTTGTCGTTGGCGCGCGGAATGAGCAGCGTCAGCGCGTTGGGATCATCGGCAGACTCGACGGCGAGCTTGCCCTCGGGAGCGCAGGTGATGTTGAGGAACTTGACGTTGTGGACGAGCTCCTTGGCAACGGCAACGGCGGCAAGGCTCTCGGGGCTGTTGCCAGAGCGGGCAAAGGAAACCACGAGCGTGGGATCCTCGGCGCGCAGGAAGTCGCGCGGGGCGCTCACGATGTCGGTTGTGGCGATGGGCTTAAAGTCATAGAGATCAGTGTTGCCAGCGTGACGCAGGTACGGGGCGCAGGTATCGCCAACGTAGTCAGACGTACCGGCACCGGTGAAGACAACGGACAGACGGCCCTCGCCCATAGCGCGAGCCTCGGCCAGGAAGGCCTCGATGGCCTCCTTGTTCTCGCGATAGATGTTGAGCGTATCACGCCAAAGCTCGGGCTGCTGAGCAATCTCGGCCGTGGTGATCTGGGCGCCGAGCTCGGTGAGCTCCTCGACACTCTTCTCGAACATTTCTAATACCTCTCTCTAGAAGTAATCCTCTGACGTGCAATTATACACTTCGGTTGGTTATCTGGTAGTAACCAGTTAAATGCAAAGAATCACCATATGGAAACGATGCGGACACTAGTTGGTACGCTGGTGGTAAACCTTGTATTTAAACTGATCGGCACGAGCAACCGAGAGTGTATACTCCACAACCTCGTTTGACTCGTTATACGTAGTCCTGACCAAATCGAGCACAGGCGAGCCCTCGACAATTCCCAAAACGTGGGCGTCGGTGGGACGGGCTATGCTCGCATAGAACTCCTCTTCGGCCACGCGTATCTTTTGCTGAAAGTCCTGCTCAATCACATCGTAAAGCGGCTTACGCTCCAGCAGCGGTCGCTTTAGGGACAGAAATTGACGAACCGGTAGATAGCTGCGTTCGACCATCATGGGCATGTTGTCGGCAGAACGAAGGCGCTTGAGCTTAAAAATGCGATCACCGATACGCAATCCCATATGCTCGGCCAGATTCTTACCGGCCTCCATCTCGCAAAACTCGAGAATCGTGGTCTCGGGGTCGCGACCCATCGCACGCATCTGCTCGGTAAAGCTGTAGGACTGCATAAGATTGGTTGCTTTTGCCGAACGATCGGTCACAAAGGTGCCGCGACCGTGCTGCCGAACCACCAGTCCTAAACGCTCCAGTTCCTGCAGAGCCAGGCGCACCGTGGTGCGCGAGAGACCATAGCGCTCCGAAAGTTCGCGCTCGGAAGGAATCATGTCACCGGCATGATATTCATGGTCAATCTTTTCGGTCAGAATATCGACCAGCTGATCGTAAAGGGGCTGTTTGCGCGCTCCGATCGCCATCCTATCCTCCCTTTTGCTCGAATTCGGCTAACTACCTAGGGTGTTATGCATTATCGGTCTGCAACACCCGAATCATCAAGAAAACAAAAGCCGCGCGCTCTTTCGAGCACGCGGCTTTTAACATACACATGGCTTAAGGGGTCGGGGTGTGAGCCGCGTAGGGACACACCCCTCAAGCTAGAGCCTTACCAGATGCTCGGCCAGAGACCAAGCGGGCCAGCGCCCAGGATGCCCAGGACGAAGAGCAGGAGAATGCCCTTGGTCGGGGTCCAGCTGTGCTTAGCGAACATGTAGTAAAGCAGCAGCGTAAGCATAAGCGGGACGAGCTTCGGGACGATGGTGTTGAGGGTGTCGGCAACAGAGAAGTTGACCGGATCCTCGGTAACGGTGCCGTAGGTCACGGACTCCATGCCGTTGCCCAGATCGGTGACGCCGCACTCGACAGCGTTGCCGTCGGCATCGGTGGCGGTGAGGGCGTTGCCGTCCTCATCGGTCATGGCCATGGTACCGGCCTCAGCGGTCTCGGTATCGATGCCCTCCATACCGGTGAAGTTCTCGGCCTCCTTCTCGGAGACGATCACGGTATTGGCGGAGAGGCCACGGGTGGTGCCGTTGGGGATCTGGAGGTTGATCTGGGTGCCACCCATGGTGACGACCAGGCAACCGACGACGAAGACGCCCATGATGGAAGCGGCACGGGTGAAGGCCTGCATGTTGGCGGTCAGAGCGTCAATAGCGCTGGTGCCAAGCTTGTAGGACCAGTTCATGAGCCAGAAGCGCAGAGCAAACTGGACGGCGTTGAAGATCACCAGGAAGATGATCGGCGCAGCGGCGTTGCCGTTGATGGCCATGTTGGAGGTGATGCCGGCCGTGATAGGCACGAGCGTCAGCCAGAACAGGGCGTCACCGATACCGCCGAGCGGGCCCATTGCGGCGACGCGGACGGCGCGGATCGTGGGGATGTCAACCTTGTTCTGCTCGAGCGAAAGCACGATGCCCATAACAAAGGTGACGAGGAACGGGTGGGTGTTGAAGAACTCCAGGTTGTGGCTCATGGAAGCCGCGAGGTCGTTCTTGTTGGTGTGGATCTTCTCCAGACCGGGGATGATGGAGTAGAGCCAGCCAGCGGCCTGCATACGCTCGTAGTTGAACGAGGCCTGCAGGAAGCAGGAGCGCCAAGCCATCTTGTTGAGGGTCTTCTGGTCGAGCTGCGGAGCAGGAGTGAGATCCTCGTAGTGCTCCGGGATCACATACTCATTAGATGCCATCTTCGAAGTCACCTCCGTCAGAAACAGCTGCACCCTTCAGCTCGGTCTGCTGCTGGAAGTCCCAGAAAGCGATGCCGAAGCCGATGAGAGCGAGGATGAGCAGAGCAGGGGTTGCCAGAGAATCGTTGGCAACGGTGATGAGCGCGAGGCCAAAGCCCATGAGGAAGAAGCCCCACATATCGCGGTTCATCATAACCTTGAGCAGGACGGCGAAGCCGACGAAGCGCATCATGCCGCCTGCAGCGGAGAGACCGGTCTGCAGCCAAGTCGGGATGGCGGAAGCGATGGTCTGACCGATGGTAGCGCCAGCGATGAAGAACAGGGTGACGACGACAGCGAAGATCAGGCCGAGCAGAGCCATGGCGAAGTAGTTCAGACGCTCGATACCCTTGGTGTCAGCGTTGTGAGCCATGTTGTCCGCGGAGGACATGAGCGGCGACATAAGCGTGAAGACCAGGGTAACGCCGAGCTGACCAAGCAGAGCGAACGGAATGGCAAGGCCGACTGCCGCGTTGGGCTCGAGGCCCGTAGCGATAGCGAGAATGGCTGCCATGATGCCGCCGATAACAGCGTTAGGCGGCTGAGCACCTCCGATCGGCATGTTGCCGATCGTCATGAGCTGATAAGTACCACCCACGAGAAGACCGGTGTTGAGGTCGCCAAGGATAAGACCGATGACGGCGCCGGTGACGATGGGCTGATAGAGAGACTCGAGGAAGTTAAACTGGTCGATTGCCGCGACGAACGTGACGATGAAGACCAGAGCGACCTGGAAGATCGTGTATTCCATCTTGCTCCTCCTTTCAAAATGTATGTACGCACTTTGGATTTCACGTACAGAATGTCAGGGTTTCACTCCTGACAACGTGGATCACGAGGATTACGAGAAGAGCTTGCTCGTGTCCTCAACAGGCGTGCTCGGAACGCGCCTGATCTCCAACTCCACCCCCAATTCCTGCAGCTCTTTAAACGCAGCGACATCCTCGTCGTTAACTGCGACGGAGGTGGCGACTTGGCGCTTTCCTTCCGACATGTGCATGTTGCCGATGTTTACCTTCTTTATAGGCACACCGCCCTTGACGAGCGTAAGCACGTCTTCCGGTGTTTCGGCCACGATGAAGATCTTCTGGCGCGGGCTCGCCTTGCCGATGACGTCGATGGTCTTCTGCAGGGAGAAGAAACGCGTAGCGACGCCGGTGGGAGCGGCCATCTTCATGAGGTTCTGGCGCATGGTGTTGGTCGCCACGTCGTCGTTGGCGACGAGGATGAGGTTGGAGCCCAGAGTGGAGTTCCACTGGGTGGCAACCTGACCATGAACCAGTCGGTTATCGATGCGGGTAAGAAGAATGTTGGGTTCTGCCATGTTGATCAGCTTCCTTTCGTTATTTGCTGACGACAGTTACTTGATCTCCTGAATCGCGTAACGCGAAACGTCTACGACAGCTCCGGATCGGACTTTGATCTGGACCTTTTCGCCTTCGATGCCCTTAACGGTTCCGTAGATACCGCCGGCGAAAAGAACCTCCTGACCCGGCTTGAGCTCGGTGTGCAGCTCCTTGAAGTACTTCTGCTTCTTCTTCATGTTGATTTGCGACCAAATGGTGTAAATCAAGCCCATGATGACAAGCAGGCCCAAAAGAGCGACCGAGGAGCTCAAGACGCTGGCTCCGAAATCGGCCATTAGATGCCGTCCTCGTCGCCGAAGATATCTTCCTCGTCGGAGCCGGCGACGGATGCGACCGTCTGGGCGGTGATGCCCGTCTGACCAACGGTCACGGCCTGCTCGCCAAGCTCGGCGAGCGTGGCATTGCCGCGGAGGAACAGAAGCTCAATAACCATGGGAAGGTTGGTGCCAGTCAGAACCTCGACGTTGTCAACATCCTGGGCAATCATCATCGACTGGTTGAACGGGGTGCCGCCAAGCAGGTCGGTAAAGACGAGCACGCCATCGCACTCCTCGCGCATGGCGGTAATAGCGGCGCGGAGATCCTCACCGTAGGAAGCAGCCTGGTCGCCCTCGAAAGGAACGACGGTAAAAGCGGGCTGGTCGCCGGCAACCATAGCGATAGCGCTTGCAAGGCCGGGTGCGAACTGTCCATGACCGGTAAGAATAAAGCCAACCATTCAAATTTCCCTTCCGAAGGTGTGTACGATCTGAGTCCGATGATTTTCGGAAGCCAGCGGGCAATCGCCCTTAAAGCTTCTTGGAAAGCGTTCTTTTAAGACCAGTGGTTTCTCAACTGGTAGTAACCACGTGACGTGTTGTTGCCACTATATCACCACAGAAGAGATCGCTTTCGTTGATTCATACGGTAAAACGTTTTTGCACCGCTCACGGTGATAAATCGACCGTTTACCGCTCGTTAATACTTCTACCTGCTGTTTTGAAACCGTTTCGAAATGCTTTGGCAAAAAATCGGAACTCTTTTCGTGTCAATACAACGCAGGGCGGCTAAAAATAGCGTAAAGAAAAATTGCAGGTCATTGTGAAGATTTGTGAATTGGTCTTTTTGGCTTAATACCAGTTAGAACCAGTTTTGAGATTATCGGTGAACGGTAGTTTTCGACCGTTCACCGGTTACTTGCAATCGTTTGCAGTTGTTTTCCCAGATGAATTAGGGGAACCCGATGGAGCGCTTGCGCGATCACGGGAAGTTTTGGCATTTGTCCTCATCCCCCGCGCGCCAACTCCGGCACCCAAAATGGGCTAATAGCTCACGCTAATCGTTTTCAATCATTATTTACTCAACATCCGTAATTATTTATCGTTTATCATTAATTCTGATATGATATAAGTATCGTCCAAAATGCCGATTGGAGGGGTTATGGTCCACCGCAACGCATCCATACCGAATGAAGCCGCCAACCGCGAACAGACAATATCCGAGCTGAGGAAGCTCGCTCGCATCTGCAAATGGGCCACAATCTGCATTACCGCAGCGCTCGCTCTGGGACTCCTCGCAGTCATTGCGATTGACCTTATACTCATATTGCCTGGCCTCTCCCAAGGGTCGTGTCTCCAATCCGTAGAACTTCAAGCC
The DNA here is from genome assembly GCA_902494195.1 of uncultured Collinsella sp. Lineage (GTDB taxonomy): Bacteria > Actinomycetota > Coriobacteriia > Coriobacteriales > Coriobacteriaceae > Collinsella. The sequence goes on along the minus strand of CABUSH010000002.1, from coordinate 44,464 downwards.
GGCGAAGGACCATGCCTTGCTATCGTGGGTACCGATGCGCAGACCCCACTTATGCTCGTCGCACACGATGGTCACACTGCCATAGGGAGCCTCTTGATGACATGTCTCGCGCTTACCATCGCGATAAGCGTGCGCAGGCTTTTCTTCAACATTGAAAAGGAAGGCAGGCCCTTTGACCTTGAATGTAACCAGACACTTCGTCGAGTAGGACATTTATTCCTTATCGGCGGCGTTGCCGTGAGGCTTCTTGGTGCCGTAATCACGGGAATGATACTCTCAGGATTTGGCGGCAGCTTTACGGATGCGTTCGTCGGCCAGCTATTCGAGCCTTCCATGCTCTTTGCAGGCCTGATTATTTGCCTGATTGCCAGCATCTTCCGCTACGGGTATATCCTGCAAAAACAAGATGACGAGTTGCTCTAGGGGGAATCCATGATTATTCTGCGGCTTGACCGCATGCTCGCCGAACGCAAGATCTCATCCAAAGAGCTTGCGGAACGCGTGGGCATCTCCCAGGTCAATATGTCACGCATTAAGACGGGCAAAGTTTCTGTCATACGTTTTTCAACTCTTGACGCGATATGCCGGGCACTCGACTGCCAACCGGGCGATGTACTGGAATATATATCCGACGATGAAGCCGATAGCCTTTTTGGACTTAAAGATGAATAGCCATAATTAAGCCGCCAATCACGCCCTCAACGCAAATAGCCCGCCAGAACGACTTCCGTACTGGCGGACTATTTGTTTTCTATCAGCTAGATGCTCGATGAGCCGTGCGACTCTTTACGCAAACAGGCCGTAGATGCTGATGTTGGCCTTGGCGTAGAGGCCGTTAGCATACTCGGTCCACTTGGAGCTGGCGCTCGAAGCCTGCGAAGAGTACTGCTGGTAGGCGGTGTAGTAGGCGGTCATGGCCTGCTTGTAGGTTGCGCTATCGGCCGTAAAGGCATCGTCGGCAAAGGTCTTAGCGTAGGTGCTATCGGCGTCCTTCCAGGTGCCCTTCTCGCTATCCCACTCGTCACCGGCAAGGTTGATGATGTAGTCGGCGTAGTCCTTGCTCGCGGTCTCCTCGTTGCCGTCAGCAGGCTCGGTCGGGGCGGTCGGCATGCTTGCGGAGCTGTCGCCCACCTTCTTCTTATAGAGCTTCTGCAGCGTCGCGGACTGGCGGACGATCTGCTTGGCCTGGTCCTTGGACACGCCGTACTGCGTGGCCATGGTCTTGTAGTCGGAGGTGCCGATAGAATCCTCGGCGTACTTCTTCATCTCCTTAGAGGAGACGGTAATGCCCTCGTCCTCGGCAGCGTCGAGCAAGATCTTGTTGCGCACGTAGGACAGGATGACATCGGCAGAAGGTGCGGTGTAGTTGCCATCGCTATCCTTGACGGTATCGAGGCTGTACTGGCTCTCGATGGCCTCGCGCGCGGTGATATCGCTCTTCTTGCCGTTGTAGCTATAGCTTGCCACGGTCGAATCGAGCTGGTCCTCGGTCAGGGTCGACGAGCCGACACCCTTGCCGCCAAAACCACCGTTGCCGATAAAGAAGCCGACCACGGCAGCGATTACGATGGCGACCACAAAGGCGGCAATCATCGTCTTCTTGTGCTTGGATGCATGGTCGTCTTCATCGGAGTCGTCCTCATCCTGGGCCTCGGGCATCAGATTCTCGTCAGCGGCGTCCGCGGCAATCTGAGCCTCCAGACGGGCGTCCTCCTCCTCGGCGGTCGTGCCGGCGGCAATATGTTCGGCAGACGTGCCGGCGACCAGGTCGATCTTCTCGTCCTCATCACCGTCGGGGCCTTCGCCGCGCTCGATGATCTGGATGCCGTCGATCTCGTCCTTCTCGTCCTTCTTTTGAATCAGACCCATATCAGTTACTCCTTGTTAGGAAACATAGTCCCCAATAGAATACGCCCGGCAGAGCGCCGGGCGTATTGATTCTTAGGTTATACGCAAACACTTAAGTACTATTTAGGCGTTTGCAGCGTGCATACCTTAGACCAGTTGCGCGATAACGGCATCGGCAAAGGCCTGCGTGCCCACAGCGCCCTCAACGGAGCCGGTCTGGGCACGACGAACGTCGCCGGTAACCTGCTCGCCCTCGTCGAGCGTGGCGGACACGGCGGCGCGAATGCGATTGGCAGCGTCGTTCTCGCCCAGGTGATCGAGCATCATCGCAGCAGACAGAATCTCGGCCGTGGGGTTGGCGATATCCTGGCCGGCGATATCGGGCGCGGAGCCGTGCGTCGCCTCGAAGATGGCGCAGTCGGCACCGATGTTGGAGCCGGGGGCCATACCCAGTCCACCTACCAGGCCGGCGCACAGGTCGCTCACGATGTCGCCGTACAGGTTGGGCAGCACCAGGACATCGAAGTCGTTGGGGTTCTGGACCAAGCCCATGCAGGTGGCGTCGACGATCTTGTCGTTGAACTCGATATCGGGATACTTGGCGGCCACCTCGCGCGCCACGCGCAGGAACAGGCCGTCGGTCGCCTTCATGATGTTGGCCTTGTGCACGGCCGTCACCTTTTTGCGGCCGCAGCGGCGGGCATACTCAAAGGCATACTCCACAATGCGGCGGCTCTTGGCGATAGAGATCGGCTTGATCGAGATCGCGGAATCGGCGGCGAAGGTCTTTTGGCCCGAACGCTCGACAAGCTGCGAGAGCTCCTCGACCTCGGCAGTGCCCTCATCGAACTCGATGCCGGCGTAGAGGTCCTCGGTGTTCTCGCGCACGATGACTAGGTCGACGTCGCGGAAGCGCGAGCCGTCGCCCGGCTGCGACAGGCAGGGTCGCACGCAGGCGTACAGGTCGAAATGCTTGCGCAGGGCCACGTTAACGCTGCGGAAACCCGTGCCGACCGGCGTGGTGATGGGACCCTTGATGGCAACCTTGGTCTCGGCGACCGCATCGAGCACGTGCTGGGGCAGCGGCGTGCCAAACTCGTCCATGACGCCGGCACCGGCCTCCTGGACGTTCCAGTTGATCTGGACACCAGTGGCCTCGACCACGCGGCGCATGGCCTGCGTAATCTCGGGACCGATACCGTCACCGGGAATCAGGACTACATCGTGCGCCATAATCTGTTACTCCTCGTCTTCGGCGTCGTCAGCTTTTTTAACGCTAGCACGCTTCTTCTTTTTGGAGAGATCCAGGCCAAAACGTTTAACAAGCATTTCGCAAATCTCGCTCGAACGGGCCTTGAGATAGCTGCCCTTGCCGTTCTCGGCGTCGAACTTAAGGCGCAGCGCGAGCTTCTCGGCAACCTCGGCGTCGATCTCGCCCTGGCAAAACTCGTACAGGCAACCGAGCATGTCGCGATACTCAAGGTCGCCGTGGTAGCACTGGATGGCCTCGTCCAGGATGGGCCAAGCCTCGCGCGAACGCTCGACGCTCGTGGCACCCCACACGCACAGCAGGCGGAAGGCGGCATAGCGCAGCGTGGAGGAGATCTCGTCGAACAGCGCAGTCTCGGCACCCTCAAAGGCATCGCCCAGCTGCTCGGGGCAGGTGGTAGCGAGCGCCGTCAGGGCATCGAGGGCCTCCCAGCGGGTCTGCGCCTCGGGGCGGTCGAGCGCCTCGATCAGCGCGGGCACGCAGGGCACGACGCGCTGCGGATCGCGCTCGGCAAGCAGGTGCAGCACGCGGGCGGCAAACTGGCGGATGCGGCGCGTGGGGCAGCCGAGCTCCTTGACCAGGCGGTCGACGGCGTTCTCGTTCTCCTCTGCCAGCTGAAGCTGTGCCAGCTCCTCGTCGGTAAGCTGTTCGTCTTTGTTTTCTGCCATAGTTACCTCTTCTTACTATTTCTTAGCGTGCTTGCCAGCACCCTTGCTGTCATCGGTGACCGAGATGAGCTGTCGGTCGGCCGCGCCATTGCGACGCGCACGGCGGCGTTCCTCAGCGTCGCCCGCGTCGGCGGCGGCGCGATGAGCCTTGTTGACGTTAAAGACCTCGTCGTGCTTGCGCCACGGACCGACGGACTCGCCAAAGCTCATCTTAAGACCGGCGATAAAGCCGCCGAGCCAGCCGATCGGCGCAAACTGCACCAGCGGGAACAGCGAGAACACCCAGGTCAGCAGGACGACTGCCGCCGCTCCTGCAAAGTTGGCAATCCAGTAGTCGCGCTTGGTGATCACGCGCTTTTCGCAGGCCCACTGGCCGCACAAAAAGCCAATGTAGATCGCAAAGAGAAAGAGCACCAGCGCTAGTACCACGAACGTCCAGCTCATGGGCGCTACTCCCCGTGATGGTGGCCGCAGCAGCACTCATGGCCGTCGTCATGGCCGTGACCGCCGCAGCACTCGTGGTCCTCGCCGTGATGGTGACCGCAACCGCACTCATGGTCGTCGCCGTGCTCGCCGCAACCGCAGCCTTCCTCGTGGGCACCGTGCTCCTCGGGACGATACTGCGACCAGTCCAGACCGGCGGCGATGGCGTCGGCCTCCTCCTTGTAGAGGACCGTGATGGCCTGGGTGCCCAGCTTGGCGCCACCAATGGCGTCGAGCATGTCATAGAGCGTAAAGGCGACGTCGGCGCCGGGCAGCGCGAGCTCGCGGTCGTCGGCATAAGCGAGCGCCAAGCGCAGGTCCTTGATGAAGTGCTCGACCATAAAGCCGGGCTTGTAATCGCCGTCGAGCGCCTTGGGCGCCAGGCTCTCCATAGCGCCGGACTTGCCGGTGCCGCCCAGGATCATCTGGCGGGTCTTCTCCAGGTCAAGGCCGCTCAGCTCGGCAAATGCCATGGCGTCTGCCATGCCGACCATGCAGGCACCCAGCGACACCTGGTTGGCGAGCTTGGCAGCCTGGCCCTTGCCGGCGCCGTCGAAGCAGCAGATGGTTGCCGCAAAGGTGGAAAGGATATCACGGACCGGAGCAATGTCGTTCTCGGTGGCGCCCACGATAGCCGTGAGCGTGCCGGCGATAGCGCCCGACTCGCCGCCGGTGACGGGGCAGTCAAACGCCATGCGGCCGGAAACCTGGGCGGCCTCGGCAATGTCGCGCGCCAGCTCGGGCGAGCTCGTAGTGAGGTCGATCAAGACCGCGCCCGGCTTAGTGCACGCGAGCAGGCCGTCGCCCGCCAGGTAGAGTTCCTCGACCTCGGAAGGATAACCCACCATGGTAAAGACGACATCGGCGTTCGCCGCGGCATCGGCCGGCGTATCGGCCCAGACGGCACCGCGCTCGATAAGCGCTGCAGCCTTGGACTCGGTACGGTTGTTGACCGTGACGGGATAGCCGGCATCCAGGATGTGGCCGGCGATGGGGGCACCCATGATTCCGGTGCCGATAAATGCGACAGAGAGCTTGTTTGCCATGAAACCTTTCCTTTTGGGTTGGGTGTTGTTACCAGGTTGAATACTCGGTGCCAGCGTTTGGGCTGTGACTTGAGGGCACTTGCAGCCGCAGCGCCTGTCTACTCACCGCGCACACGGCGCGCGATGCGGTCGGAAAGCGAGGCTTTCTCGGCACGGTTCTTGCCCCAAAACGCGCAGGCCACCATGCCGGGGCCCACGTGCGAGCCGATGGTGGGACCGACGGAACTACGGATGATGGTGACGTCGGCGCAACCCTCCTCCTTGCGGATGGCGGCTTCGAGCCAGTCACCATCCTTTTCGGCATCGGCCGTCATGATGGCGATGGGCATGGTGCGATCGGGCACGTAGTTCTCGCGGAACGACTTGAGGATGGACTTGAGCGCCTTCTTGCGGCCGCGGTTGACGCCGATCAGCGACAGCGAGCCGGCCAGGTCGTAGGAGAGCTCGGGCTTGACGTCGAGCTTTGCCGTGAGCTGCGCCGCCGCGGGAGGAATGCGGCCGCCGGCAGCCAGTGCGTCGAAGCTCTCGAGCGTAAAGTAGCCGTGCACGTAGGTTTTTGCCTCGTTTGCCCAATCGACCAGCTGTTTGGCGGTCAGTCCCGCCGAACGCTGGCGCACGGCCTCGAGCGCCAAGAGCGCGCCGGTCGCGCAGGGCAGAGCGTTGTCGACCACGTAGAGCTCAAAGTTGGGATACTCGGCGCGCACGGCATCTGCCGCCTGGCACGCGGAGTTGTAGCTCGACGACAGCGCCGAGGTAAAGCACAGGTAGACCGTGGGCGTGCCCTCTTTGGCGCACTCGGTAAAGAACTCGATATAGCGACCGAGCGACACAGCCGAGGTGGACACGCGGGCACCGGCGCGCATCCGGTCGTAGAACTCCTTGGGTGTGATGCTCGACCAGATGTCGTCCGTGCGCTCTTCGCCATCGATAATGAAGGGGAAACCCAGGATATCGACATCGAGGTTCGCAGCGACCTCGGGGCTAAAGTCGCAGCAGGTATCGACGACGATGCGGCAACGGTCCGAATGACCGGCGGATGCGGCCTTGTCCATCAAAGCGACTCCTTACGTAAAAAGGCGGCCACCCGCATGGGATGGCCGCCAACCGTTAACTCATGCAAGTTAACGTATTTTACTCGTCAAGTGTTTCGATGCGGGGCTTGATGATGCCATATCCACCATTCTTACGGTGATACACCACATTGATGAGGCCAGTCGTCGCGTTCTCGAACACGTAGAAGTCGTGGCCCAGCAGATCGGTCTGCACCAGCGCCTGCTCCTCAGTCATCGGGGTGACGTCGATAACTTTCTCGCGGACGAGCAGGTCGTCCTCTTCCTCGGGCAGCAGCAGGTCGGCCAGATCCTCGACGCGCTCGACCGGCGCGACATCCGCGGCGCTGGCACCGCCCTGGCGGTTGTCCACGACCTTGGTCTTGAACTTGCGCAGCTGACGAGTAACCTTATCGGCGGAGAGATCGATGGCGGCATACATATCTGCGCCGTGCTCGGCAACGCGAATCACAGAGCCGCGGGCACGAACCGTGACCTCGACGATTGCCGGGTTGGGGTTCGAGGGGTTCTTCTCATAACGAAGCACGACGTCGACTGTCATGGGCTCGATGTCGAAAACCTTGAGCGCCTCGCCGATCTTCTCATCCACATGCGCACGCAGAGCATCGGTTACCGTCGTCTTGCGTCCAGAAACCTTGATATCCATACGTGGCTCCAATCTGCCTCGGGGACTTACTGTACTGGCTATGTACCCATTGCCGTGCATTTAATCACGCGGATTCCTAAAGACCCGAATAACGATTGCTTGATACCGCATACCGAAGTCTCGCACTTTTCTGTGGCAAAGTGCGCTATAGGAGGGAGCCAACAGCTTTGTATTTGGTCCCGAAAATTGGCTTTGACCTGCTTGTTTTATTGGGATGAAAAAGCCGGGCTCCCCCATCGGGGAAGCCCGGCAGTGCGTGTTGAAACCGTGAAGAGGTGTCCTTTCCAACGTATAGGAGACACCACCCCTAGCAATAACTAGCTATTGAGTTTGTTAATGTCGTCGTCGGTGATGGCGCCTTCCTGGCTGGACGATTTGTCCTCGGAGGATGCGGTCTCATTGTTGGAATCGGAGGACTCGCTGCCGGAGGACGTGGTCTCACTGGACTCAGAGTCGCCCGGCTGCACGTTAGCGCCCGAAACCGTCTTAGTGGTGAGGTCGTAGGGCATCGTGCCATACCAGACAGAGTGGACCGCCTCGAGCGTGCCGTCGGCCGTAATACCGTCGAGGGCATCGCTCACGGCACGGCACAGTTCGTCATTGGACGAGAGGCCCACAACACCAAGCGTCGAGGGCGCCTCGAGCGCACCGACATAGGAGACCTCGCTCATCAGGCGTGCAAGGTAGCCGCCGGCCGTGGAGTCGCAGATCACATAGTCGACCTCGCCGGACTCGAGCGCCTCAAAGCACTCGTTGATGTTGGAGTAGGTCTTTTGGTTGGCGGTAATGCTCTGCTTGGCAAGCGCCTCCTGCGAGGCCGAGGACATCTGGACACCCAGAGTAGACGTGTTAAGGGTATCGGTGGAAACGCTTAGCGACCCACCATCGCTGGTTTTACCGAACACGGAAGCGGCATCGTACAGGCAGGTGCCGAGCGAGCTAACGTCCCCGTCTGTGGAGTTGATCTCGCCGATAAAGATATCAGCCTTTTTGTCGCCGAGCGCGGAACCTGCCGAGGACGCATCGACAAAGGCGACCTTAAGGCCCATGCGGCTTGCGAGGGCGCGGGCGGCGTCGACCGCATATCCCGTGAGCTCGCCGTCGGCGCCCTGCATGGCCTGCGGCGCATCGGAAGTATCGAGGGCAACCGTCAGGGTTCCGGGAGTGACCAGGGCATCGTCCGACACCGCCGGCGTGACCGTCTCGTACTCGATCTGGTCGATCGTGGGAGTCGTGAACGTAGACAGCGGGTTGAACGCGCATCCGCTCAGGCCCAAAACGGCGATGACCGCTGCGGTCCCAGCACCTAACCGAGCCGCGTGCATCAAGCTGCCCCTCACCATGTCCACTACCCTGCCTTCTGTGTCGTATACGATCCGTGCGTTGCGCGGAATATCAGGTTGTTCCCACCAGCTGACCTGGTATTTGACCCCACACTTGCGCACCGGGGTGTTTGCTCGGGAGGCCGCAGCCACCTTCACGACTGGCCCGCTCGCCCGCGAGGCGGTATTGCCCCAAAGAAAGTAGAACGGACGGTGCGGCTTACATCTAGGACGCGCCATGATCGCGCCGCGCGCACGCGGTCGCTTACGTGGATCCCTTTGACCGCGTCTGTCTTGGACTAGGACGGGCATTTCGTCCGCCCGCAACCACAGCCTGGCAGGAACGTAGCGCATTATAGCTAAGTTCAAGCTAAAGTTTAAGGTTAGGGGCGTTATTCGCATCGCGAGTACAGATTTCGCAGGTCAGGACGGGCCGCACGCGCTCTGATTGAGCCCGTCGCTCCCCTATGGAAAGCCCCAACACACCCGTCTTAGGGTGCCGTGGCCAAAAAATGGCAAATATGAGTACTGTTACCAATTTAGTAACAGGTAATTTTGGCCTCTCGGACAGATTTTGCGCTCAGTGCCGCCAACTTGATGCTTAGTTTTTCTACATTTGTTTATTATCTTCTTACTTTACGCCGCCTCCGAGTCCAAAATTCCTTGATTTTGCTGTTACTGATTTAGTGACAGTACTCATATTTGCCATATTTTGGCCAGGGCATATGATTAACCCCCTATTTTCGACGTGAATTAGACCGGCTTAAGCCCAAAACACGCCCGCAGCGTGTTAAATAGCGCCTCTTGCTTCTTTCTGCGAGCGTCAACACGGTTGCGATATCGCTTACTCATGCGCTGGTGGATGCGCCATGCGAGCGCTTCCATCGCTTCCATGTCACAGAGCATTTCGTTGTTGACCGTCGCGACCTCGATTCCCATAGTAATCAAGCCCGTGTTGCGCTTTTCATCATGGATACGTCCCCTCCGGGAGGAATGGCCCAGCTCACCGTTGTATTCCAGGTCAAACCGGGCTGTTTCCTGATACGCATCGCAAACTGCGTGCGACATCCCCGAGATTGCCTGCGCGCGGTCATCGAACTCAATCTTGTAGTCGGTCTTAAAGGGACCGCAGGCAAATCCGCCATAGGAAAACGGAAGCGAAAACAGAGCGAGCATGATGCACTCCATGGGCGAGCGCAGGTTTTCTGACAAGTAGGGACACAAACGCTGCAGTTGTTTGGCCGCATTCCCCTTGCATACCGCGAGGTAATCTGCCAGACGATCGGGCGTCAGCACCGGCTCAACCTCAAAGTAGCCCACATCTGCTGGCCGGTCCTTGTCCTTTGCAAGTTTATTCGTAACAGGCGAGGTGTAGGGAGGCAGATACTTCCCGCGGTCACTCAGCGAAATCTTAGAGCACAGCTCCTGAGCCAGGGCAAATGCCTGGATGCAGCCGACCTCGCGCGCAACGGCAGCACAAAGGGCCTCGGGAGATAGACTGTATACACCCGGCTCCACCTCTAGAATCGAGCCGGCAGGCAACCCGGAACACACGGACCAGCCCACGCCAGGCATGCGGCGACGCTGCTTTGCAGATCCCACCAGCAAGCAAAGATCTTCTCGCACCTCGCCGCTTGCGGCCCCAATCCGCACCAAGTCGGGAAGATAGATGTCCTCAGTCGAGGGCGACGACGTGCGCAGCACACGGCGCTCTTCATCGGGATCGAGCTCCCTCCAGCTGATGTAACCCATTTGTCGGCGCTCGGCGCGCATCATGCGTAGCGCCGAGGCGCCGGTCAGAATTATGGAGGCCGCCAGTTGCTCGCTTGTCGGCTCGTCACACCGCGCCATCTTCACTGCCACAAAACCACCCCTACCAAACGCGTGCGATAGCGAGGCCATCGACCGCTGCGGCGCCGGCGCGCTTGAGTTCCGCCGAAGCCGCTGCCATCGTCGCACCCGTGGTGATAACGTCATCGATAAGCAGCAGGCGCTTGCCCCGCACATCCTCAACCGTCTCGTACATGCCTTGGGCACGCTCGCGGCGCTCCTCACGACCGAGTTCGCGCTGGTCGCCATGCCCGTACTTGACGAGAGCATCGAGCAGGGGAACACCCGACAGCTCGCAAAATGGGCGCGCAATAGCCTCCATATGATCAAAACCACGCCGCCGAAACGCTGCCGCCGTCGCAGGCACAAACACCACCGCATCCGCGCCGGACAGCACACCTCCATAGCGATCGGGCGCTACGACCCGGGCATGCAGGGCGGTGTCGTAGAGCAGCTCCGCCAGATACGGAGCCAGACGTCGCTCGCCCGCGTCCTTGTACGCTTTAATGATGCGCGGCAGCGGATGCGCATAGACGGCGCACGCCAGGCAGCGGTCGAGCGCCTCCGCCATTGCCGAGGACGTGCCCTCGACCGAACACTCAGTGCACAGCAAATCCCCAAACGGGGCGCCGCATCGGGTACAGCTATGACGTGGGTCGATGAGCGTGAGCGCGGCCAGGCAGTCTTGGCAAATAAGCGCACCGGCGCGCTCGCAGCCGGCACATCGTGTTGGCGACAATGCCTCGAGCGCCTCGCGTGCCACCCGCTCGGCAAACGGTAGCAATTCGTCCGCAAACGGTAGGGCACCGGCACCCTGCAGACAGCTCAATATGTTCAGATGGCTCTTCAAGACACAACCCTCCCTACGCTCGGTCGCAGGGAGGGTTGTTGATTCAGCGCTATGATACCCCAATGCGCTCGGGGCAAGGCGAGCTAAATCCGCTCGCGGGCGTTATTCGCCGGCGGGCGGTTGTGGTGCGGACGAAGACGGGGTCGAGCCCTCGCCACCATCCTGGCGCGGCTTGCGGGAACGGCGACGGCGACGGCGCTTTTGACCCTGGTCGGCCGAGCCCTCGCCACCGCGCGGCTCGCGCTCGTCGCGAGCGGCGCCACGCGAAGCCTTGGCAGCCGCTCCCCCGCCATCCCCGGGACGACGGCGCGTGACCTTGACCTCGCCATCCGAGACCTGATCGGCCACGGAGGGCACTGAGGGCTTCTGTTGCGCGCCCGAGGAATGGCGACGGCGCGGACGCGGCGCGCGCTCCTCCTCGCCACGTGACTTGCCGCTCTTGTCGACAGGCGCATCGGAGGCCGAGGCGCCCTTGGAAGCGGCACCGGCCTCGCGAGCAGCTGCGGCGCGGAAGGCGTCCTCGCGCTCCTCGCTCGACAGATGACGGCGGCGGCGACGTGTGGGGTTCATGCCGCCGCCGCGATTCTGCTGCTGGGGCTGCTGAACCTCGCGCTCGCGAGAGGCGTTCTTGCCCGCGGCTGCAACCTCGGTAGCATCGCCCGAGCCCGCGCGCTTGCGACGGCGACGGCCATCGGCCGCCCCCTCGGCCTCGGGTGTCTCGGCCTTACCGCGGCCTTTTCCGCGGCCACGGCCCTCGCCCTGACCCTGACCGGCGCGAGCATCGGATTCAGCATCGCGACGACGGCGCTTGGGCATCGACGTGCCGGCCAGACGGTCGGCACTCGACAGGCCATCGCCCACATCGACGCCGTTTTCGCGATCGAGCTCCATGAGCGCCAGGCGCATCTCGGGCGACTCGATGCGCTCGAGCACGTCGCGCGTCACGCAGTCGGGGCGGCAGTTGCAGCCCTGCTCGGCGGCCTTCTTTTTGCAGCCCTCCGAGCACGTCATATCGGCTAGGTTGACCTTAAAGACTTTGCCGTTCTCCAGGCGCAGCACCAGCTGCTCACGCGGCGTGTCATACTCCTGGATACGCGCCTTGCCAAGCGGCGTATCGATGAGCGTCTTCTTTTTGGGCGCACGGCTCTTAAAGTCCTTGTAGGCCTCGAACTCGTAGCGCAGGCAGCACATCAGGCGACCGCACACGCCGCTGATCTTGGAGGAATTGAGCGGCAGGTCTTGCTCTTTTGCCATGCGAATCGAGACGGGCTCAAACTGTCCGCCAAAGCGCGTGCAGCAGAGTTCCTGTCCGCACTGGGCATAGCCGCCCACCAGGCGGGTCTCGTCGCGCACGCCGATCTGGCGCATGTCGACGCGAATGTGCAGCGTCGAGGACAGATCCTTGACGAGCTGGCGAAAATCGACGCGCTCCTCGGCCGCAAAGTAGAACACGGCCTTCTCGCCGCCAAACAGGTACTCGACGCCCACCGGCTTCATCTCGAGGTCGAGCTCCTTGACCAGGCGGCGGAAGTCGACCATGGCCTCGTCGCCCTGGATGGCCAGGTCGTCGGCAAGCTGCAGGTCGATGTCGCTCGCCACGCGCAGCACGGGCTTGAGCGGCTGACCGATCTCGTCTTGCGGCACCTCAAAGGGATCGGCCGTGACCAGGCCGATCTCGGTTCCGCGCTCGGTGGAGCAAATGGCATAATCGGCCTCGAGGATATCCAAATCCTGCGGATCGAACCACAGGTCGCGCGAGGCGTAGGTAAACTTAACGGGTACGACTAACGGCATTTCAGTGCCTTCCTGATATCGAACAGCATGACCTCGATGGCCAGCTGGGGAGTAACGTTTCTGGCGATGTTGCGTTCGGCGGTTGCGACTGCCTCGAGCGCCCGCGTGGCGCCCGCAACATTCGTCGCGGCGGCAAGCCGACCGATCGTGTCGCGCATGTCTTCGTTCACCACGTCGGCCGCCTCGTCCTGAAGCGTCAGCAGCACGTCGCGCATGAGCGTCCGCGCGCTCGCCAGCGCTTCCATGATACCCGAACGCTCGCGCGCGTTGAGTTCGCGCTTGTTGCGGTCCTCAAGCTGCTTCAATGCTCCACGCGACAGGTAGTCGGCGTTTTGCTCGAGCACCTTTTCCTGCGTGGACTTGACCTCGGCGAGCGGCGCCTTAACGGCGACAATGAGTGACTTGGCGCGACTGAGCACGTCGGCCTCGTCAGCGGCGATAAGCGAATCGATGGCGCGGACCATCTGACGGCGGGCGTCCTGGCGCTCGGCGCTCTTGAGGAACTCGATGCCACGCGTGGGGCTTCCCGCTACGGCGACGGCCATGCGGCAACGCGCAGGGTCCTGACCGGTGGCGCGACTCACGGCCTGCGCGGCGACGGCGGGCGATACCAGCCGAAACGGCACGCACTGGCAGCGGCTCACGATGGTGGGCAACATCACGTCTGCCGAGGTGCCCAGCAGGATGAACATAACGTCCTCGGGCGGCTCCTCGAGTGTTTTGAGCAGTGCGTTGGCGGTGTTGGCGCGCAGCTGCTCGGCACGGTCGATGATGTAGACCTTGGCCTTGGCACGGATGGGCGCCAGCGGCACGTCGTCGAGCAGCTCGCGGGTCTGGGCGATGAGGTAGCCCGTGGCGCTCTCGGGCGTGTAATAGTGCACATCGGGGTGTGTATGGCGGGCGACGCGCACGCAGCTATCGCATGAGCCGCAGCCGTCCTGCTCGCACAGGAAGGCTTGGGCGAGCGCCCACGCGGCGTCGAGCTTGCCCGCTCCGGGCGCGCCCAAAAACAGGTAGGCGTGCGATGCGCGACCGCTGGCGACGGCATTGGTCAAAAAGTCGCGCACGCGCTCTTGGGTGTCGAGCTTGGCCAGCAGGCTTGCCTGAGCGGGGGCCATGTTACTCGGCCTCCTTGGCAAGCGCGGCGGCGACGACATCTTGCGGAATGTCGAGGCCGTAGGCGCGAACCTGCTCGACCGTCTGCGCGAAGACGTCCTCGATGGACGCGGTCGCGTCGATGAGCTTTACGCGGTTTGGTTCCTCGGCGGCAATGGCGCAAAATCCCTGGTAGACGCGCTCTTGGAAGGCCATGCCCTTGGCCTCCATGCGGTCGGCCGCACCACGGGCGGCCATGCGCAGCGCCGCCTGCTCGGGCGTGATGCGATAGACGAGTGTGAGAGCCGGGTGCGTACCCGCGACGGCCAGGTTGTTGGCGTCGCGCACCATCTGGCGATCGAGGCCGTCGGCAAACGCCTGGTAGCAGGTCGTGGAATCGTAGAAGCGGTCGCACAGGACCACCTTGCCGGCCGCGAGGGCGGGAGCTATGACCTCGTGCACCAGCTGGGCGCGTGCGGCCTCGTAGAGCAGCAGCTCGCAGGTATCTCCCATGGCCGTGTTGGCGGGATCGAGCAGCAGGGCGCGGATCTTTTCGCTGATGGCGGTGCCGCCCGGCTCGCGCAGGCTCACAACCTGGTAGCCAGCGAGTTCGAGCGCGCGGGCAAGCAAGCGCGCCTGCGTGGACTTGCCGGCGCCATCAACGCCCTCGAGCGTGATAAAGCTATGTTGAGCGGGCTCAAAAGCCATGGGCGCAGCCCCTTCCTACAAGGCGCGTAAATGCGAGTTATAGCAACCAAGCCATGATACCCCAGTGCTCGGCGCGTCCCAAATCCCACCTAGCCAATGGCTACTCAGGCGGCAGTTAGGGGCGTTCCTAAACTGCCGGCCGAAAAGGAACGTCCCAACTGCCGGCTTTTTGGGGTGCTGGGTATAATCGTCGTATTGCATTGAAATGTGGCGAAAGGAGTGGCAATGTCTCGGTATTGCGCCTCGTGCGGCAAGCTTCTTGCAGATAATGCCAAGTTCTGCACCTCGTGCGGTGCATCCGTTGAACAAACAACCGCGAGCGATAGCCAGCCCGCTTTTGAGCAGACCGGTTCCCTCGATACGCCGCAAGCCAAGGCGGACGACCCCCTCGCCTATCGCCCCGACCTCGCCGCAGGCCCCGCGGCCGTCGAGACCACGCAGCGCATACCCGTCGCGAGCGGCTCGCCCCAACAGCAGCCGGCTCCCGCATACGCGCCCGCTTCGCCACAGACCCCCGCTCCCAAAAAGAGCGGCACCGGGCCGCTTATCGCCGTTATCGTTGTGCTGGTGGCGATCATCATCGCCCTGGTCGTTTTCTTTGTGATCAAGCCTTTCGACAACGCCGCCACGCAGACGACTGCCGAGGTAGCTAAGCTGCACCATGACGTCGACGACGATGACCTAAAGCCTCTCGGCGATCCCAACAGCCTGTACGACGATGATGACGATGACGACGAGGATGGCGGCGAAGCAACGCTCTCCGAGCAGAATCTCTACCGCCGACTGAGCGAATACTACGACTTACTCGAAGACCTCGATAGCCAGGTCCGTGGCTGCGCGCAGAACTTCAACGGCAGCTATCTGGAAGAGGATCGAACCACCCGTCAAAATCTCGCCGACGTCGCCGAGCGCACGGAGGACACCATCGAGCAGTATTACGACATCGTCGAGGACCTGGACGTCCCGACGAGCTCTAAGAACTACAGCTCCTGGAAAGACATCGTTGCCCTGTATGACGACCTAGACCACCGCATCGACGCGATCTGCGATGCCTGGGAGATCAGCCTGAAATACGCCAAGCCCGCGGACCACAAGAATGAGATCGTGGCGCCGCTGTCACGCGACAACGTGGCGGGCACCAATGACAATAAGTACCGCCTAGACTTTGAGGAGCGCTATCCCGGCGCCAAACCCGTCGAAGTGAACTAGCGCTTTGTCGTTCCCGAGCCGGCAGTTAGGGACGTTCCTAAACTGCCGGCAGAAAAGGAACGTCCCTAACTGCCGGTCAAAAAAAACGAGCGAGGATCGTGGGGTCCTCGCTCGTTTTTTAGGCAATGTTTCGACCGCGCCGTTACTTGTCGGAGGCTACTTTCTTGGCAGTCGACTTCTTCGCGGTCGTCTTCTTGGCGGCAGTGGCTTTCTTAGCCGTCGTCTTCTTGGCCGCCGTCGTCTTCTTGGCCGTGCTCGCCTTAGTCGTGGTCTTGCGGCCGCGGGCGGGCTTCTTCTCCTTGGTCGGGCAGTCCATGTTGACGCAGATACGCCACGGGCCGCGCGCCGTATTGACCACCACGATGGGGGCGCCGCACTCGGGGCAGGTCTCACCCGTCGCCTCGAGCTTACCGCGCGCCGGCAGAGGATAGCTTACGCCGCAGTCATCGTAGTTGGTGCAGCGGATAAAGCGCTTGCCGCTCTTCTCACTCTTGTGCGCGATCAGGTCGCCATGACGTCCGGCCTCGGCGCACACCTTGCACTCGCCCACCTTAAGGTCGGGCTCGTAGTTGGTGGGGCACGTGGGGTTCACGCAGATCTCGAAAGCCTTCTGACGGAACGGCTGGCATTTAATGCGCGGCGCGCCGCACTCGGGGCACACGGCCGCCTCGCCCTCGAGCGGACTCACCTTGACGCCGCTCGGCACCGGATAGGTCACATCGCAGTCGGGCCAGCCCATGCAGCCAATGAAGCTGCCACGGGTCTTGGCGCTCGTCTTCATAACCAGGTCCTTGCCGCACTTGGGGCAAGCTCCCACGCGCGCATCGGCCGTGACGGCGTCGCTGATGGCGTCGCCCAGCTCCTGCGTGTGCTTGAGCAGCTCGTCGAGCACGCCAGCCAGCAGCGCGCGCGAGTGCATCACGACATGCTCTTCGGTATCCTCGCCGCGCTCCACACGGGTCATGTCGCCGTCGAGCTCGCTGGTCATATCGGGGCTCGTGATGCGCGGGGCAAACTGCGACAGCGCATCGATGATGGCGATACCCAGCTGGCTCGGCTCAACGGGATCATTTTTGAGATAGCGCACGGCGTACAGGCGCTCGATGATGCTCGCGCGCGTGGACTTGGTGCCCAGGCCGCGCTTCTCCATCTCCTGCACGAGCTTGCCCTGGCTGTAGCGCGCGGGCGGCTCGGTCTGCTTGGCCTCGAGCTTAATGTCGAATACGTCGACCGTATCGCCCTGCTCAAGCGGCGGCATCTGCTCGTCGCGTTTAAGGCCATACGGGTAGGCCTCGCGGAAACCCGGGGTCACGAGCACATCGCCCGAAGCCACGAACGGCTCACCGTTCACATCGAGCTCGAGCTTGGTGTTCTCGATGGTCGCGGGACCCATGAGCGTCGCCAGGAAGCGGCGGGCGATGAGGTCGTAGAGCTTGCGCTGGCCGCCGTCGAGCGTGGACGGATCGCCCTCGCCCGTGGGATAGATAGGCGGGTGGTCGGTGGTCTCGACTTTGCCGCGCGTAGGCTTCATGGGGCCGGCAAGCACCTTTTTGCATACGGGCGCCAGCGCCGGGTTGATCTTTGCCAGGTCGCTCACCACGGCGCCCAGATCGAGCGTCGCGGGGTACACGGTATTGTCGACACGCGGGTAGCTGATGAGACCGGCCATGTAGAGGGACTCAGCGATGCGCATGGTACGCGCAGGCGAGATGCCCTCGGCCGCGGCGGCAGCCTGCAGCGAGGTGGTCGCAAACGGCGTGGGCGGCTGCTGCTTGCGCGAGCGCTTGGTCACCGCGGCGACGGTTGCCGTCTTGGCACCGTCAACGTGACCGTACGCCGTCTCAGCAGCATCCTTGTCGGTAAAGCGCGCCGTCTTGTGCGCGATCTTAAAGCGATCGTCCTCGGCAGCGCCTTGCGCGGCGCCCATGCCACGAATCTGCCAATAGTCCTCGGGCACAAACGCCATGCGCTCGCGTTCGCGCTCGACCACCAGGGCAAGCGTCGGCGTCTGCACGCGGCCGGCGGAACGCACGTTGCCAAAGCCGCCAAACTTGGCGAGCGTCAGGTAGCGCGTGAGCACCGCACCCCAAATGAGGTCGATGTGCTGACGGCTCTCGCCGGCGTCGGCCAGGTTCTGGTCGAGCGAGACGAGATTATCGAAGGCCTGCGTGATCTCGGCCTTGGTAAACGAAGAATACTGGGCGCGGGCAACCGGCAAGTCCGGCGCAACCTCGCGCACCTTGTTGAGGGCGTCCGAACCGATCAGTTCGCCCTCGCGATCGAAGTCCGTAGCGATGATGACGCTGTCGGACTTTTTGGCGAGGTTCTTAAGCGAGCGGATGAGTTCCTTCTCGGCCGGCAGCTTAATGACGGGTGCCCAGGTGAGATACGGCAGACTCTCGAGCTTCCAGCCCTTGATGGAGATGCCGTCGGCAAGAAACGGCTTGCGCTTGGTGTCGTAGGGCGGGCGTGCCAGGCCATCGGGCATGTCGGCCGGTAGCATCTCGCCGTCCTCGGTAACCGAATACCAGCCCAGCTTTTTATCGAACAGCACGCTGTCGCAAAAATCGGGCGCAAGGATGTGACCGGCAAGGCCGATGGTCACGCACTCCTCGCCCTTCCACTCAAAACGGTAGATGGCGGTGTTGTACACCTTGTCCTTTTTGGGTTTACCCGTGGACAGACGCTCGGCGATCTGACGCGCAGCGTCGTTTTTCTCGGCGATGATGAGCTTCAAAAGAGGCTCCTATCTCGTGTCTCTGCGGCTACGCCCGCCCGTATGGCGGCCGATTTACGCCCTTGCTTGCTCGATCTGCCCGATGAGCCAATCGCACCAGGCATCCATGCCCTCGCCCTTGCGCGCGCTCACGGCAAATCGCGGCGCCTGCGGATTGAGGTCATCGAGTGTCTTAGTATACCTATCCATGTCAAAATCGAAAGCCGGGGCTACGTCGACCTTATTGAGCAGCTGTGCGCCGGCGTGCTGGAAGATGCCCGGGTACTTGACGGGCTTGTCGTCGCCCTCAGGCACCGAGAGGATCATGATGGACAGGTTCTCGCCCAGGTCAAAATCGACCGGGCAGACCAGGTTGCCCACATTTTCGATAAAGATGACGTCGATGTTCTCCAGACCGACGGCCTGGTCGAACGCATCGACAGCCTCCATGATCATGTTGCCCTCAAGGTGGCACAGGCCGCCCGTGTTGATCTGGATGGCGGGCATGCCGGCTCCCTTCATGGTGATGGCGTCGACATCCGAGGCGATATCGCCCTCAATGACGGCACAGCGCAGGCCAGCCTTGTCGCGCAGGCGCTCGTTGGTGCCCAGGATCGTGGTGGTCTTGCCCGAACCTGGGCTCGACAGCACATTGATCACATAGGTGTTTGTCTCATTAAATCGCTGACGCAGCTGATCTGCCAGGCGCTCGTTGCGCGACAGAATCGGCGACGCGATATCAATCGTTTTCTCGGCCATACTTAGCGCTCCTTACTTTGGCCCCTTTATACCCCATCACTAGATGGCTAGCGGGCTAATCGTCGGGGGTTTCGATTTCGATACTCGCGATATCGAGCTCGCGGCCGTGCAGTAGGCGCACGTTGGCACCACCACACTGGGGACAGCGACAGTGAAAGCGATCGTGCTCAAAGACCTTGCCGCAGTCCAGACACTCGCTTTGTGGATGGACTTCCTCCACGGCAAGCTCGCAGCCGCGCGTGAGCGGGTCCTCGTCGCGAAACGTCTCCCACGCAAAGTCAAGCGCCTCGCGCACGACCTCGGTCATATCCCCGATACGCAGCGTTACCAAAACGGCGCGCGAGGCCCCCGCCCCACGCGCCGCGCGAATCACTGTATCGAGTATGCCGTTGACAATGCCAACCTCGTGCATACCGATTTACTCCTCGTCGCCCTCATCGTCCGAGAACAGGTCCAGACGGCTCACGAACAGGCCCTCCTTGCCCTCGCGCGCGGTAATGACCACGCGCGCGATAGCGAGCGAAATCTCGTAGAGCGAAAGCAGGGCGCCGTACATAAGGCCCAGGGTGACAGGCGAGCCGTCGGGCGTGATCACAGCCGAACCCACGAGCAGGCCTACGTACACGTAGCGCCAGGCACTGCGGAAGGCCGCGTAGGACACGATGTGGAAGACGGACAGGTAGAAGATGATGAGCGGCAGCTCAAACGCCACGCCAAAGCCGATCATAAAGAGCAGCTCCATGTTGACGTAGTTCTCCAGGTCGGGCAGCGCCGTGGCGACGGCCGAGGTCTCGCCGATAAGCCACTCAAAGCCCGCAGGGATGATGATGAAGTAGCAGAAGATGGCACCCAGGAAGAACAGCACCGTCGAGGCGAGCACCGTGGGCACGACCCATTTGCGCTCGTTGGGACGCAGTGCCGGCAGGAAAAATGCCAGAATCTGCCAGATGATCATGGGCGTGCACATGACCACGGCCATCTTGATGGCCAGCGAGAAGCGCAGGCCAAAGCCGCCGAGCGTGGTGGTGATGTAGAACTTACCGTCCGGCACAAAGGAGCGGATGGGATCTTCCAATATGTCGAGCACCACGGGCGTGGCGAAATACAGCACGATGGCGGCGGCAAACACCGACACGACCACGATGGTCAGGCGGCGACGGAGCTCTCCCAGGTGATCGAAGAGCGGCATGCGCGCAGGTCCGATAGGCATTACTCATCGCCTCCCTTCGGGGCATCGGCAGCAGCGGCGTCGTCCTCGGCCTCGAGCTCGCGAGCGAGCTGGTCGACGACGGCCTTGCGCTTGCGGGGACGACGGGCGTAGAGGTCAGCCGTCGTGGGCTCTGCCGGCTCGGGCTCGGGCTCCGGCTCTACAGCAGGCTCAGGCTCGACGACAGGCTCAGCGGCAGCGGCAGGCTCGGCACCCTCGGCCTCGGACTCCTCAGCAGCACCCTCGCCCTCGGCGGCAGCCTCGCTCGCGGCCTTCTCGGCAGCAAGACGGGCGCGACGCTCGGCAAAGGTCTCCTTCTTGGCGGGCGCTGCCGTCTCGGCGGCATCCTCGTCCGCATCGGAATCGTCGTCGGTCGCAGCAGCCTTCTTGGGCTTGACCGGGGCCGAAGCGGCCTCGCTCACCGGATCGATTATCTCGGACTGAACAACGGCCGTCATCTTTTCCTGCGTCTCGCGGAACTGACGAATGGCACGGCCGATCGTGCGGCCCATCTGTGGGAGCTTATCCGGGCCAAACAGCAAAAAGCCGAAGACCACGATGATCGCGAGCTCACCCTCTCCAATACCAAACACACATACCTCCAAGGCTCGATGTGAGTCGAGCCCGCACCGCGCCATTCGGCCGGAACTCGTCTATTCATTCGGTCAAGTATAGCGCCCGGACACCAAAACGTCCGAGCGCATCACAAACATATGCCAAATGGCACGCCCTTTTGGGGGCAAAGATTATGCAGCGGTGATTGAAATCTCCTGGTCGACACCCAACAGCTGAACCACGCGCATCACCGGGGGCTGCACATTGGTGCAGCTAAAGAGTTTGCCGTGGTCGACCGCGTGGTGTGCGGCGCCCACGAGCACGCCAATGCCCGTCGAATCGATGTAGCTCACCTGGGCAAAATCGAGCTCAACGGCCTCAGTGGGCTGCTCGAGCGCCAGGTCGATGGCATTGCGCAGGCTATCGGCGTTAGAGATATCGATCTCGCCGGTTACCTTAATGGTGTAGAGCTCTGGCGTGGGGTTGGTGGAAATACCCAAATCCATGTATACGCTCCTTTACGTATCGAAAGTGCGGATAGTACGGGAAGCCGCGCGTTAGGCGCGCTCGGCACGCGCAAGCTCGGCAGCGACAAGCTTGACGGCCAGCACCAGCACATCGAGCGCGGCCTCCAGGTCCTCGACCGTGGGATAGCTCGGCGCGATGCGGATGTTGGTGTCGCGCGGGTCCTTGCCATAAGGCCAGGTGGCACCAGCCGGCGTGAGCTTGACGCCCAGGTCGGCGCAGAGCGCGGCGACCTTCTGGGCTGAACCCTCGGGACCATCGAAGCTTACAAAGTAGCCGCCGCGGGGGTGCGTCCAGGTGGCGCAGCCCGTGTCGCCCAAGCCCTCGGTGAGCTTGCGCTCGACAGCCTCAAAGCGCGGGCGCAAGAACTCGGCATGCTTTTTCATGTGCTCCTTGACCGCCTCGATGGTGGGAAGGAAGCGCACGTGACGCAGCTGGTTGAGCTTGTCGGCACTGATGAGGCCGGCCTTCAGGCGCTTGGAGAACTCCGCGATAACCGCGGGGCTCGCACCGATAAAGCCGATACCGGCACCCGGGAAGGTGATCTTGGACGTCGAGGCGAATGCCACCACGCGGTCCTCGGTGCCCGCCGCGCGGGCAAGATCAAAGATGTTGGCGAGCTCGTCGGTCTCGTCGTACAGGTCGTGCACGCAGTAGGCGTTGTCCCAGAAGATGCGGAAATCGGGCGCGGCCGTGTGCATCTCGACCAGGCGGCGCACGGTGTCCTCGCTAAAGGTGATACCCGTGGGGTTGGAATACTTGGGCACGCACCAGATGCCCTTGATGGAATCGTCGGCGGCAACGAGGCGCTCGATCTCGTCCATATCGGGGCCGTTGTCGGTCATCGCGACGGGAACGTTCTCGATACCCAAGTCGGCGGTAATGCCAAAGTGGCGATCGTAGCCGGGAACCGGGCACAGGAACTTGACCTTCTTGCCGTCGTGCGCTGCCTCGTAAGCCTCCCAAGGATCGCTACCACACGAGCCGCAACGCCAGAACATACCGGCGATATCGTGCTCGATCAGCAAGCTCGACGAACCCAGCACGAGCGTCTGCTCGGCGGGGCAACCCAGGAACTCCCCCGCCAGCTTGCGTGCCGAGGGAATGCCCTCAAAGCAGCCGTAGTTGGAGCAGTCGACGTTGCCGTCGTGCAGATCGGCATCGGCATTGAGGATATCGAGCATGGGTCGAGAGATGTCCACCTGGGAGGGCGACGGCTTGCCGCGGGCCATGTCGAGCGCCAGGCCCTTGGCCTTGACCTCGGCGACCTCGGCTTTGAGCGCCTCGATGGCGGCATCGAGTTCGGTGGTTTCCATCTTCTGGTAGATCGTCTGCATGGGTGCGACCTTTCACGAAGCGGTACGTTGCAATTCTTCTAAGTATAGACCGCCACCGTCGCAACGTTATGAAGCCGTGATAGATTAAGTCCATCGCAATGAATTACGAATCGCCGCGCATGCCGGCGTGAAGCGCCCAAGGAGGCACTATGGAGTACGGATCATTCCAGGCCGAGGAATTCGGCGACCTGCAGCGCCTGGTCGACGGACTATTTTACGACCGTCACGCCATCGACCGCCTGGATCTGATCGTACAGGCCGAAATCTTGGACCTGGCGCCCGATCTCATGGAAATCGTCAACCTGCTACCGCCCGGCTATTACGACCGCCAGTCACTTTGCGACCAGCTCAACTCCGCCTTGGCCGCCCACGGCTGGGGCGCCATCTACGGCACCGTGGAATAAACCTAGTCATTGGGGCCTGTGGTCAAAAAATAGCAAATATGAGTACTGTTACTTTTTTAGTAACAGCGATTTTGAATTAAAAAGGCCAGTCTTGGCCTTTTGTGTCCGGTTTTGGAAGGATGCATCGGCATTTTTCGTCCAGCCACGCAATCGTTAATGCACAGACAGAATAGATTTGTACATTATTTTTCGCGCCTAAAATGAAACGCCGTTTGTGACAGTACTCACAAACGGCGTTTTTTGGCCACTGGGGTGTCCGGCAGGTGGCAAGTACCACTCAAAACCGCGTTTTACACGCGCTCGAGCAGGCTCTGGCGTCTGTTTCTACGCGCCTACTCGTTCTTGGGCGCGGGGTGCTTGCAGATCACACTCATGTAGATCATGCCAAGTACGGCCGCGGTGACAGAGCCGGCGAGAATAGCGGCCTTGGCAGCCAGAACCTCAAACTGGGCCGTCGGGAAGGCGAGGCCGCTGATGAGAATCGACATGGTAAAGCCGATACCGCCCAGAATGCCCACGCCGGCAATCATATGCCAGTTGACATTGTGCGGCAGCTCGCAGGCCTTGAGCTTGACCAAGGCGAACGTCATGCCAAAGATACCGATCGGCTTACCCAGCAGCATGCCAAAGTACACGCCGAGCGTCACCGGGTCGGTGAGCAGCGTGCTCATGTCCACGCCCACTAGGCGAACCTGTGCGTTGACGAACGCAAAGATCGGCAGGATCACAAAGTTGACCGGTGTGGAGATCAGACGCTCCATGCGGATGAGCGGCGGGGTCACGCGGTGCATGACGCGCTCGACCTTGGTGGTCGAGACGGTAAAGTCATGCTGGCCCAGGATGTGCGCCTCGTCGTCGTAGCGGTCATCGAGCAGCGGCAGGCACTCGCCCAACCAATCGGTGAGGCTATCGAGCTTGACGCCGCACTTGGCCGGGATGGTGAAGGCCAGGATGACGCCGGCAAGCGTAGCGTGCACGCCGCTCTTGAACATGCAGAACCACAGCAGCAGGCCCAGCACCGAATACGGGGCAAGGCGGTAGTGCTGCGTCTTGTTGAGCCACACGAGCGCGCACGTCACAAGCGCGGCGGCGCCCAACCAAAACGGATTGGGGCTCTGACCGTAGAAGATGGCGATGGCGGCGATGGAGATGAGGTCGTCGGCGATGGCGAGCGTCGAGAAGAACACACGCACGCCGTTGGGCACGCGATTGCCCAAAAGCGACAGCACGCCCAGCGCAAAGGCAATATCGGTTGCCATGGGAATGGCCCAGCCGTTGTGCGCGCCGGCATGGTTAAAGATCAGATAGATGCAGGCGGGAACGACGACGCCGCCCACGGCCGCCAGCATGGGAAGCATAGCCTGGCGCGGGTTTTTGAGCTCGCCGACCGTCATTTCATATTTGAGCTCAATGCCCACCAGCAAAAAGAAAATCGCCATGAGGAAGTCGTTGACGAAAAGCTCAACGGTGAGACCGGCCGTAAGGTTGCCCAGACCCACATACAGCGGGGTCTCCAAAAAGTGATGGATGGCCTCGTAGGCATCGGTGTTGGCGCAAATGACGGCGGCGATGGCGGCGAAGACCATGACGGCGGCGGAAATCGTGCCGTTCTCGGTGATGCGCTCCCAAATGTCATGGCGCTCAAAACGCTTGCGCTCACGAACGTTAAACAGCTGCTCGGGTGCTGCCATGGGCGGCTCCTTTCACGGGAAAGCTCCCGTCTTAAAAAAGCACGGCCCGCCCAAGTGGCGGTGCCGCGCTCTAACGTATTACGCTTGCATCTAGCCTACCCTGCACGACAGGCACGCAGGCGTGGCCGAAAAGCGGAACCACAGGTTGAACATTATTTGCTCAACGGCACGGGCGCGCCTATCCAAGAGACGACGCGGCGCCGTGCACAAAAAACGACCGGAGCGCGGGGCTTCCGCGATCCGGTCGTGGCGTTTGGTCAACTAAACCTAGCAGGCGGCCATGATGGGGGCAGCGACCTGCTTCTTACGGGAGAGGACGCCCGGCATCCAGACGCCGTCGTGCTCGTCGGCAATGCCCAGGCCCTTCTGAGCAGCCTCGGTCTCGCCCTCGAGCAGGACCTGCGAGCCCTCCTCCATGATGTCAGTGATGCACAGGACGATGCCGTCGGCACCCTTCTCGGCGGCGTAGGCGCGCATGGCCTCGCGAATCTCGTCGATCATGCCGAGTGCGCGAGTCTTGTCGACAGTCTCGTACTGGCCGATGAGCAGCTTCTTGCCGGCAGGCTCGAACATCTTGATGTCGTTGCCGACCATCTCGGCTGCGGTGAAGGAGCCGGACGGGCGGGTGAGGAAGACCTCCATGCCAAACTTGACCGGGTCGACGCCCACCTGCTCGCCGAGCTTGGCGGCGACGGCGCGGTCGACATCGGTGGTAGTGGGGCTCTTGAGCATGAGCGTGTCGGTCATCATGGCCGAGAGCAGCAGCTTGGCCTGAACGTCGGAAAGCTCAACGCCGAGCACGCCGGCGAGCTTGGTGACGATGGTGCAGCTGGAGCCCCAGGGCAGGCAGATGTAGTGCAGCGGGCCGGCGGTCTCGAAGTCGCCGATGCGGTGGTGGTCGACGACGCCAAAGACCGTGGCGTCCTTAAGACCGGCGACGGACTGGGCAGACTCGTTGTGGTCGGTGAGGACGACGAGCTGACCGGCCTCGACGGACTCGATCACGCGGGGCTCGGCAATGCCGGCGTCGGCGAGCAGCTTGGCGGACTCGGCCGGAAGCTGACCAAGGGCGCAGGCCTCGTAGGTGTTGCCGGCATACTCAACCTGGTTGAGCAGCTGAGACAGGACGACGGCGCTCATGATGGCGTCGTTATCGGGGTTCTGGTGACCAAAGACAAGAACGTTTGCCATGGATATCCTCCACTTGATATGTGTGCTTGGACGTAGCTATGGTAGCACGCCGATGCCGAGCCTTCGCAGACGGAAGGGCCACGGCATATTTTGGGGCGCAGGCACGGGGGCCAAGGCTGTCCCTTTTGCACCATGTTGGTGCAATGTAACCTGTCCCCCTTGCACCAGCTATTTACCGGCAGCGCGCAGGGCTACGTAGGCGGCACCGATGATGCCGGCGTCGTTTCCGAGCGAAGCGACCTTAATGGGCGTCTCGCGCGAGGCGGAAAGCGCGTACTGCTTAAAGTGCTCGCGAACCTTGTCGAGGTAGACATCGGCCGAGGCGGAGGCGCCGCCGCCGATGAGGAACATCTCGGGATCAACCACGTTGGCAATAAGCGCCAGTGCGCGGCCGAGATAGTCGGCCATGGTATCGGCCGCGGCCAGCGCGAGCTTGTCGCCCTCGCGACAAGCCTGGAACACGTCCTTGGAATCGGAGGGGCCGGTCAGCTCGATGGGCTCGACGCCCGCCTTCTTGCACTCGGCAAGGTAGTTGCTCACCACGCCGGTGGCGCTGGAATACTGCTCCAGGTGGCCATGGCCGCCGCAGCCGCAGGTGCGCTCCTCGGCCGGGTTCAGGCACATGTGGCCAATCTCGCCGCCAGCACCCACAACGCCCGATACCACGTCGCCGTTAACGATAACGCCGCCGCCCACGCCGGTACCAATGGTGACCATCACCACGTTCTGTACGCCCTTGGCAGAGCCGAGCCAGGCCTCGCCCATAGCAGCAGCGTTGGCGTCGTTCTCGTACTTAACGACCGCGTCGGGACAGTGCTCCTGAATGGCGATCCTCAGCTTGGGCAGGTTAATGGCAATGTTGGCCTTGACCTTGGCATCGCCCGACGCCGGAATGGGGCACGGAACGGCCAGGCCAATGCCTGCCACAAAGGCGCGCGGAATCTGCGCCTTGGCGACCACCTGGTCGATAGCCTCGGTCACCGCGGCAAAGCCCGCAGCGTCAACGATAGGAGGCGTAGGCACGCTGGCCTTGGCAAGCAGGTTACCGTCTTCGTCGAACAGGCCCTCCTTGACCGAAGTGCCGCCGACGTCAATGCCGATGTAGTACTGCTTAGGTTCCATGGGAGCCCACCTTTCTCGTTTAAACATTGCCTGTATGGTACCGCTCCCAAGGCAAAAACCTACCAAAAAGGGACAGGTTTGTTTTGGCAGGTTTTATCTGGGAAAACGCGAATGACCGCTTAACGCGACATTACTCAGATGTTTATCTATTTAGAGCGCTCTAATTTATATGCAAAGCGACTTTTAATTATATCTTTCTCGAACTTTTTAAATATACAATAGGGATGCTTAGGTGTTAACTATACTTTCTTTTATACTCAACCAAGTTGGAAAGGAGGTTCCATGATTCCCAAATACGAGGCGATAGCTGCAGATATTCGCCGAAGCATCGAGGATGGTGCTCTTAAACCGGGCGACAAGCTTCCCACCGTCGTTGAGTTCTGCGAGCTCTATAGCGTTTCCAAAATCACCGTCAAACGAGCTATTGAACAAATCACCGAGGAAGGCCTTATTACCAGCCGGCGCGGATCGGGTACCTACGTTAAGGACACGGCGGGACTTCCCGGCCAGGCGTTTTTCCAGGGCAAAAACGACCGTGCCCAGGGTTTTTCGTATGAGCATCGCGGGGAGAAGGTGACCTCGGTGGTCTACGATTTCTCGATTGTTAATCCACCAGCGGACATCGCAGCCCAGCTGGGAATTGCCGAGGATGACTTTGCCTATCACATCGTGCGCGTGCGTCAGGCCGACGAGAAGCCCATCGTTATCGAGTACACCTACATGCCCCTCGAGCTGATTCCAGGCCTTAAAAAGAAGGACCTGCACGGATCGCTCTACCGCTTCATCCGCGAGCAATGTGGCCTGAAAATTTCGAGCTTTCACCGTACCATTCGCGCCGTGGCAGCAACCGAAGAAGAAGCCGAACGTCTGGACACCAAACCTGGCTCTCCCCTGCTCGAGCTCACCCAGATTGGCTTTTTGGACAGCGGTGCCGCCTTTGAGTATTCGACCTCGCGCAACGTTGGCGACCGCTTTGAGTTGCACAATGTAACGTTGGCGTAGATTTTTGTAGTCATGCGGGCGCTCGTTTTGCGCTGCTTTGCGCGGCGCCCGCGCAACACAATGGAGGTATGAATATGTCCGATTTGATTAAACTGACGCCGATCTTCCGCAAGAAGATCTGGGGTGGCCGCCAGCTCGAAACCGTATTTGGTTACGACATTCCCGAAGGTCCCATCGGTGAGTTCTGGGCTATCTCGGCCCATCCCAACGGCGACTGTCAGATTGCTGAGGGACCGTACGCCGGCCACACGCTGTCGTGGCTGTGGGCCGAGCACCGTGAGCTTTTTGGCAATTGCGAGGGCAAGGAGTTCCCGCTGCTCATTAAGATTCTGGACGCCAAGGACGACCTTTCGATCCAGATTCATCCCAACGACGAGTACGCCGCCGAGCACGAGAACGGCAGCCTGGGCAAAACCGAGTGCTGGTATGTACTGGACTGCGAGCCCGGCGCCACGATCATCGTCGGCCAGCGTGCTAAAGACCGCACAGAGGCCGCACAGATGATTAAGGACGGCCGCTGGGACGACATGCTCAACGTACTGCCGATCCACAAGGGCGACTTTTTCCAGATCGATTCCGGTACCGTTCACGCCATCAAGGCCGGCACGCTCATTTTGGAAACGCAGCAGTCGTGCGACGTGACGTATCGCCTGTACGATTACGACCGCCCCGGCACCGACGGCAAACTGCGTCCCCTGCACATTGAGCAGAGCCTCGACTGCATAGACTTTGACGCTCAGGCTCCGACCGACGGCACGGTGACCGCGCCCGAGGTGGATGGCGTGACCGAGCTCGAGTCTGGCTCCCACTACACCGTCGATCGCGTGCGCGTCGACGGCAGCAAGACCCTCGACCAGCGCTGGCCCTTCATGTGTCTGTCGGTCATCGACGGCGAAGGCACCGTCTGCGGCGACCCCGTCCACAAGGGAAGCCACCTGCTGGCCCCGAGCACCGTCAGCTCCATCGACCTCGAAGGCAAGATGGAACTGATCATCTCGCATCTCTAGGTCGCACCAACAACCAAAACGCAACAAGGGGCTCCCCCGTTCATCAACGGAGGAGCCCCTACTCGTATCTATATATCAGCCCACCCGGCTCTCCAGATCAAAAAGCGAACGAGCAGAGCGACGTTCGCAAGCAACGTTATCTAAGGACCTGGGCGGGCGTATGGGGCAACATCGGTCGCGAGTTCCGCACGCAAAGGAGGCCACTTAATGTGGCCTCCGTCTTGCGCAGGACTGCCCGAGCAAGCGATGTTGCCCCATACGCCCGCCCAGGTCCGCCGGGATTACGACAGCTTAACGATCGGCGCGAAGCCTTTCATTAGCTTTTTGGTCTGGCCGGTCTTTTCGAATTGAACCTCGATCATGTCTCCCGCGACCGAGATCACGGTGCCCGTGCCAAAGGTCTTATGACTCACGGTATCGCCCGCGGCAAAGTCTTGCGATGCGCTGGCACGATCGACCTTGCGCTCCACCGTCGGGGATACCTTGGATGACGGCTTTTTGGCTCGCGGCGCGCCCGAACCAAAGGTCGAGGCAACACGGCCGGCGCCGGGCGAAACCCCACGATGGCGCTCGGTGCCATAAGTGCTGCCGCCAAAGAAGTCATCGAAGCTCGATCCGCTGCGCGATCCAGAGCCGCCGGTCGAGCGCGTATGCGAGCCAAACACCTTGCCGCCATACATGTCCGAGCCCACACCCGAGCCAAACGTGCCGTGACGGTCGCCGCGCTTCTCCCAGCCCGTGCCCTCAAAACCGGCAGAACCGATACCGCTAAACTCGATGTCCTCAAACGGAATCTCGTTGAGGAAGCGCGAGCGCGGATTGGCAGAGGTCGAGCCGTAGGTGCGACGCGTGGCCGCATAGGTCAGGAACAGGCGCTTGCGAGCACGCGTGATGGCGACGTAGGCCAAGCGACGCTCCTCCTCGAGCTTGCCCGGATCGTCACTACCGCCAAAGTCGTGCACGTGCGGGAAGATACCCTCCTCCATGCCGGCCACGAACACCGCCGGGAACTCCAGGCCCTTGGCGGAGTGGATGGTCATCATAGTGATGGCATGCGTCTCGCCGGCCAGGGAATCCAAGTCGGAGCGCAGGGCCAGCCACTCCATGAGTGCCGGCAGCGCCTTACAGGTGAGCGGACCGTAGGTGCGCTCAATCTCGTCGGCATGCACGGCACCCGCCGGCAGCTCCGTCGGTGAGGCATAGGCGTTGCCCGCGATAGCGGCAGCCAGGGCATCCTGCGGCGAGAGCGCCGGGGCCGCCAGGCTATCGAGCGGATTGGAACCCGCGGCATCACGCGCGCCAACGAGCGCCTCAAACGAAGACACGGGCGCAGACGGGCCGGGCTCGGGCGCAGACGCGCTCACCACAACGGGCTCGGGCTCAACGTCGGCGGGCACATCGGCAACACCAGCAGCGCGCAGCTCTTCCAAGCTCTCGAGCGTGCCTTCGATATCCTCGTGCGTCTCCTCAAATTCGGCAGCGACACCCAGGAATTCCTGGATGTTCTCGGCGCGGCTCTCGGACTCCATGGTGCCCTCGGCGCGGAAAGCCTGCAGCAGGCCCGTCTTATCGACAATCATCTCGACAACGTCCTTGAGCTCGCCGTCCATGCGGCGACCCTCGCGCACCAGCGACACAAAGCACGACAGGCCATTGCGCACCTTGGCGCTAAACATGCCGGTTTCGGCGCACGCGATCTCGCAAGCCTGGAAGAACGAACAACGGTTGTCGCGCGCCAGCTGCTCAATCTTTTGGATCGAGGTGGAGCCGATGCCGCGGCGCGGCGTGTTGATGACGCGCTTGACGCTCATCTCGTCGGCCGGGTTCACGATCATCTTGAGGTAGGCCATGACGTCGCGGATCTCGGCACGGTCGAAGAATCGCGTGCCGCCCACAATCTTGTAGGGCACGCCTGCGCGCAGGAACATATCTTCGAGAATACGCGACTGGGCGTTGGTGCGGTAGAACACGGCGATGTCGTCGTAACTCGTGCCCTTGGAGTGCAGCTTTTCAATCTCGCCGGCAATCCAGCGGCCCTCGTCGCGCTCATCGCTCGCCTGGAAAGCCTGGATTTTCTCGCCATCGCCCTCGGCCGTAAACAGGCGCTTGTCCTTGCGCTGCGAGTTGTGGCGAACAACAGCATTAGCAGCGCTCAGGATGTGACCGGTGGAGCGATAGTTCTGCTCCAGCTTAACGGTCTTGCAGTTTTTAAAGTCCTTCTCAAAGTCCAGGATGTTGGTGATGTCGGCGCCGCGCCAGCTGTAAATGGACTGGTCATCGTCGCCCACGACCATGAGGTTTTGGTACTTGGCGGCCAGCAGGTTGGCGATTTCGTACTGGACGTGGTTGGTGTCCTGATATTCGTCGACGCTAATGTAGCGGAAGCGCTCTTGGTACTTGTCGAGCACCTCGGGGCGGGTGCGCAGTAGCTCGAGCGTGCGCACGAGCAGGTCGTCGAAGTCCATCGCGTTGGCGGCGCGCAGGCGGCGCTCCAGCTCCAGGTAGACTTGCGCGGCCTTTTTGTCGTTGGGGCTATCGGCGCTCTTGAGCATGTCCTCGGGCCCGATCATGGCGTTTTTAGCAGAGCTGATCTTGCTGCGGATCATGTTGATGGGGAACTGCTTTTGCTCGATGCCGAGCGCCTGCATAATGTCGCGCACCATGCGCTTTGAGTCGTCGTCATCGTAGATGGTGAATTGACCGGTATAGCCCAGCAGGTCGGCGTCCTCGCGCAGCATGCGCACGCACATGGCATGGAAGGTGCACACCCACATGCCGCGGGTACCGCTGGGAATGAGCGCCGCCAGACGCTCGCGCATCTCGGCCGCGGCCTTGTTGGTAAACGTGATGGCAAGAACCTGCCAAGGCTTAACACCCAGGTCGCCGAGCATATGTGCGATGCGGAAGGTCAAGACGCGGGTCTTGCCCGAGCCGGCGCCGGCGAGCACCAGCAACGGACCCTCGGTGGACAGGACCGCCTCGCGCTGGGCGGGATTAAGGCTGTCAATGTCGACGAGCGGCTTGGCGGGCTTGGGCGCCGGCGCGGGAGCGTCGTAGATGTCGAGCGGGACGAGCTCGGGCTCCGGCGCTGCAGGGGCGGTGTATGCATCGAGCGGCACGGGTTCCGGCGCGGGCGGCACGGGTACCGCGGCGTTCTTTTCCCAGGGCAGGGGCTGGGTCATGGGCGACTCCTCATCTGACGGACGGCGCGCCTGCGGGCAGCGCCATAGTTTGAGCCGTACCAGTATACCGAGCCGCGCGGACACCGACGCAAATCACACCACGACTCCGTGCGCCACCGTCAGACCCGCCCCAGCGGATTTGGCGCAATGGGGTCAGGTTGCTTTGCACCAATCTATTGACAATCACGGAACCGCCGATGTCATGGCCACGGTAGCGAGCGGCGGCCAGGGCGAACAAATTGGCATGAAAAGAGGGCGGCATAGACCTTTTGGTCATGCCACCCCCTTTGAATGACAAGTTGTCGCCCTGGCCGTCGCGCAGCGTCAACTAAGTTAGAGGCCGAGCATCGGCTCCAGGACAAAGAAGTACGCGAGAACCACGATGCCCAGGATGATGCGGTAGACGCCGAAGCACTTGAAGTCGTGACGGCGAACGAAGCCCATAAGCCACTTGATGGCAATGAGCGACACCACAAAGGCGACGACGCAGCCCACGCCCAGGATAGCGACCTCGTTGGCGCCGAACGTACCACCCTTGATGAAATACTTGACCAGCTTGAGCGCACTCGCGCCAAACATGACAGGGATGGCCAGGAAGAACGTAAACTTGGACGCCACCGAACGCGTGCAGCCCAAAAGCAGGCCGCCGATGATGGTAGAACCGGAGCGAGACGTTCCAGGCACCAGCGAAAGCACCTGGAAGCAGCCGATACCCAGCGCAGTCTTCCAGCTCAGGTCCTCGAGCGTGGCGATGGAGCCAAAGTCCAGATCCTCGTCATCGTCCTCATCCTCAGCGGTAGCCGCGGCGGGCGCCGCAAAGTGCGCACCGGCGGGACGTCCACCCGACACCACAGCACGCGAACCAAATGAACCGGCAACGGCCATTTCCTCGCGCTTGCTCGCGCGCCAGTTCTCGATCACGATAAACAGCACGCCGTACACAATGAGCGCCAGCGCCACGACGGGAGCATTATAGAAATGCTCCTCCATCCAGTCGTTAAGCGGCAGACCGATCGCCGCGGCGGGAATGCAGCCGAGCACAATCTTGCCCCACAGCACCCAGGTGTCGCGACGGCCCTCCTTGCCCTTGCTGGGCGAGAACGGATTGAGCTCATGGAAGAACAGCACACAGACGGCCAGAATGGCGCCGAGCTGAATCACGACCAGGAACATATTCCAGAACGTCTCGCTCACGTTCATCTTGACGAACTCGTCCACCAAGATCATGTGACCAGTCGACGAAACGGGCAGCCATTCGGTGATGCCCTCGACCAGGCCCATAAAGGCAGATTTTAGAAGCTCGATGATATCCAAAGGGACCCCCTCGTTAGACACCCGCCGATATTGTTCTGCGGACGGTGCGGACGATGTCCCATTATCAACCGTTGGAGGCGCGCCTGCGCCTACCCTTACCAAAAAACTCGCCCGTTCACAGAATTGCGAGCGGTCAAACCCAAATCCTTGGGTATAACTGCAACAAGATAAAGTGTCCGGCGGCCACGCATCCGCGCCCGCCCGACGCACGAGCCCAGCGCCCGTGCGATAGACCAAGGAGGAAACCATGAACGAGGGCTACACCAAGGTATTTGTTTCACTCGACGGTACTGAGCAGCAGGATTTTGTGCTCGCACGCGCCATCAAGGTCGCCGCGAACAACGGCGCCAAGCTGATCATCGGCCACGTTATCGATTCCACGGCGCTCGAGAGCGCCGGTTCCTATCCGGTCGATCTTGTCAACGGCCTAGAGGAGGCATTTAAGAACTCCATCGCCAAGCAGCTCGAAGAGGCCAAGGCCAATCCCGACATTCCCGAGGTCGAGGTCATGATACGCGCCGGTCGTATTCGCGAGACGCTCAAAGACGAGATGCTCGACGTGGTCAAGCCCGACCTGGTGCTCTGCGGCGCTCGCGGCCTGTCCTCGATCAAGTATGCGCTTCTGGGTTCGATTTCGACGTTCCTGCTGCGCAACACGGACTGCGACATTCTGGTCGTGAAGTAGGTTCCTTCCCGCCGGCGCAAGGCCTGCGGGGTTATCACGCCGACGTCCTCGCCGCTTCGCGGCTGCGGGATGTCGGCTTAGATAACCCCTCCCGGCCTTGCGCCTTCGTCACCGCACTTCAACGAGTTGGCTGATAAAAGATGGCGTGCCGCCCCGATTGGAGCGGCACGTTTTTGTTTGGGCGGACGTCTGCCGCGTGCGTTACTCGAAGTATTGGAATTTGTTGGTCGAGAAGGCGAACGTTACGACGAAGCCTTCGCCGGGCTCGGATGCCGCGGTGACGTCGATGCCCATCTTGGAGCACAGGCGCGCCACCAGATAGAGACCGATGCCCGTTGCGCGCTTGGTGGTGCGGCCGTTGTCGCCGGTAAAGCCCTTCTCGAACACGCGCGGCAGGTCGGCCGCGCTCACGCCGCAGCCGTTGTCCGCGACGGTAAGCTCGATGCGCTCGCTCGCCAGGCCCTCGTCCAGCAACGCACCCGAAAACACGATCTTTGCGCCGTCCTCACGCGCATATTTAATGCTGTTCTGAATGAGCTGGCCCAGAATAAACTCGAGCCACTTCTCGTCGGTAAAGACCTCAAAGTCGAGGTTCTCGCACACCGGGGCCACGTGCGCCGCGATGAGCTCACGCGCGTTGGCTTTAATCGCGCCCGTCACCAAGGTTTTGAGATCCCAGCGGCGAATCAGGTAGTCGCGCTCCACGACTTCCGAGCGCGCATAGTACAGCGCCTGGTCGATATAGCGCTCCACGCGGGCAAGCTCGCGGCCCAGGTCATCCACACGCGACAGATCGTCTTCGCTGCCGTCCAGGTTTTCCAAAATCAGATGGGCTGCTGCCAGGGGCAGCTTGGCCTCGTGGACCCAGCTCTCGATATAGTCGCGATAGTCATCGGTCTGGCGCCTGCCTTCGGCAACCTCGTCACAAGCGGTTTTGCCCACCCGACGCAAGACCTCATACTCGAGCTCGCCCTCGGCATAGGTCGGACATTGCACCATCTCCTGCACCCATGCGGGACTCTCGAGCTCCTCTGCCGCACGCTCCAGCTGGCGCAGAAAACGACGACGGCGCGCGTATTCGATCACGATGCCAAGCATGCCAAAGATAAAGGACACGCCGACCGCCACGACCACGATAGAGACGGGTGCACCGGCGACCGTCAGCACAAAGCAGCTCAGCAGCACGCCGCACGTCCACACGGCGACGGGAAGCAGCGCGTCTTTAAAGAACTTGCCAAACGACATAGCCGGCCCCTAGACCGAATAGCCTTGGCCGCGGTGCGTTGTCAAATACCCCTTGATGCCGATTTTTTCGAGCGTGGTGCGCAGGCGGTTGATGTTGACGGTGAGCGTATTGTCGTCCACGAAGGCGTCGGAGTCCCACAGGTCCTGCATGATGGCCGAGCGCGAAACAATCTTGCCCGCGCGGCTCAGAAGCAGTGAGAGGATACGCAGCTCGTTTTTGGTGAGCTCGGTGCTAGTGCCGGTTTGCGTGTTGGTAACCATGGAGCGGGCGAGGTCGAGCTCCAGCCCCTTGTGGACAAGTGTGCTGCGCTCGCCTGCCGCCGCGGTGCGACGCAGCAGTGCGTTGATGCGCGCCACGAGCACACGGGCGCTGTAGGGCTTGGGAACAAAGTCGTCCGCGCCGAGCGTCATGGCCATGACCTCGTCGATCTCGGTCGTGCGCGACGTGAGGACGATAATGGGAACCTCGGATTCGCGGCGAACCTCGTGGCAGATATGCTGGCCGTCCTTGACGGGAAGTGTGAGGTCGAGCAGCACCAGGTCGGGCGCGGCGGCGAGAATATCGCGCGAGACATGCTCAAACGATTCGCAGGCCTCGATTTCAAACCCGGCGCGGGCAAGGATGTCGATAAGCTCACGACGAATGGGCTCGTCGTCCTCAACGACATAGATCAGCGCCATGTGTCCTCCCATTTCGCGTAACTTGCACCTTCCACACCATTATGCCCACGGCGTCGCAACGATACGACCCCGTGGGCACCTAATATGACAAAAGTGTTCGATAGCCTTAAGAGAAAATAGGGGCCGACCGGTCCTAAACCGATCGGCCCCATCACTTCGACCTCGAGCCTCTACTCGAGCGTACGCATGTATGCAGAGATGGAATGATTCTTTAATCCCCGTCCCAGAAAAATCATTTAGCGACGGGCGCGGAGCTTTTCGTAGCCGTCGGCGAAGAAGGTGACCATAGCAGCGTCCGCCTCGGCGGCATCGGTATCGTCGGCGGGAACCACGCCGTGCTCGTCGCTCACCAGGAACAGCGCGCCCTTAAGCTGCGCGGGAATGTCTACGCGCGTGACCGGGATGCCCTTGGTCTGGGCCAGCTGCTCGATGAGCGTCGCCGTACCGCACAGAAACTCGTCCGCCGGCGCCACAAAGGCGAGCTCGCCGTTGTTGACAGCGGCGAGCAGCTCGGGCGCCACGCCGGTTTCGTCGGCCTCGGAGCGGGCCTCGGCGGAGCGGGCACGCAGCGCCTTGGCCGACGTATCGGCGAGCGGCTCGTACTCCCCCACCGTCATGGCAGCGTTGCCGTTAACGTCGATCACCAGCATGAGCACGCCGTCGCGTGCGGTGTAATCGCCCTCGGCAAGCGACCACTCAACGTGCTGTTTGGCCCAGCTGAGCATGTTATGGGTAAGCGGCTCGCCCTGCACCAGGCGCTCGGACAGCGCACGAATGTGGCGGTTGAGCATGGGCACCTTTTTGTTGGACATGCGCCAGCGGCAGATAAGCGCGGGCTTGTCGAGCGTGAACTTCTCGACCGCCTCCTGATTGGCGCAAAAGTCCTCGTACGCACGCTGATCCTCGGCATTGCCAAACAGCTCGGCATCATCAATCTGGGGCATGGTTGTACCTTTCGTGTTAGTCATTCCGTCCTCTTATACCAAAAAGACGGCCCTCCAAACGGAGCAGCCGTCTTTTGCAGAGATTATTTTGTTCCGGGGCGAAACTTAGTGCCTAAAGTGGCGGGCGCCGGTAAAGACCATAGCAATATTGTGCTCGTTGCAGGCCTGAATGCTCTCGTCATCGCGCTTGGAGCCGCCGGGCTGGATGATGCAGGTCACGCCGTGCGCGGCAAGCACGTCGACGTTGTCGCGGAACGGGAAGAATGCGTCGCTTGCGCAGGCAAAGCCGCCCTTCTCCACGCCCTCACGCTCGCAGAAGTCCTCGGCACGCTCGCAGGCCAGCAGTGCGGAGTCAACGCGGTTGGGCTGACCGGGGCCCATGCCAATGCCGGCCTTGCCCTTGGAGACCAGGATGGCGTTAGACTTGACGCCCTTGCAGACCTTCCAGGCAAACTCGAGCTCGGCCATCTCGGCGTCGGTGGGCTTGCGGTCGGTGGGGAACGTAAAGGTCGCGGGATCCTCGGTCACGTGGTCGACTTCCTGCACCAGCATGCCGCCGTCGATGGAGCGCAGCTCCACCTGGGCGCCGTGGTCCACGCCGCCGGTGGCCAGCACGCGCAGGTTGGGGCGCTTGACCATGCGCTCGAGCGCCTCGGCAGTGTAGCTCGGGGCGATGATAACCTCGACGAACTGCTTGTTCTGATCGGCAAAGTGCTCGACCAGCTCATAAGGAACCTCGCGGTTGCAGGCGATGATGCCGCCAAAGGCGCTCTTGGGATCGCAGGCGAAGGCGCGGTCGTAAGCAGACGTAATGTCCTCGGCAACGGCGGAGCCGCAGGGGTTCTGGTGCTTGAGAATCACGCAGGCCGGCTCGTCGAACTCGCGGACCAGGTTCCAAGCGGCGTCGGCATCCAGATAGTTGTTGTAGCTGAGCGGCTTGCCCTGGATCTGCTCGGAGCCCACGAGCGGGAACTGCGAGCTCGCGGTGTTCTCGCAACCCTCGGCAAAGCGATAGACCGTGGCCTTCTGCTGCGGGTTCTCGCCATAGCGCAGGTCGTCGACCTTCTCCAGCGAGATCTCGAGCTTGGCAGAGGTGTCCGCCACGTCGCTTGCCTGGGCGGCAAGCCAACGGGAGATAGCCGTGTCGTAGGCGGCGGTGGTCTGGTAGACCTTCACCTGCAGGCGACGACGGGTGGAAAGCGTGGTGCAGCCACCGGTCTCGTGCATCTCGGCCAGGACGGCATCATAGTCGGCCGGGTCGGAAATGACGGTAACGCTCGTGGCGTTCTTGGCGGCAGAGCGCAACATGGAGGGACCGCCGATATCGATGTGCTCGATGGCGTCCGCGAAGGTGACCTCGGGGTTGGCGACGGTCTTCTCGAACTCGTACAGGTTGACGACGACCAGGTCGATCAGCTTAATGCCGTGCTGAGCGGCCTCCTGCATGTGCTGCTCGGAATCGCGGCGGGCCAGCAGCGCGCCGTGAACCTTGGGGTGCAGGGTCTTAACGCGGCCGTCCATCATCTCGGGATAGCCCGTGAACTCCTCGATGGGGGTTACGGGAACGCCCGCGTCCTCGATGGCACGAGCCGTGCCGCCCGTAGAGATGATCTCGACGCCAAAGTCATCGACCAGCGTCCGTGCGAAATCGACGACGCCCGTCTTATCGGTAACCGAGATCAACGCGCGTGCGATCTTCACATCAGATCCCATGCAGTCCTCCTGTCTGGTACGCCGCCGTGCTCTGTGAGTCGGTGATACGTCGATCTGCAGCGCTCGCGCAGCGGCATTGAAAATACTGATTCAATGTAGCGCATCGAGCGCATCGATGCACCCCGCAACGGGCGCATGTGCAGAAAAAGTTTGCGAGCAGAGGGGATGGGCACGGCACCGGGCACGGTGAGTTCATGGAACACAGGGGCACCATAATTAGATGCCAATGGCGTGGTAGAACTGTGCTCGATATGCATCCGCAAAAGAAAGAGGCACCATGGTCTCGCGGGTTCTCTACCGACCGTTTGATACCGAAGACTTCGACGCCATCGCGCTGATTCTACAGCAGCTCTGGCATAACAATTCGGATAACGATGAGTACAACCGCCTCGAGGCCGCGTGCGACCTCGCCTATTGCCTTTCGTCGTCGACGTTTTCACAGGTTGCGGTGATTGACGGCGAGGCGCGCGGCATTGCACTTGCACGCGCAGGACAGAACTCCGGCGTCACTATCAACGAGCATTGGATGGATACCGAACGCGCGCTGCTATCGCAGATGCGTGAGCTGGAGCCTGATGCCTGCGCCGAGTATCTCTCGTTTGTGCGCGCAACCATCCGAACCAACAACCGCCTGCTCGAGAGCAGCCCGTTGCCGCACGACAACGAGGTCACGCTGCTTGCCGTGGATCGCGATGTCCATGGCCTGGGCGTTGGCACGGTTCTGCTCGATGCCGCGATCTCGCACCTGTCCTCGCTTGGAGCGACGAGGGCGCACCTGTACACCGACTCCAACTGCTCGTGGAAGTTCTACGAGCTGCACGGCTTTAAGCGCACCGCCACGCACCGCGCCAACCGCGAAGAGCGCCGTCACGACATGCCGCGCGAAAGCTTCCTCTACGAACTCGACCTAACAGCCTAAACCCGGCAGTTAGGGACGTTCCTTTTAATATGAGCAGGACATTGTCAAGAGGCAAAATCGGGCCTGGCCCCAACGATATGGGGTCAGGCCCTCTCCCTATATCAGCCCGTCCGCGGCGACCTCGGCGTGTCTTCCCGACGCTCGTCTTTGCAGTTTAATATCCGCCCGCGGCGATCTCTCGCTGGGCAATCCGTTGCTACGGCTGAGGCTTCTTCGTCGAACCGACAGTCTGTGCACGCGTGTGGCGCCCTGGGCGCTCGCAGAAAAGGGACCTGAGGTTCGCCTCAACGGCTTCGGATCAAACCGCTTCCGGGGTGATCGGCTTATGTGCGGGGGACCGGCCCCCTACGCCTCCTCGGCCATGAGGCCGACCGCCCACACCCAGCAGGCGAGCTCGCGCGCCGTGGCCACGTTCGCCTTGTTGCCGTGGACCCCGCGCGCGAGCAGCGCCTCCCGCCTCTCGACCAGCCTCCGCACGCCCTTGGCGGCATGCCTGCGGGCGACCCGGTCCGGGGCCTGGCCCTTGGCGACGTCCTTCGGCCGCCCCGAGCACGTCAGGTAGTGCCACGCGGCCTCGACCAGCGCCTTCCTCAGGTGCTTGTTGCCTGCCTTGGTGATCGCGCCCCTGCGGTCGCTCTCCCCGCTGGAGTGCTCGGAGGGCGTCAGGCCGACCCATGCGGCGAACGACCGGGCGTTCCCGAACCTCGAGAACTCGCCGGCCTCGAACACGAGGTCGGCGGCGGACGCGGTGTCGACGCCCTTGAGGCAGCGCAGGGAGTCGACCCTCCTCCTCCACCTGGGCTTGCGGGCCTCGGCCTCGACGAGCCCCTCGAGCCTCGCCTTCTCCTCCGCCGCCCGCCTGACCGCGTCGACGTAGTAGGCGAGCACGTCGTTGTCGGCCCCCTCCGCGAACCTTATCGACTCGATCCAGGACCAGTGCGCCCGGGTCCAGTTGCCCTTCCCGCGGCCGGTGGGCGTCCTCTCGTCGAAGGCGAGCCCGTGCCTGAGCAGGAACTTGGAGAGCCGCTGCTTCGAGCGCGAGAGGTCGTCCCTCGCGTCCTCGAGCGCCCTGGTCAGGTCGCGGGCGGCCTCGCACTCGTCGTCGGGGACCCACACCTCGACCACGTTGCCGACCGACAGCATGCGGGCGAGGAACTCGGCGTCGTTGCGGTCGTTCTTCCTGCGCCTGTCCGCGCTGGGCTTGATCATCTTCGAGACGGCGCCGACCACGCAGTCGACCCCCAGGCCGGAGAGCCTCTTCTGCAGGTCGAAGCCCGTGACCCCGGACTCGTACACGCACCTGGCCTTTGGGTCCACGGAACGGACCCACTCCGCGACGGCGCCGGCGTCGTAGCCGAAGGTCGCGGCACGTACCTCCCCGGTCATGACGTCGAGGGAGACGGCCTTTATCGAGCGGGCGTGGACGTCGAGGCCGACGAAGGTGGTAGTATCGAGCATGGGAGCCCCTTCCATGAATGCGGCGTGGCCGCCGCGGTTGGATTAGACACTCACCATTGTCGGCCTAATCCGCGGTCTTTCATGCAGCAGGGGCTCTCAATGTTTTTATGTCCTGCTCATATCGTCTATGCCGGCACCCCGGGACACTCCTTGGCAGCAACCACACCTAGTCATTGGGGACGTTCTTAAATGACTAGTCGCTGGGGACAGTCTTGAGCAAAACGGCCGCCGAAGCCCTCGTTGGCATCGCCCTATAGGGGGCCTGCAAATAGCTGTGGTCAAAAAACATCAAATATGAGTACTGTTACCTTTTTAGCAGCAGCGCAATTCGGCTTTCTCGGGTCTCTTAGGCGTCTCGACGCGTCAGATGAACTAACGTATCTCCCCAAATGTACAATAAAATGGACTCCTAACGAGAAATAATATCGTTAGGAGTCCATTTTTTAGTACAACAAATGTGACAATCTAGGCAACAGTACTCATATTTGGCATTTTTTGCCCACTGCCCCTTGTGCGAAGGTCCGCAGCGGAAAGCATGGCCCGTTTCGATGCACAAAAATGGGATGGATCTTCCCTGGCAACCGCCCAGAAAGATCCACCCCAAAGCAAGCGCTCGCTAGAACGTTCCGCCGCCGCCTCCGCCGACGCCGCCACCGCCGCCACCGGAAAAGCCGCCGCCGCTGCCGGCGCTCGAGCTATCGGAACTCGAAGCCAGCTCGCGGATGGTCTCGTGATACACATCGTTGAACGAATCGAGCGGAGACTCGTTGCCGTAGTGATAGTAATACCACCAGTAGCAGGGGTAGTTGTCGTAGAAATCGTCGCTGTTGCGCAGATCCGCAGGCACGGCCTCGGCCAGCTGTCGCAGCACTTCTTTCGAAACGCCCAGGGCAACGCCCATCACCAGCAGCTTGTTCCACAAGATCAGATCGCTGGGGACGGCCTCCTTCAGGCGCGTAAAATCCTCGAGCCAATGCTTGAGCGCCTTGCAGCGAGCCGCCACCTCGGCGCCCTCCGACGTGTAACGGCGGAAGGTGCAGCTCAGGACAAAGCCCACAATCGTGACGGGGATCGAGATCATAGCGGCACCGACGTTGGCGTCCGCAAAGTCGGTATAGAACAGAGAGCCCAAAATGCCAAAGACAATGATGATGCCGAGAACCAAGCCGGCAACCAGGGCGACGGTGCCGTCCGAGGCG
The DNA here is from genome assembly GCA_902494195.1 of uncultured Collinsella sp. Taxonomy (GTDB): domain Bacteria; phylum Actinomycetota; class Coriobacteriia; order Coriobacteriales; family Coriobacteriaceae; genus Collinsella. The sequence goes on along the minus strand of CABUSH010000002.1, from coordinate 1,769 downwards.
ATAAGCTCGCGCGCCTCCAGCTTGCCCTTAACCGTGCTCTGATAGTCCTCGAGCTTGTCGCCAACAGATGTGGTGCGCTCGCTAGCGTATTCCTCCAGCTCGCTAAACGTGCGCGAACGGACTCCGTCCTTATCGGGCTTAACGCCAGCGAAGAAGACCTTGAGTACGTCGCGGTCGATGCCGTCCTTCTTGGCAGCCTTCCAGGCCTCGTCGGTCACTGTGATGCGATACGTCTGCTCCTCTTTTTCGCGACGGAGCAGACCCTTCTTCTTGGTCTCGGTCGCTTCTTCCAGCTTGATCACGCGGTCGTCGGTCAGCTTCATCAGCGTGGCGATATATGCCTGATCGGGCACGTCGTTCCAGCTCATAAGAGTTGCAAGCACCGCGGGATGATCGGCGGAGGGCACATCGCGGAAGTACTCGTCCTGGAAGAGCGGCTTGGGCTTGGGCCTGCGCAGCTTGAGCATCACGATTACACCGGTATAGGCAACCGCCACAACAACACACATCACGGCAATCGCGCCGGCAACCGCACGCGCGTGCTCACGGCGGGCGTTAGCTTCGTCGGCCCATTCCTTCTCTTCGCTCAGGATCGTTGACATGCGCTCTTCGCCCGAGGCGGCAAGCTGCGGCACCCAGTCGCTGGGGAAGGCGATGCGTGCCTCGGCGAATTCGCCCTGATGCACGCAGGGAATGGTATAGGTGACCATGGGCTCGTCCTCATCGAGCGACACGTCGCCCGCCAGCGGACCGTGGCCCCATGCGCGGAAGTTATCGCCTTTGACGGCCGCCGTCCCGGCAGCGGCATTTGCGAAGCGCACTTCCATCTCGACATCGTCGGAATCCGCAGACCAGCCGTCGCCCACGAACTTCCAGTAGAGCTCGGCGGTATCGGCCCAGTTCATAACCGCACCGGTCATGGTGTAGCTCACGTAATAGATCGCGCTGTCGCCGCTCTCGTGGGGGCTGAACACCTTAATCCTTACGCCGTCACCGGCCTGCTCGACCGTGTAGACGCCAGAATCGCCCTTGTTCGCGCTATCGACTTTGTTAAACGCGGTGTCCTCTTCCTCGACACTCAGCACGTCAACGTCCGCCGTGCCGCCCTGCTGGTTGGTGCCCGTATTGATCTCCCAAAACACGCCGTTGATGTCGTCGTCGAAATCAAACTGGCGTCCCTCGACAACGGTCAGCGATCCATCGGCCTCGACCGTGGCACTGATGTAGGTTTGGGTCATGGAGTAGCCGTCGGCGTGCGCGGCGGCAGGCAGCAGCAACAACGCAAGCGCAACGAGCGCGCAGACGGAAGCGAATCGCGCAAACAGGCGGCGCTGCCGACAGGTTTTGGCAACGGGGGCGTTCATAGGCACATCCTTTGTCTGTGATACCAGCAACGCCATTGTCCCACGTTTACGGGCGCACATGACGAACATCTAGGCCAGCGGAGTATCAAACGGGACGAAAGTCACGCCCGCGGCCGGCACCTGGGGACGTTCCTTATCTGCCGGCAATCTGGGACACTCCTTGGCATAGCCCGCTCCGGCAATAGATACCACTTCATAGCTCCGTCACAGGTGTAGCGGCTTTGTGTTGCCGCATGCGCACTGATTGAGTCCGCGAGCAAGGGGGCATAAAGCAGTTGAGCGAACACGGTTTGCCCCTTTGCCGTTCGCTTGAGGATCATGTCCCCCTTTTCCGCGGAAACCCCGGCAGTTGCGAAGAGCTGCCGGGGTTTCTGTCGTTTGAGGGGTTGGGCTGGCGGGGCTCCG
>CABUSH010000001.1 GCA_902494195.1 uncultured Collinsella sp. | reverse complement strand
TGGAGTCGAGTTCTGCCTCGAGCTTGGCACGGCGTCTTTTCGCCGTGAAAAACGTTGCGCACAGGACAGCAAACGTGGCCGCGAAAATCGTCGCGCCGCAGAACACGCCCGTGGCCAAGCCTGCCGCGGCGAGTGCTGCAGCGGCTGCCGTAAGGGGAGCGTTGACATCGCCCGTGCCTGCAAGCGCGCCCGCTTTTCCGGAGCGCTTGTTATTGCCGTGGTCCTTGCCACTGCCGGAGCTGCTTCCGCCGGAGCCGCCGCCCTCGTCAGTACCGCCGCCGCTCGAGCCACCATCGCCGTCAGCTGCCATCGGGGCGTCGTGAAGTCCTGTCGTATCCGCGCTGTCGCATACGCCGACCTGAACTTCTGAGCGCTCGCATGCCGCGTCGGGCACATGAAGCTCGTGCAGTACGGCACCCAGCGCCGAGTTTGCACCCGGTCGAATTTCCTCGAGCGTTACGGGATCGAGCGCCACCAGATTACGCGCCTTCGCATACAGCGTTACGCGTTTGCCCACTTCGTCGCTCCAACTCTCGGGGATGGCGAAGCTCATGCGGAACTGTGCCGTGCAACCCGGTGCCAGCACGGCGTTGCCGTTGTCGGCAACCAGCGGGTGCGTCGCAAAACGTGCGCCCAGCGTCTCGAGCGCGTACCTCACGTGTGCCATGTCGTTGGCCGGAGCATCTTCGGAAAGCTCTGGATCAAAGATCGATGCCATTCGTGCATTCGCTCCGAACCCGATGGATGCACTGGAGAACGGCTGGCTGGAGCCCTCTCGGTACAGATCGATCGTGCCGGCGGTCAGCAAGGTGTTGCCGTCGTTTCGCACCGTGACCATGAAGGATTCACCTGCTGCTCCGGGCACCACCGCGCCCGAGGTAGCGACCGCGCCCGTCGGAGTGGCACACGCCGCCAAGGGCACTTCGATGCCGTGCAGCTCTGCCTCGCTCTGCTCGGCACTCACAATGTGCGTGGCGAGTGCGGAGAGCATGCCTCCCGACGTCAAAAATGTCGTTATCTGATCGACGGGATGGTCCAGCTCGCACATCACGAACGGCTCCGTGAACAGATCGCCTGCCAAGGTGCTGGCGAAGATGCGGAAGTGCTTGCCCATCACTGCTACTGGGTTGCCTTCTTCGTCGTAGGTTTGTCCCACCTTGCCATCGGTGTTCTCTACATAGAGCACGCACCTGCCGTTGTTGCTTACGCTAAACGATGCCGGGCCACAGCCTGCGGCACCCACGGGCTGCGTTGCAAATGCCGATGCGCCTCGCGTCCAAGTGATATGCTGCAGTTGCTCGTTGACGGTTGCCAAAAAGCCCGTGTGCTGCGGCCACGGCACCGCGTGGGGTACTGTGGCATCTGGCGACATAACGCCCCAACCCGCGATGGACTGGCCGATCACGGCGTACGACGCGCAGCCGCAACCGTCTGTGGTCTCGTATGCAACGGGCACCACCATTTTGCCGTTGATAATCTCGGGCTCGCCCAGCTCGATACTCGACGGTGCTTGCGGAAAGCGGAGAACTTGGCGGAACGTCAGGCTGTCGCCCGAAACGTCCGACCACAGGGTAAAGCACTCCAGCGCAACCTCAGCCTCGCTGCCGAGCGCTTTCTCTGCGGTGGCTCCACGGCGGTGGAGGTAGGCACCCGACAGACGCCCGTCGACCAGCGTCTTGCCCACCGTGATACGCGGGCACTGCAGGCAATGGCAGCCATCCTCCTGAAGGCGGCCGCGCGAGATGCTGCGCCATGACGTATGCGACACCACGCGGATCTCGTCATTACTTATACGCAGGCGCACAACGGACAGTATGCCGGATGTGCTCGCCGTATCGAAAAGGGTGTTGTCGCCGGCGGGGCGCTCGCCCGAGACCAGCAGCACGTAGGCGTCTTGGTTTCCCCTCCCGTCTGTATATTCCACCACGTCGAAGTCGTAATCGAATATGCCGCTGCGTTCCACGTCGCCCTCGCCAAACCCAAGGGGGAAGTCCACGGGCGTGGGAGCGGACCACGTGCCGTTCGTTTTTGTATGCACCACCAGGCGCGAGCGACCATTCTCGCCGTAGCGCACCGAGGCGATACGGAACAAGCACTCCACGCCGGCGATCATCGCCAGCTTCATGTGGGCTTCGCTGAGCACGCCAGCAAACAGCACGTTGTCGCTCGAGGGCTTGATGCCGCCACGCTCGTCCTCCGATACACCAGCAGAATTGGCGTTGGGGTCCGCAGCGGCGTCCTTCGCCTGCCCGATATAGGTGTACTTATACATCGGCGCGGCGTTTTCGCCGTTCTCTATCAGTGCGTGGACGAAATGCTCGATCTGCCCCGTGTCGTCGCTTTCTGCATCCGACTCGAGCTCAATGCGCGTGACCGCTTGATCCCAATCGCGCACGACAGGCGCGACGTTTATCGCGGTGGCTGCAACCTCGGCGCGTGCGAGCAGCTCGGCGTTGGTGACGATGGTGGCCGATGCGATAAATTGCGGCACGCCCGCCTTGATGTTGCCGGGCGTGCCGAAGCGGGCATCCAACGTGTAAGGCGTATCTCCACCCAATGCGAGCTCAGAGCGCTGGAGCACATACTGGTTGCCATTGTTCACCGACATATTCCACGAATCGAGGAGTGTGGGCCACGACCCCGACCAAGCCTTGGTGGTCCACTTGAACATTACGAACTGGAGTATCACATCGACATCGACGTCTGCACCTACGCGCAGTCGCGGAAGCTGGTGTCCATCTGCCTTCTCGTACCCAATGAACAGCGTGAGGGATGCAGCGCCGCGCACGGCAGACGAAGCGACGCCTGCAACGCCGGCTCCAAAGGTGATAGCAAGCCCGATCTGGATGGTGAACGAGCCCGAGGTGTTTGAATAGTCGAGCGAAATGTTTTTAAAAAACGCCGCGCCGCTGCCGTGCGTGTGGGCACCCACGGCGAGCGCCAGTTTTGCCAGCACCCAGGGGTTGACGTTTAGGAAAAACGGCACCGGTCCCAAGGTGAACTGCTCGGTCCATTGAGGTCGGTTCTTACTTGGAAGAGTGCCTTAATATTGCCGTATGCGGGGTCGTTGTTGTTGCCCCAGGTTTTGCCCACCCAATCGTAGGCGAGCGAGCCGTACAGCTGTGTGGCGATATCCATCGTGAACAGCAGCGTGCAATGGTGGCGAAGGAGCTTGGTGTTTCTTGGATCGGTTCCCGAACCGGCACTCATGCTCTTGTACTGATTCCACTTCCCCTCCATCTCGTCGAGGTAGCGGTTTGCCTGCTTGGCGCCCGACTCGCGCGGCGATTTCTTCCAGTATTCCGGATCAGGATTGCCCGAATCGTTCATATAGCTGGCTGGTTTGTATCCTCCGCCAAACAGCACGTACCCGGCAAACGAGAAATCGAAGAGGATCGGAAATGTGGGCATCCAACACGTGAACTTATTACCACCGATGCCGGGAAACGCCGCGGGGAAATCAAACGGAGTGACCTCTTGGTCCATGGTAGTGGGGACGATAGTGGTCGAGCCCGATTCCGCCTTTGCGGCCGGCGCGGTGACAACGGCCATGGGGGAGGAGAGCGTGTAGGTTTTGCCCCGATAGTCGAGGACAAAGCGCAGCTTGCAGCCTTCTTCCAGAAGGCCCGGTGCTGCATCGAGGAACGTGTCTTCGAGCGTGAACGTCGCCAGATTATCCGTGCCCGATGCGCTGGCCTTGACTTGGCCAATCTGCGTGACGGTTTCGGATGAGCTGCCTGCAGCGGGCATCACTTTGTTGATGCGCAGCGTTGCCTGTCCACCCTGTGGCAGATGGGCCTGCACGGTAAAAGCGTGCGTGTCGGGCTGATCGTTTGCTGCTTCGTCCGCTGGCATTGCCATAAACGTGGCGTCGGCGTACTGGATGTCCCATTCGTCGAATGTGAGCTGGCGAAAGTACGGCTCGCCGTCGGAAAGCGGACGCGTGGGCGCGGTTATGGCGGTGCCGCCCTGGATACGCGCAAGGGGAATCTCGACATCGCGGTAGCCCGCCATGCTAATGGAGATGCCGCCGTTAAAGTCATACGCGTCGAGAAGCGTCGCCTCGTCCACGTAGCCTTCTGAAAGCGGCGCGACCTCAAAGATGGCCGTGCCTTCGTCATCGGTAGTGGCGGTGAGCTGCTTGCCTGCGGCATAGCGCGATGTGAGTGTGGCCTGGGCACCCGTGATGGGCGTATTCTTGTTGGCGACGTCGACCACGACCACACCGAACATGGTGCGCGAGAGCACGAGCACCCTGAAGGGGTCTTTTTCGTCGGCATGGGCTTCGGTGGGTGCGAACGGCAATATGAAGGCGTTTGCGCTTCCCGGCACGCGCGGCAACATAATGCTCGCTAACGAGGACGCTCCGGCGACAAGTAACGAACGGCGATCAAGCATCTTGGGCTCCCATCCCGCAAGTATCGGTGGAAATAATCCAATTTTGCGAGAAGGCGCCCCGTGGCGGTAGTGCCATTCAAGGGTCAAAATGTCCAAATTGATCGAGCGAAGCGCCGGGTTCCGGAACGCGTTCGATGCGCTTGGTAGCCCGGTCGCTAACGCAACATATGCGCGACCAGCTCGGCGCGTGTGCCGATGCCAAGCTTTGCGTATACGCCGGATAGACGGTTTTTGACGGTGCCCGGCGATACTCCCATGTGGCGTGCGATTTCGGCGTTGGTCCATCCGCGGCAGGCGAGCATGGCCATGGTGAACTCCGTGGTCGTTAAATCGTCGGCCACGTCCTCGCCCGAATCGGGATTGTGGATGCGCCGCCAGCCGTAGCTGAAGCGGTACGTGATCTCGATGATGCGAGCGAAATCGTCGGGGTATTGCGATTTTAAGCACGCCTCGATAAGCCCCTGCAAAAGGCCGTGGTGCTCGCCGATGAGCTCGATAAGGCCGTCAGGGCGCGCAATGTTCCAAGCGGTTCCGAAGTGTGCCTTTGCGGCGTCGATATCCTTGAGGCTCATGCATGCCATGGAAGCCGACAGGTGCAGGAACAGCTCCGAGATGGGATAGCTTCCCTGTTTCATGATCAGGGCGTTTTCCGCCATGCCCAGACTGCGGCCATATTCGCCGCGCAGGTACAGGGCATGCGCCATCACGTAGCTGGCGAACAGGCGCAGGCCTTCGGGCAGTTGCGACGCAAGCGGATAAAACTCTTCGGCGGAATACGGGGAAGGCAAGTGCAGCAGGACGCTCGCGGCCGAGGCGAACAGGATATGCATGGCGTGGATGGCGGGCGATTCCTCGTCGGCCGGCATATCGAGGATGCCGGCAAGGCACCGGCGGGCGTCGGCGATACGGTTGAGCGACAGACTGGCGTATCCGCAGATGAAGCATGCGGAGTAGCGCAGTGCGGGGTCGGTGGCGTCAAGATAGGGGCGCGCCGTCTTGGCAGCGAGGGTGGCCTGCCCGCGAAAGTACAGCGCTTCTGCCGTAGCAATGGCGCGCGAATCGGGGTCGGAAATGCCTGCAACCGCAGCGTCAATCTGCCCCGGCACAAAGGCAGTGCACATCAACGGCATGGGAACGCATGGGTAGCCATCGCAGTCCATCTTCCATCTCCCAACAGCTGACAACAATGCAGCAATTGTACTCCTGTTGTTCGGGACTGGAATTTGTGGGTATCGCCGACGATTATGCCGAACGTATAAAGGAAGACTAGCGGCTCTCTTGAACCCGAGGTCGAAGGGGGCGTTGTACAAGGCATATGGGGCCGAGTGGAAGTGGATCAAAAGAGCGCTACTTGACGTTTCATGCATAATGCCAACCGCCCCGCGACATCACGTTCGCAGCGCGCAGGGGCCGGAGAATCTTCGCGATGAGAGTTGACGTCTAATACCTTGCATCGTATAGTGTGTATAGCATAGTATATGACGAGAGGAGGTGTGCGGATGGAGGCCCAGATGAAGCGCGGCTTCCTGGAGGCCTGCGTGCTCGCGGCCGTCTCCGGCGAGGAGTCCTACGGCTACCAGATCGTGAAGGACGTGCCGGCGAGCATGGGGCTCACGGAGTCGACGCTCTACCCGCTGCTCAAGCGCCTGGAGAAGGCCGGGTGCATCACGGCGCGCTCTGCCGAGCACAACGGGCGGCTGCGCCGGTACTACCGCATCACGGACGATGGGCGTGCGCGCATCGAGGAGTTCCTGGCCGAGTGGCCGTCCGTACGGGAGATTTACGCATACGTTGAGGGGGCGCACCATGACGCGCGATGAGTTTCTGGGCCGGTTGGGCGAGCTGCTTGCCTGCCTGCCGGCCGAGCAGGTGGAGGAGACCAAGGCGTTCTATGCGGAGGCCATCGCCGACCGCATGGAGGACGGTATGAGCGAGGAGGAGGCCGTGGCCGCCATGGGCGCCCCCGGCGAGGTTGCCGAGGCCACGCTCGACGACCTGCCCGCCGTGCCGCGCGCGATCGCGAGGACGCGCCGGCGCAGCACCGCGCTGCTGTGGGTGCTGACCATCGTGGGCTCCCCGGTGTGGGTGCCGCTGCTCGCCGCCTTCGCCGCCGTGGCCGTCACGGTCTATATCTGCATCTGGGTGCTGGCGCTCTGCGTGTGGATCGTCGCGGCGGCACTCGGGGGCGTGGGCGTAGTTGAGCTCCTGCTTGCCGTAAGCGGCGTCACCATCGGCCACTTCCCGTACGCCCTCGCCTCGGCGGGCGTGGGGCTCGGCCTCGTCGGCGTGGCGCTCTTCGTTGGTGCTGGCGCTTGGGCCGCCTCAAAACAAATTGCGCGCCTCTCGGCGCTCTGGGCGAGGAAGGCCGCCTCGCCCTTCTGGAAGGGTAAGGGCGAGAAGGGCGGCGCTGCCGCGCATCTCGCGGCGTAGAAAGGAGTGAGTACCATGACCAGCGCGAAGAAGATCTACCTCGCCGTGGCGGGCGGGCTCGTTGCCGCGGGTGTTGTCCTCGCGGGCATTGGCTTTATCGCTTCGGGTTTCGACCCGGCCGTGTTCACAACCCAAATCGACACGCGCGACAGCACCATCGTGCTCGGCGGCGTCGAGGTGGACGACCCGACGGGCCTCCCCCTCATCGAGCAGCTCGCCGGAATCGGCGAGGTCGACACCTCCGGCATCACCGCGTCCGAGTCCCCTGCTGCCCCGGAGGCGCCCACCGCTCCCTAAGCATAGCGTGCCCGGACGCCCCGTCCGTCGGGCTGTGCAAGCCTGTGGAACCCGGACCTCAACCCCAACCCAACCGGCCTCGAGCCTGCGTCGATTCGCTCCCCGTCCCGCGCGGGGGCCCATGACGCATACCCAAAATCCATCCGAGGAGAAAGGAACGCAATGACGACAGCCATGCCCCTCCGCCTTCACGGGGTCACGAAGGCGTACCGCGGGAGGACCGTCCTCGGCCCCATCGACCTCGCCCTCGAGGCGGGGCGCGTCTACGGGCTCATCGGCGAAAACGGCGCCGGGAAGTCAACGCTCATCTGTATCGTCACTGGCACCGCCAGCCCCAGCTCGGGCTCGGTTGAGCTGTTCGGCGAGCGCGGCGGGCGCGGGCTTGCCGCCGCCCGGAGGCGTATGGGCTACATGCCCGACGCGAGCTCGGCCTACCCGGGGCTCTCTGCGCGGGAGAATGGATTTGCAACGGTTGCTTAAACATTTTTTACAGGGACAGCCCTGCGTTCCTGAACTCAACTGGGCTCATGTAGACCAGTGTCGAAGGGGCAGTCGCCCCAGTCCGCGTACCAGACCTGTGTGCCGCCGAGGGAATACTTCCTCCAGTAGGGCCAGTGCGGGACGTCCATCCTCTCTTCCTTTCGGGGCGTCAGGCGCCGGGCCCAAGGCCGCACCTGCGCCCCAGCTCCGCCACGAGGGCGTCGTTGTCTCTGACCGAGACGATGGCGTCGCCGTCGTAGGGCGCCTCGATGTAGACGCGGTCGAGCGAGTTGGCCGTCCCCGCCCAGAGCGTCCTGGTGCGCCGGACGCCCCTCACGTGGGCGTAGGGTATCACCGAACGCGTCCCAGCGTACACGACGACGAGGCGGTCGCCGTAGAGCTCGAGGCGATTGCTGCGGACGGGAAGGGCAGCCAGGGCCACGAGGGCCGGGATGGGCAGCAGCGCGAGCCAGCCCCATAGGAGCGCGGGACTCGAGCTCAGGAAACACGCGATACACGCCGCGGATAAACCGCCCGCCACAATCACCATGGCCGCTATGAACCACGGGTCTGTCCTGCCGGGGAACACCCGCTCCGGCCGCTCGCCCTTCTCACCCATTACGGCCCTTCCGTCTCTTGCACCCCTCCCGGAACTGTCCGCATCAGTATAGCCAATGCTTTTTCTGATTTGTCGAGAAGCCGGCATTTGGGGGCATTTTGGATAGCGAACAGTTCAAACAAGAAGCTGAGAAAATAGAACAAAGCCTGAGTGCCTTGAGAGTCGCCGAGCGCAATGCAGTGATTCCCTTTATGAACGGCGACTTTACCCAATGGGATCTATATCTGGCATCCTCCTCTGAGTATGCGATGAGACTGATAGACGGATTTATCTCCATGCTCGAATCGAGGAATCTTGTTTGCGTCTCCCAGCTTCTCCGCGCACAGGTTGGAGTCTGCCTGCGGACATTCGCGTTATTCGCCGCCGAAGACCAGGATGACTTTCTCCCAAAAGGCTGCCAAGTACCATGGCGTGAGCGTTGGGGCAGCCATCGTTCAGCGTGGATACATCCGGATGCGCATAGATCCAGACGATTCCAACGTTCTCGTATTTCCCGTGCAGGTAATCGAAGAGGGCAAGCGACACCATGCGGTTGCCGCCGACGGTCACGACTCTGTCGGGGTTTTCTGCCGTAAGCTTCCTCTGCGCATCCTGAATCCCCGCCAGGACTTCGTCCTCGGCATAGATGCGAGCTGCCTCCCATTCCTCATATCCAAGTTTTGGGACGCGTTTCACAATGCCGAGTGGAACCCCTGGACAGTCGGATCACGTGGTGGCCCCCTTTGAGAGGGTCACGAGCATCACGGTTCCGTTTTCGGAACTTGTTTCGACCTCTACCGTGCCACCGTGAAGCGCTGCAATCTCCCAAACGAGCGCTAGTCCGAGTCCTGCGCCGCCATATGCCCTGCTGCGGGATTTGTCTAGACGAAAGAACGGCTGGAAGATGCTCTCTCGGTACTGCTTGGGTATTCCCGGGCCCTCATCTTTGACTCGCAGGATCACGTGGCTGTCGTTGTCGCAGATGGAGACGTTGACAGTCGAGCCGGAGCGGCTGTAACGGATGGCGTTTTCGACCAGATTAAACACCAGCCGGTAGAGGAGCGTATCACTTCCGATTACTAAAGCGTCTCCAGCACAATTGAGGGCTATGCCCTTATTTTCGGCAAGTGGCGCAAGGTCGGTGAGGACCTCTTCGGACAGGGGGCCGAGTTCAACATCGTCCTCGCAAGGAACGCTGCGGAGCTCACTCATCTCAAGCAATACCTTGGTCATTCGAGACATGCGCTCGGTTTGTTCTTGTAGCAGGCCGAGCAGCTCGGCTGTTTCGGATTGCAAACCGGAGTGCTCGGAGATGAATAGTTCAATCTGTGCTTGCATAAGGGCGAGCGGGGTGCGCAGCTCGTGTGCGGCGTTGCCGGTAAACTGACGCTGTGCAGAGAACCCTTCGCCAAGACGGGCGATCATGTCGTTGAAAGAGGCGCTGCATTGTTGTAGCTCGGTGGGCACATCTTCACTGAGTCTGATTTCGCTTAGGTTGTCAGGCTGCACACGCTCAACCTGGGCTGCAAAATCCCGTAGCGGTTTGAGCGCACGGCCGCTCACAAAGTATGTCAGCACGCCGCCAAGGAGTGTGACTCCAGCCGTGATGTACCAGGTTGTCGTGCCAAAAGACTCCTGTGCGTCGTTTACGACGATCGTGACCTTGTCATCGGGGGTCGCTTTCGTTGGGTCGAACGCCTGGGGCGAATCTTCGCCGGTTGCGTTAAAGGCCGAGATGTTACTGCCGATGGCATCCATGTAGCGCATGCCCGTATAGCCGACCAGGCAGTTCGTCAGCACGCATGCCGCACACGTGAGCAGTGCCGTCATAATCGTTATGCGCCATTGCAGGGAAAGCCTTTTCATTCGCTATCCTCCATAACGTAGCCCTCTCCAATCCGATTGCGAATCGGGTCGTATCCCAAAGCGCTGCGTAGCTTTTTGCGGAGTGACGAGATGTGAACGCGGGTTGCGTTGCTAAAGCTGTTCACGCTGCTATCCCAAACGTGTTCGATAAGCTCCTCTTGACTTACCGGACGCCCCTGATTAAGCATCAGGTATTCCAAGATTCCCGTTTCCTTGCGCGTAAGAGATAAAGCCTCGCTGTTCACGGAAGCGATGCGCGCCTTGGTGTCAAAGCGGAGCTTTCCGCAGGTTAAAACTATGTCGCTTTGTGTAAAGCGTCTGAGGGTAAGGCTGCGAATCCTTGCCGCAAGCTCGTCCAGATGAAACGGCTTGGTGAGGTAATCGTTGGCGCCGGCATCGAGTCCGGCGACCTTATCGGATACTTCGCCGCGCGCGGACAGAATCAGCACCTTGGTCTCGCAGTCGGTTTTCCTAAGTTCCCTGAGCACGGTCATGCCATCGATACGGGGAAGGTTGAGGTCGAGTACCACGAGGTCAAAGACTTCGACGCCCAGCAGGTCGAGCGCCTCCTGTCCATCGTGACAGCAGTCGACGCTGTACGCCAAGTTTCGCAAACTGCGCGCGATTGCATCGCACAGTGCTCGCTCGTCTTCGACGATCAAAATACGCATAACAGTCTCCTTGCACATTCCAAATCGCGCTTAACACGGATTTTATAGTCGATATGGTCCAATGGTCGCGTAACGAAAGGAGTGGTCGTGTTGTTCAAAGCGGTAAAACCCGTGGTACAGGTCGCTTTGTTGATCGTCGGAATTGCCATGGTGTGCTTTGGCGTTATGCGTGGCGAGGCGGATGCCGTGCTGGCCAAAGCGATTAGGCTGTGCTTGGAGTGTATCGGAATTGGATAAAAGAGAAAACACTGCGTCGCATGTTTTGGCCCGATTTCGCGGATTCATTCAGGCGGCGGCGACGCTGGTCACCAATATTCACCTGCCAAACTTTGCCAAAGGCGGCATCTATCAGGGCGCGGGAAAAACAGTCTGCGTACCTGGACTTAATTGCTATTCGTGCCCCGCGGCATCGGGTGCGTGCCCCATCGGGTCGTTCCAGTCGGTGGTGGGTTCATCCAAGTTCAACTTTTCTTACTACGTCACCGGTACGCTCATTTTGCTCGGCGTGCTGCTGGGACGCTTTGTATGCGGCTTTCTATGCCCGTTTGGCTGGCTGCAGGAGCTGCTTCATAAGATTCCCGGCAAAAAGTTCTCCACGAAAAAGCTCAAGCCGCTCACGTACATCAAGTACGTCGTGCTGCTGTTTGCCGTGGTGCTGCTGCCCGTCTTGGTGGTTAACGACGTGGACATGGGCGACCCGTTCTTTTGTAAGTACATCTGTCCGCAGGGCGTACTCGAGGGCGCCATTCCACTGGCCATTGCCAACGCCGGCATTCGATCTGCGTTGGGACATCTCTTTACTTGGAAACTTGCCGTTCTCATTGCCGTGGTAGTGCTGAGCGTTTTGCTCTACCGCCCCTTCTGCAAATGGATTTGTCCACTCGGCGCATTCTATGCGCTCATGAATAAGGTATCCCTACTGGGGATCCGGGTCGATGCATGCAAATGTGTCTCGTGCGGCAAGTGCTCAAAGGTTTGTCAGATGGACGTTGATGTGGTCCGCGCGCCCAATCATGCCGAATGTATCCGGTGCGGAAAGTGCATCGGGGCCTGTCCCGTCGATGCCATCAGCTATCGCTATGGCCTGGATGTGTCGGCGGAAAAGATTCCCTTGACCGCCGATAAAAAGTAAACAAGCTTCGACAAAACGGAGGAATGACTATGAAGCTTTCTAAGATTGCGGCCCTGTTTATGGTGCCGGTGCTGGCCTTGTGTCTTGTGGCGTGCTCGGCACCTGGCGGCAATGCGAGCGAATCTGCGAGCTCCGATCCTAAGATCGCAGAACTCACTGCGCAGAAGCCGGCCAATGCCGACGAGGCCGCCGAGCTGTATGCGAAGCTCATGCAGAAGGAGAACGAGATCTTTTCGAGTGATAACGCGCTGTGGGAAAAGGTATTCAATGCGGCAAATAAAGACTCGGCAATGATTGAGGACGGCAGCAATTACGGCGATTTCCTGCTCAAGACCATCGACGGCGCCAAGGATGAGTTCACGGCGGATGAGCTCAAGACGCTCAAGGCCGGTGCACAGCAGATCAAGGAGATCGAGGACAAGCTCGAGAGCCTGGAGAAGGAGTTCCCCGGCTGTGGAAGCACGCCGAGTGCAGGCGAGAGCGTCGACGCTTCGACCGCTGGCATGACGGCTGGTGCCAATGCTTCGAACGAGGCGACGAAGTTCCCCAGCTTTACGGGCAAGGACCTGGATGGCAACGACGTGAACAGCGACGAGCTGTTCTCTAAGAACAAGGTCACCGTCATGAACTTCTGGTTCACTACTTGCAAGCCGTGCGTGGGCGAGCTGGGCGATCTTGAGAAACTGAATCAGGAGCTTGCCGAGAAGGGCGGCCAGGTCGTGGGCGTCAATTCCTTTACGCTCGATGGCAACAAGGGCGAGATTGCAGATGCCAAGGACGTGCTGAGCAAGAAGGGCGTGACGTATAAGAACATCTGGTTCAAGTCGGATAGCGAGGCCGGTAAGTTCACGTCAAATTTGTTCTCGTTCCCGACAACGTATGTCATCGATCAGAATGGCAACATCGTAGGGGAGCCCATCGTGGGAGCCATCAGCTCCGCCGAGCAGCGCGCAGCACTCGACAAGCTTATTGACCAGGCGATTGCGAATAGCGGGCAATAAACAAGCTGAACTATGTATATTGAGGAGGTCTCGGGATTCCCGGGGCCTCTTTGATTTCGATTCTTCGAGATCAAATCTGCTCTTGTTATGTTCTCGTTTCCAAGAAATGGGAGGCAGCTCATTTGTATGCCGCCGTCCCTTTTCACCTGCATCTTTCCTGCTAGATTAAACCTAATGGGGAAAGGAGCCACAAATGGACGGGATGCAAGATATCGTAAAGAAGTTTCCGTTTTGGGAGCATTTGTCTGACGACGAACGCGCTCTTGTTTTAGGGCAATCCGCCTTGCGCACCTTTGATGCCGGACAGCTTATTGGCGGCAGCGACAGCTCTTGCACGGGCGTCTTCCTCATTGTCCACGGCGATATCCGCGTCAGCCTTCTTTCCGAGGAGGGCAAGGAGGTTACGCTGTTTCGGCTCGGTGAGGGAGAATGCTGCGTCACCACCGCGTCGTGCGTTATTCGGCAAATCTCATTCGACACGCTCGTAACTGCGACACGAGAATCCACGCTCCTCGTTGTTCCTATTGGTGTTTGCGAGCATCTTGCCAACGTTAATATCCACGTCAAGGTTTTCATGCTCGAAGTAGAGGCGCAGCGCTACTCCCAGGTGGTTCGCGTGCTGCAGCAGATGCTCTTCAGGCGCCTTGACCAGCGCGTTGCCGACTATCTGGTTGAGCGATGCCGGGCAGCGGAGTCGATGGAGCTCCGGATCACTCAAGACGAATTGGCGCGTGATATCAATTCTGCTCGCGAGGCGGTGACACGCGTGTTGCGTCGTCTTGCCGATGAGGGCCTTATCGAGGTGAAGCGCGGGCGCATCCTTGTTCTGGATGTCGACGGTTTGGCGCGCCTGCCGTAGCGATGACTTTGCTGTGGTGCCTATCCGCCCGCTGCTCGCTGCTTGCTCTCAAGAAAACCACCCGTATGGTGACTTGGTCACGGAACCGGCCTATGTCTTCCGGACATACTGGCATCAAGTGATAGGACAAGCGAGCAAAGGAGCTCATCATGGGATTGTTTGATTTATTTGCTGGGGTGGATATCAACAAAGGTGTTGAGGAGTGCCAGGCGACCGAAGGCGCGGTATTGATTGATGTACGCGGCGCCGATGAGTATCGGCAGGGGCATATCCCCGGGGCCGTCAACATTCCCCTCGATAGCATCGACCGCGTGCTTGCCGAATATCCAAAGAAGGACGCCCCGCTGTTTGTACATTGCTTGAGTGGTACTCGTAGCGGTCGTGCCACGAGTTTTCTCCAGCGTGCAGGCTACAGCAACGTGAAGAACATTGGCGGAATCAATAGCTACGGTGGAAAGGTGGTGCGTTAACCATGAAGGTGGTTATCGTGGGAGGCGTTGCCGGCGGCGCATCGGCCGCGGCGCGCTTGCGCAGGCTTGACGAGCAGGCGGAGATTGTTGTTTTCGAGCGCACGGGCTATGTGTCCTATGCCAATTGCGGATTGCCATACTTTATTGGCGGCGTGATTGAGGAGGAGTCTGCGCTCACGCTGCAATCGCCCGAGGGATTTTGGAATCGATTCCACATTGCCGTGAAGACGAGTCATGAGGTGATCGCCATTCACCCCGATGTGCATGCGGTTGACGTCCGCAACCTGCTCACCGGCGAAGAATTTGTCGAGACATATGACAAGCTGATTCTTTCGCCTGGCGCGCACCCGATTCGCCCTGAGCTTCCGGGGATCGATTCGGATAAGATCTTCAGCTTGCGAACGGTCGAGGACACGCTGCATATCCATGACTACGTACAAGAGCATAGGCCGAAGAGCACTGTGGTGATCGGCGGCGGTTTTATCGGCATCGAGACTGCCGAGAACCTGCGCGACCTGGGCCTTACGGTGACGCTTCTGCAGCGCCCTCGTCAACTAATGAACAACATGGATTACGATATGGCAACGCTGCTTCACACGGAAGTGCGCGAGCATGGCATTGACCTGCGACTTCGTGCCGACGTGACGGGTTTTGAAGAGGTCGATGGCCGTGTGGTCACTCATGTGGCGGGAGAAGATTCTATCGTGGCCGATATGGTGCTGCTCGCTATCGGCGTTGTCCCCGAGAGCCATTTGGCAAAGGAAGCTGGCATCGAGCTGGGCATCAAGGGCTCCATTGTGGTGAACGATCGCATGGAGACATCTGCTCTCGACGTATATGCCGTGGGCGATGCCGTGCAGGTCAAGCATCAGGTGACGGGCGAGGACGCGGTGATTTCCCTTGCAGGCCCCGCTAATAAGCAGGGACGTATCGTCGCCGACGTGATTTGTGGCTTAGACAGTCGCTATCAGGGCTCGTTGGGCTCTTCGGTGATCAAGGTGTTCGACTTGACAGCTGCGAGCGCGGGAATTTCTGTGAAAGCAGCGCGTGCGGCAGGTATTGATTGCGAGAGCGTTGTGCTGTCGCCCGGATCGCATGCGGGCTATTATCCCGGAGCGACGCCCATGACCATGAAAGTCGTGTTTGAGAGGGAAACCTTGCGTCTGCTGGGTGCGCAGATTGTGGGCGTCGATGGCGTCGATAAACGCATCGACGTGCTGGCGACGGCAATCCAGGCCGGTATTCGGGCCGATAAGCTCAAGGATTTGGATTTGGCTTATGCGCCGCCATATTCTTCGGCAAAAGACCCGGTAAACATGGCTGGTTTTATGATCGAGAACGTTGACTCGGGCATCCTCAAGCAGTGGCATTGGGAACAGGAGCCTGATCTGCCGCGCGACGGAAGCGTGCAGCTGCTCGATGTTCGCACGGTTGGCGAGTATGGTCGCGGTCATATCGACGGCTTTATGAACATCCCTGTTGATGACTTGCGCGCTCGCTTGGGGGAGCTTGACGTGGCAAAGCCTGTTTATGTTATTTGCCAAAGTGGTCTTCGCAGCTACATCGCTTGTCGCATTCTCGCTCAGCACGGTTTTGACTGCTATAACTTCTCGGGCGGTTATCGTTTCTTTGCTGCTGTGACCAAAGACCGTCGCGGTAGCGATAACGTGATGCCGTGTGGATTGGAGAAGTAGGGCCTTTTTGGGCAACTTTGAACGAGGACTGCCGTGAACGAGTGGCGGTTTGGCCGGAAATGAGCGCTTTGCCGCCACTCGTTGGGGTCTGGAGCTGACGTGAGACCGTTGCCGAAGTCCCGTTTGGAGCCGTTGCGGGACCGGTTTCGCAGCATCGTTGGTACGACCGTAGAGCCGGCTCCTACTCAGGGTCGGCACCAACGCGGGACCCGGAGCCAATGCAGCACCACAAGTGATCCAATCCTCTAGCTCACTGCCAATTCTCCTGCTAGCGTGTATGACAAAGGTGAGATGGGGTAGGAAAAACGCATTACACGCGAGTGATGGGGAAAGGCCGACGTGCCCGTCCCTGTGCGGGGAGGAAGCCCATCGATGCTGGAGCTCAAAGGTATTTGCAAAAGGTACGTTACCCAGTCGTTTACGCAGGTGGCGCTCGACAGCGTAAGCCTGGCTTTTCGCGATAACGAGTTCGTGGCCATTCTGGGTCCCTCGGGCTCGGGTAAAACTACGATGCTCAACGTCATCGGCGGACTGGATCATTTCGATTCCGGCGACCTGCTCATCGACGGTATTTCGACCAAGGATTTTCACGATCGCGATTGGGATGCCTATCGCAATAACCGCATCGGCTTTGTGTTCCAGAGCTATAACCTCATTCCGCATCAGACCATTTTGGAAAACGTGGAGCTGGCGCTTACGCTCACGGGTGTGGGGCACGCCGAGCGCCGCCAGCGTGCGCGCGAGGCGTTGGAGAAAGTCGGCCTGGGCGAGCACGTTAACAAGCGCCCGAGCCAGCTTTCGGGCGGGCAGATGCAGCGTGTGGCCATCGCCCGCGCCCTGATTAACGATCCCGAGATTGTGCTGGCCGACGAGCCGACCGGCGCTTTGGATTCAACGACATCCGTACAGGTCATGGATCTGCTCAAAGACGTGGCGCGCGACCGCCTGGTTATTATGGTCACGCACAATCCCGAGCTGGCGTACCAATACGCCACGCGCATCGTCAACCTGGCGGACGGTAAGATCACCGACGATTCCGACCCTTTCGATGTCGCTGACGCCACGCGCCGCGAGGCCAAGCCTACGCGCAAAACCTCGATGAGCTTTGTGACGGCGCTGGGGCTTTCTGCCCGCAACCTCATGACCAAGAAGGGTCGCACGGCCATGACTGCTTTTGCGGGCTCGATTGGCATTATCGGCATTGCGGCGATTCTGGCGCTGTCCAACGGCGTAAACGGCTACATCAAAAAGGTCGAGGAGGATACGCTCTCGAGCTACCCGCTCACCATTTTCAAGCAGGATTACGACCTGTCGTCCATGATGGGCGGGCAGGGGGCCACGGATGACGAGGCGTCCAACGGCGAGGATTCGTCCGACGACGGTACCGACGGCAAGGCTCAGGGAACCGATAAGATTCCCGTGGTCACGGCCGTAAAGGATATGTTTGCGAGCGTTAAGTCCAACGACATGACGAGCTTTAAGGCATGGCTTGACGACGGCGGCGATGGTATCGACAAAGAGGTCAACGCCATCCAGTATGGCTACGGCGTGACGCCAGTTGTCTATCGTTCGAGTAAGGGTGACGAGAAGCCCGTCCGGCTGGTGCCCAACGCTATGACCGAGGCCATGAGCGGAGGCGCAAGTTCGGCGGCAACGGTGAGCATGGAATCCATGGGAACCTCGGTCTTTAACGAGATGATCGACGACCAGAGTCTGCTCGACAGCCAGTACGATGTCGTCGCTGGCCATTGGCCTACGTCCGCCAACGAAGCCGTGATGGTGCTTTCGAGCCGTGGCACGGTGGGCGATTACACGCTCTACAGCATCGGTGCGCTGGATATTGATGAGCTCAATGACCTGGTTAACAGCGCCATGGCGGCCGACGGTGGGGTCGAAACGCCCGAGACCGGCACCGACTTTACCTACGACGATGCGCTGTCCACGACGTTTAAGGTGCTGTCGCCGGCCGATGCGTATCGCAAAAACGAAGAGACCGGCATGTGGACCGATATGTCTGGCGACGCCGACTTTATGTCCGCCAAGGTTGCCGACGGTATCGACGTGCACATTGTGGGCGTGGTGCGACCCAACGAGACGGCCAACGCGAGCGCGTTGTCCCCGGGCATTGCCTACACGCATGCGCTGACTCGCCAGCTTATGGAGCGCGCCGCCGATTCGCAGATTGTGCAGGAGCAACTCGCCCACCCCGAGACGGATGTCTTTACGGGCAAGTCTTTCGATGAGCTGCAGTGCGAGGCCAAACAAGGCGTGGATCTGGGCAGTATGTTCAGCGTGGATGAGGCGGCGCTGAAGAGCGCGTTCTCGTTCGATACGCCTGCGCTCTCGGGCGCTGCCGGCGGTATGGACCTTTCTGGCATCGACTTGTCCGGGCTGGACATTGACCTTTCTGGCGTTGGTAAGGACATCGACTTCAGCGACATCATGGCCAAAGCGCCAACCCCAGATTTCTCGGGTATCTTTGACGGTCTGGAACTCACACCCGAGCAAATGCAGCAGGTGGGAACACTAGCCAACCAGCTGTTTGAGAGCTTTCTGCAATCTGATCAGTTTAGGGCACTGTCGCCCGAAGATCTTAGGGACGCGTCAAAGCTCGCTGCCGCATTCTCGACGTATCTTGAGAATGATGCCGCAGCCCAGCAATACCTGGCTCAGCTCAAGGCACTCGGCGGCGATGCCCTGGCCGAGCGCCTGCAACAGGCGATGACCGACTATGTGCAAAAGCAGCTGGCTCCGTATCTGCAGCAGGCTATGGATCAGGTGATGAAGTCGATCAGCGACCAGATTGCGGCGACGGTGTCAGCTCAGCTCAAGGCAGGCGCGGCAGGGCTCATGGGCCAGATGGCGACACAGATGTCTTCGAGTTTTGCCAACCTGGCGGGCGCTATGCATGTGGATGCGAGCGCCTTTGCCCGCGCCATCCATTTCAACATGGACGCCGAGGATCTGAGTTCGCTCATGATGAGTTATGCCAAGGCATCGCAGCTTACCTATGACAACAACCTGACCACACTGGGTTATGCGGACGAGGCGGACCCCATCTCAGTCAAGATTTTCCCGCGCGACTTTGAGGCCAAGGAGCGCGTACTCGACCATATCGATGCGTACAACAAGCAGGTCAAAGCCGCCGGACACGACGAGCAGGCAATCTCGTACACCGACTACATGGGTATCATCATGGGCTCGGTGACCGACATCGTGAACACCATCAGCTTGGTGCTCATCGCATTCGTGAGTATCAGTCTGGTGGTGAGCTCCATCATGATCGGCATCATCACGTATATCAGCGTGCTGGAGCGCAAGAAGGAGATTGGCATCCTGCGCGCGATCGGCGCGTCGAAGCGCAACGTGGCAAACGTGTTCAACGCCGAGACCTTTATCGAGGGCCTCATTGCCGGCGTCTTTGCTGTTGTCGTCGTGGTGGCCGTGAGCTTCCCGGTCAATGCTTGGGCGCTTGCGGCCAAACAGGTCCCCAACCTGATGAGCCTGCCCGTGCAGGATGCGCTGGTGCTTATCGCGATTTCGGTGCTGCTAACGGTCGTCGCCGGTTTGCTACCGGCTCGCAGTGCATCCAAAAAGGACCCCGTGGAAGCCCTGCGCTCTGAATAATGCGACAAAGGGACAGTTCCTTTGTCGCATTGAGACCCTTGCGAAATCGGGGTCTAATTACCGTTCGGCAGGTTAAGAACTCCCTCTCCCCGCTTAATGCTTGACGAAGAGTCCTCTGGTTTATATACCTATCGGTAGGCATATAGGATGTATTGCCGATAGAAATGGAGCAACCATGACTCTCACCACACCAGCCAAAAAAGATTGTCTCCGTGAAAGCGGCGCATTTGCTTGGGTCGTCGTTATTGCGCTCGGCTTAATGTCCGCCGGAACAACTGGCACATATAGCATTATTGCCGGCTCATTCGTTGCTCCAGTATGTGAAGATCTGGGCTTTGACTACACTTCTTTTTCTTTCTATTTCACCGCGATTCTTCTTGGCCTTGCGCTTGGGCTTCCGCTTTTGAGTCGCTTCATTCCAAAAGTAATCGGCAAACCATGGCATATTTGCATTGAACTCGTCCTTATTGCTGCCGGCGCCGCAATGGCGTTCTACACCGAGGTCTGGATGTTCACCGTCTCCGCCGCAGTGATCGGCATCTGCTTTTCGTTTACAACGGGCGTCTGCATGTCCGATGTCATTGACCAATGGTTCAGCAAATCGTCCGGTCTTGCCATCGGCCTCGCTTGGGGCGTTAATTCTCTCTGCACGCTGTTATTGAGTCCTGTCGTTACGCTGGTCATCGAGCAGCAAGGCTGGCGTACGGGATACATCGTGCTTGCGGCCGTTTCTGCAGCTATGATTTTGCCTGCAAGCGCATTTATCATTCGCCTTAACCCCTCTGATCGCAACATGCTTCCGTACGGAGAGACCGCCTCCGAAACCCATGAAAGCTGCAGCGCCGATGAGCAGGAAGATGCCCTTTCGGGCATGGCACTCCGCGATGCCGCGAAAACGCCGTCTTTTATTCTCTGCGCCCTTTTGCTTTGCGTGGCGCAGCTCACCTGCTGCATGAACCAGCTGTTTCCAACCTATGCAAGCGAGGTCGGTTTCAATCCTATCGTAGGAAGCTTAATGGTCTCGGCAGCTTCACTCTCCGATATCTTCCTAAATCCCTTCGTGGGCAAAACATGCGACAAGCTTGGCGCTATTAAAGCAACGGTCGCATGGACAGGTGCCAGCATTCTTTCATTCCTGCTTCTTATCATTGGCGGAAGCAATGAGACCGTTTCCATCATTGCAGCTGGTGTAAACGATGTCATGTTCGCCATCGTTGGAACCGCAATGCCGATGCTTCTCCTCTCGCTTTTTGGATCACGCGATTTTGGAAGGATCTATTCGATCGTTTGCTCAGCGGGCTATGTCGTCGGTGCTTTTGGAATGCCGGTCATGATGAAGGTTTACGGCATGGCAGGGTCATTCCAGGGAGTATTTATCTTCTGCATTGCCTGCAACCTTATGATTGCTGCGTTTGCTATCGTTTCCGGCTTTCTCAGTAAGGCTGCTGAAAAGTAATAAGCGCCGATTGCATCGGCATAGATTGCCACGCAACAGGGGTCGACTCCAAGCCAGACTGGAGTCGGCCCCTGTTTTCGTTTTAAAGGTTGCCCGCAGGCACCGTGGGTGCCAACATGCGTTTCAGCTTGGCTGGTCTATTTGAACATAAGCTCGACTATTCCCGCCCAAACCGCTTTTTCATCAATATCCTCACCTTGAGCGACCGTATTGCTCGCTCCCTCCAGAACGGTATAAAGAATTTGTACGTAGAGCATCACGTCGGCGCTATCGGAAAACGCGCCAATCTCTACACCATGAAGAAGGATGTCTTTAAGCGCATCCATGGTTCGTTTGGTCGCCGTCGCTTGACGTTCCTGAACTGCAGGAATTCGATTTGATTGAACGCTAACCTCGGCCAGCACGCGCCGGCGCTTTTCATCGCTTCGATAGCCACCTATAACTGAATTGCCGAGCTCGATAAGCGCGGCCTTGAACCCGTCCCCATCGACTATTAGCGAGTAGTCGCGCTGATAGTCGATGGTCGGAAACATGCTGTCCAAGAGCGTAGTGAAAATCTCCTCTTTAGAGGGAAAGTAGTAGTACACCGACGGTTTGGATATACCGACAAGGTCGCAAATCTTTCCGATAGACGCTTTGTCATAACCGACTTCTGCCACAAGATCGTACATTGCGTCCAATATTTTTTTTCTTGTGCTCACGCTGCATTTCTCCATTGCAAATCACTTCCGCACTACCAACATTATTAAGGATGGCAACGGAACATCAATTCGTATCCAAACATGACCACTATATACGGTGAACGGTATGTATCAGTAGGCGAGCGGTAAACATTCAAAACTATCTACCGAACGGTAGGTATAGTAGTACTATAGCAGGTGAAACCCCGCTATTGTCGCGGCCGGACAGCATCGCGGGAAACCCGACGGAAGGACCAACCATGTACGAGAACTATCGTATGCCGGGCGAGTTCGAGAAGCGCTCCAACGTCTATGTGACATGGCTTCCCGATTACATCCGTGCAGAGAGCTACGATAACCGCCAGCCCTGCGTTGACGTGATTAAGGCTCTGCTCGAGTATGGCGACGTTACGGTCAACCTCAATTGCGGCACCCCCGGCTCCTATGAGGAGGCTAGCTCGCGCCTGAAGGAGGAGGGGGTTGATCTCGATCGCATTGAGATTACGCAGTTCGAAGACTCCAACTTCTATGTCCGCGACAACGGCCCCAGCATCATGGTCGACGATAAAGGCCATTCTTATATGGTCAACCCCGCTTGGACCTATTACGGCGTGTGGGACAAGAACTCCCCGGAGTGCCAGTCCGCACGTAAGGCAGCCGTTCACATGGCGGTTGCGCTCGGTTGCTTCGATATTGTCAATTCCGAAATGGTTTCGGAGGGCGGCGACCGCGAGTTTGACGGTCACGGCACTCTGATCGCCATCGAGGACACGGAATGCCGCAAGCGTAATCCCGAGTTCACGAAAGAGGAAGTAGAGGCCGAGTATAAGCGCATCTACAACCTCAACAAGGTTATCTGGCTTCCGCAGCCTATGCTCGAGGACGACGACTATCGACTGGGCATCCTCGACGAGAAGGAAGACGGAACTCCCGTCTTTGGCATGAGCTTTGCAGCTCACATTGATGAGATGTGTCGCTTTATCACTCCGAACAAGATTCTTCTTGCCGAGGTGTCCGATGAAGAGGCAGCCTCGAGCAAGGCTGGCGCAGAGTCTCGTCGCCGCATTGAGGCGGCCTACGAGATCCTGAGCAACGAAACGGACTGGGAGGGTAAGCCCTTCGAGATCGTTCGTATGCCCACCGCCGAGCCGATTGAAGTCGTTATCGCCCCTGGCGATGAGGATTACGAGCTCTATAAGGGCTTCATCGACGAAATGGGCGGCAAGTTTATGGATGGCACTCCCTGGCCCGAGGGCCCCGTCCACTTCTACGCAGCAGCGAGCTACTGCAACTTCCTCATCTGCAATGGCGTCGTTCTTGGTCAGCGTTATTACCACGAGGGCATGAACGAAGTCGTGAAGGAGAAGGACGAGCAGGCCAAAGCCGTTCTTGAGAGCTGCTTCCCCGATCGCAAAGTCATCATGATTGACTCTCTCGCGCTTAACCTGTCCGGCGGCGGCGTGCACTGCTGGACCAAGGACGTGGCAGCCAGCTGCTAGCGAGCCTTTGAGCCTGCACTGTCTGATTTAGGCGCCACACTTACTGCTCCCCGAGGGATATCCGTGTTTCCCTCGGGGACACATTCGACATTCATCTATCACTAAATGGAAAGGAAATAGGCATGAACAACAGCCTCCGCGGTCGCGACTACATCAACATCCATGATCTCTCCTCCGAGGATTTCCGCTATCTCATCGATCTTGCCTGGAACCTTAAGGCTCAGAAGAAGTCTGGTGTCGACCAGCGCTACTTCCCCGGCAAAAACGTCCTCGCCAACTTTGAGTGGGGCTCGACCCGTACTCGTTGCGCATTCGAGACCTCCTGCAATGATTTGGGCATGGGCTTTACTTATCTGACCAACTCCCACATGGGTGACTGCGAGACCGTCAAGGATGCCATGCGCGTCTTTAACGGCATGTACGATCTCATCGTCTACCGCGCACAGAAGGACGAGCAGTTCCTCTATGACGTCGCCGACCTGGTTGACATCCCGGTCATCAATGCCCTTACTCTCGGCGATCACCCGACTCAGATGCTCGCTGACGCTCTTACGATGGAAGAGCAATGGGGCGGTTTGCGTACGAGCCGCGGCAAGAAGATGGCTTTCGTTGGCAACTGCGCCGGCGCCCCGGTGTGGTATGGCCGTCTGTGCGCTATGCTCGACATGGACTTCCTCGCCATCGGCCCCGACGACCTCCGTCATCAGATGTGCAAGGAAATGATCGAAGAGGTGGAGGCCTGCTACGCCAAGTACGCTCCCAATAGGACCTTTACCATCACCTCTGACCTCGATGCCCTGGATGGCGTTGACGTTATCGTTACCGAGGAGTGGCGCTACATCAACCCCGAGTGCGGCGAAGAGGTTCTGGATCCCGACGACTACAACTCCTGGCTGGGCGATGCCGAGTCTTTGTACCCTTATCGCGTCACCAGCGAGCTGTGCAAGCGCACCAACAATCCCGACATCTTCTGCATGCATGAGCTTCCCTCTGTCCATAACGCAGATCACCGTGTCGGCAAAATGCTCCTCGACCAGTGCAAGAACGACCTCCATCGCGAAATCATCACCGAGGGCTTTGAGATTGCCGACGAGTGCTTTGAGGCCAACGCTTCGGTCATCTTCCGTGAGGCAGAGAACCGTCAGCACACCATCAAGGCCGTTATGTGTGCCCTTCTGGGTCTCTAGGAGCTGTATCAATGGAAAATGCAAAGTTAAAGAGCAGCAAGGTTTACGCATGGGTTCTCGTAATCGCGCTCGGCCTTATGTCTGCCGGCACGACCGGATCCTATAGCGTCATCGCGGGCTCCTTCGTCGCACCCGTGTGCGAGGAGTTCGGGTTTGACTATTCCATCTTCTCGTATTACTTCACCGCAACGCTCATTGGTCTTGCGGCAGCTCTTCCGTTTGTCGGAAAACTCATTCCCAAGGTCGTTGGCAAGGTTTGGCTCCCCGTTGTCGAGCTTATTTTGCTTGCTGCCGGCGCAGGCATGGCCTTCTACACCGAAGTCTGGATGTTCATCGCCGCTGGCGCCCTGATTGGCGTTTGCTTCGCCTTCACCACCGGCGTCGCCATGTCCGACGTTATTGACCAGTGGTTCAAAAAATCTGGTGGCCTGGCAATCGGTCTCGCTTGGGCAGTGAACTCGATTTACATGCTCATCATGAGCCCCGTCATCACCTCTGTCATCGAGGTCGCTGGCTGGAGGACTGGCTATCTGGTGCTCGCTGGCGTCTCCGCCGTGCTCATTCTCCCCGCTTCCGTCCTGATTATTCGCTATAAGCCTCAGGACAAGGGCATGCTGCCCTATGGCTACGTCGAGGGCGAGACGGTCACCGAGACCGAGGAGACGACCGAGGATAGCACGCGTGGCGTTAGCTATGCGCGCGCCATTAAGTCGCCTGCCTTCTTCTTCTGCATCGGCTTCCTCTGTCTCGTTCAGCTCACTTGCTGCATGAACCAGCTCTTCCCGACGTATGCTTCCGAGGTTGGTTTTAGCCCCATGGTGGGCGGCTTCATGGTATCCGCTGCATCGCTCTTCGATCTGTTCCTCAATCCGATCGTCGGCACCACTTGCGATAAGTTTGGCAGCACGAAGGCTATTCTGGGCTGGCTCGCTGTCTCCATCCTCTCCTTTGTCATGCTCATGATGAGCAGCGGCAACTCGACGCTCAGCATCCTCGCAGCAGGCGTGAACGACGTAATGTACGTCATCGCTGGCACTGCCCTGACCGTTTTGGTTATGGATGTCTTTGGCTCCCGCGATTTCGGTCGCATCTTCGCGCTGATCTGCTCCGTGGGCTATATCGTCGGCGCCTTTGGCATGCCCGTTATGATGAAGGTCTATGAGCTTGTCGGCTCCTTCCAGGGCGTCTTCATCTTCTGCATCGCGTGCAACGTTATTATCGGCCTGTTCTTGCTGCTGGCAAAAAAGACTGGTAAGAACCTCTCCTGGGACGAATAGTTCGATTCGTCTTAGACATACGCTGTAGGGCTTAACCTGCAGCCGCTTTGGGGCATCGACTAACATCGGTGCCCTTTTTCATCGAATGTGACAAAGGAGCAGCCATTTTGTCACATTGAGTGGCATGTAAATCGAGGTCTAATACTTTTCCGAGAAGTGAACGGCCATACTTGGACCTCCGAAGCATCGACATTTTTAGACGTCAAACCCGCAGGATTTGGCTGGCAAAACCGCAGGAAATTGCATCTCGAAAGTGCCGATGCTTCGGGGGCCCGTTTTCACTCGTTCACTTCTCGGGAAAAGTATTAGACCTCGTTGTATGGGGTGCGGCTGGAGGGTGGTCATCGTTCAGTAGCTACCTCTTCCTTGTGAATCGCCTGAAGCGCAAGGCATAATGCATGTGACAAAGGGACGGCCCCTTTGTTGTGTTGATATGAGAGAAGAGTAGATGATCCTTTCGCTGGCCCCTATGGAGGGGATTACCGGGCATGTGTTCCGTCGCGTGCATGCGGAGTGCTTCGGTGCGCTCGATTGCTATTACACGCCGTTTTTGCCGCCGCCGCGGGTGGGAAACCGCTTTGGCGGCAAGGCGTTTAAGGAGATCGATCCTGCCAATAACCAGGGGCTCAACGTAGTGCCTCAGCTGATGTCCAAGAACGCGGACGAGTTTGTGTGGGCGGCACAGGTGCTCGCCGACATGGGCTACCGCGAGGTCAATCTCAACTTGGGTTGCCCTTCGGGAACGGTTGTCGCCAAGGGCAAGGGCTCGGGTTTCTTGCGCAATCTCGACGAGCTCGAGGCGTTCTTAAGCGATGTGTGCGAGCGGTCGCCGTTGCCGGTATCGGTAAAGACCAGGCTGGGGTTGGAACGCGATGACGAGTATGAACGTGTGCTCGATCTGTATTGCCGCATGCCGTTGGCAGAGCTGATTGTGCACCCGCGCGTACAGAAGGACCGTTATACGGGCTCGCCGCGCAAGGAGTTTTACGGCGAGACGCTGGAGCGTGCGCCGTTTCCGGTGGCCTATAACGGCGACATTTTCGATCTTGAGGATATGGACGCGCTGGCGGAGGCCTATCCCGGGACGCGCCATGTGATGCTGGGGCGTGGCTTGCTTGCGAACCCCGCGCTCGCTCGCATGGTCAAGGGCGGTCCCGCTGCCACGGCAGCCGAACTGCAGCGTTTCCACGACACGCTGTTTGCGGCCTATGCAGAAGAGATTGGCGGCAACGCGGTCTTTCGCATGAAGGAGTGGTGGTTCTACGCCAAGTGCGCCTTCGCCGACCCCGCTACCGTTCACAAGCTCGTGCGTAAGACCAAAAAGGTCGACGAATACCGCGCCGCCGTCGAGCGGGTCTTTCGCGAGCAGCCACTCGCACCCATAGCTCGCTTCCGCGGCTAGTTAGACATCGGGGATGTTCTTTAGCGACTAGTCATTTAAGAACGTCCCCGATGACTACCCGCAAAAACTGTACACCAGCATCCAAAGATGTCGAAAAATGTCGACTTTGGATGCTGGTGTATATGTTTGGGTCGGCGGGGGAGTTGAGTCTAGGCAATCATTGCATCGAGCGTGATGAGCTCCCTGAGTCGCTCCGTGCGTGTTTGCCCATGGCGCTTTGCTTTTGCGTCAAACGCATCAAGAACAGACTCACCCACACGTGCCGATAAAACAACGCTTGGCTCATCAGAGATCGGCGGCCTTCCCAGCTTAACGGTGCGGCATTTCGGCCATTCATCTTTTTCGTAAGCTTCCGCGGCTTTCTCTAACTCTCCAGGGGCAAATCCCATCATTTTTTCAAGCTGCTCAGCATTCATAGCGCCTCCTATCGATCGACATAATGTCGAGCGCTGGTTCTCGGATTCCCTTTTTTGTATACAGTTTTGTAGACAAAAATACAAGCAGTTTATCAGGCTAATTAGCTTGTTTTGATCCGCCTGCTCGATAGGAAATGAGCATTGACGGCTTCGATACTCCTTTGCTTTTCAGCTTGGAATTTGGATGCTCATTGAACTTCCGGAGGGGAGCCCTTTATTAAGCTATTGAGATTCTGGGCAGGAGCTCTCACTGGTCTTCGGTAATGGGGCCAGCTTAATTCGCGACACAGTGTGTCGCGAATGGGAGTAGTCGTTAGGTGTTCTTCAATGGCTACTCATATAAGAACGTTCAAGTGTCGGATTTTGTCATTTAGTGTCGCTCTCAGCGACTATTCTGGAGGGTCGTGGTCAAAAAAGGGCAAATATGAGTACTGTTGCCATTATGGTTGCATTTATTTGCTATAAATTGTAGCTCCTGATGAGATTTGTTCCCATTAAGAGCTACTTTTATTGAACATATGAGGAGAAATAACGTCGTCTGCGGACGAGTGGAACGTTGAATAGTTCCTGAAGTGATCAAAATCGCTGCTACTAAACAGGTAGCAGTACTCATATTTGCCCTTTTTTGACCACAGCCCTCTCGGAAACCTTTCCAGAGGCGTCAAACAGCCATAATCCAAAGGTCTCCTCAAACAATTAGCCGGCCAAGAGCGTCCATGACTACCAAAAAGCTGTACGCCAGCATCCAAAGATGTCGAAAAATGTCGACTTTGGATGCTGGTGTACATGTTTGGGTCGTATGGGTTGGGGCCCTGGACGGACAGAGCGTGCGTACTAGAGCAGGTTTTCCTGCACCCACGCGATGATGTCGCTCGATTCGTAGAGTGGTTTGCCGTCGATGAACAGGCAGGGAACCTGGCGTTTTCCGCCGATGGCGATGAGTGTCTGTTCGGCATCGGAATCGGTCGAGATATTGCGCTTGGGAATGGCCACGCCGTTATCGGCCAAAAAGCGCTTGACCTTTATGCAGTACGGGCAGCCGGTCATAACGTAGAGCACGAGCTCGTGATCAGTAGTCATAGGTCTCCAATCGGTTGCGGTTTTGATTGAAATACCCAAAGCCGCCGCGGTCTATGCGCGCGTCAACGACGACTCGATGGCCTGGACCAGAAACGCCGTGGCTCCGGTGCCGCAGGGCTTGTCGTAGTAGTCAACAAAGCGCTGGTCGGTAAGATAGCCGTGGGCGAGGCCCAGGTATGCTTCGTCTTGGGGCTCGTGTCCCCAGCTAAGGGCAATCCATCGACGGTGCATTGCGACAAGTTTGTGGGCCTCGTTGCTCTCTGGGTCGCCAATGCCCATGGCAATCGAAAGCTGGCCCAGAACAGCGCGTTCAAGTTCCTTCATGTCGTTCCATGTCTCGGGGTCCATGTCCAGCAGCGCCTCGTTTGCCGCATCGATAGCCTCATCGCCATAGCGCGCCCGCGCTTCGGCGCCGTAGCGCTCCTCGTTTTCCTGCACGTTGCGCCAGCGCTCCAGTTGCGGCAGGACGGCGCCCATGAGCGAGACGGCTTCGTCGAGCGACATGCCGGTGTTTTGTGCCAGTCGCGGGGCACAATCCTCGATCATCGCCTCCATGGTGGTGTCGTAGGTGTACCTGCCGTGGTCGTAGCACCACTTGCAGTAATGGTCGGTCGTGGCGCCCGTGGCATCGGTGCCGCAGTCGTCGGGCGTGAGTATCATGCCGCAGCTCTGACAATAGTGCTCGGGCATTTCGAGCAGGTGAGACAGGGGCTCGCCAGTCACGGCGGCGATGAGCTTCATCATGTCGATGCCAGGGGTGACTTCGCCGCGTTCCCAACGGCTGATGGCCTGGCGTGTGACGAAGAGCTTGGCGGCGAGCTGCTCTTGGGTAAGGTGATGGGCGCGACGGACGGCGATGAGCTTTTCTGCAAAGGCCATAGCGGCTCCTTTCTGCTGGTTGATGGCTTAAGCATAAGCGGCCGCAGGTGCCCTTCCAAGCAACCGTTGGTTGCACGACGGGGACCGCGGCGAAGAATTGCGCGCAACGCCCCACACCTCCATGCCGTACAATGACCGGCATGGAACCTATCGCACACATACATACCGACCTGCCGCAGAAGTTCGGCATTCCGCGCAACAGCTTTTTGGCGCCTCATCTGCAGGGACACATCGTCTTTGAGCCGGAATTTGCCTCCAATGCAGCGGTTGAGGGTTTGGACTCCTTCTCTCACCTGTGGCTGCTGTGGCGCTTCGAAAACGGAACGCCCGGCGGCACGGCTAAGGACATAGCTGCCGATGCCAAGTCGCAGGACAGGTCCGGCACCAACGCAAAATGGTCGAAAACCGTGCGTCCGCCGCGTCTGGGTGGAGCCGAGCGCGTGGGCGTATTTGCCACGCGCAGTCCGTTTCGCCCTAATCCCATCGGTCTTACCTGCGTCAAGCTCGATCGTGTCGAGCTCACCGACGATGGTCCGATCATCCATGTGCTGGGGGCCGATCTGCGCGACGGCACACCCATCTACGACATTAAGCCCTACATTCCATTTGCCGACTGCCACCCGGATGCGACAGGCGGCTGGATTGAGGGTGCTCCGTGGCAAGAGCTCGATGTTGAGTTCCCGCAAGTGCTTCAAGACATGGTCCCGCCCGCAAAGTTCCCCGGTCTGGTCGAGGTTCTTCGCCAAGATCCGCGCCGCGCGGGCAGCAAACACGAGCCAAGCCGCGTCTATCACCTGGCCTACGCCGGGCTCGACATATCTTTTACGGTCGATAAAACCCAGCTAACCGTAGTCGCCGTCAACGACGCGCGAGACTAACCAGCCATTCGTCCGCACCCGTCAAATTAAGCGCCAAACCCCGCGCCAAAACCGCCCACGCTGGTGGACAATTACGCCTACCAAAACAATCAACTTTGCACGGGAGCTCAGCATGAAATACGACTTTAGCTCGCTTATCGACCGCCACGGCATGGACTCCATCGCCGTTGACTCTTGGGGCGAGATCCCCGGTATGGCTCCGAACGCACCCGACGAGGGCTTCGACCGCATTCCCATGTGGGTGGCCGACATGAATTTTGCCACGGTGCCCACGGTCCAGGAACACATCATTCAGCGTGTCCAGCACCCCATGTTTGGCTACTTTAATCCGCGCCCCGAGTACTTCGACCGCATCATCGAATGGCAGAGCCGCCGTAATGGCGTCGAAGGCCTGCGCCCTGAGCATATCGGCTACGAAAACGGCGTGCTGGGCGGTGTCGTGTCGACGCTGCGTGCGTATGTTCAGCCGGGCGATGCGGTGCTGGTCCACAGCCCCACCTACATCGGCTTTACCAAGTCCATTGAGGCCGCGGGCTATCGCATTGTCCACAGCCCGCTTAAGCTCGACGACCAGGGCGTGTGGCGCATGGACTTTGAGGACATGGAGCGCAAACTCGCC
Source organism: uncultured Collinsella sp. (assembly GCA_902494195.1). Classification (GTDB taxonomy): domain Bacteria; phylum Actinomycetota; class Coriobacteriia; order Coriobacteriales; family Coriobacteriaceae; genus Collinsella. The sequence goes on along the minus strand of CABUSH010000001.1, from coordinate 140,525 downwards.
CAAAACCACATTCATGCCGCGGTGTTCTGCTCGCCGCACAATCCCTGCGGCCGCGTATGGGAGCGCGACGAGATCGAGCGCGCCATGGACATCTATCGCCAGCACGATTGCGTGGTGATTTCGGATGAGATTTGGTCCGATATCATCCTGCCGGGTCACAAGCATATCCCGACGCAGTCGGTGAGCGAGGATGCCCGCATGCGCACGGTTGCCCTCTACGCGCCCAGCAAGACCTTCAACCTGGCGGGCCTGGTCGGCAGCTACCACATCATCTACAACGAGACACTGCGCGACCACGTGTGCGCTGTGTCCGACAAGACTCACTACAACGAGATGAACGTCCTCTCCATGCACGCGCTCATCGGTGCCTACCAGCCGCAGGGCTACGAGTGGGTGGATGAGCTTAACCAGGTGCTTGCCGGCAATATCGAATACTTCTGCAATTACGTGGATGAGCATTTTGAGGGCGTGTCCTATTCGCGTCCGCAGGGCACGTACATGGTGTTTCTGGACTGCACCGAGTGGTGCCGCGAGCATGGCCGTGATATTCAGTGGTTGCTCGACGAGGGGGCGCGCGTGGGCGTGGGGTATCAGGACGGCCGCCCGTTCCACGGACCCTGCCACATTCGCGTGAATCTGGCGCTGCCGCTTTCGCGCGTAAGGGAAGCGTGCGACCGCTTGGACCGCTACGTTTTTAATGCACAGTAAGTGAGCACTGCATGCGGGGCCTTCTGCCAAGTCGGCTGGAAGGCCCCGCATGGTAAAACGTCTGTAACCATTGGGTACTCGTGTGGTTTTGTTTGCTATTATCTTTAACCATTTCAGTCTGTAAACAGGATCGTCTGGAGCTCGATGAAAAGACCCCGTCGCTCGGTTGCCATTTCGTTGTTTGCTGCGCTTGCAGTGGCGAGTGCCTTTGTCATAGCGATAGCTGGCTGTTCCGGGCACAATGACGAAGCCTCAACGCCAGCATCAAAAGCCCCGGACGCCTCGCAGGCCAAAGACGACGACCTTAAGACGCTCAACGTTGGCAGCGACCTCTATCCACCGTTTGTGTATACCGACGAGTACGGCGATATTGTTGGCCTGGATGTCGAGATATTGACCGAGGCTTTGGCCCGCATTGGTTATAAGCCAAAATACCAGCTGATCGATTGGGAAAAGAAGAAAGAGCTGCTGGCGAGCGGCGAGCTCGATTGTGTCATGGGCAGCTTTAGCATGACGGGTCGCGAAAACGAGTATCGTTGGGCCGGCCCGTATCTTGCGAGCCGCCAGGTGGTCGCGGTCGATCCCGAGAGCGATATCTACACGCTTGCCGATCTTGAGGATAAGATCGTGGCGGTTCAGTCCACCACCAAGCCCGAGGGCATTTTGCTCAATCGCACAAATGAAAACGTTCCGCAGATCAAAGAACTCTACTGCTTTTCGGACCGTTCATGCCTGAACCCCGCGCTCGCCGAGGGCCTGGTCGATGCCATCGCCGCGCATGAGTCCTTGCTGCTCACCTACGAAAAGGACTATGGTGTGACGTATCGTATTCTGGACGAGCCGCTGCTAGAGGTCGGTTTGGGCACCGCTTTCGATATCAACGATACGCGCGGCATCGACGTTAAGCTCACTCATGCCTATCAAGAAATGCTTGCCGATGGCACCATGGAACGTCTGGTGTCAAAGTACTTTGATGACCCTTCGCCATTTTTGAATGTGGAGGGCCTGTCATGATCGATGCGCCCGACCATGCCGCTCAGGAGCGGGCCAATCGTTCGGCAGGGACATGGCTCCTTGTCGCTCTGCTGGGGATAGCGCTCTCGGTTGCTGCCGGCATGATGAGCTACGGTTACACGACGGCCCAAGCCGAGCAGCGCTTTGCCGACGTTGTCGATTACGTGGCGACGCAGAGCCTTTCCTACGATGCATTCAACAGCGCCTATACGACCAAAAACCTGATTCGCGTTACGGAGATTGCCGGAGAGGCTGCCCGCGATATGGAGCGCGACGGTTCGGTGGATAGCGCCATGCTGGAGCAATATGCCGACCAGTTCAACGTGAGCGCGCTGATCGTGACGGACGCATCGGGCAATTTGGTGTCCGAGTCCTCGACGGGCGATGTGGGCTACGAGTCGCTCGCTACGTATCTCAAAGAATCACCCGTGCTGGAGGTGGCAACTCATCCGCTTAAGTCCTATACCGCCCGCATCACGCTTGCGGATGATTCGGTCGCAGACATTGGCTGCGTGACTCGGCAGGATGGCGAGGGTATCGTTATCGCGGTAAGGCATCAGAGCGCGAAGGCGGTTGCAAGCAATACACTCAAACTGCAGAGCTTGCTTGATGGCTATGAAACCATCGATAGCGGCAATATCGTGATCGAAAGCGACGGCAAGGTCGTTGCGACCAATGCCGTTGAACCCACCGTATTGGGCGTATTCGATCTGCCTGCGACGGACGTCTTCATTGTCGACGGTATTAAGGATCGATGCCTGGCTGGTAAGGTCAGATTGGTTAACGCCGACGGCGAGTGGTATTTGGGCACATTTGGAAAAGCGCACAAATTCTATGTGTACACCTATGCCTCGGCGCGGCGTTACTTTGAGGTTGTAGCGGCTGTTGCTGCCGGCGTGCTGGCGCTCTACAGCGGTGTTATAGCCGTTGTTGTGACGGTGCGTCGCCGCGCTGATCGCCGACGTTTGACGGACTTGCTGCAGCAGGAGCGCGACTATGGCGACAAGCTGGCAAAGGCGGCGCGTGAGGCCTCGTCTGCCAACTCGGCAAAGACGGAGTTTCTGCGTCGCATGAGCCACGATCTGCGCACGCCCATCAACGGCATTCGCGGCATGGTCGAGGTTGGCGACGCCAATGCGGACGATCTGCAAAAGCAGACTGAGTGCCGCTCGAAAATCTGGACGGCATCGGGACTGCTGCTCGACCTTGCCAACGAGGCACTCGATATGAGTCGCCTGGAGAGCGGACAGGTCGACCTGAACCTCGTGCCCATAAATTTGGTGGCCCTCAACTGTGAAGTGCGCGATATTCTGGAGCGCCAGGCCGAGGAGCGTCTGGTGACAATTATCTGCGACCAGCAGACGCTTAATCATCCCTATGCGCGGGTGAGCGTGACACACCTCAAGCGTTTGTTGCTCAATATTGCCGGCAATGCCGTCAAGTACAACCGCCAGGGCGGCTATGTTCGCCTAGCGTGCCGCGAGGTGGAGCCAGCGGATGGCGTCCCCGTCTATGAATACACGATCGCCGACAACGGTATTGGCATGAGCGAGGAGTTCCAACAGCACCTCTACGAGCCGTTTTGCCGCGAGGAGCAACAGGTGGAAGGCGCCTCATCGGGAACTGGCCTGGGCGCGCCTATCGCAAAACAGTTGGTCGAGCTTATGGGCGGAACCATGAGTTTTACGAGCGTCTTGGGGCAGGGGACGACGTTTACCATCCGCCTGCCGTTCGAGAAATGCAAACGCTCCGAGATTCCTCAGGCAGTTCGCGTGGATGGGGGCGATGGCGATGCGCTCCAGGGCTTGCGCGTTTTGCTCGTAGAGGATAACGATCTGAATGCCGAGATCGCGCAGTTTACGCTCAGCCGTGCCGGTGCCGTCGTGACGCATGCTAGGGATGGCGAGTCTGCCGTTGAGACGTTTGCCGCGAGCGCACCGCGCGAGTACGACGTGGTGTTGATGGACATCATGATGCCGGGCATCGATGGCCTTGAGGCCACGCGTCAGATTCGAGCGCTCGATCGCGAGGATGCCGCGACCACGCCGATTATCGCCGTGAGTGCCAACGCCTTTGCCGACGACCGCAGGCTTTCACGTGAGGCGGGCATGAACGCGCACCTGAGCAAGCCTGTGAGCTCGCAAGAGCTCGTCGAGGCGCTAGCGCACATCGCCGCCGACGCTTCATAAGCATATGGCCCGGTTCCAAGGTGGGTTGGAACCGGGCCATATTGCTATTTGCGACGTCTGCTCTTGAGGCTTACTTTTCTTGAATCTGCTTACCGCAAAGATGCTCAATCGAAATCTCGTAGAGTTGGACGCCCTTGATGTCTTTGGCGATTTCCTCTTCGACTTCCTCGGCAGAAGGGTAGTACTTAAGGGCGAGCTGGCGGACTTTGTCCTCGATAAACGCGGGGGTGTCATTAGCCAGGCGACAACGGCCAAAGACGACGGTGCTCATAACGTAGGGAGCCCAGTCACCGTCCTGGTACCACTCGTTGCCGTAAACGGTAAAGCAGACCTTGTCATCGCGCTTGAGTGCGTCGACCTTGTGGCCAGCCTTGGCGCCATGGAAATAAATCTTGTCGTGCTCGGCGTCAAAGAAGTAGTTGACGGGAATGGCGTACGGGTAGCCATCGTCGCCGTTGACGGCAAAGACGCCGCGCTTGCAGGTGGCGAGCAGTTTGCGCGCTTCCTCGTCAGTGATGGCGCGTTTCTTTCGACGTAAGGGCCTAAACATCGTTGGCTTCCTTTCTGGTCGTGCGTGGTGGTTGAGCACAAACTATAGCGAAACGGATTCGTTTTTCTTGATGCGGGCGAGTATGTTTTTGAGCTTGTTAAAGTCGAGCGGTTTGGACAGATGGGCGTTCATGCCGGCATCGTGTGCCGCCTGGGCGTCTTCGGCAAAGGCGTTGGCGGTGAGCGCGATGATGGGGATATCGGCTGCATCGACCTTCTCGCTCAGACGAATCGCGCGGGTTGCCTCGTAGCCGTCCATGTCCGGCATCATAATGTCCATCAGGATCGCATCGAAGCTGCCGGCGGGATGCGACAGGTACAGATCGACGACCTCGTTGCCGTTGGCGGCGCGGGTGACCACGACGCCCTCGGATTCTAGCAGCGTCAGGGCAATCTCGGCATTCAATTCGTTGTCTTCGGCGAGCAGCACGTTCATGTCGGCGAGCGAGCAGTCGGGCGCCCTCTCGACCGTATTCGCCCGCGCCCGGGGGTTCTTGTCGATATCGAGCGGAATTTCCACGTAGAACGTGGTGCCCACATGGAGTTCGCTGCTGACTTCGATGGTGCCGCCCATCAGTTCAATAAGCGACTTGACGATTGGCATGCCCATGCCGGTTCCTTGGAACTTGCTGCGCGCATCGTCACCTTCTTGGGCAAACGGCTCATAGATATGCTTTAAAAACTCGGGAGCCATGCCAATGCCGGTATCCGAAACGCTAAAGCAAAAGAGCGCGCGCCCGTTATCGAGTGGCTTGGTCTTTGAACTAAAGGTGACGGAGCCGCCGTGCTTGTTGTACTTAATGCTGTTGTCTAACAGGTTGATCATGATCTGTCGGATATGGGTGGGACTGCCGATCATGTATGGCCCCGTGGCGTACGGCAGACTATTGTCCTGCATTGTGATGCCGTTACTGGACGCGCGGAGCTTGCACAGCACCAGCGTATCGTCACAAAGCTCTTTGAGGTTAAAAGGCGCATGTTCCAGTGTTAGCTTGCGGTCTTCGATTTTTCCCATCTCGAGGATGTCGTTGATCAGCGAGAGCAGGTGATTGGCGGCAACGCGCGCCTTGGCACGGCTCTCGCGGGCGACTTGCATATCGCCTTCCTTCAATTCTTCAATTTCGATAAGGCCCAGGATACCGTTGAGCGGCGTACGGATGTCGTGGCTCATGCGCGTGAGGAATGCCGTCTTAGCGGCGTTGGCAGCATCGGCTTTTTTGCGCTCGGTTCGAGCGCGCACGAGCGCCCAGATGAGCAGGACGATGCCGACCGACAACATACCGATGAGGGTAGCTGCAATGGCGGTGCGGTTGCGATAAAGGAATTGAAGCGTGTTGGATTCCTGGGCCGTGTACGACGTGGAGGAGTAATTACTTGCGGAGAGCGATTCTCCGGCATTGATGATGCCCTTGTTGATGATTCCCAGCAGTTCGGGCTTGCCGCGCGACATCAAGCACGCGAGGTCACAGGTGTCAGGGAGCTCGACCGTCTCGCAGTCCTCGAGATCATAACGGTCACCGATGGTTTTTACGCGTGAACTGGGAGCGACGATGCAGCGCGCCGTTCCCTTCCTGAGGGCGTCGAACGCTTCATCGTCGGATTGGTATTCGGTTACGGTCGCTGTGGGGAATAGACTTTCAAGTGCATTTTTGTTGACAAACGATGATTTGGTACAGGCGATGTTCTGAAGGTCTTTTTTCAGGTTACTGCCGGTGTGGATGGCGGTGAGGGACATGGTCCCCAACGATACCGACTGCATAACGCCTGATTGCTCGGCAAACCAGTAATCTCGGTATGCCGGCAGCGCAACGTCTATGCTTCCCTCTGACAGGGCCTTTGACATCATCTTGTAGCTATCAAAGGCGACGGTTTTGACCGTAATGCCAAATTTATCGTGTAGCGTCGTCGCAAGCGATGCGAGCGAGCCTTCCATTTTGCCGTCTTCGTCTTCGTTGCAGTAGGGGAGTTTGCCCGTAATGTAGCCGAGCGTGATGGTGTTGTTGTTTGCTTTGAGCCAGGAACATTCGGGGCTGTTGAGCGATGATGAACCGCCGTTTTGGGCCGAGTAGTGAGATTTGACTTCGTCGTTATAGCGTGGGTTGACGCGGGCGATTGCTGTCATGGCGGCATTGATGTCGTCCATCAGGTCGGGGCGGCTTTTGGGGACGGCAAAATAGTAGTCGCTCGACCCAATGTAGAACATGGGGGAGGCACTGGGCGACGAGGTCGTGTCGTTCATGATGACGGCATCGACCTCGCCGTTTGCCAGCGCATCAAAGAGAACGGAGTTTCCGTCATACTCCTTGTATGTGCAGGCGATTCCTTCGTTGGCGAGCCATTGCTGGCCAACGAAGGTTTGCATAACGCCGGGGTTGCAGCCGATGGTAAGGCCTTGGAGCGCTCGGGGGTCACCCTTGGCCAGATCGTCGCGCTCGGGCCTGGCATAGATGTAGTAGCGCTCGGTGCCCTCGGGGTTCGATGAGAAGAGCAGTTTTTGGGCGCGTTCTTCGGAGTAGGAGATGTTTGGCATGAGGTCAATCTCGCCGGCTTCGAGCTTCTCCATAAGCTCGGTGAAGGTGCCGGAGACGTATTCGTACTGCCAGCCGGGTGTGTAGTACGAGAGGGTCTGGAGGTACTCGTAGCCCCATCCCGAGAGACGCTCGCCGGGGGTGCCGTCCTGGAAGCCCTCGTTGTTGACGAGCCAACCAACGCGGACCGTTTTGACCTGCTGATCGGTATTGGCGGCATAGGCGGGGGCGGGCATGATGGTGCTCAGTATGGCGAGTGCGGCAAGCGCGACGGCCAGGGTGCGATATATAACTGAACGAAGGACAGCGGAAGCTCTCACATGCAATCCTAACGAATCGAGACATTACCGCATAAGGATACCAGCTCAGCCTGCCCAGTCGGCAGCTGCACCGCTAAACGGTCCCGCCCGGCAGTTGGGGACAGTCCCTTTCTGCCGGCACAAAAGGAACGTCCCTAACTGCCGGTTGTGGGACAATACCGAGCGAACGTGATTGGTTGTCCGTGGAAAGGGTCGTGATGAACAGGTTGAGGACGCTTGCCGATGTGCTGCGACAGGCTGGCTTTGCACGCATCACGGGCCTGTTTCTTATCTTTTACCTGCTGTGCTCGACGGCTGTCTGGCTGTCCGAGCCTACGACCCTCACCTTTGGTGATGGTCTCTGGTTTAGCTTTGAGACGGTCTCGACGATCGGCTTTGGCGATATCCCGGCAGAAACGCCGGTTGCCCGCGGCATTACCGTCATCCTAAGCGTCATCAGTATCTTCTATATCGCCATGCTTACGGGCGTGGCGGTGAACTACTGCAATACGCTTATCAAGCTGCGCCAAAAGGACACCATGGCGCGCTTTATGGACGATCTTGAGCATTTGGAAGAGCTCGATCGTGACGAGCTCGCCGATCTGTCGCGCCGCGTGCGCGAATATCGTCGCCGCCAACGCTAGAACGGGCGCCGCGCGTCACGATGAGGGGGACTGAAATGAATATCACCGTGTATCTGGGTGCCAGCGTCGGTAATGACCCGGCGTTTTTACCTGCGGTACAGGAGCTGGGCAACTGGATTGGCACCAACGGCCACGCGCTGGTATACGGCGGGTCCAAATCGGGCCTGATGGGCGCGCTCGCCGATAGCGTGCTCGATGCTGGCGGACATGTGACGGGCGTGGAGCCGAGCTTTTTTATCGAGGCCGAGTTTCAGCATGACGGTATCGACGACCTTATCGTGACGAGCGATATGGCCGAGCGCAAGGCCAAGATGATTGAGCTCGGCGATGCGTTCATCGCCTTTCCCGGTGGGACGGGCACGCTCGAGGAGATTGCCGAGGTCATGTCCGCCGTGTCGTTGGGGTATCTCGATGCGCCGTGCATTTTGTACAACCTGAACGGTTACTACAACGACCTCAAGGCGCTGCTCGGGCACATGATTGATAAGGGGCTTTCGAGCCTGAAGCGCCAGCACGGCATCTACTTTGCCGACGATTTGCGCGAGATTGCCTCGATTATCAACGGATAAGCCTTGAGCCTGCCCCACTATGGCTCCCAATGGTGCCGTTTGCGGCGCAGACGGTTGGCTTGTCTGGGCCACACTCGCTCTACAATAAAACGTATCTATGTCGACTTTGACCGCGGGAGGACCCGATGGATAACCTTGCCAAACCCACAAACCGCGCGCTGTTTTTAGTTAGCGTTGCCGTGACCGGTGCGTTCGCAGGTGCCGCAGTCTGGCTGTTCTTCTTTGCGATGGAGCACGGCATCGACTATCTATGGACCGAGATTCCACACGCGCTGGGCGTCGCTTCGCCCGAGCTTGCCAGCGGCCCGTTTGGCTTTCTGCCATACCCGTTTTTCGTCTGCCTGCTGGGCGGCCTGCTGATCGGTCTGTACGAAAAGACGACGGGCACCAAGACCGATGACCTCAACCAGGTGATGGCCAAGGTAAAGCAAGACGGTCGCTACCCGTACGACAATCTGGGCAAGCTGTCGATTGCGGCGCTGCTGCCGTTGCTGTTTGGCGGAAGTATTGGACCGGAAGCCGGTCTGACCGGCGTCATCGCGGGCCTGTGCAGCTGGGTCGGCGACCGCATGCGCCGCTTTGGTGCCGAGTTTAGGGAGCTTACGCTGCTGGGCACCCAGGCTGCTCTGACGGCGCTCTTTACCGCGCCCGTGTTTGGCTTTGTGGCGCCGCTTGCCGGAAGTACTGACGGCCAGGGCGAAGACGCCGACGATGAGTCCGCGTCCGACGAGATCACGATCAAGCTGCCCAAGGCGCAAAAGACGGTGGTCTACGGCATTGCGATTGCCGGTGGTCTGGGCACCTACCTGCTGCTCGGCCAGCTCATGGGCGGCGGCATGGGCATGCCGAGGTTCGAGGCTGCCGTGGTGGGCAACCTGGAACTTGTCTGGCTCATCCCTCTGTCGCTGATCGGAACAATCTGCGGATGGCTGTACTTTGTCTCTGAACATGCGAGCGAGGCACTGTCTCATGCAATAGGGGAGCGTCCTGTCGTCAAGGCCATGCTAGCCGGTCTGGCGCTCGCCATCTGCGGCACGGTCCTGCCCTACACCATGTTTGCCGGCGAGACCCAGGCCGACGTGCTCATGGAAACCTACCTGACCATTCCCGCTGGCGTGCTTATCGCGACCGGTCTTGTTAAGGCCATGCTGACGCCCGCCCTCATCAACCTTGGTTGGCGCGGCGGCCACTTCTTCCCGGTTATCTTCTCGGGTGTGAGCCTGGGCTACGGCCTTGCCATCCTCACCGGCGCCGATCCGGTCTTTTGCGTCGCTGTCTGCACGGCATCGACGATGGGTGCGGTCATGCGCCAGCCGGTCATGGTCGTGGGCCTGCTGCTCATGTGCTTCCCACTCAAGGGTATCGTCTGCATGATCATCGCGGCTGTCATCGCCGCCGGCATCCCGCTACCCAAGCCGCTGTGCAAGTAGTACGGTGGCGCACGCCAGGGACATGCCGTTTGCCACGGATTTGCGGGGAGAGGCGGCGATCGCGCCCTTCGTGGATTGAGACTCGCGTGGCTACAGATCGCGTGCTCGATAGACCTTGGTGCTGACGGTGCAGCTGATTGCACATAGCGCGAGGGCCAGCACGGCAATTCCTGCGCACAGACAGCCCAGAACGGCAGGATCGGGATTCGCTCCGGCAATCGACATGAGCCAGTTGCTGATGGGGTTGGAGGAACTCAGCATTGCCATGGTACCGCAGCCCATCAGGGCAAACAGGCCGACGGAAAGGCGCAGCGCCTCCATGTGTCCAAATCGAAAGAACAGCGGCTGTGCTAAAAACACCATCATGAGGGAGATGAGCATCGATGCGGCGGAGGCTATTGTGATCTCAAAGACGGTCTGTCCCGTCGAGGGAATGCCCGTGTGATCGAAGAACGGAAGGGCGATGATGTTCAAAAGCACGGCGGCGCATGCCATGACGGCCGAGAAAGCAATAATGCACAGGTAGCGTGCGCAGATGATGTCTTTGCGCGAGAACGGCAGCGTTGCCCGATAGCGCTCCCAACCGTTTTGGTTATCGTAGCCAGCCAGTGAGTTCATGATTATGATGGGTGACATGGCGCTGACCGCGCAGGCGCCGGCGCTCATACCGGAATCGCCGTCCGATGCGTTGGCAAGGGTTAGCACGACGAAGATGAATAGGCCGACGCCCGCAATGCTCGGGATGAGCGTGCGAGCGATGGCGAGCTCGGACATAAAGGCGCGTTTCATTTTGAAGCCCCTTTCAGCGTGAGGCGAAGATAGTCGTCAATGGTTACCCGATCGCAGGGAATCTCGGGAAAGGCCTCGAGCGTTTCGCGACGGTTGGGCACGAGCACGTCCACGCTGTAGGCGTGGCGGGCGGCATGGGCACCTTCGACGCAAGCCATAAGCTCGGCGGCCTGCGCTTGGGTGCAGTGGGCGATGCCGGCTCGGTCGGTAATGTCCTCGCGCGGCAGGTCAAACACAATCGAGCCGTTATCGATGCAGATGACGCGGTCGGCGGCGCGATCGAGGTCGGACGTAATGTGGCTCGAGAGCAGCACGCTGTGCTGGCCGTCGGCGACAAAAGCAAGCAGCTCATCGAGCAGTTCCTCGCGCGCCATGGGATCGAGGCCCGCGGTGGCTTCGTCCAAAAGGAGTAGCTTGGCATTATGGCTGAGTGCACAGGCAAGCTGCAGTTTCATGCCCATGCCGCGGGAGAGGTCCTTGACCTTTGTCTTGGGATCGAGGCCAAATCGGTCGATGAATCCGGCGAACGTTTTGCGGTCCCACGTGGGGTACGCCTGGCCTACGAGTGCCTCGATCTGGCCCACCTTGAGCGTTGAAGGGAAGGGGCATGTGTCCAGGACGAGACCGACGCGGGAGCGCAGGCAGCGCTGTGTCTCATCGGGCGCGTCGGCGCCACAGCGCTGCCCAAACAGGCGCACCTCGCCGGCATCGAGCTTGATAAGCCCGAGCGCGGCGCGAATGGTCGTTGTCTTGCCGGCACCGTTAGCGCCCACAAAGCCAACAATCTGGCCGGGCTCCACGGCGAACGTGACATCACGCAGCGAAAAACGGTCGCTCACGCGGCGTGAGACACCTTTGAGTTCTAACAAGTTTTGCATGGTATATCCTTTCTTGCAGATGGCTACTGCATGGTTTCGGGGGCTACCAGGTCGAGCATCTCGTGCAGTTTGTCGCGCGTGACGCCCAGGGTTTCGGCTTGGCTCGCCGCTTTCGCAAGCAGCTCTTCGATATGGCAGAGCTGGTTTTCGCGCAAAAGCTCCTGGTTGCCCTCGGCGACAAAACAGCCCTTGCCCTGCACGGTGTAGATAAACCCGAGTTGCTCCAGGTCGGCGTAGGCGCGCTTGGTGGTGATGACGCTCACGCCAAGATCGCTCGCGAGCGCACGGATGCTGGGGAGTTTGGCTCCCGCAGCGAGCGTGCCCGATAAGATCTGAGCTTTGACTTGCGAGGTTATCTGCTCGTAGATGGGCTTGTCGCTCGAATTGGATAGGATGATGTCCACAGCGGCTCCTTAGCTGTTGGGCTACACGTGTATATAACCGGTAAGCACAGTATATATACACTATGCACAGTTATGCAAGAGGTAAATACGGATTGGGCCGGCTACCCAGGCCCCAACTGATGAATTTGTCCTGATAGGCGCTCTAGAGCGGGATTTCGCGGCTACAATAGGGCGGTTACATCGACGTAATGCACTCAATGCAAGAAAGGATCCGCATGGCAAGCCTGTCGGATGAAATCTCGTCGCGCCGCACATTCGCGATCATCAGCCACCCGGACGCCGGTAAGACCACGCTTACCGAGAAACTGCTGCTCTATACCGGCAGCATTCAGACCGCCGGCTCGGTCAAGGGCAAGAGCTCGGCCAAGCATGCCGTCTCGGACTGGATGGACATCGAGAAGGAGCGCGGTATCTCCGTTACCTCCTCGGTGCTGCAGTTCACCTATAACGGCGCCTGCGTCAATATCCTCGATACCCCCGGTCACCAGGACTTCTCGGAGGATACCTACCGTACCCTTATGGCTGCCGACGCCGCTGTCATGGTTATCGACGGCGCCAAGGGCGTCGAGGCCCAGACCAAGAAGCTCTTTAAGGTCTGTACGCTGCGCCACATTCCCATCTTCACCTTTGTGAACAAGCTCGACCACGAGGCTCGCGATCCGTTTGAGCTCATGGAAGAGATCGAGAACGTTCTGGGCATCAACACCTATCCCATGAACTGGCCGATCGGCAGCGGCCGCAACTTCCGCGGCGTGTTCGACCGTCAGACCCGTCGCGTTATCGCCTTTGAGGGCGACGGCCACGCCAACGCCACCAAGAAGGTCGCCGAGGTCGAGGCCGAACTGGGCGATCCTTCCATGGACGAGCTCATCGGCGAAGAAAACCATAAGAACCTGATGGACGATATCGAGCTGCTCGATGGTGCCGGCGACGAGCTCGATTTGGATGCCGTGGCCTGTGGCAAGCTGAGCCCGGCGTTCTTTGGCTCGGCGCTTACCAACTTTGGCGTGGAGCCTTTCCTGAAGGAGTTCCTGCGTCTGGCCCCGACGCCGCGCGCCTATACCGATACGCTCACCAGCGAACCGGTCGATCCCTGCCGCGACGACTTTAGCGGCTTTGTGTTTAAGATCCAGGCCAACATGGACAAGAACCACCGCGACCGCATCGCCTTTGTGCGCATTTGCTCGGGCAAGTTCGAGCGCGGCATGGATGCCTTCCACGTGCAGGGCAACCGCAAGCTTAAGCTCGCTACGGGTACCTCGATGATGGCCGATGACCGCGCCATCGTGGACGAGGCGTACGCGGGCGATATCGTAGGCCTGTTCGATCCGGGTATCTTTAGCATCGGCGACACCGTGTGCTCCGGCAAGCGCCACGTGCAGTATCCGCAGATCCCGACGTTTGCTCCCGAGATGTTCGCTCGCATTACGCAGGTCGACACGCTCAAGCGCAAGCAGTTCGTTAAGGGTATGGAGGAGCTTGCCCAGGAGGGCGCCATCCAGATCTTCCGCGAACTGGGTGCCGGCATGGAGAGCGTCATCGTGGGCGTGGTCGGCGTGCTGCAGTTTGAGGTACTCGAGCGCCGTCTCAAGGCCGAGTACCGTGTTGAGGTTCGTCGCCAGCCGCTGCCCTATACGGACATCCGCTGGATCCAGAACGACCCCGACACTATCGATATCCCGGGCCTTTCGCTCACGCGCGACACGCTGCGTGTCGAGGATATGCGCGGCGGTAAGCTGCTGCTGTTCACGAGCCCGTGGAACGTGGATTGGGCAACCGACCACAACCCCGACCTGATCCTGTCGGAGTTTGGCAACGTAGCCTTTTAACGCATCGGCGCGGTGGTCCTGCGGGGCTGCCGCGCCGTTTGCTTGCCTGATGCCGCGTGAGCGGCTATCATACCCACCGTCGTCTCAAGACCGGGGCGTCCGAGCAGTTCGGGTCCGATATCCTGCTCGTTAAACCTAAAACCAAAGGAGTACACAATGATCAAGAAGGTCATGGAGGACTACAAGGTCCTGTTGCGGAGCATTCCCGCGGCAACGGTTTCGCTGTTTTTCGTGAGCGTCATCATGATGAACCTGCTGGCCAACAAAGAGCTCATCAGCCTGCCGTATCTGGCACTCGATTGCGGCTTTGTGGTGAGCTGGGTTTCGTTTTTGTGCCAGGACATGATCTGCAAGCGCTTTGGCGCCAAGGCATCCATTAAAATCTCTATCCTCGCGCTGCTGGTCAACCTGGCCGTGAGCCTGTGCTTTTGGGCATGCTCGCTCACGCCCGGTATGTGGGGCGCCTACTACGACACCGGCATGATCGAGGTCAACACCGCCCTTAACGCCACCATCGGCGGCACCTGGTACGTGGTGCTGGGCTCTTCGCTGGCAATGCTCGTTTCTGCCGTGGTTAACTCCACGCTCAACCAGTCGCTCGGCCGTATGCTCAAAAAGAATAACTTTGCGAGCTTTGCCTTCCGCTCCTATGTGTCTACGGGTGTTGGCCAGTTTATCGACAACCTGGTCTTTGCCATTGTGGTAAGCCACACGTTCTTTGGTTGGACCTGGGTGCAGGTCCTTATGTGCTCGCTGACGGGCGCTGTTGCCGAGCTGCTGTGCGAGGTCTTCCTGAGCCCCGTGGGCTACAAGGTCGTGCGCGGCTGGGAGCGCGAGAATGTGGGCTCCGAGTACCTCGAGCGCCACGCAACCGCCTAAGGAGCAAGTATGCGGGTTTTGATCACGGGCGCTTCGGGCGGTATCGGAGCCGCATGCGTGCAGCGCTTTTTGGACGAGGGCCACGAGGTTGTGGGCTTTGATCTGCTGCCGGCGGCGGTCGAACACGAGCGCTACCGCCATCTGATCGTTGATGTCCGCGAGCCGGACTCGTTTCCAGGCGACCTTGAACCCCAGGTGATCGTGAACGTTGCCGGTACGCAGGATTCGGCCGACGACATCGCCGCCAACCTGTATGGCACCATCAACGTGACCGAGCGCTACGCCTTTGTGGGGGAGGGGCTTGCCGCCAAGCCGGCGCCGGCGATTAGATCCGTGGTCAATGTGGGGTCGGCGAGCGGGCATACGGGATCGGAGTTTCCCGCCTATGCCGCCAGCAAGGGCGGCGTTATCGCCTACACCAAGAACCTTGCAAACCGTCTGGCACCGCAGGCTATCGCCAACAGTGTGGACCCGGGCGGCGTTATCACGCCGCTCAACCGTTGCGTGATGGAAGACGAGCACCTGTGGAACCAGATTATGGAGCTCACGCCGCTTAAACGCTGGGCCACCGCCCAAGAGATCGCCGAGTGGATCTACTTTGTGGGCGTGACCAACCGGTTTATGACCGGGCAGAGTCTGCTGATCGATGGCGGCGAGGCCGGCCGCACGCAATTTATTTGGCCCGAATAGGAAACGCGCCCGATGGAAAGCTGTCGGGCGCGTTTTTGATGTATCGATTTTTAGCCGATGCAAGTCCAGTTGACGGGGGTCGAGCCGTGCTGTTCGAGTAGCCGATTGGCTGCCGAGAAGGGACGCGACCCCATAAAGGCGGGGAGTTCTACCGTGGCACGGTTGGCCGAAAGCGGCGAGGGGTGCGTGGAGGCCAGGCAGAACTTGCCGGTCGCCTTGCCCGCGCCGGTCGCGGCGAGCTTGCCCTCGACCATCTGCTGGGCAAAGCGGCCCCATGCCAAAAAGACTACCGGCTGGGACAGCTGACAGCAGCGTTCGATAACGTAGTCGGTGAGCGTGCTCCAGCCCAGCTTGGCGTGCGAGTTGGCGGCATGCTCGCGCACGGTGAGCGTAGTGTTGAGGAGCAGGACGCCCTGCAGTGCCCATGGGGTTAGGTCTCCCGTGGCGGGAATGGGGCAATCCAGATCGGCTTTGAGCTCCTTATAGATGTTGCGCAGGCTCGGCGGCAACTTGGTTTGCGTCGCGGGGACCGAGAACGACAGCCCCATTGCCTGGTTGGGTCCGTGATAAGGGTCCTGACCCAAGATGACAACCTTGACCTGGTCGGCCGGCGTGTAGGCGAGGGCATTGAGGATGTCGTCTTGTGCCGGGTAGATAGTCTGCTCGGTACGCAAAAGGGCAATGCGCTCGAGCAGCTGGTTCGTAGTGTCACGTACCGGCTGCGGCGCATCGCCCAACCAAGTTGCTATGTTGCGGTCGCGAGTTGCGGTGTCCATGGGGCTCCTTTATGGCAGATGCTCTGTTGGCATCTATTGTAAAGGCGCACCGGTTGCCTTTATGCCGCGGCTGTATGAAGAGTGGGGTCTACGAGACGTGCTCGGGCGCTCCTGCCATGCGAGCCTGTCCATGTGCGCGGAGGCGCGGAAGCTCGACGGTTGCCGCCATGACGCCGGTGAGGATGAGGGCGGCGCCAAAGAAGGCGATGGGGCTCAGGACCTCGCCGACCAGGAAGAACGAGAAGACGGCGGAGCAGACCGGCTCGAGCGAGAAGGCGAAGCCGGTGGTCTCGGCGGGCACGTGGGGCTGCACGAGCGTCTGGGTGATAAAGCCATAGGCAGAGCAGATGAGTGCGAGCGCGACGACGACCACAATCTCGCCCGGCGTGCCGGGAAGTGTGAAACCGCCAAAGGTGAATGCGGCGATACCCGAGAATAAGCCGCCAAAGCCCAGCTGCCAAACGCCCAGAGCCAGCGGGTCGACATCTTCGACAAAGCGCTTCGCCACAATGATATGGCCGGCGTAGACAAAGGCGGAGAGCAGCATGATGAGCGCGCCCGGGTTCAGACTGGTAAAGTCGGCGCCCGAGAGCAGCAGCATGCCGCAGGTGACGATGGCGGTGCCGACGAGCACTTTGCGCTCGGGGGCGCGACGCAGCAGGGCGGCGTTGGCAAACGGCACGATCACGACCGTCAGGCTCTGTAAAAAGCCGGCAGTGGAGGCAGAGGTGAGGCTAGAGCCCAGGCACATGCAGGTGAGTTCGGTTGCCATAATGGCGCCGATGATGGCGGCGCGAACCATAAGGTCGCGGTTGATACGGAAAGCGCGCTTGTGGAAGAGCAGCATGCAGGCCACAAAGGCGATGATGCAGCGTAGCGCGACGATGCTCGTGGCGTTCATGCTGTCCATGCCGATCTTCATGAGGGGGTACGAAAAGCCCCATGCGACGGGAACGGAAAATGAGAGCGCGATTGCTTTTTTGCGATCCATGGGACTCCTTTTGTTACAGAACGGTTTCGTAAAAAGGATTCTGCTCCCAGATATGGATGTAGTAAAGCGAATGTATCTTCAGTATGATTAAGAAATGCTAATGTTGGAAGAAAAAGACCTGGCAAAACGTTTTACGGCTGCATTGATGTGGAGGCACAATGGCATCGCGGTATCAGATTGTTTGTATGGTGGTCGATCGCGGCAGTCTTAAGGGCGCGGCGGACGAGCTGGGCTATACGCAAAGTGCGGTGAGCCAGGCCGTCAAGGCACTCGAGCGCGAGCTGGGTACCACGCTTATCGAGCGCGGAAAGCAGGGCGTTTCGCTTACGCGCGACGGCAAGCAGTACCTGCCGTATCTGCGACAGATCGTGACCGCCGAGGCCGAGCTCGAGGGCAAGCGCCGGGAGTTGCTGGGACTCTCCTCGGCGGATATTCGCATTGCGACGTTTACCAACGTGAGTCGAACCGTGTTGCCGCGCGTGATTCGCGACTTTGGAGCTCTACACCCGGGCGTGCACTTTACCCTCAAGCAGGGCGATTACACGCGCAACGCCCAGTGGGTGCACGATGGTGTGGTTGACTTTTGCTTTACGGCACGTGGGTTTACCGCAGGGCTCGAGAAGCGCGTGGTCTATCACGACGAGTTGGTGGCACTGTTACCGGCCGCGCATCCGCTGACGGCAAAGGAAAAGGTGACGCTCGCCGATCTGGCGTCCGAGCCGTTTGTGCTGCTGGATGAGGGCGAACAGAGCCTGGTGCTCGATGCATTTGCGGCGCATGGGCTGTCGCCGCACGTGACGAGTGAGGTGACCGACGACTACACCATCATGGCGATGGTGGAGGAGGGCCTAGGCGTGAGCATGCTGTATCGCCGTACCGTCGAGGGCATGCAGGCCGATATTCGCGTACGTCCCATCGTGCACGCCCCCTCGCGTGACGTAGTGGCAGCCTGGCGCAGTTGGGACACCATGCCCATCGCCACGAGGCGCTTTATCGACTATATGAGCTCGCATATTGTCAATTAATGACTGGCGTGGCGTTGAGTGCGGTGTTTAGCGGGCTGTCGCTTTGGTTTGGGTGGCGCGATAGGTGCGTGCCGGGTGGCAGAGTAATACCGCCACGACCATAAAGAACGCCGTGGTGCCCAGGCTGATGGGGTAGACCATCATGATGTTCGCAAAGGTGCGGAAGTGCGGGAACACGCAGAACACCCAATAGAAGCGGATGCCGCAGACGCAGATCATGGTGATGAGGGCGGGCATGAGCGAGATGCCAAAGCCGCGCAGGTAGCCGGACATGTTTTCGTAGAACATGCTAAAAGCGTACGCCGGGAAGATCGAGCACACGCGGATATAGCCGATCGAGACGATGTTGGGATCGCTGTTGAACAGCGATAGGATCTCGCGCCCCAGACCGACAATAACGATAATCGTGGTGAGTGCAACGATACCGCCCTCGACCAGACAGACCTTAAGCGTTTTGGTGCAGCGGTCGATCTGGCGGGCACCGTGGTTTTGTCCCACAAAGGTGGTGCAAGCCTGGCTAAAGCTGTTGAGCAGGTTATAGCACACGTACTCCAGGCTCATGGCGGCGCTCGATGCCGCCATGACCTCGGTACCCAAGCTGTTGATGGCAGACTGGATGATGA
Source organism: uncultured Collinsella sp. (assembly GCA_902494195.1). GTDB lineage: Bacteria > Actinomycetota > Coriobacteriia > Coriobacteriales > Coriobacteriaceae > Collinsella. Next base: position 121,711 of record CABUSH010000001.1, on the reverse strand, counting down.
TGTTGGCGACGGCAAAGACGGCGCTTTGGATGCCGGCGGGCAGTCCGATCTTGACGATGCGCTTGAGGGCGACGGGGTCGATAGCCAAGTCACGCGGGGTGACGCGGACGACGGAGTCGGTCTTGAGCAGGCGGATAAAGAGCGTGGCGGCGCTGACGGTGTAGGCGATGGCGGTGGCGATGGCGACGCCCGCGACGCCCCAGTGGAGTACGGGGACAAAGATAAGGTCCAGGCCAATGTTGAGGACGGTGGACACGGCAAGCGCCTGCAGCGGCATGCGGGTGATGCCGACGGAGCGGAAGATCGCGGCCTCAAAGTTATAAAGCAAGATCGAGGGCATGCTGAGCAAAAAGACGCGCAGGTAGAGCGAGGCGAGCGGCATGGTTTCGGCGGGAACGTTGAGCGCGGCGAGCATGGGCTCGGCAAAGACCTCGCCCAGAGCGATGACAACAAAGCCCACAAGTGCCATAAGAATCGAGGTATGGACGGCGCGTTTGACCATGTTCTGGTCGTTGCGGCCGATAGCGTTGGCGATGACCACATTGGAGCCAAGCGACATGCCGATAAACAGGTTGAGCATAAGACTGGTAAGCGGAACATTAGAGCCGACCGCCGCCATGGCGAGGGTTCCCTGGTCGCCCGAGAAGTTGCCGATGATGACCGTGGCGATGAGGTTCGACAGCTGCTCCAAGATGCTCGTCGCGGCTACGGGGAAGGCGAACAGGGGAATATTGCGCCACAGCGAGCCGGTGGTCATGTCGATGTGCTTAGATACGGTATCGGCCATACGCTCTCAATCTCTAACATGCTATTTCGTGCTTATTTGCGCAGACGATGATACTCCTAATGCATTCAGTCGGCACTTGGGGACGTTCCTTTTCTGCCGGCAGCTGGGGACACTCCTTATCTCTTCTAACTAGACATTCAAGAACGTCCCCAATGACTAGGTGGGGAAGGCGTGCGACAATGGTGGGCGTTGTGTTGTTCGCGCTAAGGAGTTGCCATGTTGTTGTGTCCCGTTTGCCATGAGCCGTTGGTGGACGACGAGCGCGGGGCCGCATGCGCGGGCGGACACCGGTTTGACCGTGCTCGCGAGGGCTATCTATATCTACTGCGCTCGTCCAAGAGCGGCGACTCCATGGGTGATCCCAAGTCGCAGGCGCGCAGCCGTCGCGACTTTCTGAACCGTGGATACTATGCGCCGTTGCGCGATGCAATGGTCGAGCTCGTGAGCGAGCGGGTGTCTGGGCGTGCAGCGTCTGCGAACGGCCCCATGACCTTGCTCGATATTTGCTGCGGCGAGGGCTATTACACCAGCGCCATGGGCGCAGTGCCGGGCGTGGATGCTTACGGGTTCGACCTGGGCAAAGAGATGGTGCGCCTTGCGGCCAAGCGCGGCGATGCGACCTATTTTGTGGCCAACATGAAGGATATCCCCGTGCCCGATGGCGCCTTCGATATGGTGACCGAGCTCTTTGCTCCCTTTAATGAGCGCGAGTTTGCCCGCGTGCTGGCACCGGAGGGTTCGCTTTACACCGTGGTGCCGGGTGCCCGCCATCTGTTTGGGCTCAAGGAGGTACTCTACGACACGCCGTACCTTAACGACGAGAAGCTGCCGAAGACCACCGAGCTCGAGTTGGTCGGAACGCAGCGGGTGTCTGCGAATATTACGCTTCAGACCCAGGCGGACATCGAGGCGGTGTTCCAGATGACGCCGTACTACTACCGCACGCGCCCCGCCGACAAAGAGCGCCTGACAAACCTCGATACCCTTCAGACTGACATCGACTTCATCATCGCCGAGTACCGCCACAGCTAACAACCTGCCAAAAAGGGACAGGTTTATTTTGGTAGGTTTTATCTGGGCAAACGTAAAGGGCCGACCGCGGAGATGCGCGATCGGCCCTTTTTAGTTGCTTGGCTGCAGAGGTTATGAGAAGCGAGCGCTTATAGGCGGTCCTTGTTCTCGGCCTTAACGGCGTGTGCCTGCTGAACAAAGAACAGGTCGTACACCACGATGACAAAGGCGCCAAAGTTGATGGCGTCGCCGCCAAACGCGGGAAGCGTGAGCACCGCTTGGGCAAGCGTGGCGACCGCGGCAACAATACCGAGCTTAAACGCGCCGTCCACCTGCGAAGGCTTGTTGGCGCCCTTGATACCGGCGACGCCTGCGGCAAGGTCGACGAGACCCTTGGCGATAAGCACGACCGCTGCGAGCGTGGCGTACGAACCGTACGTGGAATCGAGACCGCCCGTGGCGATACCGACGCCGGCGGTGACGAGGCTGGCGATGCCCAAAACAAAGTAGATGAGAGCAAGGATTTTGAGAGTCTTGCGAGTGAAGCTCATGGCTGGTCCTTTCGATACGAGTACGCCAACTTGGCGTACCCAATGTACTGCACATATGGTGAAGCACATTGTAGTTCAACGCGGCGATGCATGCGTTTGAAAGCGCATTGAGCCCGCGCAGCCAAACCCAACCTTTCAAAAAGGAAAGCTGGGCGTAAGTCAAATCGATGGCAGCGTATGCGCGGCGCTGCGATGATGGGTCCATGGTAAGAGCTGGTCTCAAGGAGGAGCCATGATGTACGGAACAGGGCAAGTGCATGAGCCGCGGTCGTTGGGAAGGCGCATGGGTGATTCTGTGATCGCTGCCGTGTGCACGGGATTGATGGCGGTGCTTTGCATTGGGATGCTGTGGGCCATGTCGCATGTGGGACAATAGCGGACGGTTGGGTGTCGTCATGAACGGCGCTCGCGTATTCGTTTTTCTTGTTAAGGAGTGTCCATGGGCGTCGCCGATCCCTTTTTTGTTGCTCGGGCCGCGGGGCTTGAGCTGACCGGGAAGTCCGAGGGCCTCACGCTCACCGACGGCACAATGGAGCTGCGTGCCGATTTTGGCCGCATGCTTCCACGGCTCAAACAGGGCCGTCTGCAGCAAGAGCTGCTGGTAAAGGCTGCGCGCGCAAAAGGCATCGAGAGCCCATGGGCGATTGACGCCACGGCAGGCTTTGGCGAGGATTCGCTGCTGCTGGCTGCCGCGGGCTTTACCGTCGATCTATATGAACAGGATTGTGTGATTGCGGCGCTCCTCAAGGATGCCTTGGATCGCGCGGCAGATGATCCGGCGCTTGCGGCTGCCGCGTCGCGCATGCGCTTACATGCGGGCGAGGACAGCATTGCCGGCCTTCGCCATACAGCTGAGCTGATTGGACAGGGCGAGCTTGCCGCTCCCGATGTGGTTTATCTGGATCCCATGTTTCCTGAGCGCACCAAGAGCGCGGCGGTTAAAAAGAAGTTTCAGCTCCTGCATCATCTGGAGCAGCCGTGTGCTAATGAGGAGACGCTGGTCGAGGCAGCGCTTGCGGTGCATCCGCGCAAGGTCGTTATCAAACGACCGGTGAAGGGGCCGCTGCTTGCCGGCGTTAAGCCGAGCTATCAGCTCGCGGGCAAGGCCGTTCGCTACGATGTTTTGGTGCCGCCGCGCCTGTAGCTTGTGTGCGATGGTTGGCGCTCCGTCAGTGCCGTGCCGATGCGGACCCTATTTCCAAGGGTGCGACGTCAGATGCCAGCCGCCGCAGTACTCGCATTTGTAGCAGGCTAAACCGCGCCGTCCGCGGTTTTCGCAATCGGCCATAACGGCTTCGGCCTCGGCGCGTGTGTCGTAACGGTTTTTGCGCTCGCACGACTTGTAACGCCAGGCTTCTTCGCGCTCGGCGTCCAGGGCGTCGCGGCGCTCGTCCTCACGTGCAAACAGGTCGCTCATATCGCCGCCGGTGGCAGCGCCCAAAAACTCGCTTTTGGCTTTTGACCAGGCGGCTCGCTTTTTGCTCCCCATCTGCTTCGCGCCCCTCTCCAAACGTTGGTATCATTGCTCAATCAAAGTGATACCAATAAACGTGAGGTCGCCGCGTGATGATCAGAAAAACCCTCGATACCGACATTCCCGCCGTCATGGCTATCTATGGCGCGGCCCGCGCCTTTATGCGTGCGCATGGCAACGCCACGCAGTGGCCCGAGGGCACGCCTTCTGCCGAGCAGCTGACTGCCGATATCGCCGCCGGTGGCAGCTATGTGTGCGAAGTCGACGGCCGCGTGGTGGCGACGTTTGCCTTTTTACCGGGCCCGGACGAGTGCTATGACGTAATTGAGGACGGTCAATGGCGTAGCGACACTCCGTACGCCGTGCTGCACCGTGTGGCATCCGACGGCACCGTGCACGGTATCGCGGCTGCGATGTTTGCCTTTGCCAAAGAACGTGCCGATCACTTGCGCATCGATACGCACCAGGACAACCTGCCCATGCAGGGCGCGAGTATTAAGGCAGGGTTTGAGCGTGCCGGCGTCGTGTATGTGTCAGACGGCACGCCGCGTGTTGCGTTTGACTGGCTGCGCGAGGCATAAGAGCGAGAGCTCGTGTCAGTAATGCGCGTGAACGAAAATGGCCCCGGGCGGGGCCGTTTTTGGTTGCTGCGCTGTTTTGCAAGATAGTAGACGCTGAGCGCTATCGGCTTTAAGACCCTACGCCCGGGGTAGCTCGCTTCCGCAGTGGCAACACTTGGTCGCGCCCTCGTGTACCTCTTCCAGGCAATACGGGCAGACGGGCGCTGGTGCGGCTTCCTCGGCGGTGGCACCGGCGAGCCTGTCGCCAATCTCCTGCGCCTTGTTGAATGCTTTGACGATGGCAAAGACGATCGCCGCCACAATCAAAAAGTTGATGCATGCGCCGATAAAGGCGCCAAAGTCGATATTGGTGCCCGGCACCACCAGCCCCGAGATCTCGGTGGCGCTGCCACCGGCAATCACGGAGATAAGCGGGTTGATGATGTTGTCGGTAAGCGAGGTCACGATGGCAGTGAATGCGCCGCCGATAATCACGCCGACGGCCATGTCCATCACGTTGCCGCGATTGATGAATTCCTTGAACTCGTTGAGCAATGCCTTCATGGTGGCTCCTCGCAGTTGTGGGGCTCGCGTTGTTACTGCCCCAGATGAGCCCGAGCAGGCAAAAAGGGGAGGTGCCGGCTTTCGCAAGGCGCGAACCTACGAAAATCGCCGCGCGGCAACGCGGGGCGATGAGCTCGGTCGGGGGATAGGGCCCGCTTCGCCCGCCGGCCCGTAAATTGTATCATCCAGTGTGGAACGAGGACGCCCGTTGCCGCGTGCGATGGGCTTGTAATAAGAGGAGAGCCATGTCGAAGCAGGCAGTCGTTGGAATCTTGGCGCATGTCGATGCCGGCAAGACCACGTTGGCCGAGGCCATGCTGTTCAACGCGGGTCGCATTCGCAAGCGCGGCCGCGTGGACGATGGCGATTCGCATCTGGACACTAACGCGATCGAGCGTGAGCGCGGCATTACGATCTTCTCGTCGCAGGCCGTGCTCGACCATGGCGATACCCGCGTCATGCTTGTGGATGCGCCCGGCCACGTCGATTTTTCTGCCGAGGCGGAGCGCACATTGCGAGCGCTCGACTACGCGATTTTGGTTGTGGGCGCCAACGATGGCGTACAGGGTCATACCGAAACCCTGTGGCGCCTGCTTGCGCGCTATGACATCCCGACGTTCATCTTCATCAACAAAATCGATTTGGAGAATCCCGGCCGCGATGTTTTGCTGGCACAACTTGGGCAACGTCTCTCCGAGGGCTGCCTGGATGCCAGCGAACTGCTGGTGGGCGGGGCTGTTCAGGAGGACGCTGCTGCGTTGGACGAGGCGGCGCTCGAGGAGTTTCTTGAGGCGGGTGAGCTTTCCGCCGCGACGCTGTCGCGCATGGTTGCCGAGCGCAAGCTCTTTCCCTGCTTTGCCGGCTCGGCGCTCAAGGACCAAGGCGTGGACGAGCTGCTGGATGGCATATGCGCGCTGATGCGCGAACAGACATGGCGCCCGGAGTTTGCCGCGCGCGTCTACCGCGTGAGCCGCGGGGATCGCGGCGAGCGCTTGGCATGGGTTAAAGTGACCGGCGGCACGCTGCATGCCAAGCAGATGATTAGAGGACGTTCCGGTGCTGAGGCGTGGGAGCAGAAGGTCGACCAGGTACGCATCTATAACGGCGAAAAGTATGAGCTTGCTCAAGAAGTTGCTGCTGGCGGTATTTGTGCCGTGACGGGCCTCGCGCACGTTCGCCCTGGTGATGCCCTAGGCGCGGAGCCCGCGGGCGATGCACCTGTCATTGCGCCGGTTCTCACCTATACGGTGCTTCCGGGCGAACACGATGTCCATACGGTGTTCCAGGCGCTGGCCGATCTTGCCGACGAGGATCCCATGCTCGGCGTAAGCTGGAACACGCATCTTGAACAAATACATCTGCAGCTTATGGGGGCGGTGCAGCTCGAGGTCGTGCAACGGGTGTTGGCCGATCGCTTTGGCCTTTCGGTTGCGTTTGAGTCTGGCGGCATTCTCTATAAGGAGACTATTTCGCAGCCGGTCGAGGGCGTGGGCCACTTTGAGCCACTGCGCCACTATGCCGAGGTGCATCTACGCCTGGAGCCGTTGCCAGCGGGTTCGGGCGTGCAGTTTGGCACCGTGACCTCGACCGACGAGCTCGATCTTAACTGGCAGCGTCTGGCGCTCACCAACGCCATGGAGCGCGATCACCTGGGCGTGCTGACCGGCTCGCCCATCACCGATGTGCGCATTACGCTCACGGGCGGCCGTGCGCATGCCAAACACACCGAGGGCGGCGATTTTCGCCAGGCCACGTACCGCGCGATTCGCCAGGGGCTCATGCAGGCGCGTGAGGCCGGCGCGGCGGTACTGTTGGAGCCGTGGTATCGCTTTGAACTCGAGGTGCCGGGGGAGTGCGTGGGCCGGGCGCTCTCGGATGCCACGCGCATGGGTGCCGAGTACGAGCCGCCAACGATGACAGGCGACCGGGCGAAGCTTGTGGGTCGTGTACCGGCATCAGAGGTGCAGGATTACGCGCTGGAGGTGGCTGCCTACACGAGTGGTCGTGGGCATCTGTACCTGGAGTTTGCCGGCTATGCGGCATGCCATGATGCCGAGCGCGTAATCGAGACGGCCGCCTATGAGCCCGAGGCCGATCTGCCCAACACGCCCGACTCGGTCTTTTGCTCTCACGGCGCCGGCTACACGGTCAAATGGTACGGCGTGCCCGCCGCGGCGCACGTAAAGATCGATCCCGCCACCTTCCGCCCCTGGCGAGCAGCAGACGCCGAGTTTTTCGGCCACATATGACAAAGGGACAGCTCCTTTGTCATATGCTATTGGTATAACTCGGTATAAGTTGGTATAACTATTATCAGATTATCAGGGTTTGCCAATCCGAGGAGGCCGACATGAATCCAAATCCCTTTAAGCCAACGGCAGGTAAGCGGCCCCCGATGCTCATCGGTCGCGAGCCGGTCATCGAAGATTTTGAGGAAGGGCTCGATAACGGCGCCGGAGCGCCGGGCAGGCTCATGCTCATTACGGGAAACCGCGGCTGTGGCAAGACGGTTCTCCTGCGGGAGCTGCAACGTCTAGCCAATGAGCGCGGATGGGCGGTTGTCTCCGATTCCGCTTCGCTTGGCTTATGCGATCGTTTGGCCGACGCGCTTCGCTCGAATAAACCCGTTGTGACGTCAATGGAGCTCGGTCCGTCGTTTGGCCGGATGTCGGTCGAGGCGGCGCGAGCAAAGGGCGAGACGTTGCGAGGGCTGGTCAACGAGCGCCTTAAGAAGCTCGGTCCAGGCAAGGGCATACTGTTTGCGATTGACGAGGCGCAATCGGCGTCTATCGAGGAACTGGCGGCTCTTGCCGTTCTCTATCAGCAGGTGCTTGGAGACCAGGACGCCACGGGCTTGTCCGATAGCGACCAGCGCGGTCTTGCGCTGGTGTTCGCCGGCTTACCCAGTATAGTTGACGATCTGCTCGAAGAGCCGAGCGTGACGTTTTTGCGGCGTGCCCAGCAGCGTACGCTGGGGGCGATATCTTTGCCCAAGGTGCGCGATTCATATATCCAGACGGTCAAAGACGCTGGTCTTTACGTTGACGCAGAGACGGCGGACCTTGCGGCACACAAGAGCATGGGGCATCCCTATATGGTTCAGCTGGTGGGCTATTACATGTGGCGCTCTGCTGTCCGACGTGGCTCACAGGTCATCGAAAGGCGCGATGTCGAGGATGGCCATGCGGATGCCGTCTCCGAGTTCTATGAAGCGGTTGACGCGCCCCTGTATTACGGGCTGCGCAGTCCACAGCGCCTTTTTGTCGAGGTCATGGCGGTTGACGAGGGCAAGCCGACGCGCATGGCGGATATCATTGAGCGCTGCGATCGTACCCAGAGCTGGGCGAGTAAATATCGCGCAAGCCTGATTCGCGAGCGCGTCATCGAGGCTGCCGGATACGGCCTCGTCCGATTTACCGTGCCCATGCTGGGCGCGTATATTCGCGACCGCATTTTATGGCATGAGTGATGTGACAAAGGGGCTGCCCCTTTGCCACATCGATATTTGAGAGGCTAAATAATGGCGATTCATACTGAGCGTTTGACGCTTCGTCCGTGGCGCGAGGCGGATGCGGCGAGCTTGTTTGCATATGCGAGCGACCCGGACGTGGGGCCGGCTGCGGGCTGGCCACCCCATCGAAGCATTGAGGAGAGCAGGGAGATCATTCGGACAGTCTTTGCGGCACCCCATACCTTTGCCGTTTGCCTGGCAGCGACAGACGAGCCCGTGGGCAGCATCGGGCTCATGCCATCTCGCTGCGAGTTAAACCGTCGAGATGACGGTCTCGAACTTGAAGTGGGCTATTGGGTCGCCAAGCCATTTTGGGGCCGAGGCTTTGCTCCCGAAGCAGTACGAGCCATGCAGCGCTATGCGTTCGAAACGCTTGGCTGCAAGGCGCTTTGGTGCGGATACTACGAGGGCAATAACAAGTCGCTACGCGTCCAGCAAAAATGTGGGTTCGCGCCACATCACGTTGAGCGCGACGTGCCCTGCGAGCTTATGGGTGATGTGCGTACCGAGTACTTTACGTATTTGACCCGCGAAGACTGGCGCGGGCAGGCGCGGCACGAGTAATGTGACAAAGGGACAGTCCTCTTGTCATATTCGATCAACTGGAAGGGGAGCGATGACGGTGTCGCAACAACCAAGCGCTATCGAGGTGCGTGGCGCGCGCGTCCATAACCTCAAGGACATCGATATCGATATCCCGCTGGGAAAGCTCGTAGGCATTGCCGGCGTGTCGGGTTCGGGCAAGAGTTCGCTGGCACTGGGCGTTCTTTACGCCGAGGGCTCGCGCCGTTACCTGGAGGCGCTCAGCACCTATACTCGCCGTCGTCTGACGCAGGCCGAACATGCCCAGGTGGATGAGGTCCTGCACGTGCCGGCGGCGCTCGCGCTACACCAGCGTCCGAGCGTGCCGGGCGTGCGTTCCACTTTTGGCACCATGACCGAGCTTAACAATAGCCTGCGTCTGCTCTTTAGCCGTTGCGCCCATCACGTGTGCCCGCACTGCGGGGCGCGCGTTGAGCCGAGCCTTAACGTGGCCGCAGGCCTGTCGCTCACGTGTCTGACGTGCGGCCGCGAGTTCTACGCGCCGAGTGCCGAGGATTTGGCTTTCAATAGCGGTGGCGCGTGTCCCACCTGCGGCGGCACCGGCGTTATGCGCGAGGTGGACGAGGCGAGCCTGGTGCCCGACGAGTCAAAGGCTATCAACGAGGGCGCGGTGCTTCCTTGGGGCACGCTCATGTGGGATCTGATGAAGCAGGTGGCCGGCGAGATGGGCGTGCGCACCGACGTGCCGTTTAACCAGCTCACGCCTCAAGAGCGCGATATCGTGTTCCACGGCCCGGCGGTTAAGAAGCACATTCTCTACGTTCCAAAAAACGGCGAGGGCGCCACGCCGCTCGACTTTACCTATTACAACGCCGTCTATACCGTCGAGAATGCGCTCGCCAAGGTTAAGGACGACAAGGGCCTCAAGCGCGTTGCGCGCTTTTTGCGCGAGGGCCCATGCCGCGATTGCGGCGGCACGCGTCTCTCCGAGGCGGCACGCCAGCCCCAGGTGCGCGGTATCAATCTGGCACAGGCAGCGGCCATGACGCTTGGTGATGCGATTGAGTGGATGCGCGGGGTGCCCGCATCCTTGCCGGCCGAGATGCGGCCCATGGCGACGGATATCTGCGATTCGTTTTTGAGTGCGGCCCGTCGTCTGGTCGACCTGGGTCTCGATTATCTTTCGCTCGACCGCGCCGGTGCCACGCTCTCCACGGGTGAGCGCCAGCGTGTGCAGCTCGCCCGTGTGGTGCGCAACCGATCGACGGGCGTGCTTTATGTGCTGGACGAGCCCTCGATTGGCTTGCATCCGGCAAATGTCGACGGTCTGGTAGGCGTGATGCGCGATCTGGTGGATGACGGCAACACCGTGGTTGTTGTCGACCACGATACACGTGTGCTGGCGGAAGCCGACTATCTGGTCGAGATGGGCCCCGTTGCCGGAGCAGGCGGCGGTAATGTGATCGCTGCGGGTACGGTGGACGAGGTCGAACAATCGCAGGGCAGCCGCATCGCCCCGTTTTTGCGCGCAGACCCCAAGCGCTTGCGCCCGCAGGTGACTGACGAGGAAATGTTCGACCAGGGTCACATCCGCATGGCAACCGATGCCATCCATACCGTCAAGCCGCTCGAAGTCGATATCCCGCGCGGTCGCCTTGTCGCGGTGACGGGCGTTTCGGGTTCGGGCAAGACGACGTTGGTGCTCGAGACGCTCATCCCGGCACTCAAGGCGCAGGCAGCCGGCGAGCGCTTGCCAAAACATGTGCGTTGGATCGATGCCGAAGGCATTGCCCGCGCAAACCTGATTGACGCTACGCCTATCGGCGCCAACGTGCGCTCGACGGTGGCGACTTATGCCGACATCCATGATGAGCTGCGCCGCGCCTTCGCCCGCACGCCAGAGGCCAAGGCAGCCGGCTACAAGGCAGGTGCCTTTAGCTACAACACTGGCACTCTGCGCTGCCCTACGTGCGATGGCACGGGCTCGATATCGCTCGACGTGCAGTTTCTGCCCGACGTCGAGATCGTCTGCCCGGCATGTCGCGGCTCACGTTATGCAGACGCTGCTTCGCATATCCATCGCGAGGGCAAGGACGGGAGTCTGCTTACGTTGCCGCAGCTCATGGACATGAGTGTGGACGAGGCCCTCGACGCCACGGTGGGACTCAAGAAGGTTCAGGCGCGCTTGCAGACCTTGCACGACCTGGGCTTGGGCTATCTCACGCTCGGTGAGCCCACGCCGGCGCTCTCGGGCGGCGAGGCGCAGCGTCTTAAGCTTGCAAGCGAGATGGGGCGCGTGCAGGACGATGCCGTATTCGTATTCGATGAGCCCACGATCGGACTGCATCCGCTCGATGTTCAGGTGTTGCTGAGTGTGTTCGACGGCCTTGTTGCCAAGGGCGCTACGGTTATCGTGATCGAACACGATCTCGACCTTATCCGTAACGCCGATTACGTGATCGACATGGGCCCGGGCGGTGGCGACGCCGGCGGGCAAATCGTCTGCGCCGGCACGCCGGGCGACATCGCGGCTTGCTCCAAGAGCATTACCGGTCGCTACCTATAGGCAATGTGACAAAGGGACTGCCTCTTTGTCACATTGACTTCTATTTCACGCATTGAGCTGCGAGATAGTCGCGGAAGAATGGCAATTCAAATGCGACGAGCCCTCGTCCTCGCTCCCCGATGATGCCGGCGTCTATCATGCGGCGTCGGTAGCGGGAGACCTGCTGCGGCGAACGCTTAAGGCGCTCGACAAGGTCAGCGGTGGTGGACTCTTCCTCGTCATCGAGCATGGCGATGAGGAATCGCTTGTCCTCTGCCGTGAGTTCCCGATAGGTTGCCGCGAGGATTCGGTCGTCCATCTCGTCGCGCGCGATTTTGATTCCCAGGTCAAAGTCGCGTGACGAGATTTCCTTCGAATCGCTTGTGAGGTCCCAGGCACGGTAGCCTACGAGTTGCAATAGGAAGGGAAAACCAGAGATCGAGCGAACGGCTCGATCGATTCCCTCAGCATCTGCCAGGCGATCGTTTTCCTGGATTGTGCGAATCAAGGCCTCGCGCACGTCATAGTCGGCAATGCGACCCAGATGATATTGTTGGGCGCGGCGAAGGAACGAGACCGTCTTGTGGTTCAGCAACGTCGAGACGTTGTTGGGAAGTCCCGCCATGAGCAGGGCGACGCGTTTCCCATCGGTCACAAAGTGCTGATACGTCGCTGCAAGCTGAATCATCTCGTCGAGTGTCGGGTCCACCTCGTCAACCGTGACGAGCAGACCGGTGCCCGCCTCGTTGAGCTGGTCGATGATGTCGCTCATGCGATAACGCCAAGTTGAGGCATCGTGAACGCGATTGACCTCAATGCTGCCAAGCGGTGCAATTCCGAGGCCGGTGACTTCGAAGTGGGTGGACGAGTCGATGAGATGGGCTGCGGCACGTTTCGTCCCGAGCTCGATTTCCTCAAGCATTCCCGGGAGCGCAGTCGTCTTTACGGCTATCCAGCCGTGGGATTCCGCCCTTGTCGCGAGCGACGACATGAGAGCGGTTTTACCGGTTCCACGCGCGCCTGAGAAGATCGAGGTCAATTCTGGGCGCCTGCGCTGGCTCAAGAAGGCACGGTCCAAATCCCGAATAATCTGTTGTCTGCCAGCGAGATGGGCAGGAACCTCGCCAAAGCTAGGGGTAAACGGGTTTTCGAGGTATTCCACAATGCCCTCCTTTAGCGTCTCGGGTTAATTTCATTTTATTCTAGTTAATCTCAATTAAAAACGATTAATTTCATTTCAAAGCAAAAGGTTGGCGTCGTGCGTTATCGAAGCGGTGCTTGAATAGCTTACGTTGGAGCCCGAAAATGGGTTCAACCCATTCGCGAAATTTGCACGCCCTATTGTGAGTGGGCTCTCAGATGAGCTGAAGCTGCCATCGTGCGGCTGATAGGGGCAATCATGAAAAACAGAATCTATGGGTATGCTCGAGTTTCGTCAGCAGATCAGAACCTGGATCGCCAACTGGATGCGCTGGAGCGGTTTCCGGTCCAAACGAATTTGATCTATGCTGACAAAGCGAGTGGAAAGGACTTCAGGCGTCCTCAGTACCGGCGTCTTCTTCGTCGTCTGCGCGAAGGGGACGTTTTGGTGATTAAGAGTATCGATCGATTGGGTCGCGACTACCGTGAAGTTCTCGATGAATGGCGTCGCCTAACGACGGACAAACGCGTTGCCATCGTGGTGCTCGATATGCCATTGCTTGATACACGCGAACAACCCAATGGAATTACGGGGACTTTTATTGCCGATCTAGTGCTTCAGGTTTTGAGCTACGTGGCTCAGGTGGAGCGCGAAAACATAAAGCAGCGCCAGGCGGAGGGTATCGCGTCGGCGCGTCTGCGGGGTGTGAGATTTGGGAGACCGACGCTCGAACGTCCGGATAGCTACCGCGATGTCATCAAATCATTCGAAGGAGGTGAAGTTACGAGGCGAGAGGCCGCAATGCTCCTGAACGTCAGCGCATCGACGTTCGATCGTTGGAGACGGGCGGATACGAACTGATATGACCGTTCGCCGTCTGTCCGTCCTCTTTAACTAGACATTTTGACGAGGGGAGTTTATTGCACGGAGTCCACTCCTTCCCTCGATGTTTATCCAGTTCACGCCCTGGAACCAAATAGTGCCACCGCGTTGCCAATTCGTCTGCTTTTTGACGAGGGGGAGGTTAAACGACTACCAAGGGATATGTAATGAAGAAAAAGTTATTTACGGCAGTTCTGGCTTTTAGCGCGGCGGCGCTAATCGGCATTTCTCTACCACTCGGAATTACGGGTCGCGGCTGGAGCCCGACATACGCATTCGCAGCGACTAAGAAAAGTGGAAAGAAGCCAAAGCCAGGTAAGAAGGATTCAGTAAAAATCGATCAACTAAACTGGAGTGTCTCAGAAGGCGTTGTTGATGGCGTCGAGATGATGACATTTGAATATGACAATAAATCGAGCTTCGATATTGCTCAGTTCACTATTCAGTTTGAGCCGAAAGGGGAGTTGACCGACGAACAGAAACTTCTGTTTACTGACGTTTTTGATGAGGAAGAGGCTGCGCACGATTATTCAACGCTGAAAATAACGGCGGATAGCCAGCGAATCGTCGAGAAGCGAGAATCGGTTGATAGCGTTCCGTGCATTACCCATGGTGACTATGTCGCCAATGCCCAGCAGAATCAATATGACCTGATGGAGCCTTCAGTGGCGACTATTGCCTATCTAGGCGGCGATGGAAAGATATATCTCGAGTACTATAGTTTCAAGTCGAAAACCTATACGACTTCATCAAAGGGCGGTGTCAAGGCGTATGACTGGCCAACAAAAGCCCTTGCAAAATCCTTGCCGAAGCCTGACTGCCCTATCGTTTATACGTCGTTAGACGAAAAAGACTGCCTTTCGTTTGTCGCATTTGGCATCGATCATGATGGGTACGACAAATACATCAAAGCTTGCAAGAAAAAGGGATACAAGGACATCGAATATTCGTATGACAGCAGTTTTTGCGCAAAGGATAAAAAGGGACGGGAACTGATGATCGGATATAGCGACCGAGATCAGCGGATGGACGTCAGCGTTTCAGTTGATTAACGTGGGCATATGATCGAATGATCAACGCGTTATGATGCCTATGTATGGATTGGGGTGCCGGCCTATGGTCTGTGCCCCAATCTTTCTAAAGATACGTGCAGCAGAATAGGTATTAAATTAACGTATGAATATGTATTTATATTATGTTGGATTTAAGTCCTTCCTTTCTGAATTGGTTGACATCAAAACCCAATATAAATGAATTGAGTCCGTAATTACCCTGAGGACAACTGGAGGACAAGGGTTAAATGAGCGTTTCCAATCCGTTTAAAACAATTGGCCAGAAGATAATTGTCGCCCTATTGGCGTTAGGCTTGATTGCAGCTTGCGGCGGCTGCGTGTACCTGTGGTTGACGCGCGATCAGACCGTTATAAGCGATGATTCGATTCGGGAAGAAATTAAGCCGGTAACGAAGTTGCTTACCTACGAATACGATTTTACTCAGGTTCTATATATTGACGATGCGGGGAATCCGTTTGGTTTTAACAACCCATTTACTACTAAGCGATATGTAGCGACCATCGATGGTAAGGCGGATATCGGCTTGAACGTAGACGATGAGAACCTGAAGGTCAAAGTCCATCGTTCGAAAAACAACGAGTCGGTAATAAAATCTGTTAATGTTACGCTTCCGCATTCCGAGATCGTGACGTTGTCAACGGATCCGAACTCGCTTAAAAAATACGTTGAGGACAATGGTTTTCTTAATTGGAATCACGTCAGTACGGACGATTTAAATAAATTGCTTCAGCAGGCTGATAAGGACCAGAGGCAAAAGGTTCAAGAAAGTGGCATGCTGGAAAAATCCGATGAACGTGCAGTAAAACTGGTGAAAAAGCAGGTGTCGACGTTCTGTGGTCCAGACGTAAGGGTCAATGTCGAATTCGAAGATTAATATCTACCTTTGAAATCAAATTACTGATTCAGCTGAATGCCCGCTATCGCGATGCCTTACGTTGCAATAGCGGGCATCTCTGATCTCGTTTGAAGGGTGTCAATGTGACAATTGTCCGATATGACAACGAGACTGTCCCTTTGTCACATTCCCGGAAAGCCTGTTTGGCGCAGGGCCTCGTAGAGGACGATGGCGGCGCTGTTGGAGAGGTTGAGCGCGCTGATGCGGTAGTCGTCCGGGTTGACGAAGTTGCCGCAGATATCCTGCCGAAGGATGGCCTCATGGCCGTCCTCGGTATGCCCCAGCGATTCCTCGTGGGCTTCCCAGACCTTGGCGTTATCGAGTGAGTCGCAATCGCGCAGCATTGGGATGCGCTCGCAGCGCTCGGGCGCCGCGGCAAGCAGTGGCTCGGGAATGCCTGAGCTCTCGCTGCCAAAGACCAAGTAGTCGCCATCTCGGTAGGTGCTCTGCGCATAGGTGCGGCGTGCCTTTTTGGTCAGCAGATGCAGGCGACCGTCGGCGGGGGAGAGACCGTTGCGCGCAAGGAAATCCTCCCAGCCGGCATAAGTCGTCACGTCCAAGTTTTGCCAGTAGCCCAGACCGGCGCGACGTACCGTCTTGTCATCGAGCGAAAAGCCCAGTGGCTCCACCAGATGCAGATGGGCACCGGTGACCACGCAGGTACGGCCTATATTGCCCGTATTGGCCGGAATCTCGGGTGCATACAGCACGATATTGAACATGAATCTCCTTGGCTCAGAACGAAAAACCACCACGAAGGGCACCTTCGTGGTGGTTTGGCGGTTACGTAGGCGGAAAAATACCCGCTTCGATAAACCTAGGCGCGGTGCCAGTCGGTCAGGCAGGCATCGAGGGAGGCGATGAGCGCATCTTTGTCCATGTGACGGCCGATAATGCACAGGCTCGTCATGCGGTCGCCCGTCTCGTCGTCCCAAATTTGCATGATCTCGGGGTTCTCGTCGATGATCTTCTGCTTCTCGCCCTCGGGCGCAGAATCGACAAACAGACCGTTCTCCATCAGGCGCATCTGGTGGCCGGCCTGCTCAAACATGTAGCACATGTCCGGATTGCCGGTCTGCCACAGCGGACCCTTGACGCGGATGACCTCGTCGGGCCATTCCTGCTCAACAAAATCGGTGAACTTCTGCAGGTCAAACGGCTTGCGGCGCGAGTACACAAAGGTCTCGATGTCGTACTCGAGCACCTCGGGGTCGTCGTGCTCCTCGGGGTGCTCCATGGCCTCGATCCAGGCGGCGGAGTTGTAGGCGCGCATAAAGTCGAAGCGGTCGGTATCGAGCAGCTCCTCCATGGGGACCTCGCCGTTTTGGGCCTCGACAATCACAGCGTCTTTCTGCAGGCTGCGCACGATGGCCTTGAGCTCGGCGATCTGCTCAGGGCTCACGGTATCGGTCTTGTTGAGGATCAGCGTGGAGCAAAACTCGATCTGCTGGATGAGCAGGCTCTCGATGTCGTCCTCGTCGATATCCTCAGCCAGCAGGTCGCGGCCGCCGTTGAACTCGTCGTACATGCGGGCGCAATCGACCACGGCCACGATGTTGTCGAGCGCGAGCTTGGGCTCGCCGCCCACCTTGGCCTCGTCGCAGAAGCTCGAGATGGTGTAGGCGATGGGGATAGGCTCGCAAATGCCCGAAGCCTCGATGATGATGTAGTCGAAGTTGCCCGAATCGGCGATGCCCTGCAGCTGGTTAGCAAGGTCGTCCGAAAGCGTGCAGCAGATGCAGCCGTTGGTGAGCGGGATGAGGTCGTCGGTCTCGGAAAGGCCGCCGTCGGCGATAAGGCTGGCGTCGACGTTGATCTCGCCGATATCGTTGACGATCACGGCGGCGCGGATGCCGCCGTCGTTAGCGAGGATGTGGTTGAGCAGCGTGGTCTTGCCGGCACCGAGGTATCCGGTAAGCATGATGATCTTCACGGGTTTGTTGGGCATGTGCCCTCCTTTGTTAGACATGGCTTACAGTTAAATCTTATGCCAAACGCCTGCTCTTATACCCACGCGCCGGCAAATAACACAGGCTACTCCCAGGCTCCCCACACATCGGGGCAATAACCGACGGTGGCCTTTTTGCCGTTGCGCACGATGGGCTCGGCTAGAACCTGCTGATTCTCGAGCAGTTTATCGAAGCGCTGGCTAGGGGTGAGGTGCTGGATGAGCGCGAGCGTCTCCTCGTCCTTAGCCTTGGGGTTGAGCAGCTTGTCGATGCCGCCGACCGCCTGCATCACGCTCGTGAGCTCGCCTTTGCTCATCTCCTTTTCCTTAAGGTCAATAAACTGCACCTTAATGCGGCGCTCCTTAAAATAACGCTGCGCCTTCTTGGTATCAAAGGACTTCTTGGTGCCGAAGATTTGCACGTTCATAGTATGTTCCGCCGCTCTATCGAATGAAGTTGGTTGTTGCGCGATCGGCTTCGGGCGCGTTGATACCGGCGGCCTGACCTGCCTCGATGCAGCGCAGGAGCCAGGCCATGTTCTTGCCGATGTTTCGCATGGTGGCAAGGCCCTCGGCGTCCCCATCGGCGTCACCGGGCACGCGGCCAAACACGTTGTTCCAGTAGGTGGAAGCAACCACGGGCATTTGCTTAATGGTGAAGTACTTGTTGAGCACATCGAAGGTGGTCGACGTGCCGCCGCGACGGGCGACGGCGACTGCGGCGCCGGGTTTGTGCTCAAAGGCATGCCCGCCTGCATAGAAGGCGCGATCGAGGGCCGAAAGGATGCGGCCGCTGGGGTGCGCGTAGTAGACGGGCGAGCCAAAGACAAAACCGTCGGCCTGCTCGGCGGCAGCGATGAGCTCGTTCACCACGTCGTCGTCAAAGGTACAGCGACCGCCAAGTTTGCCGCACTGACCGCAGCCGATGCAGTCGCGAATGGGCTTGGCGCCCAGCTGAAACACCTCGGTATCAATGCCTTCGGCATTGAGCTGCTCGGCGACCTCGGCGAGTGCGCGGGCGGTGTTGCCGTTTGCCTTGGGACTGCCATTGACCAAAAGAACCTTCATCACAAACTCCCTCTGCTGTCGGTGACTTCTGCGGAGGATTATCGCACGAGAGGGTAGATGGCGTGGGGCGCGATGTGAAACGGCTTGTGTTTCACGTCGCGCCCCACAACGCTAGTCCAGCTTGGTACCCGGTACTTGCGGTGCCTCTATAAGCCGCGCTTTGAGCTCGTTCAAAATGGAAACGGGTTGTCGATCGACAGCGTCCAGATGAAGTGTCGCCACACGAATGGGTGGCTGATATTCAAGCGAGCCGATGAGCACGGGAGAACCCAGGAACCGCTCGATTTCTTCTGCGATCGCGTCGGTCTCTTCGGGATCAAAGTCGTCGAAAAGCGCCGCGAACGTCGGCCCCGTCGAGCGGAACAGGCGACCCTTGCCGCGCGAGCATTCCATGAGGCAGGCGGCGCTTTCTGCCAAAACGCGGTCGCCCGCATCAAAGCCAAAGCGGGCATTGACCTGAGCGATATCGTCGATTTTGATGGCAATAAAGCCTGCCTTGCGCGCCACGCGACGCATTTCGCCAATGGCGTTGACCAGGGCGTGAATATCGCCCAAGCCGGTCACGGAATCGGTCGTATCTGCCAAGCTTCGGTTGATGATAATGCCCACATACATGCCGGGCTCGGTATCGGTGCCGTCCAAGCGGTAGCCCGTGCAGTCGCAAAGCACGTATTTTCCGGTGGCATCCATTACGCGATACTGCATGTAGTGGAAGTGCCACGTGCCGTTTATCACCATGTCGAGCTCGGCACGTACGTTGTCGCGGTCCTCGGGATGGACACGGGCGAGCCACATGTCGAGTGAGTTAAAAGGGTGCTGGGAGGGCAGGTCAAAATCGCGCACGGCGTTAACCGACCATTGCGATTCTCCCGTATCGAGATTGAGGATAAACGGATAGCGCGTCTCGGAGCTCATGGAGATCGCTTGGAACACCCGGTCGTTGCAGGGAAGCTGATCGACGATTGGGCGTTGCGGCGCGTCATCGTCTTTCGGTTGCTGCACACGATGCATAAGCTTATAGCGATACATCTTGCGATCGGCATCCATCGTCATCTGGCGACGCGTGTCGCCAGCAAGTGGATCGACGCGCGAGCAGCCAAAGCTAAAGCTGCCGATCATGGGCGCCTTGCCACCTGAGCTCGCCTCGATCAGCCTGGTACGCACCTGCTCCAAGCGCTGCTCGAGTTCAATCTCGTTTGCGGAGGGCGAGATGAGCACAAACTCGTCTCCACCGATACGGAACAGCATCTCATCGTGCTCCATGGTTTCGGAGAGCGTGCGGCAGATGCTCAGAATATAGCGATTGCCTTCGGCGTGGCCAAACCTATCGTTGCAATGCTTGAGATGGTCGATGTCAATATAGGCGCAGGTGAAGGGGTCGCCTTTGCGCCAGAGTTGCTCGACGTGACGGTCGAATCCGTTGCGGTTGCCCAAGTTGGTGAGCGGATCGATATAGGCGTTGCGCTCAAGCAGCTGGCGCTCTTGTTGCAGGATGGCATGCGTCTTTTGCAGTTGCTCACCAACGGCGTGTAGCTCAGCAGGCAGCGCGGCAACATCGAGTTCAGCGGTCGAGACGCCGTTCGCAAGTCGCTGAAGATAGGCAATAATCGATTGCTCGCCCAGGCGATATGACTCGTTCATGATGGATAACCTCCTTGGGCGGAACAACGGTTTGTATCATATCCCCAATTCGGTTTGAATTGGGGATATAAGTTAGCTAATGAAGACAAATGTCCCCTTCGACGGTGGCGTTTTGCGCGCGAGCGTATCAGTTGTTATTGCCACCATCGAGCAATGCCTCAAAATCCTTCGCCGGCATGGGGCGGTAGTAGAGGAAGCCCTGAGCGTAGCGGGCGCCCATTTGTCGTAGCATGTTCGCCTGCTCATTTGTCTCGACGCCTTCGACCACGACGGGCAGATGGAGCGACTGCGCCATTTCGAGCATCGATGAAATGATTTGCGTGCTGCGGCCTTGATCGCGGTCGGTGGGCACAAAGGTGCGGTCGAGCTTGATGACGTCGACGTTGACGTTCTTGAGCATCGCGAGCGTGGACTGACCGGTGCCAAAATCGTCCATATAGGTCGAGAAGCCGCGGGTGTGCAGATCTGCGGTCAGCTTATCCACGGCCTCGGATTCTCCCGTATAAGCCGTCTCGGTGATCTCGATACGCATGAGCTCGGGCGGTAGGTTGTATTGGGTGGCGAGCGCCCCCATATGTTCGGCAACGTCGCAGGCAAGGATATCCACGCGCGACACATTAAGCGAGACCGGAACCACACGAAGACGGCGATCGAGACGCTCGCGAAGCCATATGGCGACACCCTGCCAAATGTACTTGTCGAGCGTCACTACAAAGCCGCTTTCCTCGAGTGCGGGGATAAACGTTGCGGGCGAAATGAGAGAGCCGTCCTTGTCAATCCAGCGGGTGAGTGCTTCGGCGCCAATAATCTCGCCGGTTTCCATATCGACCTGGGGCTGAAGATAGTACGTGATGCGACCATTTGACAGCGCGTACTGGAATTCGGTCAGCGTGCGGTGGAACGCGACTTCGCGCTCGTACTCCGCGGGGCGGAAAATAGCAATGCGCTCCTTAAAGTCGTTTTTTGCGCGTCGATTGGTAAACATGGCCTTTGCCTGCGCATCGATGGTGATTTCCTCATTGGAGTCGATGGGGTAAACGCCCATGGACGGCCAAAACCTACGCCGTCATCATGTCTGGCTACGGCCTCGCGAACGCGGTTGTAGATTTGATGGACGGTGATGTGCTTAAAGGGGATGAGTACACAAAAGTCATCTTGGCCCCAGTACCCTGCGACGCCCATATCGGCATTCTCGATGTCCTTGAGGACCGTGCCCACATCGGCGAGTACGCGGTCGCCCTCGGCCTGGCCGTGCCATTCATTAAACAGGCGCATGTGGCCCATGTCGACTGTGGCGATGCACCAGGTGCCGTTGCGCCTTGCCTCGAGAAATGCGTTGGCGCGCCGCATAAACTCGCTGGGTCGATAGAGGCCCGTGAGCGAGTCGATACGTTCGGCTATGGCGCTTTTGCGCTCCGCCTCGGGTATGGGGAGGCTGTCGTTGGGAACAAGCCCGCCGGCCGTGCGAAGGCGACGGTCGAGTTCGCCTAAAACGGCGGTCGCTTGATGGGCTAAGTGCTCGTAAAAGGCTGGGACGACAAGGCAGACGGGAGTAATGGTGTCGCCTGCGATTCGAACAGGAGCGAAAACGGCCTCTTTAAGGTGGCGGGTCAGTTGCTCGAATGCCTCGTGGTCTAGTTCGTTGCTGAGCACGACGAACTGGACGCTTCGTGAACGGTAGACCCGGCTCCTGCCGCGGGTGATCGACAGCATGCGGCCTGCGTATTCGGCAAGCATGTTGTCGACAGCCTCGGCCCCGTAGAGCTCGTTGAGTTTTGTCGTGCCACGAACGCGCACCGCTATAAGCCCTGTCTCGCAACGATCGCGGCGGCAGGCGTCGATGGCGTTGACCAGCATGCGCTGCGTTCCGAGGCCTGTGGCAGCGTCGACGGTTTCGGCAAGTGAGTGGTTGACGAGCTCGCCGACATAGAGCGAGGGGACATTTCCGTCGCCGTCGATACGAAACCCGCGAGCACGGCAAAGGACGTAGTCGCCGACGGCGTTGCGCACACGATACTGCATGACGCGACGGTGCTTGGTGCCGTTGTAGACTTGGTCGATGTCGTTGATGCAGGCCTCAAGGTCGTCGGGATGGACGCGCGTTTTCCAGTAATCGCGACAGTTGTCTATGTGCTCCGAGGGAAGGCCAAGATCGCGCAAGGCACCTTGTGACCAAAGGGTGCGATGTTTGTCCAAGTTCTCGATAAAGAAATAACGGCCCTCGTTGAGCATCGAAAAGGCGTCAAAAATACGATCGCTTATTTCGAAGTCGTCGGCGTGGACTTGCGTGATATTGCGTCGATCGAGGTGCATGGCATGACGTAGCTTGTAGTCGTACATGCGATGGTCGGCATCGAGCGTCATGCGATTGGAAGCTTCGCCCAGGGCGGGGTCGGCATGTGACACTCCGTAGCTAAACGAGTGGGGCATCTCGGAATCGTTGTTTTTGAGCAGAACCGTTCGGCAGTGTTTCAGACGTTCGGCGAGGTCGTCCTCGGTTGCAATCGTAGATAGGATGGCAAACTCGTCGCCGCCTATGCGAAACGCCGCTTCGCCCACCTTCATATACAGCTTAAGATAGAGACTTACCTGCAAGATATAGCGGTTGCCCTCGTCATGCCCAAAGACGTCGTTGCAGTGCTTGAGATTGTCGATATCGATGAACGCCATGGTAACGGGGGCGTCCTGCTCCCAGAGCTCCTCGAGGGAACGGGCAAAGCCGCCACGGTTGCCAAGCCCGGTAAGCTGGTCGGTAAAGGCAGTCCTGATCAGATCCTCCTGCCGTTCGAGAAGGTCGCGGACGGTCTTTTCGAGCGTTTCGGTGTAATTGCTGACAGTTTCCATGTTCTAAGCGACTTTCTGAGGTCGGGGCGGATTGCGTCGGGCGAGCTCGTTGTGTACACGCGTCGTTGCTCAGCGCTTTGCATGTATCCAGGCCCCCGCCTTGCCGCGTTGTTGAGTTAATTTGTCGGCTAATGTTCGCTGTTGATAACAGCTGAGTAGTGTAAACAATAGTGCACAATTATATATGGGTGCACATGCTGTGGGCGGCTATTATTCGACAAGCGGTAGCGCGACGATGCGATGTTCGATAAAAATGCGACTGGGACGATATATGTTGACGGGTATACTTGTCCCGTTTTAAAACGCAGGAACGGAGATGGTCGCATGGCACAGTCAAATATGACGCGCACGGTGGGGCTGGCGCTCGAGGGAGGCGGCTACCGCGGTATGTATACGGCGGGCGTGCTCGACGTTTGGATGGAGCACGGTTTGACCTGCGACCATATGGTGGGCGTCTCGGCGGGCGCGGCGTTTGGCTACAACTTTAAATCGCGCCAGATCGGCCGCGCCATTCGCTATAACAAGGCCTATTGCGCCGACAAGCGCTATGCGAGCGTGACCAGCTGGCTGCGAACCGGCGATATGTACAATGCCGACTTTGCTTATCACGAGGTGCCTATCGAGCGCGATCCTATCGACTTGGAGGCGTATCGCACCTGTCCCATGCGATTTACGTGCGTGTGTACCGATATCGAGACGGGCAAGGCCGTCTATCACGATCTGCCGTATGGCGACGAGCGCGATATCGAGTGGATTCGGGCGTCGTCGGCAATTCCCGTGGCGACGCGTCCCGTTGCTATTGACGGGCATAAGTATCTGGATGGCGGCGTGGCTGATTCTATTCCCAGCGCGTGGCTGTTTGCGCAGGGGTATGACCGCAATATCGTGGTACTCACGCAGCCGGCGGGCTTTGTGAAGCAGCCCAACAGCGTGATGCCCATGCTGCGGCGCGTGTTCCGTCACTATCCGGAGTTTGTCGCAGCGCTTGAGCACCGGCATGAGGTCTACAATGCCACGCTCGATGACCTGGCACGTCGCGAGGCTGCCGGCGAGATCTTTGTGGTGCGTCCGAGCGAATCGGTGAAGGTGCCGTCGCTGTGTCGCGAGCCCGATGAACTTGAGCGCATCTACCAGATTGGTCGCCGCGATGCGGAGGCGACCTTGCCGGCACTGGAGGCATATCTGGCAGGGTAGAGGCTGCTGCCGCCATCTCGGCGGAAAGCGCATCCCGGAATGGAGGCTCAAACTGGGATGCGCTTTCCATTGCTGAATATATGAGGCTGCGAATCAGCTGCTCGGCCTAGACTTACGCCTGCTGCCAGGTGTCGACGAGCTCCTTGGCCGCGGCGTAGGGGTCATCGGCGCTGCAGACGGCGCTCACCACGAAAAAGCCGTCGACGCCGGTGGCCTTGAGCTGTGGCAGGTCGGCCGTCTTGACGCCGCCGCCCACCACGATGGGCACGGGGCTTGCCGCGTGGAGGGCGGCCAGGTCCTCAAAGCTCTTGGTGATGATAGAGCCGTCGGCCGCGCGTCCGCAGTCGCGCTTGGTCTCGGTCTCGTGGAGTGGGCCGATGCCCAGGTAGTCGACTAGGCTCATGTCGGCGGTCTTGACGTACTCGAGCATCTCCTCGCAACGGGCGGAAAGGCCCACGATGGCGTTGGGCCCCAGCAGCTTGCGACAGACCTCGACGGGAATGTCGCTCTGACCCACGTGCACGCCGTCGACAGCAATGCCCTGCTCGCGCGCGGCGAGTACGCAGTCCAGGCGGTCGTCAATCAGCAAAGCGACCTGACCGGTCTTGCCGGCCTGTGCGATTGCCTGCGCGGCGTCACCGGTCAGCGCAATGATCTCGCGGGCGCTTGCCACCTTGGAGCGCACCTGGATGCAGGTAAAGCCGGCGTCGAGTGCCTGGGCCACCACATCGCCCACGGGGCGCCCGAGCGTGTTTTCGGGGCCGAGCACCAGATAGGCCGAGATATCAAGGTTGTCGCGGATACTCATCGTGTTTCCTCCTGCTTTTTGATCTGAGCTTCCATGCGCTCGAGCTTGCCGGTCATGGTGTCGGTAAATCCGGGTCGAATATCGGCTTTGAGCACGACTTCGGTGCGGATGCCCTTGCTCGCCAACACAAAGGTTGCGTCGCGCACGACCTGCATGACCTCGTCCCAGTCGCCCTCGATCTCGGTGAACATCGAGGTGGTGCGGTTGGGAAGGCCGCTCTCGCGAATGACGCGCACGACCTCGGCGACCTCGGCGGACAGCTCATCGCCGGTGCCGCACGGGGCGATGGCCACGGCGACGAGCGTATTCATGCCGGCATTGGTTGCGGGCTCGGACATGGCCTATGCCTCCTCGAGGTCGAGCTGGTTGTTGGCGATGTCCTGGGCGGTTGCGCGGTAGAGCTCGTCGATAAAGGCGACCTTAAAGCTTGCCGGGACGTCGGCGACAGCGGCGGCACGCGAGCCGGCAACGTTGTAGACGGCGGTGCCGCAGACGGCGGCCGTAAACGGGTCGGCAGCGCAGGCGTACACAGCCAGCACGCCGCCTTGCGAGCAGCCGCAACCGGTGATCTTGGACATGAGCGGGCTGCCGCCGTGGGACTTGGCCACGGTCATGCCGTCGGTGATCAGGTCGACTTCGCCCGAGACCACAACGGCGCCGCCGGTGTAGCGGGCGAGCGCCACGGCGGCATCGCGGGCGGCGTCGACCGTGTCGGTGGTATCGACACCGCGCACGCGGCTCAGATCGGCCGCCTCGCCCTCAAGACCCCACAGGCCGGCGAGCGCGATGATCTCGGAGGCGTTGCCGCGCACGATGGCGGGCTTGTACTGCTTAAGCTCGTTTACCAACTGGGTGCGCAGACTGCCGATGCCCAGACCCACCGGATCGAGCACCCAGGGCTTGCCGGCGTCGTGTGCCGCCTTGGCCGCGCGGGGAATCGTCTGCTCGTAGATGGGGAAGAGCGTGCCCATATTGAGATAGATGGCGCCGCCGCCGGCAACGAGCGCCTCGCCCTCGTCGGGAAGATAGACCATGGCGGCCGATCCACCCACAGCGAGCTGCGCGTTGGCGACAAAGTCGATCGTCACCGTGTTGGTGATGGAGCCGGCCATCGGATTGGTGGTGCGAATCTCCTCCACGGCCTTGACCATATGTTGCTTAAGCTGTTCCGAATCAATCACTGCACATGCCTCCTTGGCATAGAAAAGGGGCGCTGTGCATAGACAGCGCCCCTGTAAAGGCGGCATGCTCCCTACGCCAGCATTAACTGACAGGTTCAAAGGATTGGGCCCCATGCCCTCTCAGCCTTGTGGTTTGCACCGCCGGCACTCCCGCATCGAATCTGTTGTTCCCTATACTAGCGCACCTGCCAAAAAGGGACAGGTTTATTTTGGCAGGTAACAACTGGGACTTTGCGTTTTCCCAGATGAAACCTGCCGAAATAAACCTGTCCCTTTTTGGCAGGTCGGTACAATAGATGGGATTAAGAATGACCGAGGGGACTCTATGATCAAACTTGTGCTGACCGATATGGACGATACACTGATTCCAGCCGGGCATGACGGCGCCAGCGACTACGCCATTGAGGGTATTCATGCCATGCAGGCGGCGGGTTTGCACTTTGGGCCGGTTTCGGGTCGTCAGCCGTCCGCGATGGGCTGGATGTTCAAAAACCGTTCCGGGTGTTATTCGACCGGTGCGTTCTGTAACGGCCAGGTGATGTTTGTTGACGGCGAAGTAGTCGCCTCGCGCGCAATCGACAACGATGCTCTGATGCGTTTGGCCGACTATCTGGAGCAAGAGACCGACGATACATTTCTAAAAGTCTACAGCCTGGGCGATGACTTTTGGGGCAACGATGCCCATTGTGTGACGAGTGACCCCGAGCGCGTTCGTCGCGCCATGGAGTCGGGCGGCAACGCGTGGCTCAAAGGCGAAGAGGCCCCATGTCGTCCCGTCGTCGATGACGCGTCGGTGTTTAAGGCGAATATCTGGAGTGCCCGTTCGCGTGAGGAGCTCGCGGAGCTACGTGAGCGCGTTGCCGCTGAGGTGCCGGAACTCTCGCTTGTGTTTCCCAACAACCGAGTGCGCCTGTTCGACATCCTTCCGGCTGGTTGGGACAAGGGCTGCGCTGCACTGGAGCTGGCGCGCGCTTTGGGCCTGACGCCCGACGAGGTGGCCGTATTCGGCGATTCCGATAACGATTTGCCCATGATCGATGCCGTTCCTAACTCCGTTGCAGTCGCCAATGCCAACGAGGCCGTCACGGCTGCCGCACGCTGGCATATTGGCGCTGCGGCAGATGATGCGGTTGCCGGGGCTCTGCATCAGATTGCCGCCTGCGCCGCGACGGGGGAGATGCCGTCGTTTATGCGTCAAATGGACGCGGCAGGTTTTGGCGTCACGAACGTCTAGGGAGAAGGCTATGAAGCTCCAGCAGCTCAGATATGTTGTTAAGGTTGCCGAATGCGGTAGCATCACCGAGGCCTCGCGCCGGCTCTTTGTGTCGCAGCCCTCGATTACCGCGTCGATTCGCGATCTCGAAAACGAGATGGGTGTGCATATCTTTGAGCGCACCAACAAGGGCGTCATTGTGTCCGAGGAAGGCGAGACCTTCTTGGGCTACGCGCGCCAGGTGCTCGACCAGGCCGACCTGCTCGAGGGCAAGTACAAAGGCACGTCCGAGCAGGTGCCGCACTTTAGTGTGAGCTGCCAGCATTATTCCTTTGCCGTTAATGCGTTTGTCGATGTGATCCGCGAGTTCGATGCCGCGCGCTACGACTTTACCCTGCGCGAGGAGCAGACCCACGAAATTATCGAGGATGTCGCGCATATGAAAAGCGAACTCGGCATCCTGTATCTGTCGGAGCACAATCGCGAGGTCATCGAGCGCATGCTTGCCGCCAACGAGCTCGTGTTCGAAGGGCTCTTCTGCGCCACGCCGCATGTCTTCGTCTGCGCCGACCATCCGCTGGCGGGCCGCTCCAGCGTGACGCTCGAGGATCTGGAAGACTACCCGTTCCTGTCCTACGAGCAGGGCAGCTACAACTCGTTTTACTATTCCGAGGAGCTGACCTCGACGTTCGAGCGTCGCAAAAATATCCGCGTGCGCGACCGTGCGACGTTGTTCAATTTGGCCATGGGCCTCAACGGCTACACGGTATGCTCGGGCGTGATCAGCCACGAGCTCAACGGCCCCGGCATTATCTCGATTCCGCTCGACGTGGACGAGTACATGGAGATTGGCATCATCACGCGCAAGAACACGACGCTCACGCGCTACGGTCGGGCCTATATCGACGCGATTCGTCAGCATATCTAGGCTGCTGTGCTCCGCACGGTTCAAGTCTCTTTATGACAGTCCAGACTGATATAGGAAGCATCTATATCAAACTGTTATAAACGTATATTTTACGATGACCATATAAGCGCTCATACTCTGTCCCAGTAAAGCAACCAATGCAAAGGGAGATATCTATGAGCACTTCGATTCAACCGAACGCGCCGTTTCGTGCCGATATCGTCGGCAGTTTTCTTCGTCCGCAGGCTGTAAAGGATGCCCGTGCCGCCTATGTCGCGGGTAAACTCGACGCTTCCGGCCTTAAGGCCGTCGAGGACGATGCCATTCGCGATTTGGTGGCCAAGCAGAAGGCCGCCGGCCTGCAGGTGATCACCGATGGCGAGTTCCGCCGCAGCTACTGGCACCTCGATTTTATGTGGGGACTCAACGGCATTGAGCGCCGCGCCTCGCGTACGGGCTACATGTTTCACGATGAGGAGACTACCGCCGACACCGCCGTGGTAACCGGCCCCATTAGCGGCGAGAACCATCCGTTCGTCGAGCACTTCAAATTTGTCAAGTCACTCGAGGGGGAGGGCCAGGTCGCACGGCAAACCATTCCGGCGCCGATCCAGACGTTCTCTGAAGTCACGCTCGACCGCTGTGATGGCCAGCAGGAGAGCCTGCGCGCCGTCTATAAGACCGACGAAGAGCTCGCCGATGCCATTGCCGCAGCATACCGCACCGTGATTGCCGACCTGTATGCCGCGGGCTGCCGCAACATCCAATTTGATGACTGCACCTGGGGCATCTATTGCGATACCGACTTTGTGTCCAAGACCGGCATGAGTCCGGTTGACCTGCAAAAGGTGTCCGAGCTAGGTGTGGCGCTCAACAATGACGCAATCGCGGACAAGCCCGACGATCTGGTTATCAACACGCACGTGTGCCGCGGCAACTATCACTCCACCTATGCTTTTGAGGGCGGCTACGACCCCATCGCGCCGTACCTGTTCGCACATGAGAACGTCGATGCGTTCTATCTGGAGTTCGACACGCCCCGCGCCGGTGGTTTTGAGCCGCTCAAGTACGTTGCCCCCGGCAAGAAGGTGGTGCTGGGACTGATTACTACAAAGGCGGCTGAGCTTGAGGACGAGGACGTTATCGTCGAACGTATCCACGAGGCCGCAAAGTATGTGCCGCTCGAGAACCTGTACCTGTCGCCCCAGTGCGGCTTTGCCAGCTGCGAGATTGGCAACAAACTGACCGAGGACGAACAGTGGGCAAAGATCGCGCTGGTCAAGCGCATTGCCGAGCGCGTTTGGAAGTAACGCTACCGTTCGCAGGTGACGGTGCGTGCGAGACATGGCGTATCACGTACAATGGTTCGGATCGTATCGTTCGGGCAGGTTATCCGATATGCCTGATCGCCCTTCCATCATGAAAGGACTTCCATGTCCCAATCCTCGACGCCCGCCGTCACCAATGCCATCTACGATGCGTCATCGCTCGGCCGCCCGCGCATGTTTGTGTTGGGTTTGCAACACATGTTTGCGATGTTCGGAGCCACGGTGCTCGTGCCCGTGCTCACCGGCCTTTCCGTTTCAGCGACGCTTCTGTTCGCCGGCATCGGCACGCTGCTGTTTCATTTTCTATCGCGCGGTAAGGTGCCGGCATTTTTGGGCTCATCGTTTGCCTTTATTGCCGGTTATGCCGCAATCGCGCCCAACGGCGAGACCGAGCTTTTGCCCTACGCCTGCCTGGGCGTAGCTTGTGCCGGCCTGCTCTATCCGGTGCTCGCGGCCCTGTTCCGCGCCTTTGGCGCCAAGCGCGTTATGCGTTTCTTCCCGCCGGTGGTGACCGGCCCCATCGTCATTTCCATCGGCCTGATCCTAGCGAGCTCTGCCATCGCCAACTGCCAGACCAACTGGCTTGTCGCCGCTGTCGCTGTGGCCGTCATCATCATCTGCAATATTTGGGGCCGCGGCATGGTCAAGATCGTGCCGATTTTGCTGGGCGTTGTGGTGAGCTATGCCGTTGCGGCTGCGTTGAGTGAGGTCGATTTTTCGGGCGTTGCCGCCGCTCCGTGGGTCGGTCTGCCCATCGTGTGGGACAACACCGTGTTTGCGCTCTTTGGCCCGCAGCTCGATAGCGGTCTTGCCACGACGGCCATCATCACCATCATGCCGCTGGCCTTTGCGACCATGATTGAGCACATTGGCGATATCTCCGCCATTGGCTCTACCTGCGAACGCAATTACATTGCCGATCCCGGTCTGCACCGTACCCTGCTCGGCGATGGCCTGGCGACCATCTTGGCGTCGCTCTTTGGCGCTCCGGCCAACACCACGTATGGCGAGAACACCGGCGTGCTTGCGCTTACGCGTGTGTTCGACCCGCGCGTGATTCGCATTGCCGCCTGCTGTGCCATCGTGCTTTCGTTCTGCCCCAAGTTTGCTGCTGCGATCGCTGCTATGCCGGCGTGCGTTATCGGCGGTGTGTCACTCGTGCTCTACGGCATGATCAGCGCCGTTGGCGTGCGTAACCTCATCGAGAATCAGGTTGATTTCCAGAACAACCGCAACGTGCTGGTGGCGGCTCTGGTGCTCGTGCTTTCGCTCGGCATTGCCTACAGTACCGCCGGTGCCATCGCGCTGGAGCTGGGCGGCGTGACGATTTCGCTTTCGGGCCTTGCCGTGGGCTCGCTGGTGGGCATTGTGCTCAACGCCATCCTGCCCGGTAATGACTTTGAGTTCGATACTTCCGAGCTTGAGGAGACTGCTGAATAGCAGCTGCGTTCAGCCAAATTAAAAATGGCGTCCATGCGTATGTACGCGTGGACGCCATTTTTAATGCGTCAGTATCCAGTGGATGCCGCGCGCCATGCGCAGGTCAGTTTGGGCAAAGTGATTGCCGGGGTTGAGCTCCAGCGTTGTTGGAATGTCACGCTCTATAAACAGCTCTTCCATCGCGCGCGTGTCGTCGAGTACGTGCCGCATCATGCGGTTGGGCGTCTTGGTTTCCTTTTTACCGAGCGACAGATAGGCGGCGTCGGGCGTGGCTGTCATCGTGCGCTCACGCGCGTAGTCGATAAAGCCGGGGAACCACAGCGACCCCGATGCACTCGCCGCGCGCTCAAAGACATCTGTTTGCCAAAGTGCCCACAGTGCAAAAAGACCCGCCAACGAATAGCCGACAACGCCGCGCCAGGTGGGCGGTTGCGGGAGCGATGATTCGGCCTCTGGGATTATCTGCTTCAACAACTCGTCAAGAAAACCAGCAGCCTGTCCACCAAAGGGCTCGGCATCTCGTATAGTTCCCTCACATTCCCAGGGGCTCAGCTCGCGATTCCAATCGAGTCCTCCGATGGCGACAAGGGTGAACGGCGGGCAGTCGAGCTCTCGGCAGCGCTCGTAGACTTCACTACCGTCGCCCATAACCACGGGGAGGTAGATGACGGGCGTACCTTCCGCACGCTCTGAATAAACGGTTATCTGCTTATGATGCGCTTCCAAGGCAGGCTTCTCTCGGTGTTGTGATATTGACAGCCTCAATTGTCGCACGCTGGCACGGGGGCAGACGCTAAAAGAAAGGCGCGGAGCCGTTCGATGCGACTCCGCGCCTTGTTGTTTTGCTTCGGCAGACTATGCCGTTACGCCACGAAGAAGTAGACGAGGAAGGCAAGGGCTGCGATCCACATGAGCGGCTTGATCTTGGAGGCCTCGCCCTTAAAGAGCGCGACGATCACGTAGGCGATAAAGCCCAGACCAATGCCGGCAGAGATGGAGTAGGTGAAGGGCACGCCGGCGACAATCATGAACGCCGGGAAACCCTGCGACACGTCGGACCAATCGATCTCGGAGGCCTCGCTCATCATGAGGTAGCCGACGTAGACCAGAGCACCGCAGGTGGCGGCGCTGGAAACGATGGTGACGATGGGGGAGAAGAACGCGGCGAGAATGAACAGCACGCCGGTGGTGACGGAGGTGAGGCCCGTGCGGCCACCGTCGGCGGCGCCGGAAGTGGACTCGACGAAGGTGGTGATGGAGGAGACGCCCATGAAACCGCCCACAGCGGCGGCGGCGGAGTCGACGATCAGGATCTCCTTGATATTCTCGACGTTGCCGTCGTCGGTGAGGAACTCGCCCTGCTTGGCCACGGCCATCGCGGTGCCCATGGTGTCGAAGAAGTCACTCATGAGCAGCGAGAACGAGATGACGAGGAGCGTGGGGTCGGTAAGGACCTTGACGATGGCGGGCACGCCGCCGGCGTCGGCGATGGGGCCACCGATGCTCGAGAAGTCGAGCGGGGCGATGATACCGGTCGGAGCATGGGTCACACCTAGGGGGATACCGGCGATGACGGCGACGACGATGCCGATGAGCAGCGAGCCGGGGACGTTGCGGCAGGCGAGGGCGACTGTCACCAGGATGGAGATGATGCCGACGATGAAGGTGGGGGAGGTGATGTCGCCCAGACCGACGAGTGTACCGGCGCCAGCGGTGATAATGCCGGCATCGCACAGGCCAATCATGGCGATGAACAGGCCCAGACCCACCGAGATGGCGTGACGCAGGACAACCGGGATGGCGTCCATGATGGCCTCGCGCAGGCCACAAAGCACGAGCAGCAAGATGACGATACCCTCGAGGAAGATGACGCTCATGGCCACGTGCCAGTCACCGCCGCAGACGGTGGTGGTGATTCCAGCGATCATCGCGTTGACGCCTAAGCCCGACGCGCAGGCGAGCGGGCGGTTGGCGAAGATGCCCATGCAGATGGTCATGATGCCGGCGCCCAGGCAGGTGGCGCAGGCGAGCGCTCCCGCATCGATGCCAGCGCCCGAGAGCACCGCGGGGTTGACGGCGATGATGTAGGCCATCGCCAGGAATGTTGTCAGTCCAGCGCGGAGTTCGGTCCCGATTGTGGACTTGCGCTCGCTGACGTGAAATAGTTCGTCCATGCATACCCTTTCCTTGCTCGGCCCCGAGTTTAGGCCGATTGACACGAACTCACCCACTATAGCCCCTTTACGACGCTGTTGTTCCTCGCATGTTGATGTTCGGCGCTTTGTAGCAGACGGACGGTATTTTTCGCATGAAAATGTGTGGGTACCGTATACTTAAGCGGTTACAACGACCCCTATGGAGGAACGTATGATTAAAGAGCTTTGCCACGACGAGGCTATCCTGTCCCAGCGTTGCGAGGTTGCGACCGTCGAGGACGAGTCGGTTGCTCAGGACCTGATCGATACCATCAAGTCGCTCGACGATGCCGGCTGCTTGGCCGCTAACCAGATTGGCGTTACCAAGAAGGTTTGCGTCTACCTGGACGATGCCGGCGAGCCCCACGTGCTCTACAACCCCCGTCTGGTGTTTGGCCTGGGCGCCAGCAAGATGGAGGAGAGCTGCCTGACGCACGAGGAGGTCACCAAGTCCACGCGCTATATCAAGTGCAAGGTCGCTTATGACGTGATCGTCGACGGCAAGATGCGCGAGCGCAAGCAGGACTTTGTGGGCTTCGAGGCGCAGATGATTCAACACATGATTGACCACTGTCTAGGAAAGTTGGTCTAAGGGGACCAAAGCACCGCACTTCGTCTCTTTTGGTCCGGACGTGACATTGTTGTCATGTCCGGGCTTTTGTGTTTAGCGCCTTTTTGTTTGGTGACAATAACCTTAGCAGGAACGTAAAGCTAGGAGGCGCTATGTGTACGAGCATTCGATTTACCGGTAATTCTGGTCACATGTATCTAGGCCGCAACCTAGACTGGAGCTTTGACTACGGCCAACAGGTTCGCGTGATGCCGCGCGGGTTCCACGTCCCGTATTCGTTTATCGACGATGCGTCGGCGGCGCACGCGGTAATCGGCATGTGCATCGATTACGAGAACTACCCTATGTTCTTCGACTGCGGCAACGATGCGGGCCTCGCCGTGGCGGGCCTCAATTTCCCGGGTTATGCCGAGTATGCCGAGGGCCCTGTCGACGGCAAGAACAATATCGCGGCCTATGAGTTTCCCCTGTGGGTGGCAGCGACGTTCTCGACGGTCGATGAGGTCGAGGCCGCGCTGCGCGACACGGTGATTGTCGCCAAATCTGCCGGAGAGGGGCTGGGCGTGTCGCTGCTCCATTGGATTATCGGCGACAGCCAGCGCAGCATCGTGGTCGAGATGATGGCTGACGGCCTGCATGTATACGACAATCCGGTCGACACCCTTGCCAATCAGCCGACTTTCCCGTGGCACATGGAAAACCTGCGCACCTATATCACGGCCACAAGCGATTTTCCGCAGACGGCGACATGGCGTGCCGCCGAGCTTAAGCCCTATGGAGCCGGTGCCGGCATGCGCGGCATTCCGGGCGATTGCTATTCGCCGAGCCGTTTTGTAAAGGCGGCGTACCTCAATGCCAATTACCCACAAAAGGAGAGCGAGACCGAAAACGTCGTTCGCATGTTTCGCTCGCTCGAGGGCGTGGTGATGATCGAGGGAGCGTCCAGGATGGGCGATGGCAAGTTCGAGAAGACTATCTACACCGGATGCTTTAGCGCGCGCACGGGCAATTATTACTACGCGATGTATGGGGATCCGTCGATTCGCTACGTGAGCCTGATGGATGCCGAGGGCGCGAGCCCCGATAGGCTCGTGGTTCCCGAGCCGCGCCGTTCGTAGCCGTTAGCTTTACTGCAATGCAAAGCGGCCCTGCGCCTCTCGTGAGGCGCAGGGCCGCTTGGTAGATCAGAAGTTGAAGGCAAACATGATGCCGATGACTTTGTCAAGATATATTAAACAAACGGTAGCTTCAATTCATCTTTGGAATAATAGCCGTTCAAAAGCGAATCGATTGGCTCATTTAGATTATATAAAATTTCTTTAGTTTTACTTCCGAGCGGCGCGCCGGGCATCTGGCATCAACGGATTCCCTGTTTTGGCGCTTCGAAGGCACGGACTCCGTTTCGTTAATTTCTGATTAGAAATGCTGAAAATCCAGTCAGAAGCGGGCTGGGGAACGGGGCAATAAAAATGGCTTTCGAAATGAGTCGGCGAAGCTTTTTAACGGCCGGTGGGGCCACAATGCTGGCGGGCACCGCCTCTATGCTTGTTGGCTGCGCGTCTGGAAGCGAAAGTGGCGCGGGAAGCGTGGCTGCCGGCAAGGATGATGCACTGAAGGTTGATAGCGACGGCAAATCGGGTGGCACGGATAGCGACGTTAGCGAATTCTACGAGCACGTTATCTCTGTTTCTGCACTTGCGAAAACATATGCAATCGGAGAGAAGATTGTCGGCGTGGCGATTGAATACGACGTGGATGTCGATGCGTCTTCGGTTGATCCCGGACATGGCGGCATCGGTCAACAGGCTCAGGAAAAGGGGCTGGGATCTTTCTCGGTTTTGGGACGCTCGATTGTCACTGCCTATGTAAACGACAAAGCCGAGCTGAGTGATGAAGGGGGCAAAAGCAAGGGAACGTACGTCATCGTCGAGCTCGATCCAGCAGATGCGGGCGCACAGACGTTGATGTTTCAGATGACGCGTGGGTGCGTAGGCTCAAACGGTCCCGTATCCCTTGATAGCGGTTGCGTCAAAATCGCCCAAATAAAGGATCTTAAGGATTCTGCAGGTAAAAAGCTTACAGGCGACGAGACATCCTCCCGATATCTCGTGGCTTCGACTGTTCTCAACTCCGAGGCAGACAAGTTTGTTGCAGGGACCTACGATGACCCCAAAACTGGATTCCATGCTTCGTTTGCCTTGGCACAGCCTGACGACTACGACAAGGCAAAGAAATACCCCATCACGCTCTTCCTGCCGGATGCGGGGGTAACCACCTGCGATGTGAGGGTGAATCTTCGTCAAGGTCTGGGAGCCCTTGCCTGGGCTGATGGGTCACAATTTGTGCTGACGATCGCTGGAACTTGTTGCGATATCGAGACTTGCCTGCATGTAATCGAGGACCTGATCGACCAGGGTTACTCAATCGATCCGGATCGCATTTACGGGACGGGCGAATCTGCCGGGTGCATGGCCCTCATCGAATATGCCTCCAAGCATCCCGATGACAATTCCTTTGCAGCGCTTATGCTCGTTGCCGGGCAAGGCAACATGACTCCGATTGCCAAGACGCCCATGGTGATATTCGTTTCTGAAGACGATTCCAATTCCTATGGCGGCATGACGGATCCCGAGAAGGGTGTCGCGAGTATCGGAATTCCTTATGTTGAGAAGCAGCTGAATTGCGCCTATAACTATGACGGCGAAGGACATACGAGTGGCCTGTGGGTTGATTACGACGCAACGGGAGAGAAAAACCCTTCGGGTAACCAGGAAGGAGCCAAGGCGGCTAGCAGCCAGAAGACGCTCGATGAGCTTATGGTCGAGCTCTCGGATGTCTGCTCCTCGGCCTGTAAACAAGCGGTGACCGATGGGGCGCATGTCGTTTTCCTTCATGTAGAGAAGGGAACTCTCGATAGCACCGACAAGACGGTCCAGGGTGGAAACACTCATAACTTTACCTGGCAATACGCTTATGCGATTCCCGAACTCATCGAGTGGGTGAGAGACCAGTCTCTATAGCCTGCTTCTTTTTCGATGGCATTTCAATGTGGGCTAGGGTTATATGACCGATTGGGGCCAGGCGGTTGTCTAGCCCCGGAAATGCCGAATAGCAGTCTACGATTACGTCCAGGTAAAGCCTCAAAGGTGTTTTACCTGGCCAAAAACGTAGACAAAAGCGGCCCTGGCAGATCGTGAGACGCAGGGCCGCTGTCGTTGATTTATGGCGCCGCTAGAAGTTGGCGTCGTTGAGTTGTTCGTTCTCGAGGCCGTCGAGCTGTTGCTGTTCGGGCGTATCGGCGACGCTCTCGAGCAACTCGGTGGGATCGACGTTCATGTCCTTACCGGCTTCGTTGCCGTTGACCAAGTCGTCCGAGAAGATGTCGACTTCCATTTCCTCGGCCTCTTCGATCTGAACCTCGAGCGGCACCTGGGTGCGCACGAGCTTAACGGCCGGGCGCATGCGGGCAAAGAGCGGTACGTACTCAATGATGATGGCCGAGCTCTCGAGACCGTACCAGCGTGCCGGGCTTCCGCAGGCGCGGCGGACGGCGTACTTGATGGCCATCACGCGGTGGTCATTGCGGTTGATGTCCGTTTCGGGGGCAAGCATCTTGCGCAGCATGCAAAAGCGGAAGTCACCTACGTTGCCGCGCGTCTCGTAGATGGAGTAGGTGTGATGTTGCGGCGGCAGCTCGCCCGATGCCATCAAGTCGCCGACGATCTGACGCAGATAGGCGTTGACGCGCTGGTTGACCTTAAAGCCCAGGTCCAGGCGCACGCGGAACAAAAAGTCCGTGCCAAAGGTCTCGACGGAATACTCGTGCGTATAGGGTTCGTCGGTAACGTGCACGTTGATGAACCAATATGCCTTGGCGCGCTTGGGGTGCTTGTCCAGGATGGAATAGAGCACGTCGCGGTCGAGTGTGAGCGGATCGGGGCTGTTGGTGAGGAACACCAGATTGTCGGCGAGCACGGGGTAGGTCTCGTCGTTGCGCAGGCGGTTGAGCTGATCGATGTACTTGGAGACGGGCAGCAGGATCGTCTGCGTGCGCTCGATGGCGGTGCCGCGGCGCCACACATACATAAGGCCAAACAGCAGTGCGGCCAAGAAGATCATTACATAGCCGCCGTCAAAGAACATGGTGAGGCACGAGGCGAAGAAGCACAGCTCAATGGCACCAAAGAGCAGGGCGAAGACGCAGGCACCCAGCCTGTGCTTGAGGATGCCGGCGATGTAGCTCGTCAAAAGCGTCGTGGTCATGAGCATGGTCACGGTAATGGCGAGGCCGTAGGCGCTCTCCATGCGCTCGGAGTTTTGGAACAGCAGCACGATGAAGATGCAGCCGACCCACATGATGTTGTTGACGAGCGGAATATAGAGCTGCCCCTTGGTGTCGCTGGGGTAGTGGATGCGCAGATGCGGCATAAGGTTGAGACGCGTTGCCTCGGATACCAGCGAGAACGAGCCGGTGATGAGCGCCTGCGAGGCAATGATGGCCGCCACGGCCGAAAGCACGATGGCAAAGGGGCGCAGGGGCTCGGGAAGCATCATATAGAACGGGTTGACGATATCCATCGCGAGCATCTGGGGATTGGAATTGTTGGCGAGCAGCCAAGCGCCCTGACCCAGATAGTTAAGGATGAGGGCCGCCTTTACGAACGGCCAGGATGCGTAAATGTTAGCCTTGCCCACGTGACCCATGTCCGAATAGAGCGCCTCGGCGCCGGTCGTCGACAGGAAGACGAAGCCGAGCACCATAATACCCGAGTGGTTGATGGGCGAGAACAGGAACATGATGCCACGGATGGGGTTGAGCGCGCGCAGGATGGACAAGTTGCCGAGCATGTTGAACAGGCCGGCGCCAGCCAAGAACAGGAACCACAGCGTCATAAGCGGGCCGAACAGCTTGCCGATTGACGAGGTGCCGGCGCGCTGCATGGCAAACAGGCCGCAGATAATGATGATGGTGATGATGATTACGTTGGTCTGGTCGTCACCCAAAAGCGCATGGCCCCACTCGATAGTGCGCAAGCCCTCGATGGCCGTGGTAACCGTGACGGCGGGGGTGAGGATGCCGTCAGCGAGCAGCGCCGCGCCGCCGATCATGGCGGGGAGAATCAGCCATGGCGCCACC
Organism: uncultured Collinsella sp.; assembly: GCA_902494195.1. GTDB lineage: Bacteria > Actinomycetota > Coriobacteriia > Coriobacteriales > Coriobacteriaceae > Collinsella. The sequence goes on along the minus strand of CABUSH010000001.1, from coordinate 82,698 downwards.
TTGCGCACGAGACTGAACAGGGCGAAGATGCCGCCTTCGTTGTGGTTGTCGGCCTTCATGGCGATTACCACGTACTTGACCGTGGTCACGAGCGTCATGGTCCAGATGACGAGCGAAAGCGCGCCCAGGATCATGTCCTCGCTGACGGTACCGATGCCGCCGTTGTTGGCGACGATTGATTTCATGGTGTACATGGGGCTCGTGCCGATGTCGCCATAGACGACGCCGAGCGTTACGAGCAGCATGCCAGCGGAGAGGGGGATGGCTCCGTGCCCGCCTTGCCCGCGCTGGTCTTGGAGGTTTGCCTCCAGTTTGTTGTGTGCCACGAGGACTCCCTTAGACATCCGGTTATCTGTCTAGGACAAAAAACTTTATGCCGTCTTTATACATACAAGAGCAGTTTGGCACATCGGGTTATTTTAGACAATAATCCTCAGCTGGGGATTATTTATCTATGCAGGTAGCATTTCAAAGCAGGGCTTTTAAGCACGTGCTGTCTGGGCGATGCCAGCCTTGGCGTTTGCGCGTTTGCCGGCGAGTTCGCAAAAAATCGCGCCGCCGATGATAAGCGCGGCGCCCATCAGGCGGACCGGTGTTATGGCTTCACCCAAAAGGGCGGCCGAGAACACGACCGCCGAAAGCGGCTCGAGGTAGCCGACGACAGCGACGGTCTGGACGGGCAGCTTGGCGACGGCGCTAAAGTAGAGCAGGCAACCGATGCCGGTGTTGACGACGCCGAGCATAGCGACGGCGCGCCAATCAATACTGGCGGCGATACCGGCGGACAGGAATGAGGGAGCGCCCTGCGTGATGAGCGTGAGGACCAGTGCGGTCACAAAGGCGGCGCACACCTGGAGCGTGGAGTTCTCGAGGCCCTCGATGTGCGGCGCACCCTTGCTAGCGATGACCATCAATGCATAGCAGAAGGCCGAGGCGATTCCACAGACGATGCCCGCAATGGGCATATTGCCGCCTAGACCTTGCGCTGCAATGAGAAAAGCACCACAGGCGACGGCGACAAAGCCGGCGATTTTGCCGCCGGTCAGCTTTTCGCCAAAGATGAGCGGGGAGAGCGCCATGACAATGATGGGGCCGCAGTAGTACAGCAGCGAGGATACGCCGACGCCGATCGTCTGGTAGGCGCGGAACAGAAAAATCCAGCTGGCGCCCAGCGCAGCTCCCGAGAGGAGGAGGGCCGCGGCTTCGCGGGGACGAGATGGCGCCTGCAACTTATGGTGTTGGGTAGTGGCGAGGATGGTTAAAAGCGAGAGGGCTCCCAGAAAAGTGCGCAGCAGCACGATATCGGAGCTCGGCAGTGCGATAGCTGCGGCGATGATGCCGTTAGAGCCAAACAACAGTAATGCTGCTAAGTATGTAAACAGTCCGTTGTTCATGCGCTGACATCCCCTCTATATCCGAACATGTTCACTATGGGTGAACTGGCTTTAGAAGAAAAGCGAATATAATGCATGGAAAACATGACAAAAACTCATGCAAGGGTGGGGACGTGCCGTGGAGACCAATATCCAAAAGATGCAGGTGCTGCTGGAGACGGTGCGCGCCGGAAGCTTTACGCGTGCTGCCGAGCGCCTGAGCTATTCGCAGTCGGGCGTGAGCCGTATGGTGGCCGATCTTGAGGCCGACTGGGGTTTTAAGGTGCTCGACCGCAGTCGCGAGGGCGTGGCTCTTTCTGCCGACGGGCGGCAGGTCATGCCGGCTGTCGAGGCGCTCTGCGAGGAATTCACTCGCTTGCAGCGACGGGTGGATGAGATGCGTGGACTCATGCGCGGCAAAATCTGCATCGGTACGTTTTCGAGTGTGGCGACCCACGTGCTGCCGCCGGTGATTGCGCGCTTTCGCGCCGATCATCCGGACGTCGATTATGAGTTGCTGATGGGCGATTACTCAGAGATTGAACAATGGGTGGCGGAAGGTCGCTGCGACCTGGGCTTTATTCCGCGCGAGCCACGCGGCGCCGGCATGGCGTCGCGACCGTTGGTGCAAGACGAGCTGATGGCCGTGGTGCCAGCGGACTCCTCGCTTGCCACCGCGGAGGTCGTTTCCCTTGCCGATTTGGCCAACGAGCAGTTTATCCTGCTGGAACGCGGTAGCGACGACGAGATTACGCCGCTGTTTCGCCGCGCGGGCCTGGCGGTGCGCTCTAAGCTGTCGACCTGGGATGACTATGCGATTATGGCTATGGTCGAGGACGGCCTGGGCGTTAGCATTCTTCCCGCGCTCATCTTGCGTCGCTGTCAGTTCGATGTTGCCGTGCGTCCGCTCGAGGGACATCCTCATCGGCAGATCAATGCGATATATCGAACGGCCGATGTTTCGCTTGCCGCCGCCCGTTTCCTCGAATACCTCTAAACGTGTGCGCGTCATTGCCCACTTTGGGCAAATCTCAGAGTCTGGTGCATTTTCTTATGAAATTGAACTTTCGAATGAGGTGCCGCGTTATACTGCTGCCTAAATTGAACCTTGGTTCAATTCGTATTCTATAAATTGAACTTTGCCAGCAAGGAGGTTCTAGTGGCCCAAGAGACGTTTAGCGATCGCCTGCGACAGACTATGTCCGATCGCGACGTTCGCCAGTCGGACGTAATCCGCGCATCGGAGATGCTCGGCAAAAAACTCGGCAAGAGTCAGATGAGCCAATATGTGAGCGGCAAGACGATCCCGCGGCGCGATGTGGCTGAGCTGCTCGCCCGTATTTTGGAGGTCGATGTTACCTGGCTGCTTGCCGGCGACGCCGATCAAGGCGAGGCATCATCACCCCGCAACGATTCCAAGCCCGAACCCCATCCCTCAGCTCAAATTGCAAGGAGCACCACCATGCGTACTTTTTCTAAATCCACCAAGCTCGATAACGTCCTGTATGACGTGCGCGGTCCCGTCGTCGACGAGGCTGCCCGTATGGAGGACGAGGGCGAGCGCATCCTCAAGCTCAATATCGGCAACCCGGCGCCCTTCGGTTTCCGCACGCCCGACGAGGTCATCAAGGACATGCGCCAGCAGCTGCCCGACTGCGAAGGCTATTCCAACTCGCGCGGCTTGTTCTCCGCGCGCAAGGCGATCATGCAGTATTCGCAGATCAAGGGCCTGCCCAACGTTCAGATGGAGCATATCTACACGGGCAACGGCGTGTCCGAGCTCATTCAGCTTTCGATGAACGCGCTGCTCGACAATGGCGACGAGATTCTGATCCCCAGCCCTGACTATCCGCTCTGGACGGCGTGCGCAACCCTTGCCGGCGGTCATCCCGTACATTATTTGTGTGATGAGCAGGCGGATTGGTATCCCGACCTGGAGGATATGGAGTCCAAGATCACGAGCGCGACCAAAGCCCTCGTCATCATCAACCCTAACAACCCCACGGGTTCCGTCTATCCGCGTGAGGTGCTCGAGGGCATCGTTGAGGTTGCGCGCAGGCACCAGCTCATGATTTTTGCAGACGAGATTTACGACCGCCTGTGCATGGACGGCTATGAGCACGTCTCGATTGCCTCGCTCGCTCCCGATCTGCCCTGTGTCACCTTTAGCGGCCTTTCCAAGTCGCACATGATTGCGGGCTATCGTATTGGCTGGATGGTGCTTTCGGGCAACCAGCGCTGCATGAGCGACTTCATCATGGGTATCAACATGCTCTCCAACATGCGCCTGTGCTCCAACGTGCCGGCTCAGTCGATCGTTCAGACGGCACTCGGTGGTCATCAGTCCGTTAACGACTACATCCGTCCTGGCGGCCGTGTCTACGAGCAGCGCAACTTTGTGTATGAGGCGCTTAACAAGATTGACGGCATCTCGGTGGTTAAGCCGCGCGCGGCGTTCTACATCTTCCCCAAGATGGATGTGAAGAAGTTCAACATCACCGATGACGAGCAGTTCGCCCTTGACCTGCTGCACGAGAAGAAGATCCTGATCACGCGCGGCGGCGGCTTCAACTGGGCTGAGCCCGACCACTTCCGTATCGTGTACCTGCCGCGCATGGAAGTACTCAAAGAGTCCCTCGAAGACCTCGCCGACTTCTTTGACCATTACCGCCAGGCGTAACGGCAAAGGTAGCCTGTAATGAAACGGTCGGCCCGCAACGGATGCGGGCCGACCGTTTTCTGTCTAAGCCCGTGCTGTTAGCGCTTGTCTCGTTGAGCGGGCGAGGTTCGCGCGTGAGCGGCTAGTTCTATTCCAAAATGGAATACAATGGGCTTAAGCTGGAATTGATGTCCGGGTACCTGCTTTTCTAGAATGTTTTCAACAAGATGAAAGGCGGTTCCAACCAATGATTATCGATGCAAATTCCTACTGGTTCGACGAGCGCATCTTTCATGACGAGACGCTCTGCGAACAGTTTTTGGCCGAGGTACCCCGCGCCTATGACACCGAAGGCTATCTGACCATGAATTCCGCCGGCAAACGACAGATCGTGATCGAGATGCCCGCCGGTTCTCCGGGTCTTAACTACATTGAGGGCGACTACACCCTCGAGAAGCGCTTGGCCGATATGGATGAGGCGGGGGTCGACAAGGCGATCCTCAAGCTCCCCGGCTGTCACGAGTGGATGTCGCTCGAGATGTGCCGGCGTTTCAACGACGGTATGGCTGCTGACGCGAAGGCGTCAAGTGGCCGTCTGATTCCGCTTGTCGCTGTGCCGCCCTTTGGCACCAAAGCGAATTTGGAGGAGCTCGACCGCAGGCTCGACGATGGTTTTGCGGGTGTGCAGCTCTGCGCTCACTACGGCAAGCGCTATCTCGACGACCAGGTCTTCTCGAGCTTTTTCGAGCACCTGAACGAACGCCATGTCACCGTTTACGTGCACCATGTTCCCGTGCCGGTCGAGAACGAGTCGCTTCTCGCGTACGACAACCTTCGCCGCTCTTATGGCCGCTGCGTCGACCAAACTACGGCGATCGGCCGAGAGATCTTTGGTGATTTCTTTGAGCGCTACCCCAATATCAAGATGGTCCACTCCATGCTCGGCGGCGCATACTTTGCGTTCAAGGAGATGCTGCTGCCTCATGGCCCCAAGCGCTCTGATGCTTCTGGCCGTTTTCAGGTCGATACCGAGACCGTTTCCAGGCACCTCGAGAACAACATCTATTTCGACATGTCCCATGCTCAGCCTTGGGGCAAGACACTCCTCGCCTGTGCGGTTGACGTGCTGGGTGCAGACCATATTGTTTTTGGCACGAGCTATCCCGTTAAACGCGAGTGGCTCACCGAGGGTGTCGCCTGCGTTCGCGCTGCAAATCTGAGCGATACAGACAGCGACCTTGTGCTTGGCGGTACAGCGCAGCAACTGTACGGTGTCGAGTGAGCGGCAATCAGAGGGGAGTATCTGCCATGGACGAAGGAGAGATGAGGGCTGGGGCCGCTCGTGTGGCCATCGATCTTGGGGACGTGTTGCCGTTCGACGGTTTCGACGAACTCCGTCATGAGGTCTTCGCCCGTGCCCTTATCATCGAGGGAACGGGGCGACGCGCCTGCGTCCTTTCGCTTGAGGTCACCTCGATCGCTCCGGCTCTACTCGCCGATCTGCGTGAGATTGTTGAGGATGCCGCCAATTGCAGCGGTGCTTATTCTTGGGTGGTTCCTACCCACACGTTTTCCATGCCTCACGTCCGCACTCCCGGGCATCTTGCCGACGATGCTACCCGCAATCGCAACGAGCGCTATCGCGCAGCACTCGTCGCTGCCGCCCGCACGGCTGTCGAGCGCGCTGTTGCGGGCATTCGCTCCGTCACTCTCGCCACTGTGGAGGGCGAATGCCCCGTGAACGTTAATCGCGACATCGAGACGCCTGCCGGCTGGTGGTTGGGCTCGAATCCCAGGGGGTTTGCCGACCACACGATGCCCGTACTCGCCATAAGGGATGCCGGGGGCGAGTATGTTGCCGTGCTCGCGACGGCGGACGTTCAGTCCTCCGTGCTCGACGGGTCGCGCGACTCCGAGGGGAGGCGCATGGCGAGCGGAGACCTCTTTGGTTTTGCCGCCATGTCACTCGAGCGCGAGCTGGGCGGCGTTGCCCTGTTGCTGCCAGGCGCCGCGGGCGACCAAAGTCCGGCGGAGCGCGCCATGAACGTCATGTTCGATGCGGCCGGCGTTAAGCAGACGGTCGATGCCCATGAGGACGGATACCGCATGCTGCACCAGCAGGGGCAGGCCTTGGGCGATGCTTTAATCGAGACCGCTCGCATGGCGCGTGAGGATGACGCTACCGGCATCGATGCCCGCACGGTCGACGTTCTCCTGCCCGCTCAGACACGCGCCGATTTTCACTCTTTGGCTCCGCACCGAACGTATGAGTTTCATGCCGCTGGCGAGCAGCGCACGAGGGTCTATCTGCTCCGACTGGGAAACGTCGAGCTTGTCGGCGTACAACCCGAGGTCTCGAGTGCATTCGGCGCCACTGTGCGCGCCGCTCGGTCCGGCTCTGTGTTCTTTGCCACGCTCGTCAACGGCGGACAGAAGTACCTACCGGCTCCCGACGCGTACGAAAAGATCACCTATGAGGCCATGAACTCCGGTTTTGCCGCCGGATCCCATGAGCGCCTCGTCGAAATCATCATTGCCGCCTTGAATGCGGCGTGACACAGAAGGAGAACGTGCATGAACATTGGACACGCGCGCCGCAAAATCACCCCACAGGGCGACATCTACCTGATTGGCTACCGCAATCTTCCCAACCGTCTTGAACCTGCGACGGGCGTCCATGACGACGTCTTCGCCAACGCCATTCTCTTCCAGCAAGGCGAACGTGAAGTGTTTCTCTTTAATGCCGATGTCCTCGAGTTCGAGGAAAGCATGGCCGAGGAAGTCAAGACAATGCTCGCCGAGCGCTACGGCATTGACCGTGATTGCGTCCTGCTCTCGGCGACGCACGACCATACTTCAATCGTCGCTTACCACCGCAGCTGGTGGACGGGAAAGTTCGACGAGAACTACTACCGCTGGTTCCTCGATACCATTTGCCAATGCTTTGAGGAGTGCCGCGCCAACGCACAGCCCGCGATTTGTCGCTTGGGCAAGCGGGTCATCACCGGTTTCTACGACAACCGCATCATCCCAGGTGAACTCGCCGACAATGAGGTCATTGTCGTATCGTTCTTCGATACCGAAGGCAAGCCATTTGCGGGCTTTGTGAACTGGGCGGTGCATTCCGCTTGCGCCGGACCCGACTGCACGGAGCTCACGAGCGAACTCGCCGGTCTCACCGGCAAAAAGCTCGCTCAGAGTCTTGGTTACTATCCGGCCATGGTCGTCGGTGCTGCTGGCGACTGTAGCGACCGCAATTTTCGCCAGGGACGCGGCATTCCCGAGGTCGAGCGCGTTTCGACCGGTCTTGCCGAGGCGATTTCCCAGATCAAGCTCGATCGCGAGGTCGTTCTCGACCGCATCGAGCCTCAGACGTTCTATCACACCGTTGCCCATGACGACTTTTCGCTCACGCTTAAGTGTGCCGTCATCAGTTTGGGCGGCCTGCATCTCTTTGTGTTCCCGAGTGAGCTCGGCAGCGACTTGGGTATTCGCATGAAGCGCGAATGCCCGGTCGAGGGAATAGTTTGCGGTTACACCAACGGCTATTTCGAGTATTTCCTTCCGGCACGCGAGTACGGCCTCTCCTTTGAGACCGAGCGTACTCAGATTCCCCAGGGCGAACCGGAACGTCTGTGTGACAAGTTCTGCCAGACGACGAGACTTCTCGGCGCAGCAGATTCGCGTTTGTAGACCTGATTGCGTGACATGGGCCAATGAGGCTCGCCGCCATGTGATCGGCATCTTCCATCTTCTCTGCCGTTTCGCATCCCGGGCGTACGTGCGTCCGCGGATTTCAAAGGGGGAAGTGGGTTCCTTGCCCTCCCACGTCGACTACGGAGGCATGAAATCGATGCTATACCCCGCTCAGAAAAAGGAGAATTCCATGAAATACCAGAAGCTTTGCGATGAAATCATCACAAAGGTCGGTGGTCGAGACAATGTGTTAGACGTGAGCCACTGCATTACGCGTCTCCGCTTCCACCTCAAGGATGAATCGCTCGCCCAGACCAATGAGCTTAAGGCGACGAAGGGCGTCGTTGACGTCATCCAGGCCGGCGGACAGTATCAGGTCGTGATTGGTGCCACTGTCGAGGCCGTCTACAACGACCTTGTTCAGATTGGCGGGTTCGACTCCAAACCCGCACTCGATATCGATGAAGGCGACGACGTCAAAAAGGGCGATCCATTCTCGCGTCTGCTGGCCATCATCTCCGAGATTCTGCAACCGGTTCTTGGCGTGCTTATGGCCGGTGGCTTTATCAAGTCGATGCTCGCGCTCTGCACGGTTGCCGGTTGGCTTGCCAAGGACAGCAATACGTATGTGACGCTCTCGGCAATCGGAGATTCGGTCTTCTATTACTTTCCGCTAATCATTGGCTGGACGTCGGCCAAGAAGTTCGGACTTAAGCCCGTTATGGGAATGGCGCTCGGCGGTATCCTCGTCTATCCGACGCTCGTTGCCCTTATGGGCGGAGATCCGCTCTACACGCTCGGCGCCGGTACGGTCTTCGAGTCCAATGTCTACGGTGATATTTTTGGCATCCCGCTGATCATGCAGAATTACTCATCGACGATTCTGCCTGCGATCTTTATCGTCTGGATTGCCTCCAAGGTGCACAAGGCCCTTTCTAACGCGCTGCCCGCGCTTGTGAGCTCGTTCTTCTCCAACATCCTGACGCTCCTCATTTGCGGCATCCTTGGCCTGCTTGTGGTCGGTCCGGTCATGACGGTCCTCTCCAACATCGTTGCCCAGATCATTCTGATGCTCATCAACTTCCAACCCGCCATCGCCGGCTTCGTCATCGGCACGTTCTGGAGCCTGCTCGTCATGTTCGGCCTGCACTGGGGCATCATCCCGCTGTGGTTCCTCGATGTCGCAACCTACGGCTATGACCTCATTAACCCGCTCGTGTATGCAGGCGGTTGTGCCATCGCCGGCGCTGTGCTTGGCATGATCATCCGAACCAAGGACTCCGAGGAAAATGCTGCCGTCAACATTCCCGCCCTTGTCTCTTCGATTTTCGGTGTCAACGAGCCTGCGCTTTACGCCATCTTGCTGCCGCGTAAGCGCCTTATGTGGGCAACCTTTATTTCCGCTGGTGTAGGCGGCGCCATTGCCGGCCTCATGGGTGCCAAGCTCTATGCCTTCGGCGCCTCCGGCCCGCTCGGTTTCCCGAGCTTTATTAACCCTGCCGGCATCGACACGGGCTTTATCGGCCTTGTCATCTCCGGTGTGGTCGCTTTCGTTCTGGCTCTTGTCGCCGCTATGGCGATCGGTACCAAGAAGGACGAGGGCGGTAAGGCACTCAACATCTCGGTGGACTAGTCTTTCTGCGCACTTTAACTAAATATGCCTCGGACGGCGACGTGCCGCCCGAGGCATATTTGTATTATGTGCCGTTGTCAGCGTGTTTGCGGACACAGGGCTGCGGTTGTGGAGCAGCGGGGATTATGACGGTCGTGCCGCGGTGGAAGATGTACGGTCGCCCTGCAGGAGCTGACGGTAGGGGAGGAAGCCGATGAACGAGACGACCGCCTGCGAGTGCGCGGCGTTCCGCTTGAGGTAGAGCCTGACCTCGGAGGTCGTCGCGGGCTCAAGCGGCACCAGGGCTACCTTTCCGCTGGCAAGCGATTCCGCCGGCTTGCGCATGAGGAATGAGACGCCGGCGCCGCGCGCGACAAGGGAGATGATGTTCTCGGCTCGTTTGCCGGTGAACGTAACACGTGGGCCAAATTCAGCTTCGCGACAAAGGGAAAGGACGAGCTCGCTTACGAACGAGCCTTGGGGAAGCATGAGGAAATTCTCGTCGATAAGGTCGTCTATCTCAACGGCGTCACGTTCGGCGAGCGGATGGTCGAGCGGAAGGACGGCCACGAGCCGGTCGGTCGTAAAGGGAATCTTTTTGAACTCCGGCTCGATGGCGCCGCCGTCACGGATGAAGGCCAGGTCAATGTCCTCGTGCAGGAGCATGCGCTTGAGTGTGTCGCCCTCGCCCTCGATGAGCTCAACGGAATATGAGGGGTTCGCCTGCTGAAAATCGATGACGGCGTCCGTGATCCCATAAGGGGCCATAATGGGGATAGAACCTACGGTGAGGTGCTCGAGCGGCTCACCTGCGCCTATTTGAATGGCGGCAAGATAACGGTGCTGAAGCGTCGCAATTTTTTGCGCATAGGGGAGGAGCGCTTCACCTTGCGCGGTGAGTGTTACGTGGCGCTGGCTTCGATCGATGAGCTTGCAGCCGAGTTCGTGCTCCATTGCCATGATGTGCTTGGAGAGGGTTGATTGCGACATGAAAAGCAGTTCCGCCGCATCAAGAAACGTGCGTGACTGCGCTAAGATGGCGAATTCGCCAAAGCGGCTGATATCCATAGGGAGGCCTCCGGTACCCTCATTTTGGCAGGTGGCCTAAACCACGACGCCATTGCAGTGGTCGATTTCGTGCTGGATGATCTCGGCGGTGTAGCCCGAGAAGTTTTTGATGCGGTGAACGAAGTTCTCGTCCAAATACTCAACCTTAATGCGGCGATAGCGGGTACAGGGACGCTCGCCGGTCAGCGAGAGGCATCCTTCGCTCGTCTGATAGGCATTGACCTGCTCAAGAATTTGAGGGTTGTACATCAGGAGTGTCCTGTTGCCGTCCTTTACGCAGATGATGCGTTTGCGCACGCCGATCATGTTGGCGGCGAGGCCCACGCACTCGCGCTCATGCTCGTGGAGTGTATCCAGGAGATCCTGCCCGGTTGCGGCATCGTCGGGTCCCGCGTCTTCGGAAGGCAGACGCAAAAAGAACTCGGATTTCATGATGGGCTTAATCATGGCGGGCTCCTCATGTCTTATGCTTTCGTGGACTTTTAATAATAGCGCGGAAGGAAAGCTGTGCGTCCGCGTTACAATCTTTCGATGTTGGACCATGTTGCCAGATTCGTCGTGTACGGCGTCTGGCGTAAGTCTAGGGCTCATTTTTCGCCCTGGACCGTTCCTCTGGGGCGATGCGACTGTCGTTCCAAGAGGAAGGAAATGCATGGGGAGCAAATCTCAGCAACAAGTTCAAGTAACGCCATCGGCCTCTGCGGCGATTCTCGTCGTAATGTATATTGCAGCCTTTGTTGCCGCGTTTAACGAGAACATCATTAACGTGGCGTTGCACGACATTATGGCAGCCTTTTCGGTGAGTGCCACCACGGCACAGTGGCTCGTCTCGGGCTACATGATCGTGACGTCGATCTTTACGGCCATCATGGCCTTCCTGTCCGGCCGTTTCTCGACGCGCAAGCTGTTGTTTTTCGCATGCGGATGTATGGTCGCCGGCGAAGTCCTGTGTCTGATCGCTCCGTCGTTTAGCGTTTTGCTGCCAAGCCGTATTTTGCAGGCTGCGGGATCGGGCATCTTGTTTCCGCTCATGATGAACGTGGTGCTGTCTTGCGCCCCGCGCGAGAAGCTTGGTCTGTATCTGAGTCTGGGCGGCGCCTGCATTACGCTAGGGCCGGCGTTTGGACCCGTGATCAGCGGTCTTATGTGCACGTTGTTTGGCTGGAGGGCGGTATTCGTAGTGCCGCTGGTGGGCGGCGTTGTGGTCGCTGCGGCGGGCGTAAAGCTTGTTCAGAATGTCGGAGAGCGCTCGAACACCACGCTTGACATTCTGTCGGTTGTTTTGCTCGCTGCCGGCATTACGGCGTTTGTGTATTCCGTGGGTGAGTTCTCGACCAATCTGATTGCCGGTGTCGTGGCGCTTTTCGCTGCCGTTGTGCTGCTCGGCCTGTTTGCGGCCCGCCAGCTCAAGCTCGAGCATCCGGTGCTTAACGTGCGTCCCATGGCGAGCGTTCGTTTTTGGCCTGCGTGCTTGCTTGTGGTGGTGTCGATGATGACGACGTTCTCGATGAGCGTTTTGTTGCCGCTCTATTTTGAGGGCGCATACGGCATGACCGCACTTATTGCGGGCCTGCTCATTTTGCCGGCGATTGCCTGCAACGCCGTGACCTCGATTGTGGGCGGACGTGTGATGGACGCCCGTGGCGCATGGCCGCTGCTGCCGGTCGGCTTTGCCCTGATTGCCGTGGGACAGACTGCCATCTCGATGACGGCGGCAAGCATGAACATCGGCGTCGTCGTTGCGCTGACCGTTGTGGTGTATGCCGGAGTCGGTTTGGTGCTGAGCCCCTCGCAAACGGCTGGTTTGGAGACGCTGCCTGCCGCTGAACATCCTCACGGAACGGCATTGCTTAACACGTGGAACATGATTGCCGCATCGTTTGGCCCGTCGCTGTTTATCGGTCTGCTCTCGAGTTCTGCGGCGGCTGCCAGCGTCGCTGGCGCTGCGATCGACGTTGCCCAGGCGATTGGATTTGCAGCTGCCGTGCGTGTGGCGGCTGTAATTGCCGTGGTCGGGTTCGTGGCGTCGCTGGTGTACGCTCATCGCGAGTCGCACATGTCGCATTAATGTGTGCACATAGATTCTGCAGCTAGATTGGATGGCGACACCATAAACTAATGGACGTTTTGCCGAGAGGCATGAATGTTTAAAGCGCAAAGAGTGCGCGACGGGCCCCGCGAATGGGGCGATGATGCCCGAGAGGGCCAAGAAGGAGTCTCATGTCTGAGAACGAAGAGATCATGAACGAGACCGAGAACGAGACCATGGCTGCCGAGGTCGAGGCAGTCGAGACCGTGGAGACCGAAGCTGCCGAGGTTGAGGCTGCTGGCGAGGTTTCCGCCGAGGAGGAGGCCGAGGTTGTCAAGGCCGCCGTTGATTACGATGACGAAGAGCTGATGGACAAGATGCAGAAGGCCGCCCGCCTGCTGCGTAGCCGTCGCTTTGCTATTTCCAAGGAGGAGGAGGCCAAGGCCGAGCGCATGGCGAACATCGAGCGCGCCATCAAGCTTCTTGACCTCAAGCCCAAGATGGAGCAGAAGGAAATGTCCGACCTGCTGGGCATGCGCCTCCGTGAGCTCGATGGCCTGATGGCCGAGGCCGAGGCCGCCGATCTGGTCGGCCGCATCGACGACGCCGAGGGCGATATGCGCAAGATCGTCGTCTTCGCTGCCGAGGATGCCGCTGAGGGCCTGGTCGAGCTTGCCAACAAGAAGGAGAAGCTCCTGCCCGAGCTTTCTTACGAGGAGGCCACCGAGCTGATGGCCGCTCTCGATAAGGTTATCGCTCCGCTTGTCGCCATGGGCCTGGACGAGGACCGCGGTCCTCGCGGCGGCCGTGACGACCGTGGCGGTCGCGGTGGCGATCGAGGCGGCCGTGGCGGCTTTGGTGACCGCGGTGGCCGTGGCGGCGACCGTGGCGGTCGCGGTGGCGATCGCGGCGGCCGTGGCGGCTTTGGTGACCGTGGCGGCGACCGTGGCGGTCGCGGCGGCTTTGGCGGCAACCGTGGTGGCTATGGCGATCGCGGTGGCAACCGTGGCGGCTTCGGCGGCAACCGCGGTAACGACCGCGGCGGTCGCGGTGGCGATCGTGGCGGCCGCAACGGCGGCGGCTTCCGCGGCAACCGCTTTTAGGGGTTACGCGGTTCTACGAACCGCGTAACTAGTTGACGCTGCAAACCCGCCAGAGCGGCAATCTGCCTTTCAACTTCGGCGGCATGACCAGAAGGTCAATGCCGCCTCGTTTCAAGGCACCTTGCTCGCTCTGGCGGGTTTTCGCTGTCGGTACCAAAACATCGGCGTTGCCTTGATCGAAACCTGCCAAAAAGGGACAGGTTTATTTTGGTCGGTTTTATCTGGGCAAACGTGGTCGTCTATCGCAATGTAGTCGTTGGGAACGTTCTTGTTGGACTAGTCGTTTAAGAACGTCACCAACGACTACATAGTATGAGAGTGGATAATCTTCCGGTTTGAGTCTGCATTTGAGCTCAAAGTGGGAGATTATCCACTCTCATTTGCTATGCTTCCGAAAATCCACGCTCGTTTGTTTTCTGCCTACATTTGGAGGAAGAGCTCGTGGAGGCGGGTGTCTTCATCGAGTTCGGGGTGGAAGGTTACGCCGAGCTGGTTGCCCTGGCGCGCGGCGACGATACGGCCGTCGACTTTCGCTAAGGCCTTTGCGTCGCCGTGGACCTCGACGATGCGGGGCGCGCGGATAAACGTCAGCGGCACTTCACCGTCGATGCCGGTTACCTGCCCCTTGGTTCGAAAGCTGCCGAGCTGCCTGCCGTAGGCATTGCGCTCGACGAGCACATCCATGGTTGCCAGGCGCGGCGTCCCCTTATCGTCGTGGGCGGCAAGGTCGCGCGCCAGCAGAATCAAGCCGGCGCAGGTGCCCAGGACGGGCATGCCTTCAGCGATACGGGCACGAAGCTCCTCGAGCATGCCGAGCTCGGCAAGCAGCTTTCCTTGAACGGTGGACTCGCCGCCGGGAAGTACCAGACGGTCAAAGTCCTGCTTCAAATCAGCCGCCTGCCTCAGCTCAATACAGTGTGCGCCAAGCCCGGATAGTCTTGCCTCGTGCTCGGCAAAAGCGCCTTGGACCGCCAGCACGGCGACCGTTTGGTCTGCATAATCGCTCATGTGCGATCCTTTCTGCTGGACTAGCGCCCGCGCTCTTCCATGATAATCTCGATCTCGTCGGCGTTGATGCCCACCATGGCCTCGCCCAGGTCCTCTGAAAGCTCGGCAATGAGCTTGGCATCGGTGAAGTTTGCCACGGCCTTGACGATGGCGGCTGCGCGCTTGGCGGGGTCGCCGCTCTTAAAGATGCCCGAGCCGACAAACACGCCTTCGGCGCCCAGCTGCATCATCAGCGCGGCGTCGGCGGGGGTCGCTACGCCGCCGGCGGCAAAGTTCACGACGGGAAGCTTACCCGTGGCATGGACCTCGCGCACCAGCTCGACCGGAACCTGCAGTTGCTTGGCTGCCTCAAAGAGCTCGTCGTTGCGCAGGGCAACAACGTCACGGATCTGCTTTTGGATCTTGCGCATGTGACGCACGGCCTGAACGACGTCGCCCGTACCCGGCTCACCCTTGGTGCGAATCATCGTGGCGCCTTCGGCAACACGGCGCAGCGCCTCGCCCAGATCACGGGCGCCGCAGACAAACGGCACGTCAAACTGGGTCTTGTCGATGTGATAGACGTCATCGGCAGGGGAGAGAACCTCGGACTCATCGATGTAGTCGATCTCGATGGCCTGCAGGACCTGCGCCTCGACGATGTGACCGATGCGGCACTTGGCCATGACGGGGATGGAGACGGCCTCCTGGATGCCCTTGATCATCTTGGGGTCGCTCATGCGCGAGACGCCGCCTGCGGCACGGATGTCGGCCGGGATGCGCTCGAGGGCCATGACGGCGCAGGCGCCTGCCTCCTCGGCGATGCGTGCCTGCTCGGGCGTGGTAACGTCCATGATGACGCCGCCCTTGAGCATCTGCGCGAGCTCGCGATTGAGTTTGACGCGGTCGGCCTTGCTGTTCTGTTCTGCCATGGTTGCTCCCTTGGTTGGCATGTGCATTGCTTGACGGAACATCCTATCGGGGAGCTGGGTATGACAAAATACTCAGTTTTCGAGATAATTACAAGGTCAGACTAATACCAGATTGAATGACTTAATAAGGTCAGGTGATAGGCTCATGCTTGACTACAATTTGGAAAAACGCGGCGAAGCATCGCTCTATGAGTATGTTTACCAGCAAATTCGAGATGATATCGTAGCTGGACGCATTGTGGCGGGGGAGCATTTGCCGTCTAAGCGCGCCTTTGCCAGTCATCTGGGAATCAGTGTTATTACCATCGAGAATGCATATAGCCAGTTACTCGCTGAGGGCTATATTTGCTCAATACCACGTCGTGGCTACTACGCTTGCGAACTTCCGGATGCACCGGTTTTGGCTTCGGCTGCGGAGGGCATCGACCGAGATGCCGTCTCTGTGGGCCCCAGCGTGCATGATGTCAACGGACAGGTCGAGCGATTCGATGCGCTTTCTCCTTCTGCTTTGGAGGCGGCGCGGCTTTGGCAAAGCGCGCTACGGGCGACGCTGGCATCCGAAGACGAGCGCGAAATCTTTTCGCCCGCACCGGCGCAGGGCACTGCTCGGCTGCGACGCGCAATTGCTCACCATCTGCACGGGACAAGGGGTATGAATGTCGACCCCAACAACATCGTTATCGGTGCGGGCGCCCAGCTGCTCGATACCATGTTGGTTCAGTTGCTTGGCGCGGACAAGGTGTATGCGGTTGAGGATCCGGGCTATTTGCGTCTGACGCGTATCTATCAGGCTATGGGCTGCAAAGTTCGACATATCCCGTTGGATGATGAGGGCGTGGACTTGAGCACTCTGCAGAAAAGCGGGACCGATGTCCTTCACCTGATGCCGTCCCATCAGTATCCGACCGGCCTTGTGACGAGCATTGCGCGTCGCTATGCGCTTCTGAGCTGGGCCGCCGAGCGACCAGGTCGGTATCTCATCGAAGATGACTTTGATTGTGAGTTTCGCCTTGCCGGGAAGCCGATTCCCGCGCTCGCGTCGATCGATGCCGCCCAGTCGGTTATATACACCAACACGTTTTCGAAGAGCCTGTCTTCGGCGTTGCGCCTAGCGTACATGGTGTTGCCCGACGAGCTGATGGAGCGGTTTAGGCGCGACCTTGGTTTTTACGCCTCGTCGGTTAGCTCCATAGATCAAGTTGCATTGGCTCGCTTGCTGGAATCGGGTGATTACGAGCGTCATGTGAACCGCGTGCGCGTTCGTGCCCGCGAGGCGCGTGATGGCCTAGTGGCGCTTGTACGGAAGGCATTTCCGGCAGGGGAAGTCTCGATCGAGCATGCAGACGCGGGCCTTTACTGTATCGTGGTTGCGGAGCGTAGAACGGGCGGAAGCACTTTTGCACGGGCCCTCACGCGCTCGAGCATCCCTTTTATCGATATCGGTGACTGTTTTTGGTGTGCCGATGGCGCATCTGTCCCTGAAAACACAACTCAAATTCTTGTTCAGTATGACGATCTGAGTCCAAAAGTACTAACAACCTTGGAATTGCAGCTAATGGGGGGCACTCTGCAACCTAAGTGAGTAGACTTTTAGCACTTTGGCGACCAGGCAGTTTTGTAGCAAGCTATTTACCTGCGGTTTTGAAAAGCAGGATGACCGGCCTGCTCGGGATGTTCAAAAAAGTCTACTCACTTGCCGCGCAAAGCTCCTGCATGAGAAAAAATGGGGTTTTCAACAGGGCTTCGTCCAGCTCTCGGCAAGCTTTTGGCCAGTTGGGGAGTGCTGTTGAAAACTTGGCAGTCCGTTCGGCGCCATTTTTGGTGCGTTCGCGCCAATGCGTGACTGACTGGGTTGAAATTCGTGTTTTCCTGTGCCTATGAAGGATTTACTTTGTGACATATCGGCTTTTAGGTACTGGCGTTTGCCTC
This sequence comes from uncultured Collinsella sp., assembly GCA_902494195.1. Classification (GTDB taxonomy): domain Bacteria; phylum Actinomycetota; class Coriobacteriia; order Coriobacteriales; family Coriobacteriaceae; genus Collinsella. The sequence goes on along the minus strand of CABUSH010000001.1, from coordinate 65,310 downwards.
CTCAAGTCCGCGCTTTGTGTCCGCCACTTCCACGACCGGAAGAAGACCGGCAGCGATATGATCTCGCCCGCAACCCGACGGCTGCGGTCGCGCTCGGTTTTCCGTTGTATACATTGGTTCGGACGAGAAACAAACGGACTTGTCCAGTCAGCATTAGGCAGCGGCTGTTTCTTGGTGAGCTTCCCAGGGAATCCGTGCTGGAAACGGAGCATGGGTTTTTGATTACGTCTCCTCTACTGACGGCATTCATCATGTCGCGGCACCTGACGGATCTCCAGCTTCTTTTGGTATTGGCGGAGATGTGTGGCTTGTTTGCGGTGTGCGCTCTGCCGGCGGCACTTGAGGCGGAGCTTTCGCGTGCAATTGATTCGGGCGCGATTTCGACAACGTTCGGTTGGGTGCGCTGCCCGTCCGAGGACGGCACCGCCTCAAATTTATGGCGTCGAGACGCTTTGGTTTTGGGCGGAGACCTTGACCGTTTTTGTTCAGATGTTTGCGGGATGCGTTACGGCAATAGATTTATGGCGGTATCGCAACTCGTTCCATTGGGTGCCGCGTCGCCTTTTGAGGTCGAGGCGTATTTGCTACTTGCACTGCCGCGATCCCTGGGAGGCGAAGGTTTTTGCGACATAGAGCTTAATGTTGAAGTGATGCTAGGCACAAGTGCTCGAGCGATTGTGGGAAAGTCCCGTATATATATCGACCTACTTCTTTCTTCACCGGACGGTAGGCGACAGGTGGCCATTGAATGTCAGGGAAAGGCCTCGCACGGACGCGCAGGGGATGGCTTGCGTGACGCTGACCGCATGACGGCCCTTCAGGCCATGGGCTACGATGTGCTTCTCCTGACACACAGACAGATATCGGATGAGGATAGATTCCGCGCGATCGTTAAGGCCATATGCAGGATGCTCGATGCTGAATATCGTGATAAAAGCTCGGATGAGCAAAGGGCTGAGATATTACTCCGGTCTGAACTATTCATTGACTGGACAAAATTGGGAGTAATCGACGGAAAGATGCCCGTTAGACACAAAATGGCTCGATCGTGGACGGCTGCGAATCTAAGTGAGTAGACTTTTGTCACTTTGGCGACTAGGTCGTTTTGCAACAAGGCATTTACCTGCGGCTTTATAAAGTGATATGGATGGTCTGCTCGGCAAGTTCCAAAAAGTCTACTCACTTAGTTTTGACGAGAAGCCGATGCCGAAGACGGTCCTATTTCAGGGCGTTAACAAGTTCGTGAGGCACGAAAAAGGCCCGAACCAATACGGTCCGGGCCTCATCGAGCTTGAGGTTATGTCTCAGGCGGTTGGCTTAGCCAAAGTAGCGCTTGAGCAGGCCGGCGAAAGCCTTGCCGTGGCGGGCCTCGTCGCGAGCCATCTCGTGCACGGTGTCGTGGATGGCATCGAGGCCGGCGGCCTTGGCACGCTTGGCAAGATCGGTCTTGCCGGCGGTGGCGCCGTTCTCGGCCTCAACGCGCATCTCGAGGTTCTTCTTGGTGGAGTCGGTCACGACCTCGCCCAGGAGCTCGGCGAACTTGGCGGCATGCTCGGCCTCCTCGTGGGCAGCCTTCTCCCAGTACAGGCCGATCTCGGGATAGCCCTCGCGATGAGCGACGCGAGCCATGGCCAGGTACATACCGACCTCGGAGCACTCGCCCTCAAAGTTGGCGCGCAGGTCGGCAACGATGTCCTCGGAGACGCCCTCCATCTTGGCGACGCCCACGACGTGCTCGGCAGCCCACTCGAGCTGACCCTCCTCCTGCTTCAGGAAGCGAGAACCGGGAACGCCGCACTGGGGGCACTTGAAGTCCTCGGGCAGCTGGTCGCCGTCGAACTCTTCCACATAACCGCAAACGGGGCAAACAAACTTCATGATTCGATCCTTTCGATCGATGGCGATTGTGCGCTCGTCCGGTCCCGTAAGGGCCCTCTCCGGACGTGCGTCTTGACGAGTCCTATTATCCATAAATGCAACCAAATGTGAAGCCTATTAGGAATGATTTTTAATAAAACAATTTTGAGATATGAAGATGTTGATTGATTAACGATTGGCAGGCCGTCTTTGACCGCCGCTGAGTACAATCGGTCGAGCAAATGTTGACCTATCAACAAATGAAGGAGTTTCCTTTATGCATCTAGCCCGTCGTGCCTGGTGCCGAACATATCAGACGGTTTTTCGCATTGCATTGCCGATCCTGCCCTATACCGAGCCGCGCATTTTAGAGCATGCCGAGGATGTGCCCGCGGTGCTTCAAAAGCGCTCGATCCAGAAGGTCCTTATCGTGACGGATCCCGGCATTGCCCGTCTGGGGCTCACGGCACCGCTCGAGACGGCGCTCGCATGCAGGGGGATTGGCGTTACGGTCTATGCCGAAACGCGTGCAAACCCCACGGTTTCAAACGTGGAAGAAGCGGCGTCCCTGTATCGAGAGAGCGCCTGCCAGGCCATTATCGGCTTTGGCGGTGGCTCGGCCATGGACTGTGCCAAGGGCGTGGGCGCACGCATTGCGCAGCCAAACAAGCCCATCAACAAGATGCGCGGCCTGCTGCGGATTCATCGTCGCCTGCCGCTGCTCATCGCCGTTCCCACTACCGCCGGTACGGGAAGCGAAGTCACGCTTGCGGCGGTAATTACCGATGACGGGACGCACTACAAATACCCCATTAACGACTTTGTGCTCACCCCGCGTTTTGCAGTCCACGACCCCGAGTTTACGTGCGGCTTGCCCGCTTCCATTACGGGGCAGACGGGCATGGACGCCCTGACGCATGCCGTTGAGGCCTTTATCGGGCGAAGCACCACGCCCCATACGCGCAAGATGGCGCGACAGGCGGTGCAGCTTATCCACGACAATTTGCTCGAGGCCTATGAGCATGGTGACGACATGCGCGCTCGTCGCAATATGCTTTCGGCGGCGTATAAGGCGGGCGTTGCGTTTACCCGCTCCTATGTCGGATATGTGCATGCCATCGCGCACAGTCTGGGCGGCCGATACGGAATTCCGCACGGTTTGGCCAACGCGATCATCCTGCCGCACATGCTTCGCGCTTATGGTGACGCCGCCGCCCCCAAGCTTGCCGATCTTGCTCGCATGGCGGGCATTGCGCCGGCTACCGCGCAGGATAGTCTTGCGGCCGAGGCCTTTATCGATTGGGTCGACCGCATGAACGAGATCCTGGGAATCCCCAAATATGTCTCGGGCATTCGCCGCTCCGACATTCCCGAGATGGCGGCGCATGCCGATGCCGAGGCCAATCCGCTGTACCCCGTTCCGCTTTTGATGGACCGCTTGGAGCTCGAGCGTATGTACGAGGTCGTCGCGGGTGGTATGTTTGAGGACGAGAACTAGGAGGGTGCCATGAACACCGAGGAAATTGCGCGCATCGTCGGCGATCAGCGCACTTACTTTAAAACGCACGCTACGTTTGATGTTGATGCCCGACGTCGCGCGCTCGTGAGTTTACGCGATGCGGTACGGGCGCACGAGGCCGATATTGCCCATGCACTCAAGACCGATTTGGGAAAGTCGCATGACGAGGCATATATGTGCGAGATCGGCACGTCGCTTTCCGAGATTCGTCATCAGATCGCTCACGTGGCTCGATGGAGTCGCCCGCGTCTGCGTCCGTGTGACCTCGCCAACGCCGTGAGTGTGTCCAAGACGCAGGCCGTGCCCTATGGCGTCACACTCATCATGGCTCCGTGGAACTACCCGTTTTTGCTGACGCTCGAGCCACTCGCCGGCGCCCTTGCCGCGGGCAATACCGTGGTCATCAAGCCGAGCGCATATGCTCCGGCATCGAGCGCGGTGCTCAAGCAAATCTGTGAAGAGGCATTTGATTCGCGCCTGGTGACGGTTGTCGAGGGCGGGCGCGCCGAGAACGAAGCGCTGCTCGATGAGCACTGGGACAAGATCTTCTTTACCGGTAGCGTTCCGGTCGGCAAGCTCGTCATGGAGCGTGCAAGTAAAAACCTTACGCCCGTGACGCTTGAGCTGGGCGGAAAGAGTCCCTGCATCGTGGATGCGACGGCAAACCTGAAGGTCGCGGCGCGGCGTATCGCCTTTGGTAAATGGCTCAACGTGGGGCAAACCTGTGTAGCGCCCGACTACCTGCTGGTCGATGCGCGCGTGCACGACGAGCTGCTGGACCTTATCAAGGAGGAGGCCCGCCGTATGTTTGGCGAGCATCCGCTCGATAACGAGGATTACGGGCATATCGTCAACGCCAAGCATTTTGCGCGCGTACGCGGGCTGATCGACCCCGATAAGGTTGTGCTTGGAGGCACGGCGCGCGAGTCGTCGCTCAAGATCGAGCCGACGATTTTGGACGGCGTGACCCCCGATGACGCCGTGATGCAGGAGGAGATCTTCGGCCCCATTTTGCCGGTGCTGACGTTTGAGAGCCTAGACGAGGCCGAGACGTTTATTACAGATCGTCCGACGCCGCTGGCTCTGTATATCTTTAGCCAGGATCGCGCAGTTCAGCAGCGCTTTGTGCGTTACGTGCCCTTTGGCGGCGGCTGTGTCAACGACACGATCATGCACTTGGCTACGAGCCATATGGGCTTTGGCGGCATGGACGCGAGCGGTATGGGGCAGTACCATGGACACGAGAGCTTCGATACGTTTAGCCACAAGAAGAGCATCGTGAACAAGGCAACGTGGTTGGACGTGCCATTCCGCTATGCTCCTTACGCAAGCTGGAAGCACAAGTTCGTGCGCATGTTTGTGCATTAGAATCAGATGGTGTAGCGACAAACGGTCGAAAAGGCGCGGGTGGGGCGAATTTGTGTCCGCACGGGCCCGTAAGCTTCTCAGTACGGTTAAGCGCCGATTTATCCTGCTGTTAGAGGAGCTGCTATGTACGAGCCTTCACGTGTTCTTCTGTCGTTTCACATCGCAGGATTTCAATATGCCGACGGCGCTTTGGTCCTGGGCGATCTTAAGGTCGGCGATAAGCTGACGCTGTGTGCCGAGCGCGATAATCCCCATGACCCCGAGGCGGTTGCGATCTATTACGGCAACACCAAGCTTGGGTATGTTCCGGGAAACGAGGTCGGCCCGCTGTCCTTGATGATGTATTACGGCCACGAGGACGTATTTGAGGCCCGCGTGCAACAGGTTGCTCCCGAACGCAGCCCGTGGCATCAGGTGCGCGTTGGACTCTACGTGGTGGATGCTCGCTAATCGGTAAGGGAGGCGGCCATGTTTGATAACGATGATCTGTTCGATCTGACAGACGATCCGTTTGAGTGGGATCTGCTACTCGATGACGATGAGTTGGAGCAGGATCGTAAGAAGCGGCAGGGCAAGAACGCCCAGAGTGATGCGTCGAAAAAGAAAGACAAACGCCGCCGCGGACTGTTCGGCGGGCTCTTTGGATAACCGCCACATCGCTGCGTCTGTATACTTAGCACGAGTTGAACACGTTGCGAAATGAGGACAGAGACGATGATGTGGTTTACCGCCGACCTGCACCTGGGCGATACGAATATCTTGCACGACATGGATCGGCCGTTTGGCTCGGTCGAGGAGATGAATCGCAAGGTCATCGATGCCATCAATGAGTGCGTGGCTGCGGATGACCGCCTCTATATTTTGGGTGACTTTACCTATCATTTGCCCCTGGCGGAGGCGGTGCGCCTGCGCGAGCGTATCGAATGCCAGAACGTGACGCTCATCCGTGGTAACCATGACGGCGACTGGGAAGATCCCGACGTACCGCAGATTTGGGAAGACGTGCGCGATTACCTGGAGATTGCTCCCGGCTATGCCAAGGGCCATCGTCTGGTTATGAGCCACTACCCCATGCTCAGCTGGAACGGCAAGGCACGTGGCGCCATTATGCTGCATGGGCATATCCACAGCAGGGGTGACCGCACCAACGCACGCAACCGCGATCGCGAGCGCCCGATCCTGCGCTATGACGTTGGCCTTGATGCCAACGACTACAGACCCGTAAGCCGCGATCAAATCCTGGGCTTCTTTGGACTGTAATGCTCGAACCACCACAAAGGGGACAGGCACCTTTGTGGCGGTTCTGGCGCCGTTGCCATTCTGGCAGCGGCGCCTATTTTGTCCGCGCGGCGCGGTAGAGTGTAGGCGGTTGAAATTTGCGTCCATTGAGGAGCTGCTATGAACGAGATCAAGTGCCCGCATTGCGGCGAAGTTTTTAAGGTCGATGCGTCCGGCTATGCGGATATCGTCAAGCAAGTGCGCGATGCTGAGTTCTCGCGTGACCTGGATGAGCGCGTAGCGGCGGCTCGACGCGAGGGCGAGCAGGCGCTGGAGCTTGAGCGCTCGCGTTCGTCAGCCGCTTTGCAGGAGGCAGAGTCTCAGCGCAACGCTCAGCTTGTCGAGCAGAAGAATGCTGCAGCTCAGCAGCTGGCACAAGAGGTTGCCAAGCGCGATGCTGAGCTTGCCGAGCTGCGCGCCAAGCTCGAGGGCGCTGCCACAGAGCGCGAGAGTGCAAGCCAGCGTGCGGCGGTTGAGGCCCGCGCCGATGCTCAAAAGGAGAATGCCGAGCTGCAGCGCGAGATCGACAACCTGCGTGCGCAGTTGGGGCGCAAAGATGATGAAGCCAGGCTTGCCGAGGCGGCGGCACGTAATGCTGCTCAAAACGATTTAGCTGCACGTGATGCTCAGATTGCCGAGCTGCAGGCCAGGCTTGCCGCGGCGGACAAGGCCCAGGAGATGGCGCTTGCTGCTGCTGCGGCCGAGTCGCAGCGTGAGCTCGAGGCCGCTCGCAGCGAGGCCGAGCGCACGCTTGCTGACTATCGCGCGCAGGTACAAGAGAAGTTTTCCGTCGCAAAGGCTCAGTCCGAGCAGGAAGCCGAGGGTCTGCGTGCTCAGCTGCGCGAACAGGAACTGACGGCCAAAATGAACCTATCGGAGGCGGTTGCCGCAGCAGAGCGTGAGCGTGACGAAGCGCGTGCCAAGCTGACGAGCGAGCTGGCGGTGCGCGATTCTCGCGAGGAGCAAGCCAAGGCGGCACACGAGCTCGAGCTTGCGCAGGCCAAGCGCGCGAGCGATGACCTGATTCGCTACAAGGATGAAGAGATTGAGCGCCTTAAGGACATGAAGGTCCGCCTGTCCACCAAGATGGTGGGCGAGTCGCTCGAGCAGCACTGCGAGACCGAGTTCAACCGTCTGCGCATGACGGCGTTTCCCAACGCGTACTTCGAGAAAGATAACGATGCGTCCGAGGGTACCAAAGGCGACTTTATCTTCCGCGAGTGCGACGCAAGCGGTAACGAGGTCATTTCGATTATGTTCGAGATGAAAAACGAGAACGACGAGACCACGACCAAGCATAAAAACGAGGACTTCTTTAAGAAACTCGATCACGATCGCCGCCAAAAAGGCTGTGAGTACGCGGTGCTCTGCACGCTGCTCGAGCCCGAGAGCGAGCTCTATAACGCAGGGATAGTCGACGTGAGCTATCGCTACGAGAAGATGTACGTGATCCGCCCGCAGTTTTTCATTCCCATGATTACGCTTCTTCGCAACGCCGCCATGGGTTCGCTGCGCTATAAGCAGGAGCTAGCGGAGTACAAACAGCAGAATATCGACGTTACGAACTTCGAAGCCAAGATGGAAAAGTTCAAGAATGATTTCGGTCGCAACTACGAGATCGCGAGCCGCAAGTTCCAAACGGCGATTGATGAGATCGACAAGACGATTAGCCATCTGCAGAAAACCAAGGAGGCGTTGCTGTCCTCCGAGAACAATCTGCGCCTAGCCAACAAGAAGGCCGACGATCTTACCATTCGCAAGCTCACGTGGGGCAACAAGACCATGAAGGCGGCGTTTGACGAGGCGCGCGGGGCTGCGTCAGAGACAAACGATGAGCCAGCCGAGGCGGATTCGTATGAGATCGAGGATGCCGAGTAAGGTATAGCGGATAGTGCAAAAGCGGGGCCGCTGGCGAAATTGCCAACGGCCCCGCTTCGTTTCGTTTCGGTACGTTCGGCTAGTCCTCGAGCAGGTCCTCGATAAAGCCGACGCGGTAGTTTTTGAAGATGACCTCGCCGCCGTCTTGCGTGGCGTCCAGATCGACATCGCCCATGATGCCAAAATCGTGGTCGCCATCCTCGTCGGCAAAGATCTGGTGCACGTGCCATACGTGCGCGGTCTTCTCGTCGGACTCGTCAATGGAAAACATCGCGGCGCTGCGGGCATCTCCGTCGGTGAGGATTTCCTCGTGCTGCTCGTGGTAAGCGTCGAGTGCTTTTTGCCAGCGGATCTCGCTCATGCCCCAGTCGTCGTCGAGCTCGCCCAGGTCGCGAACATGCTCGCGGGCGGCAAGGGTCACGCGGCGGAAGAGCGCGTTGCGCACCAGCAGGGTGCAGCCACGGCGGTCTGCCACGACTTCGTCGATGCCCTGCGGCGGTGCGGCATCGAGGGCTGCCGGGTTGCCGGCGTTCTCCCACTCATCCACCAGGCTCGAGTCCACCGAGCGCACCACAAAGCCCAGCCACGAGATAATGTCGCGCAGGCGCTCGTCGCGCTTCTCAATGGGTACGGTGCGGTCGAGCGAACGGTAAGCCTCTGCCAGGTAGCGCAGCAAAATGCCCTCGGAGCGGGCGATGCCGAGCTTTTGAATGTAGCCCTTAAAATCGCTCGCGCTTTCCAGCATATCGCGCAGGACGCTCTTGGGAGAGAGCTGGTAGTCGTTTGCCCAGGGCACTTCCTGGCAGTACTTGTCAAAGGCGGCATCGAGCAAATCCTCGAGCGGCTTTTCGTACGTGACGTCTTGAATGCGCTCCAAGCGCTCCTCATACTCGATGCCGTCGGCCTTCATTTCGGCCATAGCGCGATCGCGTGCGGCGCGCTCCTGTGCGCGCAGCACCTGCTTGGGATCCTCGAGCGTTGCCTCGACCATTGAGATTAGATCCATGGTATAGGTCTCGCTCTCGGGATCGAGCAGCTCCAATGCGGCAAGCAAGAACGGCGAGAGCGGCTGATCGAGCGCGAAGTCCTCGGGCAGATCGACCGTCAGCGCATAGTCGATGTCTGGTGCGGCGTCAGTCGGGGCGTCGGGTGCGGGCGGCACCTCGGTGCGAACGACGACGCCGGAATCGATGAGCGTGGCGAAGATTTCGTCGGCGCGAACCTCGAGCTTGGCCTTTTCCTCGGGGGTCTGCAAGCTCGTCTCGATGAGGTCGTGTACGCGGGCTCGGGCATCGCCGCCCTGCTCGACCACGCTAATCACCATGGAGTGTGTGATGCGCAGGCGCGGCTTGAGCGTCTCGGGCTGCGTCTCGATCAGGCGCTCAAAGGTCTGCTTGTTCCAGGTGACAAAGCCCTCGGGGGCCTTTTTCTTTTTAATCTTACGGAGCTTTTTGGGGTCGTCGCCCGCTTTGGCCATAAGCTTGGCATTCTCGATCTCGTGCTCGGGTGCCTCGGCAATCACCATGCCCTCGGTATCAAAGCCCGAGCGGCCGGCGCGACCGGCAATCTGGTGGAACTCGCGGGCGCGCAGACGACGCATCTTGTAGCCATCGAACTTGGTGAGCGCGGTGAGCACCACGGTGTGGATGGGTACGTTGATGCCGACGCCGAGCGTATCGGTGCCGCAGATGACGGGCAGCAGACCCTGCTGCGCCAAGCGCTCGACCAGCAGGCGATAGCGCGGCAACATGCCAGCATGGTGCACGCCGACGCCGCATCCAAGCAGGCGCTTGAGAATCTTACCAAAGGCCGTCGAGAAGCTCGTGCCCTTGGCCGCTTCCTTGATGGCCTCGCGCTGCTCCTTGCTGGCGATGCCAAAATTGGCGAGTGACTGTGCCGTCGCAAGTGCGGCATCCTGGCTAAAGTGCACGATGTAGAGCGGGGCCTCGCCGCGACGCATCGCGAGCTCGACGGTGCCCTCGAGGGAGGTCGTCACATAGTCGTAGCTCAGCGGTACGGGACGCGGGGCGTCGACGACTAGGTCGCAGGTAGCGCCGGTGTGTTCCTCGAGCGAGGCGGCGATCGCGGTGACATCGCCGAGCGTGGCGCTCATGAGCATGAATTGCGTGTGGGGCAGGGTGAGCAGCGGCACCTGCCAGGCCCAGCCGCGGTCGGGGTCGGCAAAGTAGTGGAACTCGTCCATGGCCACGCAGCCCACATCGGCGTCCTCACCCTCGCGCAGCGCATCGTTGGCAAGGATTTCGGCCGTGCAGCAGATGACGGGCGCCTTGGTGTTGATGTGCGTATCGCCGGTGATCATGCCGACGTTGTCGCGGCCGAGCACCTGTACAAGGTCGAAAAACTTCTCGCTGACCAGGGCCTTGATGGGGGCCGTGTAATAGCAGCGCTTGCCCTGCGCCATGCCCATAAAGAGCATGCCCAGCGCGACGAGCGATTTACCCGATCCGGTCGGTGTGCCTAAAATGACGTGATCGCCGGCAGCCAGGTCCATGAGGGCCTCTTCTTGGTGGTCCCACAGCTCAATGCCGCGATCGCTCGTCCATTCAAAGAAGCGTTCGAAGGCTTGATCGGCCGTGAGCCATGGCTCGGGCTCGCTGCCGTCCTCGGGCTCCCACCAGGTGGGGGAGAGCGCGCCGAGCGAGCCAAACTCGGCTTCGGTTCCCGTGCCGCCCGAGAATGAGCTGGCGGCCCCGGCACCGGAAACGGTGCTGGCAGCGGTATCTGTCGTGGTCTGTGCCATGTGGTTGCTTTCTCTCGCCGTTTGTCCGCCAACTATTATGGCGTAGCAGCGGCGCGGGGTGCCAGCGCGCGAGAAAATGCAGGAAATGGGCGTTCTGCCCAGCCGTTTGGTGCAGTTGCCAGCTAAGTGAGTAGACTTTTTGCAATATCGCGAGCACATGGCTTTTGCGCAAGAGCTCTACCTGCGGTTTTAGTTTTCGTTATGCGGGTTGTGCTTGGCTATTGCAAAAAAGTCTACTCACTTAGGTTTGAGGGTCGTTCGCTGACGCCTATTTTCACTTGTTTGCCGACGCCGCGACCATCAGAAGCCCCTAGGACTCCTGCGGCAGGCGCTTCTTGCCTTTGCGGGCGCGGTTTCTAAAGTTCTCGACGGCCTCTTCCATGCCCAGAGGTACATAGGTGAGCGCATCGAGGTTTTCGGGCAGGTAGCAGGCAAGGCTTTGCTCCTGCGCGCGGCCCGCCGCGAGCTGTTCATCGCTGGGCTGCGCTCCAGGTGTGGCGCGAATGCCATAGACGGCGGCACCCATCTCGCGCGTGCGGCGCTCGTACTCGGTCTCGGGATGCTCGGGATGGTCGCGGCGTACGTCGTCACTTACCCAAAGCGTGTCGTAGCCGGCCGCGGCAAACTGTCCCAGGGCGTAATCGCGCAATGGTTTGCTGTCGGTGCGCAGCGTGACGGTGGCGTTGGCTGCAAAGAGCGGGCGGTAGAGCATCAAATGGTCGACATGGACGAGTCGTTTTTTGGCGTACTTGGCCTTGGGCTGCGGCGTGGGAAAGTTGATGGTGATGGCATCGAGCTCGCCTGCGGCAAATAGCTGTGGCAGCGATGCGGCGCCTCGGGGCAGGACGAGTGCGTTGGATAGCTCCTGCTCGCAGATTTTCTGCGCGGCATAGGCAATGCAGATGGGCTCCTGGTCCATGCCGATAAAGAGGGTGTTTGGCTCGTGGCCCGCGCGCTCTACAAGGTACGTTCCCTTGCCACAGCCAAGATCCAGGTGAAGGTGTTCGAAGGGCTTGCTGCCAGCTGGCGCACAAGCCTCGCGCCAATCTCCGGCATAAGCCTCGGGGTTCGTCTCGATCGCATCGGCGTAGCGCTCCAGGCGCTCCTCGAGCACAAAGTTCTTAGGCGTGCGAACGTGGACGGCTCCCATGAGGCTCCTTGGTCATAAATGCGAAACGCATGGCCGCGCGTTCCGTCAATGGGTTGAAAAGGGCGGGCATAGATTGCCCGAAAGATGTGGTGCGGCTCGGCGGCGAGTCGTCGGTGCCTACAGGCGCTTGAGAATCACATAGCGGTTGAGCTCGCCGCTACGACCGTCGGCATGGAAGCGCTCAAGCTCGCGCACGGGGACCTCGCCGCTCTTGTAGAACGTACGGACGCCGCGCACCAGGTCGGTGATCTGCTGATCGTCAAAGTGATGGCAATAGCGGTAGGCGTGGCGGTCGTTTTGCCAGCCGATGAGGTGGTCGCCGGCTTCAAACTGTGCGGAATCGTAACCCTCAAACGGCGGGGTGAGCTCGGCGCGGGCTTCGGCGCGAACAGCCTTGCGCGCCATGCGCTCGTCGTTCATAAACTCCCAAAAGCTGATGGCGATGATGCCGCCCGGGCGCGTCTGGCGCACCAGGGCGTCGAGCACGCGTACACGGTACTCGCACGACGGCACATGGTGCATAAAGCCAAAGCAGACCGAGATGTCGGCGAGCGGGGCGTCGAAAAGCACGTCGGGCGTCTCGGCGGGGTTGAGCTTCATAAGGGCGTCGAGCACGTCGAGTTCCTGGAAGTGCAGGTTGGGAATGCGCAGCGCGTGGCCATGTGCATCGATGGCCAGGTCTTGGCACGAGTCGACACCATAGAACTCAAACGGGCAGCTGGCATCTGCCGAGGGGTTTGCGCCATCGACGCCCTTGGCGGCAAGTGCGCCGCCGGCGGCAAAGTTCTCGAATCGCATATTGCCACAGGCAAGATCGAAGACGCGGACGGGATGCTCGATCGTGGCGACGTCGAGCTGTTCGAGCGCGATATCCATGGTGCGTACCCAGCCGGGCCACGGGGCCTGGCGCGTATCGGAAAAGGAAGCGGAGTGCTCGCGATAGAACGTGTTGTTGAGCTGGATGAGCGATGAGGCGAAATCGCGGTTCACGGCGCGGAACTCCCTCCGTTGGCGGTGCGGAATAAACAGTACGACCATACTACCGTTAACGCCGCAACGGGGACAACCAAGCTACGGGTCATTGCTTTGTTTGGACACATTTCCGCAGCTCATATGCGCCCGCAACCGCCGGTTGTCAAAAATCTCACTAGAATAGGTGGCATGCTTTTGGCGGTGGCGGATAGATTTTTAACTGTGCAAGGCGCCTTAAGAACAAAAGCGGTCCGGCGGTACGGCTGGCATCACATAGGAGGAACCATGAATGTAGAAACTGCGCAGCGGCTCGCCGACCTTCGCCGCAGCAAAGGCTTTAGTCAAGAAGGGCTGGCACGAAAGCTGGGACTGTCGCGCCAGGCGGTCAGTAAATGGGAGCGCGCGGAGAGCTCGCCCGATACCGAGAACCTGATCTCGCTCGCCAAACTCTATGGTGTGAGCCTGGACGAGCTGCTCAATCCGAGCGACGAGATCGAGGACGATATCGAGTTTGAGAACGAGGACCGCGCTCGTCAGCGCGAGGCCGAGGCGGCAGAGCGCGCACGCACCCATGAGGCGGCGGCACGAGCTACCGAGGCGGCAACACAGGCGAGTGACGCCGCCGCCAAGGCGGCGCAAGCGGCAAGCTGGAGTGCACAGGCCGCTAATGCCGCTACGGCGCAGGCGACGAGTGGCACCGCGGTTGGCTCGACTCCGGTGAAGGGCCCGTTCCAGTCGTTCCCGTATTGGGCCGTGTGCTGGCTACTGTTCTTTTTGCTGATGTTCCTGTTTGGTGCCGGCCCCTTTGCCGCACTGATCTTCTTTACGATTCCCATCTATCACTGGGTGGCGCGTGCGCTCGATGGTGATTGGGCACGCGGGGATATTCAGGTTGGTCCGGCGCCGGCGGCGGTCAGGGCCCAGGGGAAGGATACTTCTGCGGAACCTGATGCTGACGTGGCTACCGCGGCCACCGCTGAGCCATGTGCCAAAGAAGGTGACGAATGATGAAGCTTTCGCATGAATCCAAGCTGCGCCTGGGCGTCGGCATCGGAGCGTTTGTACTGATTATCGGGCTTGTTTTTGGCGTTTCGCGGACTTTGATTCATTTTGATGGCCCGTGGGATCTCGACGATGTTATACCCGGCTTGTCCGGTATGGACGATGTGGTTGATGACGACGATTTTATGAACGATGGCGGTAACTATTCCGCTCGGCCTCAGCAGCTTTCGTGTACGACCTTTGATGCCGATGAGTTTCGCTACCTCGATTTCGATATCGATGCGGCTACGGTGGACGTCAAGGTTATTGATGGTAACAAGGCTCGCGTTATCGAGCGGGGACGCGTTGCCAATGGTATGGATGCCTCCAAGGCCGCGACGCAGAACATCGCATCCGTCGAGGACTCGACGCTCAAGGTTTCCCAGTTTGGAAGTGATGACGGTAAGGCAATCGATCGCTCAGTTACGGTCGAGCTGCCGCGCCGTGTTGCCGAACATCTGAAGGGAGTCAACGCGCACGTGGGCTCGGGTGATCTGCAGATTGCCGGTGTCACCTGTGATGGTTTCGACCTTTTCCTGGGTGCGGGAGATGTAGAGTTTGCGGGCAGCGTGACTGATGCGCTCAGTGCTGAGGTCGGTTCGGGCGATGTGACGTTCGAGCTCTACCAGGCCCCCGCGAAGTCGATGGACGTAAGCGTGGACTCGGGCGATGTGGAGATGACGGTTCCGAACTCTACGGGCTTTAAGGCGAGCCTCACCGTGGGCAGCGGTGACTTCGAGAGCGATTTCCTTCCGCTTGGCTACGATGGCGAGACCATATTGAATCTTGAATTCGACAACGGCGATAAGTCTGCTACGTATCGTTTCGAGGTCGGTTCGGGCGACATGTCGTTTGATCCGGAGTGACATGCGGTTTTCGGAGATCGGTACATATAGGCATGCTCTTTGATGAAGGCGCCGAAGCCGAGATCGGCTCCGGCGCCTTTGCCTTTACAATGGGGACATGGAACAGATTATCTTGAACATACTCGAGGCCCTGCGTCGCGGCGAGACCGTGGACGACAAAGCGCTCGTCAAACTGATACATGCCGAGGCACGCCGTGAGGGTGCCGACAAGCGCGATCTGGCCAAGCGTCGCCTGCTGCCGTTTTACCAGCGGGTGAAGCGCGAGGAGCCGGCTCGTTGGACGGTATGGAATGTCGATGCCGAGCTAGAGCGTCAACTGCTGCAGGTGCTACGCATGAAGCCTCGTCGCACGGCTTCGGGCGTAGCGACCATTACCGTCATCACCAAGCCGTGGCCGTGCTCGGGCGATTGCCTGTTTTGCCCCAACGACCTGCGCATGCCCAAAAGCTATCTGCACGCCGAGCCGGCGTGCGCCCGTGCAGAGCAAAACTGCTTCGATCCATATCTGCAGGTGAGCGCCCGTTTGACGGCGCTTTCGCAGATGGGGCATGCGACCGATAAGATAGAGCTCATCGTGCTCGGTGGCACCTGGAGCGACTATCCGGAAGGGTATCAGACGTGGTTTATGTCGGAGCTTTTCCGTGCGCTCAATGACGATGCCGTCGCCGGCGTGGCGGCAAACCCCATGTTGGCGCGTCCGGGCATCAGTCGTGCCGAGGCGGGGCGCCTGCTCGATGACGCTCCCGCCGATGCCCTGCCGCCGGTGGTAGCGGAGCGTCGCGAGCGCTATCGGGCAGCCGGCATTGCGACAGACGAGGTCGAGCTTGCTGCCGGCGTTGCCGACGACCAGGGGCGTGTGGATGCTGCCGTGGGCGGCTACAACCGTGCGGTGCGTCGTCTGTACGGCCCCGGTACGCCGTGGGGCGAAGTCGCCGAGTGGCAGACGGCAACGATGGAGGAGCTTGAACGTCAACAGCGCATCAACGAGACGGCGAAGCATCGCGTGGTGGGACTCGTTATCGAGACGCGCCCCGATGCCGTAACGCCGAAGGCCCTCACGCTTATCCGCCGCCTGGGCTGCACCAAGATCCAGATGGGCATCCAGAGCCTCGACCAGCACCTGCTCGATATCAACGAGCGGCGCATTTCGGTGGCGCAGATCGAGCGGGCGTTTTCGCTTGCGCGCCTGTTTGGCTTTAAGATTCACGCGCATTTTATGCTCAACTTGCTGGGCGCCACGCCCGAAGGGGACAAGCGCGACTACGAGCGCTTTGTGACCGAGGGGGCCTTTATGCCCGACGAGGTCAAAGTCTATCCGTGTGCACTCATCGAGGGCTCGCGTCTGGTGGGCTGCTATGAGCGTGGCAAGTGGCGTCCCTATACCGAGGAGGAGCTGCTCGATGTACTGGCCGATGACATCGTGGTGACGCCGGCGTTCTGCCGCATCAGTCGCATGATCCGCGACTTTAGCTCCGATGACATCATGGTGGGCAACAAGAAGCCCAACCTGCGTCAGCTCGTCGAGAATCGCTTGGCGGCTCGTGGAGAAGGCACAGTGGTGCGCGAGATTCGCTATCGCGAGATCAGTACCGCGGGTGCCGACTTGGATGAGCTTTCTCTTGATGAGGAAGTGGCGTACGAGACGCCGGTGACTCACGAGCGCTTTTTGCAGTGGGTGACGCCGCGGGGCAAGATCGCGGGCTTTTTGCGGTTGTCGCTGCCCGACCATTCGTTTGTTGCCGCACATGCGGACGAGTTGCCGACGACGCCGGACGAGGCGATGATTCGCGAGGTGCACGTGTATGGCATGGCGGCGCGCGTGGGCGATCAGGGCCAGGCGGCGCAACATCACGGGTTGGGGCGTTTGCTCGTAGAGCGTGCGTGCGAGATTGCCCGGGATGCGGGTTATGCGCGTATCAACGTGATTAGCGCGATTGGCACGCGCGAGTACTATCGCCATCTTGGATTTTATGACCATGGCCTTTATCTGCAAAAGGAGCTCTAGATGAACAAGCCGAGTGTTTCTGCCGGCGTCGTTGCCGGCGTTGCTCTGGGAGCCGCGGCGCTTGGTGCGGCCGCTGTCGCTGTTCGTGCTGCCTGTCTGCAGGTTGCGCGAACCCGCAATGGCTTGGCGCGTGTGAAACGCGTGCACGACGAGGGCGGCGACGAAGTCCGCGTATTGGTGCAAGGCGGCGTCTACCAAAGCGCGAGTTACGTTGGTGAGCGCTGGGCGGAGCCCGTCTTTGCGTACTATCGCGCGTTTAACGACGTGTTTGAGGCCGAGGATGCGATGCGCGACGCTTATGGTCACGGTATCGACCGCATTCTTATGCTGGGCGGCGGCGGGTTTGCCTATCCTAAATTCGCCCTGATGTCGCACGAGGGCTTGCGCATGGACGTCATCGAGTATGACGGAGAGATTACGCGCCTGGCGCGCCGCTGGTTCTACCTAGACGAGCTGGAGCGCGCGGCGGGCGATCGCCTGCGGGTGATAACCGCTGAGGCTCGCTCGTATCTGGGTGTGACGAGCGTGGGCCATCGTCGCTATGACGCGGTCGTGAGCGATTGCTTTGGCGGTGCCGAGCCCGTACGCGAGTTGGCGACGGTTGAGGCGTTGCGTTTAGTGCGGGGCAGCCTAAATGTTGGTGGCGTCTACGTCGCCAATATCGTGAGCGCAAACGAGGGGAGCGACGTGACGTTCCTGCGCGACTGCGCTGCCACGGCACTCGAGGTATTCGCCCATGCCTGGGTGGTCCCATGTGGCGATGCGAAGTTCGGCGGCGAGGAAAACTACCTGCTCATCGCCAGCGACGGCGACTATGTCTTTGCCGAAGCTGTGCCCTTCGACACCGACTTCCTCGGCACTGCTCTCCACGACTAGCACGTCTCCCTGCGACCAGTCTGTTTGTGGTGGGGCTCTTTTAGCTACTTCTTGGTCATGCCCAAAGTAGCTCAACAAGCCCCGTCCCAAAAAAGACTGGTCTTAGGCGTGGTCGCGCCAGCCGAGAACGCGCTGCTTCATGCCTTCGATGTCGAGCACGCCTTCGGCAAAGCCCTTGCGCACGAGCTCTTCGGGAACGAACTCATCGTAACGATCAAAGTAAGGCACCTCGCCGGGATAGACGAGCTCGATGGGGTCGAAGTCCTTTTCGGCCTCGGCTGCGAGCACCTCAAAGAACGTCTCCTCGTCGGCCTTCATCTTAAACTGCATAAAGTATGGACGCGACGGATCGAGCCCGCGAAGGCCCAGCTCCGCGGCACACTTAATCTTGAGCATACGTTCGAGCGCCAGAAAGGCGTAGCTGCCCAACCAGGGGAAGAGCACCCAGGTGTCGCCACCCAGGTTGATGAGCGGTTTGGTCCCCGCACCCGAAATCTCGGCGGTATGACGAGCCTGTGCAAGGCGTGCCCGTGCGTTGCCCATGAGGTACGGATATGCCGCGTGCTCGTTGAGCGCCTTGCGCATGCGCTCGAGTACATGCGTGTTAATGTCGCCGGGGCAGTCGCCAAAGTATGCCGGCACACGACCTTTGACTTGCGTGGCAAAGACGGTGTGTCGCTTCCAGTCCACTTCCTCGACTATCCAGCAGTGCCCGGCTATGGCGATGCGCTCACCGGGCGGTGGCGGATTGACGATCGTGCCCAACTCGGCCGACTCGCTGCGAACGGTGAACTCCTCGTTTTCCTGGAACACAGCGTAGAACTTAAAGTTGTTAATGATGCGCTCGCCCGCGAGACCCACGATGAGCCCACCGCCCTCGGTGACCTGGATGTGGTCGATCTTGATGAGGTGGCGCAGCAGTACGCGATAGTCATCGGCCGAGACGCGGTGGAAATAGCTGAGCGTGAGCACGCGCTGAGCAAGCTCGGCCGGCGTGAGCTCGCCGGTGCTGGCGAGCGTCGACATGGTCTGGTGGTAGAGCAGGCTGTAGGGGAGTCGATCGAGCTCGGGCGGCTCGACCCACTTTTCCTCGCGATAGAGTTGTACGAGTGCGATGCCCTGCAGGAGCTTCCAGGGTATCGTTTCGGGCATCATCGTGCGCGGCTCGGGTTCTTCCTCGCGCATGACAAACCACATCTCGGGCGGAAGGTCGCGACGGCCTGTGCGCCCCATGCGCTGCAAAAAGGAGCTGACGGTAAACGGCGCGTCAATCTGGAACGCGCGCTCCAGGCGACCGATATCAATGCCGAGCTCCAGCGTGGAGGTGGTGACGGTCGTCTGCGCCTGCTCTTCGTCGCGCATGAGCTCCTCGGCCGTCTCGCGCAGCGATGCCGAAAGATTGCCGTGGTGGATGAGAAAGCGGTCGGGCTCGTGCCGGCTCTCGCAGTAGCTGCGCAACATGGAGCACACGGCCTCTGCCTCCTCGCGCGAGTTGGCAAAGACCAGGCACTTGCGGCCGCGGGTATGCTCAAAGATGTAGCCCATGCCGGGGTCGGCGTTGTCGGGTGCGGTGTCGGTGGGGTTGAGCAGTGCCTGTTCGGTTGCCTGCGGGATGTCGACTTCGCCCTCGGGGGCTGAGGAAGTGCGACGGTCCTTGGGGGCAGCCTTGCCCCGTGCCTGCTCGCGACGTTGGCGGCGCTCCTCTTGCGTGAGTTGTCCGCTGTGACGCATGTCTTGAGCACCGGCCGGCAGCGCCGCGGATGCCGCTGCCTCGATGCGCTCGCACGCGAGCACTTCGGCCTCTTGAGGACCTGTGCCCATGAATCCCCGCTGCTGTGCCTGGGGGCCCGAGTTGTAGAAGTGCTCCATGGAGATGCGCCATACGCGGTGCGGTTCTTCAAAGCGGGGGATAACACAGTTGCGCCCCGTTCCCTGTGAGAGAAAGGCACCCGTGCGTTCCGGGTCCCCGATGGTGGCCGAAAGGCCAATGCGGCGAGGCTGCACGCCGGCCATGCGCGAGAGTCGCTCGATAAGGCAGAGCGTTTGCCCGCCTCGATCGCCGCGCATGAGCGAGTGGACCTCATCGATGACCGCGTAGCGTAGGTCGCAAAACATGCGCGGGATCGCCATGTGCTTATGGATTAAGAGCGCCTCGAGTGACTCGGGCGTAATCTGCAAGATGCCGCTCGGTTTTTTGATGAGCTTAGCTTTGTGCGATTGCGAGACGTCGCCATGCCAGTGCCAGACGGGGATGTCGGCCTCTTCGCACAGGTCATTGAGACGGACGAACTGATCATTGATGAGTGCCTTGAGGGGGCCGATGTAGAGGGCGCCAACGCTTGCGGGCGGGTTCTCCCAAAACTCGGTCAGGATGGGAAAGAAGGCCGCTTCGGTTTTGCCGGATGCCGTGGATGCCGTCAGGAGCACATTGTCTTGTGTGTTAAAGATGGCATCTGCTGCCGCAACCTGAATGGAGCGCAGGCTATCCCAATCGTGGGAGTAGATGAAGTCTTGGATAAACGGGGCGTAGCGGTCAAAGGCGTTCACGGGGCCTCCTCTCATATACGAACCTCTTAACGCGGTGGTCAGTGGCTTGCTGCATTACTGTCTCAACGTTCGCCCAGATAAAACCTACCAAAATAAACCTGTCCCTTTTTGGCAGGTTAGATGGTGAATTCGGCGAAGTTACGGTCGCCACCTGCGGTATCGGTGTCGCCTGTTGCGGTTGCTGGCGCCAGCGCGTCACCGCCGACGCTTTGTAGTAGCTCGGCAACGTTGGCATCGGGGTTCTGGCATAGGATGTCGAGCAGCTCGATAAAGTCGCGAATGACCTCGCGAGGCGTCAGGTGCGTATCGGCTCCCACGCGGCCAAACTCAATCTTGAGGAAGTCCACCAAGTCGTTCTCGGTAAGCGTGGGCGTCCAGCCAAAGTAGCCGGCGTGAATTTGCATGAGTTTTTCGATCAGCACCAGTAGCTCCTCGTAGGTGAGCGGCTGCAAGCGGATGATGGGCGCGAGCATGTCCTTAAGGTCCTCGCGTGCAAAGCGACCCTGAGCGAGCCGGCTGCGCAGAGCCTCGTAGGAGAATACGCCGCGACGGCGGTCCTCGATGGAGGTCGGCGTGCCGCCCATGATCATGCCCAAGTACTGCGCCTTGCCCTGGAGCGTGTCGTTGTACATGGTGAGGATTTTCTCGTAGTTGTACTGGCGCGTGATGGCGTTGGGAATCTTGTACAGGTTTACGAGTTCGTCGATGAGCACCAGCATGCCCTTGTAGCCGCTGCAGACCAAAAAGCGTGCGATGAGTTTGACGTAGTCGTACCAGTCGTCATCGCTGATGATGGTCGAGGAGCCCAGCTCGGCGCGCGCCTCGCTCTTGGTTCGGTACTCGCCTCGGATCCACTTGGTCACGCGGCTCATGGTCTCCTCGTCGCCCTCGGAAACGGCCGCGCGATAGCGACGGAGCATGCGGGCAAAGTCGAAGCCGTGGACCATTTCCTCGAGCGGAGCGAGTTGGGCATTGATAGCCGACTCATCGGCGTCCGCGCACGAGGCGACCCAGCGATCCAGGATAAGGTTGAGCGCGCCGCCTTCGGGGCGCGTCTTGGTCGATATATTGCGGATGAGCTCACGGTAGGTGGCAAGGCCCTGTCCCTGGCCGCCCTGCAGGCGGCGCTCAGGGGATAGGTCGGCATCGGCGACGACGAATCCCTCACCCATGGCGTGCGTGCGGATGGTCTGGAGCAAAAAGCTCTTGCCGGCGCCGTAACGACCGACCAGAAAGCGGAAGCTCGCGCCACCGTCGGCGATGAGACTCAGATCGGTGAGCAGGGCGCGAATCTCGACCTCGCGTCCCACGGTGATATAGGGAAGGCCGATGCGCGGGACCACGCCGCCCTTGAGCGAGTTTAGGATAACGGCAGCGACGCGTTTGGGTACGCGGGGCGCTGCGGATGTGGTATCACTCATGGTCTAGGTATCCTCTCACGTCTGCTTCGTAATCCTCGATAATCTGCGGCCCTGCCGCGCTAAATTCAATTACGGTGTCGCCCACCAGGTCGAAGAGCGCCTCGTTGATGGTATCGACGAGCATGTCCTCGCTCTGGCCCGAGTGCGCCACTGCCGATGTCGCTTGCGCTGCGTTTTGCTCGAGCAGTGCGCGAAGATACGCGGTTGCGGCGGGCGCGAGTTCGGTCGCGGCGTCAGCGGGCGCAGCAGCTGCGAACGCGGGCGTCGGCGCGAGAAGCGGTGCCACGACACCAAACTGTTCGGTGGATATGGTCGGCTCGTCGGTCTCGTCCTGCCGAATGGGTGCCGCGACCGCCTCGACAATCGCGTCGGCTACGGGCTCGGCTTCCGGTTGCCCTGAGTCCGCCGCCTCGGCTTCCACAGGTGCGCCGTCCTCGCGCTCTTCATCGATCAAAAGCGCTTCACGCGTTTGCGCGGCGGCGCTTCGAATGTGCCCCAGCTGACTCAGATCGATATCGATCTTGACGGGCTGGTGTGCGGCGTCCCATGAAAGCCATGCCACAATCTCGTCATCGATAATCTTGGCCAGATATTTGGGGACCTTTTCTTCCTTAAGGGGATGGGCGGGGTCCAGCGCCAGGCGCAGGCGTTGGTCGCAGGCGTGCATCATTTCACCGAGCTTGCTGCTCTTTTGCCTACTGCCATGGATACGCATGCATTCCCAAAAGCCGTTTTGGCAACGGTAGATATGGATAGGATCCAGGCGGTATTCGCAGTCCTCGTGGCGCTCGGGCGCAAAGAATACGGCCGAGGCAAACATGGTGTAGGGCATGGCCGTCTCCTCCCCAAATAAACTCGCCACGATGCCGGTCTTTCGGTGCGTGTCATAGTAGCGCGCCATGCGGACATACACGGCGCATGCCACGTGGCGCAGATCGCGGTGGTGGCTGCGGTCGAGCCGCGAGTTACTTAGGTTGTACGTGGAGAGGGCGTTGATGGCGGCCATGAGTCGCTCCTCGCGCACCTCATCGGGCGGAAGGGGGAGCGTGGGCTCGGAGGTTTTGCGACGCTTGGGGGTCTGGCCGGACGGCGCCGGTGCTGGTACAAGGTCTCGTGCCGCGCGCCGCAGCTCGATAAGGGCGTTATCGAACATGACGGTTTTAGAATCACGAAGCAGCTTGGGGTCAAGCCCGTGGAACACGGCGTAGTCCTGCAACCACACGCGTGCAAACCGGTCGATGTCGGGCTCGAAGGCGCGGTAGGCATCCCAAAAGGCCTTGATCTTGTTAAAACCATCGAGCGGGTCATCTACGCCAATGCCGCAAATCAGCTCATAGAGATACAGAAAGGCGAAGGACGTAGACGTTTCCTCGACGGTTCCGCGGCGCACTTGGGCACGCCAGGTAAAGTAGCCGCGCAACTGCCGGTCGCTCATGGCGTTGTAGGTGGGAAAGTACGACTTAAAGGTGCCGTTGTAGGGGCAGTCGTCCTCAAAGTCGGCCATCAGCAGGCCTTGGCGGTAGAAAAGCTCGGCTTCCGAAAGCCAACGGCCCGCGCCGCCCTTGGGGTCTTCTTGCCAACGCGATATCTCACGCATCTTGCGGTACTGGTCGGGGAGGAAGTTCTGCATCTGTCGGCCGGTCTTGAGAATCGGCTCGTCTGCGTAGACCTCATGTGAGAAGCGAGCGGACTGATGGGTCCGGGCCTCGGCCATAATGCGCTCGATGAGCATCTTGATGTCCTGGTCGGCCACCGCTTCTCCTCTCCTAACGCAGCTTCGGTGACCTCATATCATAGCACAGCATCAAACAGATGTTCGAGATACCGCTGTGTAGATAGATTTAGAACAAGAGGGCGTAGATGACCGCCACGACGACGGAGGGGAGCATGTTGGCCGTGCGGAAGGTCTGAGGTCGAATAAGGTTAACGCCAACACAGAAGATGAGCATGGAGCCCACAAGCGAAAGGCTGTCGAGGGCTGCCGTAGTCATGATGGGGGAGAGTGCGCCGGCAAACAGCGTGATTGTCCCCTGGAACACAGCGACGGGCAGGGCGGAGAAAATGCAGCCGCGGCCAAGCGACGCCGTCATGGTGCAGACGATGATGCAGTCCAGCGCGCCCTTGAGGGCAAGCGTGGACCAGTCGCCGAGCAGGCCGTCCTGGATCGATCCCACAATGGCCATGGCGCCGATACACACGGTGAGTGAAGTCGAGACAAAAGCGTTGGTGAACTCGTTATCGCCCTCGCTGCCGGTTTTGCGCTTGAGCCATTCGCCAAGGTTCTCAATGGCGGCCTCCAAGTTGATGGCCTCGCCGATGAGCGAGCCGAGGGCGAACGAGACAATGAGCATGGTGGTACCAGTGGTCGCCAGCGCCTTCCCATCGATAAGGAGCATCTTTTGCATGGTGCCGCCAAGGCCGATAAACAGGACGCACAGCCCCGATGCTTTCATGAGCGTGTCTTGAATGCGCGGTGTAATGAAGCGGCCGCCCGCTAATCCCAAAAGACCGCCCGCAACTAAAAGCACAACGTTGATGATTGTTCCCAAGCCCGGCATGAGCCCTCCTGTATTGATGCCAACGTGGCAATCGTAGCAGAACGAAATGCGAGGCACATCGCGACTCATCTAATACGTTATATAAGTGGTATTAGGAATGGTGCGCAGCATTTAAGCCTCAGGTGGTTGTCGGGACATAGGGATAGTAGTCAAAGCGCAACGTCATAAGCCGCTGTGGGGATTCAATAGCCGCGGCGATGATATTGGCATCGCGGGCACGATCAAACCCTACGAGTTCGATCTGATACGAGACGTCTTGCATAATGTCCAGACGTCGCCAGGCTAGGAGTGTGTCGCCATCGAATTCCAAGGTCTTGCCTCCGTCTGGGGCAACGGCGTATAGACGCAGTTTAGCGGTGGTTACAGGGTCGACAACCGTGACCTTTTTAATTTCGTTTCGAGTATTCTTGGCGCCCAACAAGGTGAGCAGTGTTGGGGCCACGACCTCGCCCGATGGCAAAAAGACGACTTCGATGGATTCGGGAAATGCGATGATGGCCGACTTGCGGACGGGCTGATTGGCGGCGGCAACTTCGATGTTCGCAGCGTCGATGACCTCTGTGTGGTCGAGCGCGGCAAGCACGCAGCAGTTACCCTCATCAATTTCTTGAGGATCAGCAAGCCCCAGGCTGTCCGCGAGCTCGGGGTCGTTTGGAACGGCAGCGGGCTCATTCGATGCTTCGAAAGAAGCTGGGACGCTGTTTGTCGGCGACGGCGTGTCGCCCGCACCTGCTTCTTTGTCCGCGCTCTCTTCTTGTATGGTTGCATTGATGGGTTCGTCGTTTGAGGGGAGCGTCTTGGCGTCAAGCGCGGAGGGGAGAATTCCGATGGCTCCTGATCCGTTCCACTCCATTTCGAGAAGCGCCGGGTCGGCAAGAATGCGTTGCCTGCTTTGCGCGTGGGCATCGATTTCAATAGGGCCTGCCTCTATCCCTCGTGTAAGGCTGAGTGATCCGGCTGGCTTCTCGAAATGAGCGTCTGTGTCTTTGGTGCTGACGGCGTAGAACAGCAGGGACGCTTCTCCCGCCGCGATGGCATCGGTACCGGCTTTGGTCAGCCGCAACGATGCCGTGAATGAGAGGGTGGGCTGCGCATCATCTGCATTCGCGGCGGCGCAGCCCAGACATATACCGCCTCCTTTCTCAAAAAACGTACCGTCGAAGGCGACCTTCGCTCCGTTCGCCGAGTCATCGACCGAAGCGATGTCGATGCGCAGCTCTAAATTGCATGGATCGCCATCCGCATCGAGCACAACCGAGCGCCACGTGCAGACGGTGCACCCCGCCTGGGAGCCGTTTGCCTTGTTCGAACGCTTGATATCCACGACTATCGAGCCGTCCGTATCACGACGAAGGCATCCCGAGGTTGAGACCGCGGCCTGTGCGATCGAAAAACGCTCGCACGCAATGGTACTCGACGGATTTGGGGCGGAACTTAGGGCTGCTGGTAAGGAGTCTGCCATGACGGGAGTCGCCCAAGCGGCGACAGGCGTTCCGGTTGCGAGCGCGCCGCAAAGTGCGACGACGGGCAAAAGGTTCTTCGATGCCATGGGGTCTCCTTAGCTAATTTAGTGCGGCCTGTCCGTGTTTTGTTTCTGGCTGCGTTTGATGTGCAGACCGAGGCCGGCGGTTCCCGCGCCTGCTGCTGTGGCGCCTGCTGCCAAGAGCCAACGTCCATCGCCTGTCTGCGCCAACGGTTCTTCGCGGTCGCCGCGGTCGAGCTCCGAGAGGTCGACCGTCACTTGTGTGGCGGCCTGCGCCTGTTCTTGCTGGGCAAAGGCCATGGCTGGCCCAAACGCTAGGATGCTGACGGCGGCGGCCAGGGCGACGGCCTTATGCCGTGTGCACACCGGGCTCGACCGTCCAGGTGATCGTTGCAACCTGATCGCCTTCGCCGGTTACGTGGAAGATGTCGCGCGTGACGCGGGCGACGTTTCCGCTTGTCTTGAGCTTAATTTTGTCTGTGCCGCCGGCAATGCCCTGGTAGCCCATGTCGAAGGCTGCATTCTTGGAAAGATCGAGGCCCGTCCCCTGCATTGCGGCGCTGGCGTTCTGGAGTGCGCCGTCGGGGCCGACCTTAAAGTCGATGGAGTTCTGCGCGGTTCCGGCCTTGGCGTCGGCAGCAATGGTCCAGGTGTTCATGGCGTCGATCTTCATGTTGGTGACATGGATGCCGTAGGCCGAATGATTGTCGATGGTGGTCGCGTCTTCTGAGGGGCCCTGAAGCGTGCCGTCGGCCTTGGCGACGAAGGGAATAACCGTCGGAACTTTGAACTCAACGTTGTCGATCTCGGTCCTGACCATTACTTTCGTGGTTCCAACGCGCCCGGCCGCCATAGCTGGCGTCGGGGCAGCGCCCATTGCGAGCGCGAGCGCGAGCCCTGCGCCCACGACGAGCGCTCTGGCTCCGTTCATGTTTCTGGTGATGTCCATGGTCGTTCCTTTCTATTCGCCGCGGGCCGTCCCCGCGATGATTGGACGAATGCTGGTGAATTGCGTGCGGTGCCGCGTCGGCCGGAAAAGCTAGTTCTCGGCTTGCTCAACCCGCACCTTGACACGTGTCGGATTGCCGTGGCTGTCGAGGGTCTTGGCATCGAGTGCCTGGATCTCGATGTACGCCTCGCCTTCTTTGATGTCGCCGGCGGGGCACGTCTCGATTGTCTTGCCGGTCTCGACCACACCGGATTCGTACATGGTCTCGTCGTTTTGGATGACGCGGAATCGCTGGGGAAATTTATTGTCTTGGACGTTTTGCACGTTGACGCGCAGCTTGCCGTCCTCCTGCAGCTGAGCGACCGGCGCGACCGAAATCGTCATCATGTTGTCGCGGACGATAGCGTCGAGCTCATCTTGGATTTCCTGACGCGTTTTGCCCTCGGCCGTCGTAACCGAAGCGCCCGCCTCGGGTACGGGCTGCGACTGCCAAGCGTATAGTCCTACGGCGACAAGGGCGCAGACGATGGCCAAACAGGCAACGATGAGCTTTTTGCGACGACCCAGGCCTACAAAGTGGGGTGGCCTCTTCGCGCTCATGCGGCATCCTTGGCGGTATAGATGCGCGCAAAGGTGGACGGGTCCGCTCCAAAGAGCATGTGAAGCATCAGGCGGCGCGAGTAAGCAAGCTCGTCGAAGTCGGGAGGGAGCTCGATGTCGTGGATATGCGCGATGCGGTGGGCGAGCGCCGAGAACGACTCGGGGTCGCAGATCACATCGGTGGTAACGTGGTAGACCGTCGTATCGGGGAATGCCTCTTCGTCGAAAGGCAGGAGATGGGGATCGTCGTCGACTTCGATGGCGATGCCGTACTGGGGCCAGTAATATGCCATGGGAACCTCCCTGCTTCTTGGGCCAAAACTTCTATCGGTTTTGGCTGTCGATGCCGACCGTATCAGTCGCAACTTGACCAATTTCTGACCAAATGCTTGACGGATTGGCGTCTCAGCAGGTAAAAGGCGGCAAAAATTACTTCAACTTTTTTCGGGCGACAATCGAGCGATCGGCGACGGCGGGGCCATATGTGTCAAAAGCATCGTCTGCCGAGGAAACCTTGCCGCTCGCCGAATTGCACGAACGTAAAAATCGCCAATTATGGAGACGGTCTCGAACACGTCGACGAAACGATGCGGTAACATCTCCCTGCAAACACTGTAGTTAGCTAAAGGGGGAGTTCGCGTGTCTGCAACCATCAAACCCTTCACCGACGAGTTCGAAGAGTATGGCCGCGATGAGTCTCGCACGTCGGGCGAGGCCTCGAGCATCTCGTTTCCGACAACGGAAGACGAGGTCCGTGCCATTTTGGAAAAGCTCCATGCCGAGCGTGTCCCGGTAACGGTTCAGGGCGCCCGAACCGGCCTTGCCGCCGGTGCCGTGCCCCACGGCGGGCATATCCTCAATACTTCCCGTATGAATCGCTACTTGGGCCTTCGCCGCGATGAACAAGGTCGCTTTCTACTGCGCGTGGAGCCGGGTGTTGTGCTTTCTGAGCTGCGCAAGCAGCTGGGCAAGAAGGTGCTGCCGACTGCTGGTTGGGACCAGGCATCGCTTGAGGCCTACGAGGAGTTCCAAGAGGCCCCCGAGCAGTTCTTTCCCACCGATCCCACCGAGACGTCTGCCTGTCTGGGCGGCATGGCGGCATGTAACGCCTCTGGTGCCCGCAGCTACGCCTACGGCTCCTTGCGCCCACATATCACGGGACTCCACGTCGCGCTGCCTGATGGCGATTTGCTTGAGCTTCAGCGCGGCGAGGCTTTTGCCCAGGGCCGCCACCTGTCGCTCGTGACGGCAGCGGGCCGTACGCTCGAGCTCGATCTTCCCGGCTATACCATGCCCAAGACAAAAAATGCCTCAGGCTATTTCGTTGCGGACGAAATGGACGCCATCGACCTCTTTATCGGTGCGTGCGGCACACTCGGCGTCATTACCGAGCTCGAGATCGCCCTGCAGGCGGCGCCTGCGGTCGTTTGGGGTGTGAGCTGCTTTTTCGATAGCGAAGACAAGGCCGTGTCCTTTACCGATTCCGTGCGTCCCGTCCTGTCCCATGCGGCTGCCATCGAGTACTTCGACGCTGGCGCCCTGGATATTCTACGTCGCCAGCGCGAGCAGTCGACGGCGTTTGCCTCGCTGCCGGCGCTCGACAAAGACGCCAAGGTCTGTGTCTACGTGGAGCTCGACTGCGATGACGAGGCCCAGGCGACCGAGGAACTGTACCACCTGGGATGGGTGCTGGAGCTTGCGGGCGGCCGCGACGATGCGACATGGGTCGCGCGCACCGAGGTCGATCGCGAGTGCCAGCGATTCTTCCGCCACGCGGTGCCCGAGAGCGTCAACATGCTTATCGACGAGCGTCGCCGCACCGACCCCACCATCACCAAGCTGGGCTCGGACATGTCGGTGCCCAATGCACGCCTTGCCGATGTCGTGGCCCTCTATCGCCGCACACTGGCCGAAAGCGGGCTTGAATCTGCTGCCTGGGGGCACATCGGTAACAACCATCTGCATGTGAACATCCTGCCGCGCGATGCGCAAGACTACCGTCGCGGTGGCGAGCTGTTTGCCCAGTGGGCTGCGGAGGTAACGGCTATGGGCGGCGCCGTCTCCGCCGAACACGGCGTCGGCAAGATCAAGGCTGGCTTCTTGGAGACGATGTACGGCCACGAGGCCATGGTCGAGTCGGCGCAGCTCAAGCTCCAGCTCGATCCTGCCGGCCAGCTGGGTCGCGGCAACCTGTTTGCGGAGAAGCTCTTGGATGAACTCGTCCAGAAAGGGGGCGCGTGAATATGAGTGATTTCCATATGGTGGTGTGCGTTAAGGCCGTGCCGGGCAGCACCGAGGTCAAGATGGACCCCAAGACCAATACCATCGTGCGTGATGGCAAGCAGGCGGTCATTAACCCGTTCGATGCGAGCGCTCTGGAATGCGCGCTGGCGCTGAAGGACGACTTTATCGGCTTTGGCATGGACGTGCGCGTGACGGTGGTGTCGATGGGCATCCCCGCGACCGAGTCGCTGCTGCGCGACTGCATCGCTCGAGGTGCCGACGACGCGCTGCTGCTGACCGATCGCGCCTTTGCAGGTGCCGATACCCTGGCAACCACCTATGCCCTCAAGTGCGGCATCGAGGCGCTCGACGAGGACTTCGACCTGCTCATCTGCGGCAAGATGGCGGTGGATGGCGATACGGCCCAGATTGGCCCCGAGCTTGCCGGTGCTTTTGAGATTCCCTGTGTGACCGACGTGAGCTGCGTGCAAAGCGCGGGCTTTACGACCTGTGGTTCACTGGCGCTTGTTCACGGCTGCGATGCCGGCGAGGAGACGGTGTGTCTTGAGATGCCGTGCGTGATGACGACTGCCAAGGAGATTGGCCAGTTGCGTATGCCGAGTATTGCCGGTATTCGCGCGGCGGAGGAGGCGGACGTGCGCGTGGTCAGTGCCGCCGACGTGAACGCCGACCCCGCGCGTTGCGGTCTTGCCGGGTCGCCGACACAGGTCGTGCGCTCGTTTGTGCCCGACCGTGACCAAACGTGCGAGGACGTTGACGGAACGGCGTCCGAGCAGGCGGCAAAACTTGCCAAGATTATCGAGGGGATGGCATAGATGAGCGGACTGATTATCGATAGCGAAGCCTGTATCGGCTGCGGTCGCTGCGTTCGCGCCTGTGCCTCGGGCGGCATCGTAGTGGAAGGCGAGCGACCCAGCCGATGCGCCCGCGTAACCGACGGCTGCATCCTATGCGGTGGGTGCGTCGACGCCTGCCCTGTCAACGCTATCTCGATCGAGCGTGACGAGGCCGCTGGTGCGGTTGACCTCGATGCGTATCGAGACATTTGGGTATTCGTGCAGACCGACGAGCACGATACGGTGACTCCCGTTGCCTATGAGCTTATGGGCAAGGGCCGCGAGCTTGCCGATGCGCGCGGCTGCCGTCTGGTGGCACTGGTCGGTATGGGTCCCGAGGGTTCTCTCGGCGACCTGGAGCATCTGGTTTGCGCGGGCGCCGACGAAGTCCTGGCCTGTCGCGACGAGCGCCTGCGCCAAAACGATGCGGAGGTCTACGCCCGCTTGATCTGCGATTTGGTAGCCGAATGCAAACCCGAGGCCATCCTATACGGTGCGACCGCCTTTGGCCGCGAACTGGCACCCGGCGTTGCCGTGCGCTTGCAGACGGGCCTTACGGCTGACTGCACCGTACTTTCGATGGATACGGAGACGGGACTGCTGCAACAGACGCGTCCGGCGTTTGGCGGCAACCTAATGGCCACCATCGTCTGCCCCAATCATCGTCCCCAGATGGCAACGGTTCGTCCCGGCATCTTTAAGGCGCCCGACTTTGACTACAACCGCTCTGGCACGATCACCCAGATATCGCTTGCGGATGATGCTAAGGCCCGTGTCGAGATCTCGATTCCCGCCGAGGAGTGGGGGCGGCAGGCTTCGATCGCCGATGCCGAGCGCCTGGTCGTGGTTGGTCGCGGCATTGGTTCCAAGAAAAACCTGCCGCTGATGCGAAGGCTCGCCGAGGCTCTGGGAGCCGAGCTTGGTTGCACGCGACCTGTCGTGGAGGCCGGCTGGTTGGAGTATCGCCATCAGATTGGCCAGACCGGCGTATCGGTTTCGCCCAAGCTTCTCGTGAGTATCGGTGTTTCGGGCGCCATCCAGCATCTTGCCGGCATCGGTGGGGCGGAGTGCATTATCGCCATCAATGAGGACCCGGATGCCCCCATTTTCGGCGCTGCCCAGTACAAGGTTGTTGGGGACGCCGTCGAGGTCGTCGAGGAGCTGCTGGCCCAGCTTGAGCGCTAGGCGCGCGCCAGCCAGTCGCGCATCTCGTCCTTTAGGCGGCTCCAGGTTGCCTGCGTGGCGGGGTCGGTAAAGGGCTGTGTAATGCCAAAGGGCGCGTCGAGCAGGCGGTGGATATCACCCTGTTCGCGCGCCAGCGCACGGCTTGCCGGATAGACGAGCTCAAACATAAAGCAGATAAGCCCCACCAAGAAGTCGGCGGGCTCATCGCGCTCATCGCGTGCGACGCAGCGGTGCTCGTCAAAGGCGGCAAGTGTCGGCGACGAGAAACGGCTGCCGAGAAACGTCTTCTCGTCCACCTTGAGGATAGTGTCGACGGTGCTGTCGGCGATGGTGCGCATAATGTCGATCTTGTCACCATCGCGCACGATATCGCAGAAGCTTCGCGTGCGCACGTCGAGCTGCGCGGGTAGACGGAAATCGCTGTGATAGGCAATGCTCGCTCGGATGAGCTCATCTTCTGCCGGGTCATCGATAAAGTCGCGGATGCTCGTTACGGCGGGTGCATCGGCGGGATTCTCGCCAAAGAGGACCTCGATGCCCAGCGCCGCATGGCTCATGCTCTCGGCGTCCTTAAAGGTGTCCCAGCGTCGCAGCTGCTCGAAGCGGCCCATATCGTGTAGCAGGCCGCAAAGCCATGCCAGGTCAATATCTTCTGACGACCAGCCCTGCTCGCGCGCTACGGCATCGCATGCCTCGGCCACGTGGTACGTATGCTCGATTTTGAGCGCGATGCGTGGGTTGGTGGCGTCGTAGGCATCGGTGTAGCTTTTGAAGGCCGCGCGCGCCCGGTCTCGATCGATAGCTGTCATAATGACTTCCTAAAAAGTTGTGTCTTTCGATCCGGTGGCAATTGTAGGTGAACTCGGTTGCTGTCGGATGATGATTCTGCCGTGTCGCTACATGCGGTTCGGAGACCTTGTCAGGATGAGAAGCGTATGGTGCTCAAAATCGTTAGAACCGTCTGGCCAGTGATGCTTACCTATGTTGCAATAGGCGCGCCGTGCGGAATGATCATGGGGCAGACGGGAATGGAGCCCTGGATGGTCTTTGCCCTGAGCAGCACGTTTGTGACGGGCAGCGGCCAGTTTATGATCTGCAATCTTTGGCTGGCGGGTGTACCGGCGCCTTCGATTATCGCGAGCGTTGCCGCCATCTCCTCGCGTTTTGCGCTTTACTCGGCATCGATCGCGCCGCATCTGACGGGTGCCTCGAAGCGTCAGACGCTGGCTGTTGCCGCGACACTTACCGAGGAGGCATATGGCATCTCGCTTGCCAAGTTGGTTGAAGGGGAGGATTGGGGCCCGCGCGAGTCCTTTGTGCTCAACGTGATCCTCATCGCAACATGGGGCGTTTCGTGTACGATGGGCGCCATCGTCGGCGCCGTTGTCGATGTTCCCACCGCCATTGCAGCTTTTGTCTGCACCTCGCTCTTTATCTGCCTGCTCTTTTCGCAGCGGCTGTCGCGCGGCAACGTTGTCGCGGCGGTTTCGGGCGCGGTGTCCGTCGCCGTATGCAAGTTCTTGGGGTGGACGAATATCGCCGTGCCTGCAAGCGTGCTCGTCGGCGTTGCCGCGGCGCTTGTGTGCGATGCTCTCGCCGAAGGAAGGGATGCTCGCGATGCCCGTTAATGAGTTTTTGGTCCTGTGGCTGTCGTCGTGGGCGGCCATCGCATTTTTCCGCATTGCCCCAGTGTTTGCCTTGCGCGGGAGAACGCTGTCGCCCCGCGTTACCGAGGCCTTGGGTTATATTCCGCCCGCTGCCTTTGCGGCACTGGTCGCTAACGATTTGATAAGCCCTGGCGCTTTCGACGCCGGCTTGTGGCAGGGCTTGATTCCCTGGATTGCGGCTGCCGGTGTCGTGGCGGTGGCAATCAAGACAAAATCGATGCTGTGGTGCTGCGTCTCGGGCATCGTACTCTATATTGTCTTGAGCCTTATATAGGGCTGGCGTCGCGGGCGCCGAATCTCGTTCCATCCCAACTTGTAGAATTTTTCACCGAGCTGGTCTATTTCTTCTGGTACCATGGTCAAACTTTACTGTAGCAAAGCGTGACGTGGGCTTTTGTACCCCGTCAGCGGAAATGGGGGTTTCATGGCACAGGAAGCAACCGCCAACGAGCAAAAGAAATTCAAGGTCCCGCGCATCCCGGGCGACATCATGATCTATCCCATGATCGTCGGTCTTTTGCTAAACACCTTCTGCCCGCAGGTTTTTGAGATCGGCGGCTTCTTTACGGCTGCCTGCCGCGGTGGGTCCAATACCATCGTCGCCGCGATCCTGCTGTTTGTGGGCGCCGGCATCAGCTTTAAGTCCACGCCGGGCGCCATCAAGACCGGTATCGTCGTGCTGATCCCCAAGCTGGTCGTCGCAGCGGCTCTCGGCCTGGGCGTGGCATATTTCTTTAACGACAACTTCCTGGGTCTGAGCTCCGTGTCTATCATCGGCGGCATCACGTTTTGCAACATGGCGCTCTATACGGGCATCATGGGCGAGTTCGGCGATGAGTCCGAGCAGGGCGCCGTCGGTATCCTGTTCTTTACGGCCGGCCCCGCCGTCACGATGATCATCCTCGGTGTCTCGGGTCTCGCCAACATCCCCGTCGGCACTATCATCGGATCCATCCTGTCGCTTGTTATCGGCATGGTCCTGGGCAACTTGTTCCCGTTTATCAAGAACCTGCTGGTCCCCGGCGCCAATCCCGCGATCGCTGTCATCGGTTTTCAGCTCGGTGCGTCCATGAGCCTTTCGAGCTTCATCACCGGCGGCATTTCGGGCATCCTGCTGGGCCTCATCACGCTCTTTATCGTCGGTCCCATTACCTTTGCCTTCGAGCACCTGTGTGGCGGCAACGGCAAGGCGGCCGTTGCCTGCTCCACCATTGCCGGCACGGCCATGACCACGCCGGTCGCCCTCGCCGAGGTCGCTCCGCGCTATGCCGAGCTTGCGCCCGCCGCGTATGCGCAGATCGCCACTGCCGTCATCATCACGGCAATCATGGCCCCGATTCTGACTGGCTGGGTCGATAAGAAGTTCTGCCACGGCAAAGAGGATCTGTCGGTCGAAGGCGTCGAGGCTATTGAGGAGGCCGTCGCGACCGACATCGACGGCGAGTAACGGCCGTTACCGATAA
This sequence comes from uncultured Collinsella sp., assembly GCA_902494195.1. Taxonomy (GTDB): domain Bacteria; phylum Actinomycetota; class Coriobacteriia; order Coriobacteriales; family Coriobacteriaceae; genus Collinsella. Next base: position 30,786 of record CABUSH010000001.1, on the reverse strand, counting down.
TTGATTCCGGCGTGCAGTTCGCGCCGTCCGAGCGCCCGAACGGAAACTGTTTTGCAGTGATGTTCGGGCGCTTTGCTATTATTCCCCTTACCCCTGCAGCGAAAGGGGCGTTTGGCGCCTGGGCGCGACTCGGGCGATTCTGGCCACTTGGATATAGAGGGAATGGCACCTGGTGATTAAGGCACTCAAGATCGAGATATTCCTGCTGTGCATGATTATTCTTATCGGACTTGCCGTACGAAGTCGTCGCTCCCTGTTCTCGAGCACCCAGCAGCTTTTGTTTAGCATGCTGGGCTACACGTCTGCTGCCTACATTTTCTTCGATATGATCTGGACGCTCTCGGACGGCGTGAGCACTCCTGTAGGCATCACGGCCAACTGGATTTCCAACGCGGTTTCGTTTTCGCTGTTCGCCATCGCGTGCCTCATTTGGTTTTTCTATTCCGAGACGATGCAGGGCTCACGGCTTCTGACCACGCCCTATAGGGTGATACTTTTAACGTTGCCAACCGCTTTGGTGGTCGTGTTGGCATTTACCAGCTACTGGACGCACACTATGTTCTATATCGATACGCAGGGCGTATATCGTCGCGGAGCGCTTTATATGATTCAGCCTATCGTTAGCTACTGCTACGTCATATATACGTCCTTGCATGCCTTTATTCAGGCTCGAAAAGTCGAAAGCTTGCAAAAGAAGGCCATTTATCGCACCCTCGCCTTTTTTGCGGTTCCCGCTCTGGTGGGCGGTACCTTCCAGGTTTTGTTTTCGGTACCGGGCCTTTGCTTCGGTATAACGCTGAGCATCCTGCTGCTCTATATCGTCTATCAGGAGCAACTAATCTCGACTGACCCGTTGACTGGACTCAACAACCGTAACCGTTTTGAGACCTATATGCTGTCGCTCTTTTCAAATGTGGATCAGGCCGAAGATGTATATCTGCTTATGATGGACGCTGACGGCTTTAAGCAGATTAACGATCGCTATGGACATGTGGAGGGTGACCATGCTCTTCAGGTAATATCCGCTGCGCTCAAAGAGGTCTGCTCGGCGTCTGGTGGCTTTATCGCGCGTTATGGTGGCGATGAGTTCGTGGTGCTCCAAAAGGCAGCGGCGGAACAGGATATCATGCATCTGTGCGCGACAATCAACGACGAGCTCGCGCATGCCGAGGTGCCGTATGCATTGCGGATGTCCATCGGTTGCGCGCGGGTCGGCGATAGCGTTGATACCTGGCAAGACTTACTTCGCGCTGCCGATGCAGAGCTCTATCGCGTCAAGGCCGAGAAAAAGAAAGCCGGCGTACAAATACGCTAGAAAAGGGGCGCACGACCGTGTTTGGTCGTGCGCCCCTTTTGCGTTTGTGGGGGGGGCCGCCGGCCATAATGCCCAGGCGCGGTGCGGCAAGACGGGCGTCTGCCGCCGCGACTCGGTACGAAATCAACGAGAACCAGTGTGCTCCATTAAGCTAAAGTATGCGAATGCCCTCCCTAAAAAGGTGAGCTCGCTAGGCTTTTTTGGGCCTGTTGACGATGATGATGCCGCCGCAGACCAACAGCAGGGCAACGATGACGGTAACGGGGCTCGTGCCCGCGCCTTCGCCGAGCAGTAGCGCGCTCAGCAGCACACCAAAGACGGGGTTCATAAACCCAAAGACCGAGACGCGGCTGACGGGGTTGACGGCAAGCAGGCGCGACCACAGCGAGTAGGCGACCGCGGAGATAAGCGCCATGTAGATGATGAGCACGATGGCGGGGACAATCGCCGTGGGGGAGAGCGCGCCACCCATCAAAAAGCCGATGGCGGTGAGGACCAGGCCGCCGACTAAAAACTGCCAGCCGGCAAGCAAAACACCGTCGTGCTTGCGCGAGAAGATGCCGATCAGGCAGGTCGAAAGAGCACCCGCGACAGTGGAGGCTAGGATAAAGCCCTCGCCATCGAGCCTGAAGCCAAAGGTGCCATCTGCGCCCGAAAGGTTGACGAGCGCGACGCCGGCAAAGCCCAGCGCACAGCCAAGCACCTTGGCCGTATTGAGCTTCTCGGTGTGAAATGCCAGGGCGGCAAAGAGGATTGCGAGGAAGTTGGCGCTGGCCTCGATGATGGAGCTCGACATGGCGCTGGCGCGCGAGAGGCCCAGATAGAAAAAGAAGTACTGCCCGATAGTCTGGAAGAGCGACAAGACAAAGATGGGCTTGATGTCGCGCGCTTGCGGTATGAGGGGGCGGCGTTGGGCCGCGCTTATCCCAACGATAACCAGGGCGCCGGCAAGCGTAAAGCGTAAACCTGCAAAGAGCAGCTGCGAAGCGCTGTCGTGCGCCGGGATACCAAAGAGTGCGTAGCCGATCTTGATGCAGGGAAAGGCCGATCCCCAGAGTGCACAGCAAACAAGACAGCCCAGGATGAGTCCGGGCAGGGTGGCGAGATACGGCTTGCGGCTTTCCATGATGTCCTTCCTACATGCGCGAAGCAAAAAAGAACCCGCCACCGGATGTGTCGGTGGCGGGTGTTGTTACCCGAAGGGATTGTACCCGATGGGAAAGGTTTAAGCGAAGTAGGCCACGCCGCTCTCAAAGATCGGCATGAACTTATCGCCGGGGACATGCTCGGGCACGTTGCGGTACAGGTTGTCGCCGCGACGCTCGGCATGGCCCATCTTGCCCAGGACGCGGCCGTCGGGGCTCGTGATGCCCTCGATGGCGAGTGCGGAGCCGTTGGGGTTGACGGAGAGATCCATGCTGGGCTTGCCGTCCTCGCCCACGTACTGCGTGGCGACCTGGCCGTTGGCGATCAGCTGGGCGAGCACATCGTCATTGGCGACAAAGCGGCCCTCGCCGTGGCTGATGGCGACGGTGTAGGGGTCGTCCAGGCTGCACTGCGACAGCCACGGGGACAAGTTGGACGAGATGCGGGTGCGCACCAGACGGCTCTGGTGGCGACCGATGGTGTTGAACGTCAACGTGGGCGCATCGGGCGTGGCGTCGACGATGTCGCCGTAGGGCACCAGGCCGAGCTTGATCAGGGCCTGGAAGCCGTTGCAGATGCCCAGCATCAGGCCATCGCGGGCCTTGAGCAGGTCGCGGACTGCCTCGGTGACCTCGGGAGCGCGGAAGAACGCCGTGATGAACTTGGCGGAGCCGTCGGGCTCGTCGCCGCCCGAGAAGCCGCCGGGGATCATGACGATCTGGCTTGCGCGGATGCGGCGGGCAAGCTCGTGGGTGCTCTCGGCGACGGCCTCGGGCGTGAGGTTGTTGATCACGAAGGTGTCGGCCTCGGCGCCGGCGGCACGGAAGGCGCGGGCGCTATCGTACTCGCAGTTGTTTCCGGGGAACACGGGGATAACCACGCGCGGGCGGGCGATCTTGGCGCCGCCGTACACGTGGATGTCCTTGGCGCGGAAGTCGATGGTCTCGACCTCGGCGGTCTCGCCGGCGCTGCGGTAGGCAAAGACGCCCTCGATGCCGCTCTCCCAGGCCTCCTGGAGCTCGGAGAGCTCGATGACTTCGGAACCGGTGTCGATGACATAGCCCTCGACGGTGGTGCCCAGGGGCTCGACGACAACGCCGTCGGCGACCTCGGGCAGCTCGGCATCCTCGGCGAGCTCGACGATAAAGCTGCCGTAGAGCGGGGTGAAGAGGCTCTCCACGTCTACATCCTCGGCAAGCTCGATACCGATCTGGTTACCGACGCACATCTTAAAGAGGCTCTCGGCGCCGCAGCCGTAGCCGGGCGTGGAGATGGCCAGGGCGTTGCCGGTAGCAGTGAGCGCCTCGACGGCGTCAAACGCGGCGAGCAGCTGCTGAGCATCGGGGCGGTAGTCCTCGCCATAGATGGCGGGGGCGATGCGGACGACGCGGTGCGTGAGGCCCTTGAACTCGGGCGAGACGGCGCGGGCGGCCTTGCCCACGGCGACGGCGAAGCTGATCAGGGTCGGCGGAACGTTGAGCTCGCCGGCCTCGTCCTCAAACGAGCCGCTCATGGAATCCTTGCCACCGATGGCGCCGGCACCCAGGTCGACCTGGGCCATAAGGGCACCCAGGACGGCGGCCATGGGCTTGCCCCAGCGCTCTGCCTCGGTGCGCAGGCGCTCGAAGTACTCCTGGAAGGAGAGGTAGGCGCGCTTGTGCTCAAAGCCGGCGGCAACGAGCTTGGCGATGGACTCGACCACGGACAGGTAGGCGCCCGCAAACTGGTCGGCCTCCATCAGATAGGGGTTGAAGCCCCATGCCATGGCACTCGCCGTGGTGGTCTCGCCGTCCACGGGGAACTTGGCGACCATGGCCGAGCTGGGGGTGAGCTGCGTCTTGCCGCCAAAGGGCATGAGCACGGTCGCGGCGCCGATGGTGGAGTCGAAGCGCTCGGAAAGGCCCTTGTTGGAAGCGACGTTGAGGTCGGTGACAAGCGAGGTCATGCGCTCGGCGAGCGTGGTGCCGGCCCAGCTTGGCTGCCACACGCTACGGGCGCACACGTGGGCGACCTGGTGCTTGGGTGCGCCGTTGGAGTTGAGGAACTCGCGGGACAGGTCGACGATGGCGACGCCGTTCCAGGCCATGCGCATGCGCGGCTCGGCGGTAACCTCGGCGATAACGGTCGCCTCGAGGTTCTCCTCAGCGGCGTAGCCCATGAACTCCTCGACGTCACCGTCGGCGACGGCACAGGCCATGCGCTCCTGGGACTCAGAGATAGCGAGCTCGGTGCCGTCCAGGCCGTCGTACTTCTTGGTCACGGTATCAAGGTCGACATACAGGCCGTCGGCAAGCTCGCCCACGGCGACCGAGACGCCGCCGGCGCCAAAGTCGTTGCAGCGCTTGATCAGACGGCAGGCGTCGCCGCGGCGGAACAGGCGCTGCAGCTTGCGCTCGACAGGGGCGTTGCCCTTCTGGACCTCAGCACCCGAGGTCTCGATGGACTCGGTGTTCTGGGTCTTGGAGGAGCCGGTGGCGCCACCGATGCCATCGCGGCCGGTGCGGCCGCCCAGCAGGATGATCTTGTCGGTGGGGGCAGGGCACTCGCGACGAACGTGGTTTGCCGGGGTAGCGCCCACGACGGCGCCAACCTCCATGCGCTTGGCCACGTAACCGGGGTGATAGAGTTCGTTGACCTGACCGGTGGCAAGGCCGATCTGGTTGCCGTAGCTGGAGTAGCCGGCGGCGGCAGTGGTCACGAGCTTGCGCTGCGGCAGCTTGCCCTCGAGCGTCTCGGAAACCGGGACGGTGGGGTCGCCGGCGCCGGTGACGCGCATGGCCTGGTACACATAGCTGCGGCCCGAGAGCGGGTCGCGGATGGCGCCGCCCACGCAGGTGGCGGCACCGCCGAAGGGCTCGATCTCGGTCGGGTGGTTGTGGGTCTCGTTCTTAAAGAGGAACAGCCAGTCCTGGTCCTCGCCATCGACATCGACCTTCACCTTGACGGTGCAGGCGTTGATCTCCTCGGACTCGTCGACATCGGTCATGACGCCGGTCTTCTTAAGGTACTTGGCGCCGATGGTGCCCATGTCCATGAGGCAGACGGGCTTGGCGTCGCGGCCGAGTTCGTGGCGCATCTCCATGTAGCGGTCGAAGGCTTGCTGCACCACGGCGTCGTCGATCGTCACGTCGTCCAGGACGGTGCCGAAGGTGGTGTGGCGGCAGTGGTCGGACCAGTAGGTGTCGATCACGCGGATCTCGGTGATGGTGGGGTCGCGGTCCTCATCGCGGAAGTACTGCTGGCAGAAGGCGATGTCCGCCTCGTCCATGGCAAGGCCGCGATCGGCGATAAAGGCGGCAAGGCCGGCCTCGTCGAGCTCGCGGAAGCCGTCGAGCACCTCGACGGGCTGGGGCTCGGGGGTCTCCATGTACAGCGTCTCGGGCAGGTCGAGCGAGGCGATGCGCGCCTCGACGGGGTTCACCACGTAGTGCTTGATGGCATCGATGGCGGCCTCGTCCAGAGCGCCCGAGATCATATAGACCTTGGCGGAGCGCACGGCGGGGCGCTCGCCCTGGCTGATGAGCTGCACACACTCGCTGGCGGAGTCGGCGCGCTGGTCAAACTGGCCAGGCAGGAATTCGACGGCAAAGACGGCGCCATCGCTTGCGGGGAGCTCGTCGTAGGTCACATCGACCTGGGGCTCGCTAAAGACGGTCGGCACGCAGGAGCGGAAAAGCTCCTCGTCGATGCCCTCGACGTCGTAGCGGTTGATGATCCTCAGGGCCTCGATGCCCTTGATGCCGAGAATTTCGGTCAGCTCGCCCTTGAGCTGCTGAGCCTCGACGTCGAACCCGGGTTTCTTCTCCACGTAGATACGAGAGACCATTGGTTCCTGCCTTCCTGATCGGTTGGGCGTACGGTACGGTATGCGGCAGCGGTCGGTTTGCGGGGTCTGCCCTGCGGTCGCCTTGAGCCACATGTTTGTAAACCTCACTATGATACGACAGCTCGCGGCGCGGTGAGGACGGCGAGGGTGCTACAGTGAAGCGCAAACAAGAGAAAGGCATCACATGGCATTCGTTTCGCTCGCCATCATCGCACTCGTGGCCTTTGCAAGCCCCTTTATCGCCTCGGCGATTCCTGGAAAACCCGTTCCCGAGACGGTCTTTTTGCTCGTGCTCGGCGCGGTGCTGGGACCCCATATGCTCGGCGTCATCCATGTAGATGCCGAGGTCTCGCTTGTGTCCGAGCTCGGTCTGGCCTTTTTGTTCCTGCTTGCCGGCTTTGAGATCGATCCCAAGAGCATCACGGGTGTCGAGGGGCGCTACGGCTTGGCAACGTGGGTCGTCACGTTTGGTATCGCCTGGCTTGCCGTGCGCTTTACCCCGTGGTTCTCGGTCAGCCATTTCGACGGTATCGCCGTGACGCTTGCCCTCACTTCTACGGCGCTCGGCACGCTCGTGCCCATCATGCGTGAGCGTTCACTTGTCGGAACGCGCGTGGGCGACTCGATTCTCGCGTATGGCACCTGGGGCGAGCTCGGCCCCGTGCTTGCCATGTCGGTGCTGCTGTCTGCCCGTACCGGCATCCAAACGCTCGTGATTCTTGGCCTGTTTGCGGTGGTCTGCGTGTTGCTTGCCGTGGTCCCAAGCCGCTCCAAGCGCGTCGGCAGCCGCTTCTTTGCGTTTGTCGAGGAACGCGCCGATACCACGTCGCAGACCTTCGTGCGCCTGACGGTGCTCATCCTGGTCACACTCGTGGCTTTCTCGGCCGTCTTTGATCTCGACATTGTGTTGGGTTCTTTTGCCGCCGGCTTTGTCTTGCGCTACATCATCCCCGAGGGCAACCATACGCTCGAGACCAAGCTCGACGGCCTGGCCTACGGCTTTTTGATTCCGGTGTTCTTTACCGTATCGGGCGCAAAGATCGACCTGACGGCCGTGGCGTCGCGCCCGGGTCTGCTCGTGGGCTTTATCGTGGCGTTGCTGATTATTCGTGCCGTGCCCATTCTTATTTCTATGAGCATTTGCCCTGCGACGCGCGATGTGTCGGCGTATGGTCGCATTACCGTGGCCCTGTACTGCACCACGGCGCTGCCGATCATCGTTGCCGTGACGAGCGTTGCCGTCAACGCGGGCGCGCTGTCGCAAGACATCGCGTCGGTTATGGTTGCCGCCGGCGCCATCACGGTGTTCTTGATGCCATTGCTCGCGCAGCTCTTCTACCGCGTGGTGGATGCCGCGCCGGTCGCCGCCGTGGCAGAAGTTGCCGAGCATCCATCCGATGCGCTCGACATCCTGCGCGCCCACCACGACTTAGCGAGCTTGCTCGCGCGCGAGCATGAGCTGCTGACTTCGCATGGCCATGGTCGCGTATTCGAGGGCCTGCCTACGCTCGATGCGATTGCCGAGCGTCTTTCCGCCGAGGCGGCGAGCGGCCACATCGATGCCCGCATCGTGGACGCGGCGCACCTACTTGCCGATAAGACCTATGGAGACGAGGTCGACCCATCCGAGCTGACCCCACGCGAGCGCCGCCGTCTGGAGCGCGCCAAGCTCGCCGTGCGCGAATACCGCCGCCGCATGCTGGAGCTCTATGCACGCGATGAGGCCCAGGACGACGACGGCAAGTAGTCGATACTCTCTCGGGGAAGCCGCGTCCCGCTTTGAAGGCTCGGAACGGGATGTGGTTTCCGAAACGGGGGCCGTTGGGAAACTGTGTCCCGGAATGGGCGCTCAGAGTGGGATGCAGTTTCCGCGAGAGATCCGTTGCGGAAACGGTATCCCAGAATCGGCGTTCAAAACGGGGCGCTCTTTCCGAAACATGGCCCTGAGGGAAGCTGCGTCCCGGTCTGAGTCGGAATTCCGGGACACAGCTTCCCTTTCAAACAGAAGAAGGCGCGCTGCCTGCAGTTGATGCAGACGGCGCGCCTTCTTTGTTGGACTATGTTGAGGCTGGGAGCTGAGGCTTGTGGTCCCTTAAGAGCGGGCGGCTCCGTCGACGGGGAGCACGGCGCCCGTGACGTAGGAGGACATGTCGCTCGCCAGGAAAACAAAGGCGTTGGCGACATCCTCGGGCTCGCCCATGCGACCCAGCGGAATGGTGGCGACGATGGGCTTAATAACCTCTTCAGGCAGGTTGGCGACCATGTCGGTTTTGGTTACACCGGGTGCTACGGCATTGACGCGAATGCCCATGGGGGCGAGCTCGCGCGAGAGCGACTGGACCATGCCGTTGACGGCAAACTTGGACGTTGGATAGCCGACGCCAGAGGGCTGGCCGTACTTGGCAACCATCGAGCTCGTGGTGGTGATGGTGCCGCCGTGGCCGGCCTCGGTCATGATCTTGGCGGCAGCTTGGTGGCCATTAAAGACGGCGACGACGTTAAGGTCCATGACCTTTGCGAACTCCTCGGCCGTGTAGTCCAAGAGGGGTGAACGCTGGGAGATACCGGCATTGTTGACGACCGTGTCCAAGCCGCCCATGTCGGCTGCAGCCTGGGTAAAGGCCTCGGTCACGGCTTCGAGTGAGGTGAGGTCGCAGGAGCGGCCCCAGACCTTGGCGTCGGGATAGGCGGCTGTCAGCTTCTCAACGGCCGCATCGGCGGTCTCCTGACGCGAGCCAAAGACGGTGACGGCGGCGCCTTCCTCGATAAAACGGCAGGCGATGGCATAGCCGATACCGCGCGTGCCTCCGGTGATGATTGCTTTCTTGCCCTCGAGCAACATGGTATTTCCTCTCATCGCGGGCGGACATTCGCAGCACAGCGTAGCCGTAACTGGAATCGGCCGTGTTTGCATATCGGTGAACGGTAGCCCGCGTTACCGATGAGCGGCTCGCGCAAATGTGCTCTGCCGTTGTGCTTAGGGCAGGAGACAAAAGGGCTCCCGTCCCGCATCGGACGGGAGCCCTCAAAGCGTGTATTGCTAGGCGAGCGTTGAGCTAGTTCGCCATGACGCCTTCGGTCCAAGCCTCAACGTCCTCGATGCGCAGGACGTTGGCGACCTCGGCTACGCAGTCGACGCTGGCAAGCTCGGCGGTGGCAGCCTGGACGTCCTTCTCGAGCGCGCGGTGCGTCAGGAAGATGACCGAGCAAGTATCGCTGGCGCCCGACTTGCCGTCCTCGACCTGGTTGATGAGCGAGATCGAGATGTTGTGCTTGGCAAAGATGTCGACCGTCTCGGACAGGGCACCCACGCGGTCGGCGACCTTCAGGCGCACATAGTACTTAGTCTGGAGCTCGTCCATGGGCTTAAAGGCGAGGTTGTGACCATAGGGCTCAATCTCGGGCAGCGGAGCCACGCCGCGGCTGATCTGCTCGGAGAGCGACAGGATATCGCCCACGACGGCGCTCGCGGTGGGGAAGGAGCCTGCGCCGGCACCGTAGAACATGGTTTCGCCCACGGCGTCACCCACCACGTAGACGGCGTTCATGGCGCCGTTGACCTTGGCGAGCATATGGTCTGCCGGGATGAGCGTGGGATGCACGCGGACGTCGACGCCGGCGTCGGTGTTGCGTGCGATGCCCAGCAGCTTGATGGTGTAGCCGAGCTCGCGGGCCTGGGCGATGTCCTCGGCGCCGATGGTACGGATACCCTGCTGGTAGACATCGTCGGTGGTCACGCGGGTGCCAAAGCCGATGGAAGCGAGGATTGCCGTCTTGCTGGCGGCGTCGAAGCCGTCGACGTCGGCGGACGGGTCGGCCTCGGCATAGCCCTTGGCCTGCGCGTCGGCAAGCACATCGGCGTAATCGGCGCCCTCGGCGTCCATGCGCGACAGGATATAGTTGGTGGTACCGTTGAGAATGCCGGCGATGGTCAGGATCTTGTTGCCCACCAGGTCGTGCTCGAGCGTGCTCACGATGGGGATGCCACCGCCACAGCTGGCCTCGCACTTAATCTGCACGCCGCACGCGCGCGCCTTCTCGGCGAGCGTCTCGACATGACGGCCCAGCAGGGCCTTGTTGGCAGAGACGACGTGCTTGCCGTGCTCAAAGGCAGTGGTGAAGATCTCGGTTGCGGGATGCTCGCCGCCGATCAGCTCGACGACGATATCGACGGCGGGGTCGGTGACGACGTCATGCCAGTCACTCGTAAAGGCCTCGCGCTCAATACCGGCTGCCTCGGCTTGCTCCCAAGCAAGCGCGCAGGCGCGGGTCAGCTTAAGGTCGATGCCGTAGGCTGCCAGGTACTCATCGTGGTGGCTCTTGATCAGGCGGGCCACGCCGCCGCCGACGGTTCCCAGACCGATGAGGCCGACGTTCACGGTGCGCAGGGGTTCGCTCATAGATAGCTCCTTCGTGCATCTTATGGATGGATTAACCGCTTAAAGGTTGAGTGCATTCTAGCGTGAACCGAGGGCGCGTGCTCGCCAGGCAACAGGAGTCGCACAAAACGGCACCCCCGAAACGCTGCGGAAACATTGGAAACATGCTCGCTACAAACGAACTTCCGCAACAAACTGTCAACGTTTGCGCCATAAGGTTTGCCCTGTACCGCAAGACGGCCGCACCGCGGCCAGCGAAAAGGGGGACACCATGTTTAGCATCAACAACGTACTTAACCGCAGGAGTTTCCTTGTCGGAGCCACGCTTATTCTTGCCCCGATCTATTACACCCCAGCGTCCGTTTTGCTCAAGAACGCCAAGGACATGAGCTACGACATGACACTAATGGGTGTCGACGGCATGGACAGCCTATGTGATCCAGGACAGCAAGTACATCGCCGCCTAAGTGCGCATAAAGCGCGACCGGTGAGGCCGTTTTATTCAGGGCAGGGACGCCTGTAACAGAACGGAAACATTACTTTCACACAATAAAGTGGCATTACTGCATAAAGTAATAGAAATAAGCAGAATTATGGATAAATGGACAAATCCAAAGAAAAGTTGAAATAATCGCCACTTTCCTTAACTAAAGCGTCTAGTATTTTGCGAACGCCGAACACGGCGAAGGATGGCCTGTCGGGTAACCGAAACCCGACGAGATTTGAGAGGAGAGCCGCATGTCGAGCCTCACCGGTAAGTCATTGAACCCTGTTATGAATCGCAGGAGCGTTATCGCGAGCGCAGCAGGTCTGGGGGCGATGTCCATTCTAGCCGGTTGCTCCTCCAACGGCGGCGACAGCGGTTCCGCTTCAAGCGACGCTTCGTTTAAGATCGGTACCATCGGCCCGCTGACCGGCGCCAACGCGTCCTACGGCAAGTCCGTTACCCAGGGTGTCGAGCTTGGCTGCAAGGATTTCTCGACCAAGGAGCTGCCGCTTGCCAGCAAGGCCGAGGATGACCAGGCCGACGGCGAGAAGGCCGTCAACGCCTTCAACACCCTGCTCGACTGGGGCATGCAGGCCCTCGTCGGCCCGACCACCACGGGTGCGTCGGTTGCCGTTGCCGCCGAGTGCGGTAACGACCCCAAGACGTTCATGATCACCCCGTCCGCGTCCTCCGAGGACGTCACCGACGGCAAGGATTGCGTCTTCCAGGTTTGCTTCACCGACCCCAACCAGGGTGTCAACGCTGCCAAGTTCCTGGCGCAGAAGTATGCGGACGAGAAGTTCGTGCTGTTCTATAACTCCGGCGACGCCTATTCTTCGGGCATCGCAGATTCCTTTAAGGCCCAGGCCGCTGAGTCCAAGCTCGAGATTGTTGACGAGGAGACCTTTAAGGACGACTCCGCCACGAGCTTTACCAACCAGCTGACCAAGGCCAAGCAGGCCGGCGCCACCATGATCTTTGCGCCGATCTACTACACGCCGGCGTCCGTCCTGCTCAAGAACGCCAAGGACATGGGCTACGACGTCAAGATGATGGGCTGCGACGGCATGGACGGCATCCTGGGCGTTGAGGGCTTCGATACCTCTCTTGCTGAGGGTCTGCTGCTCATGACCCCGTTCTCCGCCGACGACGAGAAGAACGCCGACTTCGTTAACGCTTACAAGGATAAGTACGGCGATACCCCCGACCAGTTTGCCGCCGACGCCTACGACGGCGTGCACGCGGTGGCCGAGGCCGTCAAGGAGGCCGGTCTTGGTGTCGACGCCGATCCGACCGAGGTCGCCGAGAAGCTGTCCAAGGCTATGCTCAAGATTACCGTTGACGGTCTGACCGGCAAGCTCACCTGGAACGATAAGGGCCAGGTCCAGAAGGAGCCCACGGCGTACGTCATCACCGACGGCAAGTACGTGCAGGCCTAATTGGCCGCCTTACATAGAGCGGTTTTGATCCCAAGCAGGGGAGGTTTTGGCCTTCCCTGCTTGCTTGGTATCTAGGGACAGTGTAACGTCCCTGTTTCATACATTAACTGGAAACCTATTCGAAAGGGGGATGTGGAACATGACGGTCTTTATCCAATACCTGGTCAACGGCCTGTCCATGGGCAGCGTCTACGCCATCATCGCGTTGGGCTACACCATGGTCTACGGTATCGCCAAGATGCTCAACTTCGCTCACGGCGATGTCATCATGGTCGGTGCCTATGTCTCGTTCTGCGCCACGTCGTATCTCGGCCTCCCGGGCTGGGCATCTGTAGTTCTCTCTTGTGTGGTCTGCACGGTTCTCGGTGTTCTCATTGAGGGTCTGGCCTATAAGCCGCTGCGCCAAGCAGGCCCGCTGGCCGTTCTGATCACGGCCATCGGCGTGTCTTACTTCCTGCAGAACGCCGCGCAGCTTCTGTGGGGCGCCACGCCCAAGAACTTCACTTCGCTCGTCACCTTCCCGGTGCCGGAGTTCTTGGCCAAGTTTAACGTAAGCGCCGTCTCGCTCGTCACCATCGTCGCCTGCCTGGTTATCATGGCCGGCCTGATGTTCTTTACAGGTAAGACCAAGATGGGCAAGGCCATGCGCGCTGTGTCCGAGGACAAGGCCGCCGCTCAGCTCATGGGCATCAACGTCAACCGCACCATCTCGATGACGTTCGCCATCGGCTCCGCCCTTGCCGCCATCGCCGGCGTGCTCCTGTGCTCCTACTCGCCGGTGTTGCAGCCCACCACGGGCGCCATGCCTGGCATCAAGGCCTTCGACGCTGCCGTTTTCGGCGGCATCGGCTCCATCCCCGGTGCCTTTGTCGGCGGTATTCTCATCGGCATCATCGAGGCGATGGCGCAGGCTTACATTTCCACGAGCCTTGCCAACTCCATCGTCTTTGGTGTTTTGATCATCGTCCTGCTCGTCAAGCCTGCCGGCCTCTTGGGCAAGTACGTTCCCGAGAAGGTATAGGTGAGCGTTATGAAGTTTCTTAAAGACAAGCAGACGCGTCACGACTTTGTCACGTACGCCATGTGCGTTGTGGCGTTCGCCATCGTCTTCTTTATGCAGTCTAACCACATGATCCCGCGCATGATCGCCGGTCAGTTGGTTCCCATCACGGCCTATATCGTCATGGCAATCTCCCTTAACCTCGTCGTCGGCATCGCGGGCGACTTGTCGCTGGGCCACGCGGGCTTTATGAGCGTCGGTGCCTATACGGGCATCGTCACTGCCGTCGCGCTGGAGAGCACCGTTCCGTCCGATCCGATGCGTCTGATCATCAGCATTGTGGTCGGCGCTATCGCCGCTGCCATTCTGGGCTTCTTGATCGGTATCCCGGTCCTGCGCCTGAGCGGCGACTATCTGGCCATTGTGACCCTGGCTTTTGGCGAGATCATCAAAGAGGTCGTCACCTGCCTCATTGTGGGCGTCGATTCCCGCGGCCTGCATGTGATCTTTAACATCACGGGTAACTCCACGATCGACGACCTGCACCTGCTCGAGGACGGCACCGCCATCATCAAGGGCGCGCAGGGCGCATCGGGCGTGTCGACCTATTCGACCTTCCTTGCCGGCGCAATTCTGGTTATGGTCGCGCTCGTGATTGTGCTCAACCTGGTTCGCAGCCGTACCGGTCGTGCCATTATTGCCGTGCGCGACAACAAGATCGCTGCCGAGTCCGTGGGCATCTCCGTTACCCAGTACCGCATGATCGCCTTCGTGGTTTCCGCTGCCCTCGCCGGTGCTGCCGGAGCCCTGTTCGGCGGTAACTTCTCGCAGCTTTCCGCCACTAAGTTCGACTTCAATACGTCCATCCTCATTCTGGTGTTCGTGGTCCTGGGCGGCCTGGGCAACATGCGCGGCTCCGTTATCGCCGCGGCGCTGCTCACGGTGCTCCCCGAGCTGCTCCGTCAGTTCTCGGACTACCGCATGCTCATCTACGCCATCGTGTTGATTCTGGTCATGGTCTTTACCAACAACCCACAGCTCAAGGCGTTCTTCGCACGCATTAAGGACCGCTTTGCTTCCAAGAAGGAGGTGGCAGCCGATGCCCAGTAAGTTTGAGTTCAACAAGGGCAAGATGGTCCCGTATCCTTCTGGCGCCATCGTTCCCGACCGCGACCTGGGTCAGCGCCCGGCACTCGAGTGCATCCACCTGGGCATTGAGTTCGGTGGCCTTAAGGCAGTCGACGACTTTAGCCTGACTATCGGCAAGACCGAGATCGCCGGTCTGATCGGCCCCAACGGTGCCGGTAAGACCACGGTCTTCAACCTGCTCACCAAGGTGTATCAGCCCACGCACGGCACCATCCTACTCGACGGTGAGGACACCTCGGGCAAGTCGGTCTATCAGGTCAACCGCATGGGTATTGCCCGTACATTCCAGAACATTCGCCTGTTCAACACCATGACGGTGGAGGACAACGTCAAGGTCGGTCTGCACAATCAGGAGCGCTACTCCGGTTTTGAGGGCGTGCTGCGCCTGCCGACGTACTGGAAGCACGAGAAGGCTGCTCACGAACGCGCCATGGAGCTGCTGTCCATCTTTGATATGGAGCATCTGGCAAACGAGCAGGCCGGATCGCTGCCTTACGGCGCTCAGCGTCGTCTGGAGATCGTCCGCGCGCTTGCCACCAACCCCAAACTGCTGCTGCTCGACGAGCCTGCCGCAGGCATGAACCCGTCCGAGACCGCCGAGCTCATGGAGAACATCGTTAAGATTCGCGACACCTTTGGTATTGCCATCATGCTTATTGAGCACGACATGTCGCTCGTCATGAATATTTGCGAGGGTATCTGCGTGCTTAACTTTGGTAAGGTCATCGCCAAGGGCACGGCCGAGGAAATCCAGAACAACGACGCCGTTATCGAGGCGTATCTGGGCAAGCAGGATAAGGGGGAGAACTAAATGGCAGAGCCGATGCTTTCCGTCTACAACATCAACGTCTGGTACGGCGCCATCCACGCCATCAAGGACATCTCCTTTAACGTTAACGAGGGCGAGATCGTGGCCTTGATTGGTGCCAACGGTGCCGGCAAGTCCACAACGCTCAAGACCGTCTCGGGCCTGCTGCGCTCCAAGACCGGCTCCATCAAGTTTATGGGCGAGGACATTACCCATACGCCCGCTGATAAGCTGGTTGGTAAGGGCCTGGCTCAGGTTCCCGAGGGTCGTCGCGCCTTTTTGCAGATGACGGTTGAGGAGAACCTGGAGATGGGTGCCTATACGCAGCCCAAGTCCACGGTGGCTCCGGGCCTGGAGCGCGTCTACGAGCAGTTCCCGCGCCTGAAGGAACGTCGTCGCCAGGTCGCCGGCACCCTTTCAGGCGGCGAGCAGCAGATGCTCGTTATGGGGCGCGCCCTTATGAGTAACCCCAAACTGCTTATGCTCGACGAACCTTCCATGGGTCTGGCACCGATTCTGATCGAACAGATCTTCCAGATTGTCGAGGACCTGCACAAGGCTGGCACCACGGTGCTTCTGGTCGAGCAAAACGCGCAGATGGCGCTTTCCATCGCCACACGCGGTTACGTGCTCGAGACCGGCAAGATCACCATGACCGGCACCGGCCAAGAGCTCCTGCACGACGACAACGTCCGCAAAGCCTACCTCGGAGGCTAACCCACCTAACAAAAGGGGCGCTGACTATCTCAGTCAGCGCCCCTTTTTAAGTTGCGGTGAAATAGGGACTGAATACGGGCTCCAGAGGCCAAAAGAGTCCCTATTCCACCGCAACTTCATGGGGATGTGTGACAATGCCCGTCGGAAAACATCTGCTGTCTTTGGGGGTCTATCTATGCTGTACGAGTTTTGTGCCGAGAACTTTGAGCGGGTGCCGGCGGCTATCGATGCCGGTGCAAGGCGTATCGAGCTGTGCGACAACCTTGCCGTTGGTGGCACCACGCCTTCTGCCGGCGTTATCAGCGCTACAGTCAGCTATGCTCACGAGCATGACGCGCGAGTGATGTGCATGATTCGCCCGCGTGGCGGTGACTTTCATTACAACCAAGACGAGCTGCGCATGATGGAGATGGACCTGGGCCTTGCCGTAAGCGCCGGCGTTGACGGCTTGGTCTTTGGCTGCTGCAAGCCCTGCGCTGGCGGATGGGCGCTCGACGAGCTTACGTTGGGCGCCCTCGTGATGGCCGCGGGCTGCGCGACCGAGGAATGCAAGCGTGAGCCCATCGACATCACCTTCCACATGGCGTTTGACCAGCTCTCGCCCGAGGCTCAGCTCGACGCGATTGACACACTCGCCGACTGCGGCATCACACGCATCCTGACGCACGGCGGTGCCGCCGGCACGCCGATCGAGGACAACCTGGAGCATCTGTCGCGTCTTATCGAGTGTGCGGGCGACCGCTTGACCATCCTTCCCGGCGGCGGCATTTCCACGGCCAACCGCGATACCGTGGCGGCGGCACTGGGCGTCTCCGAGCTCCATGGCACAAGGATCGTACCGCTGGAGGTGTAGCCCGTGGCGCTTGTATTCGATGTTCAGCAGGCGAGCGGCAAGCCCGACGACAACCGTCGCCCCGGTACCGCGTGCCCCTTTTGCAACACGGAGGGGCTCACCGACATCATTCGCCGTGATGGCGATTGCATTTGGCTCGAGAATAAGTTCAAGACCCTGCGCGCCACCCGTCAAACCGTGCTGATCGAGTCGGCCGATCACGATGCCGACCTGGTGACCTATGAGCCGGATGAACTCCACCATGTGATGCGGTTTGCCCTGGGTTGCTGGCAGCAGATGATCGATTCACAGCAGTATCGCAGTGTGCTCATGTACAAGAACAAGGGTCCGCTCTCGGGCGGTAGTCTCGTTCATCCGCACATGCAGATTGTGGGTTTGGAGCAGGAAGACGGCTACACTTCGCTGACTTCTGCCAATTTCGAAGGCATCAATGTCTGGCAACAGGGGAGAATCTCGGTCAACATCTCAACCGAACCGATTATGGGGTTCTTTGAGGTCAATGTTTCAGCCCCGCAGGGAATCGCCGCCAGCGATGACACGAGAGACCAAGCCGAGGCGGATCTCTTCGCCGATGCGATCCAGGTAGCTCTGCGCTATATCCTGAACGAGCACCACGGTGGTCGCGCAGAGTCGTACAACCTGTTCTTCTATCACCTGGGCGGTCGGACCATTGCCAAGGCGCTGCCGCGTTGGGTGGTTTCGCCCTACTTTGTCGGCTATCGTTTGGCCCAGGTCAATGCTGAGACCACGCTCGATGTCGATGCGGAGCGACTCCGCGCACATCTGGAGGCGCTCGCATCGTAAAGTGAGCGCCCGCACACTGCGGACGGTTTAGCGCGCCATTGCATCGCGGCCGGCCTCGACACGCTTGCGCTGAGCGGCGCGCTCCTCGCCGGTCAGACGCTCAAAGAGGTGCCCGATAAGCGAGGCGAGCACCTGCTGAAACAACGTTCCGCACATGACGGGAAACACGACTTCGCCCGGAAAGTATTGCGTGGCGATGACGGCGCCCGAAGAGATGTTACGCATGCCGCAGGTAAAGCACATGGTAGTCGTCTCGCTATATGGCAGATGCAGCGCACGGGCGACCAGAAAACCGACGACAAAGCCGCTGATGGCGAAGGTCAAAATAAAGAGAGCGACTTCCAGGCGCACCGCGTTCATGTGCAGCACGTATTCGCTCATGGCGGTGGAGTTGGAGGCGATAACGCCCATCATCATGAACTTGCAGGCGGGCGAGAGCGCGGGGGAGAGCTTCTCGTGTCCCCATCCACGCGTGAGCTCGTTGATCATGATGCCGAGCACGGCGGGGATGGCGATCATAAAGGCCATGTCCTGCATCATGCTCGGCACATCGATCGAGACGGTGGCACCCAGCAAGAGCTTCAGCGTGAGCGGAATCGTCACAGGCGAGATAACCGAGGACGTCAGGATAATGGTGAGCGCGAGCGGGCCGTTGCCGCCGAACATGCTAATCCACATAAAGGCAGTGACCGCCACGGGTACGCTGTACTCGAGCACGATGCCGCAGACAAGGTTGGGATTGGAGCCAAAGAACAGCGATCCCATGGCATAGGCTGCTATGGGAATGAGCACCGCCGAGACGAGCAGCGCCAAAATCAGGTGCAGCGGACGGCGGAACACCTCAGCTACCTGGTGGAAGGTGTTGCTGAGCGCACCTTGGAACGTCATAAAGGCGAAGAGGGCGGGAACGATGGGTTTGAGTACGCCGATCTGATGGGGAAAGAGCACGCCGAGCGCCACGCAAATCGGAACGATGACCTGCATATGCCCCGCGAGGAACTTTCCCAGTCCAGCCCATTGCTTCATATGCCCCGTGACTCCCTTTATCCGCGAACTCGTTTGTATGGATATGCTAGACGCTCGTATGTGTCTGTGCGGCTGAAACGCTCGATTATTTCGAGGGTATTACCGTCATCGTTTACCGAAACCGCGGCGCGCTGCGAGGTTCTGCGTCCGTGCCGCACGGTATAATAAATCCGTTCAACAGATCTGCCTGCCGAAGCGGGCATACACAGAGGACTCATCGCTATGAACCGTGAGAGGTATCGCGGCGACCTGCCCCTATCGGGGGTGGGCGCCTATGTCATCGCTTAAGACGACGCATCGCTGGGCGGTCGCTCAGCAAAACCCCGGGCTCGAAAAGGAGCTTTCGGCTGGTCTGGGCATTCCCGGACTGGTGGCGCGCATTATGGTCGCGCACGGCATCGGCTCCATCAAAGAGGGCCAATTGTTTTTGACGCCTTCGCTCGATCGCGACTGGGCCGACCCACTCATTATCCCGGGCATGTCGGTCGTTGCCGACCGCGTCGAGCGTGCTATTCGCAACCACGAGCACATTGCAGTCTTTGGCGATTTTGACGTTGACGGCATTACGTCGACCTGCCTGTTGACCGAGGCACTGCGCACGTTTGGCGCCGATGTCACGCCGTTTATTCCGCATCGCTTTGATGAGGGCTACGGTCTTTCGCGCGCGGCACTCGACCGCGTTAACGAGCTCGCTCGCCCCCAGCTGATCGTGACCGTCGATAACGGCATTGCCGCCAAGGAAGAGGTTTCCTATCTGGAGAGCCTGGGGATCGATTTGGTGGTCACGGACCATCACGAGCCCTCCGACCAGGTGCCGCAGGGTATGCCCCTGACCGACCCCAAGCTCGAGGACGAGGGCCCCTCGCGCGAGCTTGCCGGTGCTGGTGTGGCGCTCAAGCTGGTGCAAGTCCTAGGTGAGCGCCTGGGCAAGCCGTCGTATTGGCGTTCGCTAATCGAGGTCGCGGCGCTGGGCACCGTGTCCGATATGATGCCGCTCACGCCCGAGAACCGCGCGCTGGTTGCCGAGGGCATCCAGCAGATGCGCGTAACCGCTCGCCCCGGCTATATCGCGCTTGCCGCGCTTGCCAAGGCGGACCTTTCGAGCATTACGGCGGATGGCCTGTCATTCTCGCTCATTCCCCGCTTAAACGCTGCCGGCCGCATGGCCGATCCCAAGCTGGCGCTCGACCTGCTGCTTGCCCGCAATCCCATCGAAGCAAGCGCGCTGGCGGCTGAGCTCGAGGAAATCAACCGCCAGCGCCGTGAGATCGAGGCGGAGCTCACGCGCGATGCCATGGCAAAGGTCGAGGAGACCTATGACGGCGGACGCGCGATCGTCGTGGGCGGCGAAGGCTGGCACGAGGGTGTCAAGGGCATCGTGGCAAGCCGTCTGACCAACCGCTATCACGTGCCGGCGCTGCTGTTCTCGATCGAGGACGGTATCGCGCGCGGCTCTGGTCGCTCGGTGGGCAAAGTTAACCTGTTTGACGCCGTCGAGCGCTGTTCCGACCTGCTGATTCGTCGCGGCGGACATGCCGGTGCGGTGGGTGTGACCATCGAGGCATCCAAGCTCGATGAATTCCGTCGTCGCCTTTCCGCCGTGCTATCGGAGATTCCCGCCGAGGACTTTGAAGACATCGACGAGGTTGCCGCCACGGTCGACCTTTCCGAGCTGAATATCGAGACTATAGAGCAGATTTCCCGTCTTGAGCCGTTTGGCCAAGGCAACAAGGTGCCGCTGCTGGCCGCCGAGGGCGTGACGATGTGCGATCGCGCCGTGGTGGGCAAAACCGGCGAGCACATGCGCTTTGTGGCGACCGATGGTGCCGCGAGCGTGCCGGCCATTATGTTCCGCGTGCCGCAAATCGATAGGCTCATCAATTGCGACAGCGCCGTCGACTTGGTGTTCGAGGCCGTGGCCGAGCATTGGCAGGGACGTGTGAAGCCCAAGCTCATGATCAAAGATGTCTTGGTGCGCGATACCACGGCGTCCAATATCGACGATCCGGCATGTGAACTTCGCCGCGGCGTGCAACCGGCGGATTCTGGCCTGCGCCTGGAGTCGCGTAAACGCGAGACGCTCGCCCAGCTTTCTTATGCTGAGCTCACGCGCTCGCTTATCCATAGCTTTATCGGCTCGAACCAGCCGCACCGCGCGCAGGTCGAGGCGCTCGATGCCCTGGCCGATCACCAAAGTGTTCTGGCCGTTATGGGAACGGGGCGCGGCAAGTCGCTCATCTTCCATGTGCATGCCGCGCGCGAGGCGGTTCTTCGCGGGCGTGCGAGCATCTTTGTCTATCCGCTGCGTGCGCTCGTTGCCGACCAGGCCTATCACCTCTCGTCGACGATGGCCGCGCTCGGCATTGGCGTCGGCGTGTTGACCGGCGAGACCGTGGAGGCGGCGCGCGATGACGTGTTTGCCGGCTTGGCTTCGGGTCGCACCGGTATCGTGCTCACGACGCCCGAGTTCCTGTCTATCCACCGTGACCGCTTTGCGCGTTCGGGCCGCATCGGCTTTGTCGTTATCGATGAGGCGCACCACGCCGGCCTTGCCAAGGGCGGCGACCGTAGCGCCTATCTCGACATGCCCGATATCCTCAAAGCCCTGGGCGACCCGGTCGTTATGGCTGCGACGGCCACCGCGACGGCTCCGGTCGTGGCCGAGCTTGCCCGCATGTTGCCGATCACTCGCACGGTGGTCGACGAGACGGTGCGCGAGAACCTGCAGCTCGAGGACGACCGCGACCTTGCGAGCCGCGAGAACCGTTTAGTGTCGATCGTGGCGACGGGGGAGAAGACCGTCATTTACGTCAATTCGCGCGACCAGTCCGTGGCGCTCGCCAAGACGTTGCGCAAGCGTGTGCCCGATTGCGCAACCCATATCGCGTTCTATAACGCGGGGCTTGCGCGTTCCGATCGCCGCCGCGTGGAGGAAGCATTCCGAGACGGAAGCCTCAGCTGCATCGTTTCGACCTCCGCCTTTGGCGAGGGTGTCAACCTGCCCGATATCCGCCATGTCGTGCTCTACCACATGCCGTTTGGCGCCATCGAGTTCAACCAGATGAGCGGACGTGCCGGCCGCGATGGCCAGCCCGCCGTGATCCATCTGCTCTATTCGTCGCGCGACGCCCGCATTAACGAGCGCCTGCTCGACTGCTATGCGCCCGAGCGCGACGAGCTCGTCACGCTCTATCGCGCGCTGCAGACCATGTGGCGCTCCAACCGCGGCAAAACCGGGGACGATTCCTTTAGTGCGAGCGATATCGACATCGCGCAGATGTGCCTTGCCATCGATGCTCGCACGCCGGTCGACGAGCGTTCGGTGGAAAGCGGCCTGGGAATCTTCGAAGAGCTTGGTTTCTGTCGAGTTTCGGGGTTTGACGACACTCGTCGCATCGCGATGGCCGAAAACCCCGGCCGCGTGCAATTGAGCAGGTCAATTCGCTATTTGGAGGGCTTGCGCTCGCGCATGGAGTTTTCGGCTTTCCGGAGCTGGGCGCTCGATTCGTGCGCTTCTGATATGCTAGCCAAAGTTAACCGCCCGATCGTACCGCGGGCCTAGGGGAAGGGGACCTCGATGGATGCCGCAGCCCGTACCGCCCATGATTCCACCCTCCAGCCGTTTTCGGAGATGGAGCACTATAAGCATGCCGATGAGCTGCCGCCCGAGATTATGGCGGACAGCTACGACAAGCTGGAGCGCCTGTGCCTCAAATATATGAATGAGGACGACTTTTCTAAGGTTGAGCAGGCCTACTGCTTTGCCGCCGAGAAGCACTGCAACCAAAAGCGCCGCTCGGGCGAGATGTACATTAACCATCCCGTCGAGGTTGCCATCATTTTGGCCGATCTCAAGATGGACTGCGATGTGGTGTGTGCCGCGCTGCTGCACGATACCGTCGAGGATACCGAGACCTCGCTCACCGATGTTTCCGGCCTGTTTGGCGATACGGTGGCCGAGCTCGTCGATGGCGTGACCAAGCTCACCAACATCGAAGTCGACAGCATGGACGAGAAGCAGGCGCTCACGCTGCGCAAGATGTTCCTCGCCATGTCCAAGGACATCCGCGTCATCATCGTTAAACTTGCCGATCGTCTGCACAACATGCGAACGCTGGCAGCCCTGCGCGAGGATCGTCGCCTGTTTAAGGCTCGCGAGACCATGGACGTGTACGCGCCCTTGGCCGACCGCCTGGGCATGAGCTCTATTAAGTGGGAGCTCGAGGACCTGTCCTTCTTCTACCTGGAGCCCGATGCCTACCAGCGCATCGCGCGTATGGTAGCTGAGTCGCGCGAGGTCCGCGAACGCTACCTTGCCGAGACCATCAAGACGCTTACCGATGAGCTCAACCGCATTGGTCTGGAGGACTTCCAGATCAACGGCCGCTCCAAGCACTATTGGTCCATCTACCAAAAGATGAAGCGCAAGGGCAAGGAGTTCTCCGAGATCTACGACCTGGTGGCGCTGCGCGTTATTACCCATTCGGTGCGCGATTGCTACTCCACGCTCGGTGCGGTGCATACGCTGTGGCACCCTATGCCTGGTCGCTTTAAAGACTATATCGCCATGCCTAAGGTCAATAACTACCAGTCGCTCCACACGACGGTCATCGGCCCTACGGCTCGTCCGCTCGAGATTCAGATTCGAACCTACGAGATGCATGAGCAGGCCGAGTACGGCATTGCCGCCCACTGGCTATATAAGAAGTCGGGCGGATCGTCTGCTTCCAAGACCAATGACGCTCAACGTTTGGACGACCAGATCAACTGGCTCAAGCATTCGCTCGATTGGGCAGCTTCCGACGAGATCACCGATGCCAAGGAATACCTGCACTCGCTGAAGGTCGATCTGTTCGATCAGGAGATCTTTGTCTTCACGCCCAAAGGCGAGGTCATGGCGCTTCGTGCCGGCTCCACGCCGCTCGACTTTGCCTATGCCGTTCACACCGAGGTGGGAAACCACTGCGTCGGCGCCAAAATCAACGGTGCGGTGGCTCCGCTCACGCACGAGATCAAGACGGGCGACCGCGTTGAAATCCTGACTAACAAGAGTTCCAAGCCGTCGCGCGATTGGCTCAAGATCGTTAAGACACCTTCCGCCAAGTCAAAGATCCGCCGCTATTTTGCCGCTGCGACCAAGGACGACGACGCTGCCGCCGGTCGCGATATGCTGGCCAAGGACCTGCGTAAGCGTGGCTATGGCATTTCTACGCCGCGTTCGACGCGTGCACTCAACGCCGTGGCGGAGCAGTTTAACTTCAAGCAGCTCGAGGACCTGTTTGCCGCCGTCGGTGCCGGCAAGGTTGCCCCGCGCGCTGTGGGCAATAAGGTCGAGCAAATCTTGGACCCCAAGCCCGAGGAACAGCTCACCAAGGCCGAGGCTATCGCCGAGGTCGTGAAGCAGCCCGCTCGCGGCTCCAACCGCAAGCCGCAAAAGCGCGGCAAGAGCGCCAGTAACGGCATTATCGTCAAGGGCGAGAGCAACAGCGGCCTGCTGGTCCGTCTGGCTCATTGCTGCAACCCCGTGACGGGCGACGACATCGTCGGCTTCATCACGCGCGGTCGCGGCGTTTCGGTGCATCGCGCCAACTGCCCTAACGTCAAGGGTCTTATGGAACATCCCGAGCGCATGATCGATGTGGAGTGGGACGGCGCTGCCGACACCCTCTTCCAGATCGAGATCGTGGTCGAGTGCCTGGACCGCATGGGCCTGCTCAAGGATGTCACCATTGCCATTGGCGATGCGGGCGGTAATATCCTTTCTGCCGCCACGTCGACCAACCGCGAGGGCATTGCAACCCTGCGCTTTATGGTCGAGATCTCGGACGCGAGTGGCTTGGATCCGCTGCTGGCCTCTATCAGCAGCGTTGACTCGGTCTACGACGCTCGTCGTCTTATGCCCGGCGAGGGTGGAGCCCAGCTTAAGCGCCGTGTGTAGGTGCGAGAGCCTCTCAGCATCATAGATATTGGTTACGTTCGAGGCATCGTTTGGTGCCTCGAACGTATTTTAGAAGGAGGGTATGCGCATGGGCGATATGACTTTGGACCTGACACCCCGAGGTGCGGCTTCGATTGAGGCACTCGTCAACGGCCCGATTCAGACCAACAGCTACGCCGTGATTTCGAATGACGAGTGCTTAATCGTCGATCCGGCGTGGGAGGGCGAGCGTCTTGTGGAGCATATCCGCACCGCGCATCCCGAGGTGCGCGTACTCGGCTCTGTCTGCACGCACGGTCATGCCGACCATGTTGGCGGGGTTGCCGGGGTTCGAGCTGTCGTTGGCGACAGCGCACTATATGAGTTGTGCGCTAAGGACGTGACGGTACCTCGCGCAAATATCGAGGAGCAGCGCGCCATGTGGGGCATCGAGACGCCCGATCCGGGTGAGCCGACGCGCTTGCTTGCCGAGGGCGATACAATCGAGGTGGGCGACGTCTGCCTGCAGGTGATCGAGACGCCGGGGCATACGCCGGGCGGCATCGTCCTGTTCGCCGCGACCGAGCAGGGGAACATCGCCTTTGTGGGCGACACGCTTTTCCCGGGCAGCCACGGTCGTACCGATCTTTCCGGCGGTGACGAGGCGGCGATTATGCGCTCGCTTTCCAAACTTGCCAAGACGCTTCCGCCCGATACCGTTTGCTTGACGGGCCATGGCGATTCGACCACGATGGCGCGCGAACTTATGCAGAACCCGTTTATGCAGATGTAGGCTCGAAGCCGTCTTTCGAACCACGAAGACCGCTCAATCGTCAAGCTATTTTCCCCAGTGGGTCGATTCTGTGGGGCAAACGGTCAAAATTTGTCCAATCGGATGGTATTCGTGAACAAACGAACGTTTATGCTCGGGTATGTCGTGGTAAAATCTCAGGCGTTATCGGAGCAACCTTACAGGAGGTTTCTTTTATGCTCGTCAACGCAGCAGACATGCTCAAGAAGGCCGAGGCCGGCAAGTACGCTCTCGGTGCCTTCAACACCAACAACCTCGAGTGGACCCTGGCTATTCTCCAGGCCGCCGAGGAGGCCAAGTCTCCGCTGATCCTTCAGTGCACCGCTGGTGCCGCTAAGTGGATGGGCGGTTTCAAGGTCTGCGCCGACATGGTCAAGGCTGCCGTCGAGGCCACGGGCGTTACCGTTCCCGTCGCCCTTCACCTCGATCACGGTTCTTACGAGGACTGCTTCAAGTGCATCGAGGCCGGCTTCACGTCCATCATGTATGACGGCTCTCACGAGGAGACCTTCCAGCTTAACCTCGACCGCACCAAGGAGCTCGTTGAGCTTGCCCACTCCAAGGGCATGTCCATCGAGGCCGAGGTCGGCGGCATCGGCGGCACCGAGGACGGCGTGACCTCCAACGGCGAGCTCGCTGACCCCGCTGAGTGCAAGCAGATTGCTGACCTGGGCGTCGACTTCCTCGCCTGCGGTATCGGCAACATCCACGGCGTGTATCCCGCCGACTGGGCTGGCCTTTCCTTCGAGCGTCTGGGCGAGATCAAGGCCGAGACCGGCGACCTGCCCCTCGTTCTGCACGGTGGCACCGGCATCCCCGAGGATCAGATCAAGAAGGCCATCTCCCTGGGTATCTCCAAGATCAACGTCAACACCGACCTGCAGCTCGTCTTCGCCAAGGGCGTTCGCGAGTACATCGAGGCTGGCAAGGATCAGCAGGGCAAGGGCTTCGACCCCCGCAAGCTCCTCAAGCCTGGTCGCGACAACATCGTTGCTCGCACCAAGGAGCTCATGGAGGAGTTTGGCTCCGTCAACAAGGCGTAAGCGTCGCTAAACTTCCCACCGGAAGCCCCGTCTCCCTACACTGTTTCCTTTGCGCTCACCTGGCTTCGCCAGAAGTCGCGCCAAGGAAACAGTTCCGGGGGATGGGGCTTCCTTTGTTTAACGTCGCAGGGTTACAAGTCTGAATTAAGATGACTACTGGCTTTGCCAGAAGTCGCGCAATGGGAAAAGCTTCGGGTGAACGGGGCCTCCTTCGTTAACTCGCTACAGGGTTACTGGGCTGAATTCATTTTTTGACTACCGCTCGGCGGTGTTGATGGCTCCCTTGTTGGGGCTTTCTTTTTTATCTCGCTACAATGGGCTTCAAGAGTTCTAATGACTTGGAGTTTGGTATGGCTGTTATTAATGTGCTGCCTTCGGATGGGAAGGTTATTGACGAGGGGCCGGTTGGTTGCTCTGTTGATGTTTGCAATGATGACTTCCGTTTTCTAGATATTGGCTTGCCACCCGAGATCCTGCGTTTAAAGGATGCGGGGTATCTTTCGCAGGCTATTGAGGCTTGCGACCGCCTACTTGCCCAAAATCCCGATCCCACGCTTGCTGCCTGCGTTCGTGCCGAGCGGTATCGCATGATCGAGACGCCGCTTCATTTTTCGGTGTCGCGCGATCGAGCTATTGCGATGATTCGCGAGGAGTGGCCTGAGTTTACCGAGGAGCAGTTTAACGATCTGATTGACCGTAAGCGTATTGACTGGCGCTTTATCGACGGGGAGCTGTTCGTTCTCGACAACTTCCTCGATTCGCTTCGCGTATATCCCAAAGAGGTTCCCGGCATGCGTCCCGATCCTACGGACGGAATTGCACTGCGCAACGAAATGCTCAAGGAGATGGGGTCGCAAAACGGATTGGCTCGCGTCATTACGCTTAAAGCATCTGTGTCTGTCCCCGGCGCTCTAGAGGGGGAGACCGTTCGCGCTTGGCTTCCCGTTGCCGCCACCTGCCACCAGCAGTCTCGTGTCGAGATTCTCGACATGACGCCGGAGGGTGCTGTTGCTCCCGCGAACGCTTCGGCGCGTACCGCCTCGTGGTCTTCTTCGAGTGAACGCTCATTCTCGGTGACCTATCGTTATCACATCGGTGCTGCTTATTGTGATGTCTACGGTGGCACACTTCCGGTTCATCCGCGTATGGACGCGCCTCTGCCCGAGGATATTTCCGAGGACCGTCCGCACATTGCATTCACGCCGTATCTGCAGCAGCTGACGGCCGGTGTTGTTGACGGACTCGAGGATCCGCTCGATCGCGCTCGTGCTATCTATGATTATCTGACGCAGCATATCGACTATCGCTATCAGCCGCCGTACTTGCTTTTGGGATCTATTGCCGATGACTGCGCGCATTCGCTCCGCGGCGATTGCGGCGTTATGGCGCTCACGTTTATCACCATGTGCCGTATCGCGGGCGTGCCTGCCCGTTGGCAGAGCGGCCTGTACGTTGCGCCCGATTCGGTGGGGTCGCACGACTGGGCAGAGTTCTATACGCCGCAGACCGGTTGGCTCAACGCCGACGTGTCATTTGGATCTTCTGCTCACAGGATGGGGGAGGAGTGGCGCCGCCGTCACTACTTTGGCAATCTCGACCCATGGCGTATGGTGGCCAACAATCGATTCCAGGCAGAGTTTGAGCCCTCTTTCGACGGCATGCGCGAGGACCCTTACGATAACCAGATGGGTGAGGCTTCGGTCGACGGTCGCGGATGCCGTCAGCGCGAGATGCTACGCACGGTCGAACTCATCGAAATGCTCGAAGTTCCATTTTCGGACTAATCGGTAGAAAGCTGTGATAAACTAACTCACGCATTGCGTGCCCGAGTGGCGGAATTGGCAGACGCAGTGGACTCAAAATCCACCGTTGGCAACAACGTGCGAGTTCGAGTCTCGCCTCGGGCACCATACATGCAAGTGAGCGTTCAAGGGGGTCAAGGCCCCCTTTTTCGTGCCGAACTCGCGTGAGCGCGCGGAGCGTTAAGCAAACAGGCCTGTGGCCTGTTTGTAGCGGAGCGTGGCGAGGGCGCCATGCGCCCGAAGCCCGGGGCTTCGCGAAGCGAAGTCCCTTCGAGTCTCGCCTCGGGCACCATACATGCACCTGCGCTTCAAGGGGGTTGCGGCCCCCTTTTTCGTGTACGTAATGTGATAACGCGCTGTACGTGTTATTATTCGCAAGGCGTTGTTTCCGCAATGCCCTAAAGAGGAACCCGAGGGTTCCCACCTTTTGGCGCCAATGAGCAGCTGACTGGTCATACAACTTAGATTACCTTCCTCAAATCGAGGAAGTCTATGTGTACGACCTGGTTGCTGAGAAGCGCCGGGTTATTTTTTTATGAATGGAGGTAGGGAAAATAGCTAAGTCTGATGACACCCGCATCAACGACGAGATCACTGCATCTTCGTGCCGTTTGATTGGCGTCGATGGCTCTCAGCTCGGCCTGTTCGCCATCCGCGATGCCCAGCGCGTCGCCGACGATCAGGGTCTCGACCTGGTCGAGATCGCTCCCAACGCGGAGCCGCCGGTCTGCAAGGTCATGGACTACGGTAAGTTCAAGTACCAGCAGGCCATGAAGGCCAAGGCTGCTCGTAAGAACCAGTCCAAGGTCGAGGTCAAGGAAATGAAGTTCCGACCCAAGATCGACGTTGGCGACTACGAGACCAAGAAGGGCCACGTTCTGCGTTTCCTCAAGAAGGGCGCGCGCGTTAAGATCACCATCATGTTCCGCGGCCGTGAGATGGCTCACCCGGAGCAGGGCCTTAACGTTCTCGAGCGTCTCGCCGAGGATCTCAAGCCTTACGCTACGGTCGAGTCCAAGCCTAAGATGGAAGGCCGTAACATGCTTATGCTGCTCGCCCCGATTAAGGGCGCCTTCGATGAGGATAAAGCGGCAAGCGATACCAAGTAACTAGTGTTCTGTAACCGATTAAGGAGTATTTCATGCCTAAGATGAAGTCCCACAGCGGCACCAAGAAGCGTTTCCGCAAGACTGGTACCGGCAAGCTTATGCGCGCCAAGGCTTTCAAGAGCCACATCCTGAGCAAGAAGTCCACCAAGCGTAAGCGTGGCTTCCGTCAGGAGACCGAGATCGCCGCTGCCGACCGCAAGGTCATCAAGTCGCGTCTCGCCTAAGTTCGTTTTTTCGTTTTACCGTCTAGGAGTTGATAGAACATGGCACGTATTAAGCGCGCTGTTGCCGCCAAGAAGAAGCGCCGTACCGTTATGCACCGTGCGAAGGGTTACTACGGTGCCGCTTCGCGTACTTACAAGCATGCTAAAGAGCAGGTCCAGCACTCCCTGCAGTATCAGTATCGTGATCGCCGCAACAAGAAGCGCGAGATCCGTTCTCTCTGGATCACTCGTATCAACGCTGCTGCTCGTCTGAACGACATCTCTTACTCTCAGTTCATGCACGGCCTGAAGGTTGCCGGCATCGAGCTCGACCGCAAGGTCCTGGCTCAGATGGCTTACGAGGACATCGAGTCCTTCAACGAGCTGGCTACCATTGCCAAGAAGGCTCTCGAGGCCTAATAGATTCTCTTGAATCGCTAGGGGAGTGTCGCGTTGTGCGCGGCGCTCCCCTTTTTTATCGAAAGCGCTGGTTTACATTGCTAAAAGCGCGGGTAGATAAACACTTACAGGTGACCGATCTCTATATATTCCTGAACCAAAGGGTCATCATCTGATACGTGCGGAAGATCCGCACCAGTCTTTCTATTACCTATAGAAAGCAATATGTTGTGTAGGACTTGTGAAGAGTGGAATTGACGTCCCATGGCGCCCCTCCGGTCTGGCAATATATCTCCTTGCCGCGCGGCCCGGTCGGACCGGATCAGCCGCGGGGCGTGCACCTTGAGAACCGGATACTGCGAGGATGGACACACAAGCTGTGTCGCATCCGGGCAGACATCGAACCATTTGAAATGGTCTAACTTGGATTTGTTTTTCGCAAGGCCGCCGAGAGGCGGCCCCGAGAAATTCCTTTTCCTATACTAGAACCATATGAATCGAACGGAACCGATCAGCGAATGACTGAGAGGACCGGACGGGCTCGAAGCCCATA